>CAJTTC010000114.1 GCA_910579295.1 uncultured Christensenella sp. | reverse complement strand
GAAAACGGTTCAATCGACATCTATACGGTTCGTGACTTTGCAAATCTGAACACTTCCGGGAATGGAACGCTGACCGGTGTAGAGAAATTCAGCCAAGCGGAATTTGACGAACACACGCAGACGGAATTTAATGAACACATGCAGAGAGAAGTACAAACCAGCTCGGGTGAGTGTGTGGTAATTCAAGAGTAAAGACTGCCGCACGACGGCAAAAGAAAAAAAGCCGTCGTACAGTAGAGCATTGTCACGCCCCAGCACGCGGTGGCTTTGAGAAATCAAGGCCGCCGCTCTTTTATTTTCATGTAGATATGGCGGTATTCGGGAGGTATCGCTATGTCTTTTTTAATTTCTGTTCCACCTAACTCGTCAAAAAAAGCATAGCACTCCCACCGGATTACTCCGGCCAGCAACGCGAAATTTGTAAGTACATAAAGAACCGCGTCATTTCATGCGCCCGCACAGTACAACGCTGTGCGGGCGTTGTCGTTTCTTGTCGGCTC
>CAJTTC010000113.1 GCA_910579295.1 uncultured Christensenella sp. | reverse complement strand
TTCTTAATTACAATGCAAAGTTACAAAAAAGTTTTCCATATATGGAAATATTTACGCGCAAAAAAATCCCCGAAGTCGGAGCCACGGGGATATATGTCGGGAAATGAGCCGGTAGAATCAGGCGGGGACGTATCGGCTTTGTTCTATCCATATCAGGCCGCCTTCTCCGGCGTCAAAAGCGCGGAGGGTGAGCTGGGCACCTTCTGAAGCAGTGAACACCTTGCCGCCACGCAACAGGATTTTTCCGCTCGTATGGGAAACGGTCGGTGATGTACCGGCAGCCCCCAGAAGCGTTATAACCGCGTCATGCGCTCCGCCCTCTATCTCGTCGATGACAGCAGAACCGCCCGAAAGCTGGTATTGCCCTTCGGTAACGAACGGGACCACTTTAACGCCGGCCTCGACGACTGAAACAGGTTCTTCGAGGGGTACGGTACCCTTATATATCTTGATGTCGTCGCCTTTGGAGATTTGGGCGAGGGTGAACTCGTTGGTGTTGC
>CAJTTC010000112.1 GCA_910579295.1 uncultured Christensenella sp. | reverse complement strand
CTTCCGTTGCCGCCTCGAATATGCCGAAATTAACTTTATTTATTATCCACTTGAAGCGGAATTCCGCATTTTTGGCAAGATTTGCGCCCGTGTCGGGGTCTTGCGGCGCTACTACCCACTCGAAGTTAGCGGGGTCGTTCAAGGTTACGCTCGCATAGTAAGTGCCCGCGTTCGTCTTCTTCGTCGAAGCTTCGTTTATCGTATAGAACGCCTTATCCGCCGCGCTGTTCTTCGTGTCCTCATACTTCACGGTCTGCTCCGAGCCGTTGTACGTGTACGTCGCCGCCTGGTCGAACACGGGTTTGTAGATCTGCTTCTTGGCTATACTCAAGGTTGCGTTCTGCGTTCTCGTTTCCGTCTCGACTAAACCGTTAGCCGCGCCCGTCGCCGTAGGCTTCAACGTGTACGTCATTTTATACGTGCCGCTCTGAGCCACCGTGGGCTTGGCAAAAGTCAGCGAGAACGTGTTGCCGCTCTGCCCTATCGTTATACCGTCCTGCC
>CAJTTC010000111.1 GCA_910579295.1 uncultured Christensenella sp. | reverse complement strand
CGTTATTTGTATATGGCTATGTTCGATATAGCAGAGAGCGACATATTGGACGGCGGCACCGGAAACGGCGAGAACAGCAACGGCAAGCCGAAAGCGGACAAGCCGTTCGAGAAGCCTACACCCGAGCAGTTGAAAGAGGTCCAAGCCCTTAAAATGGACTTGAACAATATCGCCGCGCATTTCAAAAAGAGCGTCGACGAAATCAGCAAAGAAGAGGTCGCGGAAGCTATCGCTATGCAAAAAGCCGCTATCGCAAAAGTGGAAGCGAAAAAAGCGGCACAACAAGCGGCACAACAAGCGGCACAACAGCAAACCGAAAATGCGGAGGGAAAAGCACAATGAGAGTAGTATTCAACGAAGAACAGCATACTTATTGGCTCGGCGATAAACGGCTTATAAGCGTTACGCGCCTTTTGAAGAAACACGGGCTGTCTACCGATTATTCAGCAGTAAACCCGGACGTTTTGGAAAAAGCCGCGAAAAAAGGTACAGCCGTTCACAGCGA
>CAJTTC010000110.1 GCA_910579295.1 uncultured Christensenella sp. | reverse complement strand
GGGGCTTCTCGCTCGGCGGCGCACCGGGGACCGAGCGCAAGCAAAACAGCGAACAACTCTTCCGCCGTGCGGTTTTTGGAAAGCCTCGCCCTGAATTCCTCGTCCTGCCGCCTTTGCTGCTCCTCGCGGTATTCCTCGATCAACCGATCCATATAGTTCATTTTTTGCATCCTCCGCCCTCGATTATAGCCATAATACTTGACAATATTTGTCATATATGATAAAATTTTTTTACTGATTTATAAATTTTTTCGGAGCACTTTCATGAAATACCAAATTATGATAGGAATTTTATTTACGTTACTTTCCAGGCGCAAGGTATTCGCAGGCGAGCTTGCAGGCAAATTCGGCGTTTCGGTGCGAACCATCTACCGCTATATCGACGAAATGACCTGCTGCAATATTCCCATAGACGTCTCCCGCGGACCGCAGGGCGGGATATACATTTCCGACGCGTTCAAGCTGCCCAAGGGACTGATGTCGAAGGAAGAGTACGCCCGCGCGAC
>CAJTTC010000109.1 GCA_910579295.1 uncultured Christensenella sp. | reverse complement strand
GGATAGCGGGCATAACCGTAATTTGCCTGAGCTGACGATTCCGAATCTCGTTGAAGAGATAAGGAGGAACGGAATCAAGTTTCCGAAGATAGTGCTGGCCCAGGCGATTCTTGAAACCGGATGGTTCAAGTCGTCAGTCTGCCGAAACAAGCATAACCTTTTCGGGCTTACCAATCCGAGGACGGGCGAATACTACGAGTTCTCCCATTGGACGGAGAGCGTCAAAGCCTACTATACCAAAGTGCAGTACCGCTATAAGGGCGGAAACTATCTGCTGTGGCTGAAAAACATCGGCTATGCCGAGAATCCGGGATACATCCGCGCCGTTATCCGGGTACTCCGACAGATTTAGCACGGAATAGCACATACAGGCCTTGAATCCTTATATTTAGGTCCTCCCGGATACCCAAAATGTCAGAATAATTGCTTAATTTTGTAGCTGATTTAACAATAAAAAATGGCAAGAAGAAAAATACCATATAATAAAAGGGCCACGACCTATGAGGAGCA
>CAJTTC010000108.1 GCA_910579295.1 uncultured Christensenella sp. | reverse complement strand
CCCGAGGTTTCCAGGGCAACGTGTTTCGTCCCTGGGTTAGCCGGGACCTAAGCCGAGGCCGAGAGGCGTAGGCGATGGACATCAGGTTAATAATCCTGAGCTCGCAACCCTTAAACTGGGGGGACGCATGAGAAAAGATGACTAGGTTATTGAATTCCGAGTTGAGTCCACGGACTCAGCGCATCATTGGATCGAGTGCCAAGAAAAGCCCCAGCGTATGCTAAGCGACCCGTACCGCAAACCGACACAGGTGGGTGGGTAGAATATACCAAGGCGTAAGAGTGAAACCTGGTTAAGGAACTCGGCAAATTAGCCCCGTAACTTCGGAAGAAGGGGTGCCTGCAGCGATGCAGGCCGCAGAGAAATGGCCCAACCGACTGTTTATCAAAAACACAGCACTCTGCAAAGACGCAAGTCGAAGTATAGGGTGTGACACGTGACCAATGCCGAAAGATTAAGGCAAGGGGTTAGCCGCAAGGCGAAGCTCTAAACCCAAGTCCCGGTGAATGTCGGC
>CAJTTC010000107.1 GCA_910579295.1 uncultured Christensenella sp. | reverse complement strand
GCCCCCAAATTGCCCCCAAAGTTTTTTAGGTATAAAAAAGCCCTACTCGCATACGCGGAGGGCAGCTTTTTGAAAATTTGCGTAAAAACTATTGACAAACCGCTTTCCGCGGTTTATAATAAGAGCGAACAAGGGCGAAACCGAGTTGGCGGTTAGCCTGCGTTTATGTGATTAAATAATCGCCACTGCTTTGGCTCGCGGGGCGGTTATTTTTTTATACGTACAATTACAGAGCTCTGATTGACCGTGACCGAAGTCACCGTTCCCCGCTGAACAAGTTCCAACAAGAACAAAATCAACTCTTTCGTCATAGGTATCACCTCCTTTTTGTAGGAAGTGCTAACCGCCACGGGTCGCCCCGTCGCTACCGTCCTTTCGGACGGCTTTTTTATTATAGCATAGAGGCGGGCGGAAGTCAATCATTTTTGCCGTGGGGACGCTCTTCGAAGAGCTGCACAGTTTTGCTCCCCCACTGTCGGGAACGTACGCCCAGCACCGGCGCGATCAGATTCCGA
>CAJTTC010000106.1 GCA_910579295.1 uncultured Christensenella sp. | reverse complement strand
AGGGATACAGACGCTTTCGGGCGGCCAACAGCAACGTATTGCGATTGCGCGCGCGATTGTCAATGAGCCGGAAATTCTGCTGTTAGATGAGCCGTTGGGAGCGCTGGATTTAAAGATGCGTAAGGAGATGCAGTTGGAGCTGAAAGGTATGCATGAGAAGCTTGGCATCACATTTATCTATGTGACACATGACCAGGAAGAAGCGCTTACAATGTCCGATAAGATTGTTGTGATGTCAGAGGGAAAGATTCAGCAGATTGGAACTCCAGAAGATATCTATAATGAGCCAAAGAATGCTTTTGTTGCCGATTTTATTGGCGATAGCAATATCTTTAGTGGTATTATGACGGATAAATACAGAGTGCGATTCTGTGGTGCGGAATTTGAGTGTGTAGATGATGTTGAACATGGAACAATGATTGATGCGGTGGTAAGACCGGAGGACGTAACAATTACAACGCCAGAAAAAGGGATTATCAGAGGAAAAGTGACATCCGTTAATTTTAAAGGAGTGCA
>CAJTTC010000105.1 GCA_910579295.1 uncultured Christensenella sp. | reverse complement strand
GAAAAGGGGGTGAGAGAAAGCGTCCCGCCGCCGTTGCGGTTATTCCTCTGTCCTAAAGGTGAGGACAGCCATCATCAGTTTTGCTTGCAGCCGTTCCCGAATGTCGTGGTCTACGCCGAAATAGACGTTCCCGCGCTCGTCGTACAGCTTCCGCATGGAGAGGCGGGCTATGTAGCCGCTGAAATGCTGCAAGACAATCTTCATAGCGTCCGGGTCGCCCTTTGTCGCTGCCACAATGACAGGATAGGGAACAAGGGCTTTTTCCGGGTAGCCGGGTATTGCAGTTTACTTCACAAATTGGTAGATAGTAGCATAGGCGTTAATTTGCTTTCGGTTCTTTTCGCATGAAAATCATCAGAATGATATATACCACCAATCCACTTGAAAAAGCAAAAAACATAAGGACAAAAAGCCAGCGTACAACTTTAGGACTTACATCAAAATACTTTGCCAGACCGCCGCAAACACCGGCAATTATTTTTCCTTTTCTAACTCGATATAATTTTTTCGTCATATATTTTC
>CAJTTC010000104.1 GCA_910579295.1 uncultured Christensenella sp. | reverse complement strand
GCAGACGAGGGCAAAGGAATTGTGCGCAGCATAGATGTAGTCTGACAGTTCACCCTTTGGGGTGTGCTGTCCCCCGGCGGTGGCCGGGCTTTTTTTGATAAGTCAAAGAACATTGTACCCCAGCGATATATGCTGCGCTTCATGGCGGCTACCTCCTTTAGCCGCCGTAGGTTTGATGGGGTGACGTTATACTTTGTATTCCGACAAGGTAAAACGGCGGCTTTGATTTCTCAAAGCCGCCGCGTTTGGGTATGCGGATATGGCTGCTGTACGACGGCTTTTTTTCTTTTGCCGTCGTGCGGCAGATAACTTCATATTTGATAGATAGATGATTGGTGTTTTCTTGTTATGGCAGTTCGGGCCGTTCCTCCGTATGGTCGAAATGGACGTGCTCTGCGCTTATGGTAATCACAATGTCGTCGGTGCTGTATTCAGCAGCCAAAGAATTAAGGCAGGAAATCACATCATCTTTCGTCATAGTGAGCAGATCATCAAGCGTTGTGTCATTCCAAAACTTCTCTA
>CAJTTC010000103.1 GCA_910579295.1 uncultured Christensenella sp. | reverse complement strand
CCAACCTCCGCAAGCAATGGGCGGCTGAACTTTTGGAAAAGTTCTTTTTGCCGTCGCGTATTCTTGAATCAAAGACTTTTAACTGCTATATCGAGGAAGGTTGTCTTAATCCGTTCGATTGCGAGGAAATAGTTATTTGCTCCTATCAGTTTGCGAAGGCAAAAGCTTCATATCTAAAGCAGTCCCAGTGGGATTTAGTGGTTATAGACGAGGCACACCGTCTCCGGAATGTCTATAAGCCTACTAATAAAATCTCCAATACAATAAAGAATGCGCTTGCCGACTGCAAGAAGATTCTTCTTACTGCAACGCCACTCCAAAATTCTATCCTTGAACTATACGGTCTGACCACCATTATCGACGATTATGCCTTCGGTGACCTTAAAAGTTTCAAGATGCAGTATAATCGCAATCTCGATGATAATGATTATCAGAATCTGCGTCGCCGTCTTGCTCCGCTTTGTAAACGTACACTACGTCGCCAGGTCCTGGAATATGTGCGATATACCAAGCGAATAGCCATACT
>CAJTTC010000102.1 GCA_910579295.1 uncultured Christensenella sp. | reverse complement strand
CCTTGCGCCGTTCAATTTTTCCGAAAAGGCGGCGGCGTTTTGTTCGTTCAAATCGTCCAAATTCAAAGTTTCATCAAAGCTGTTCATATAAACGCGCAAATATTCTTTGCTGTCGTCTATGGACGATTTATAATAAACCTGCGTTGCCGCAAAAGAAAAGACAAAAAGACAGGCTACCGTAATTCCAAGCGATAAAATCCAAATGCGCCATTTCATAATTTGTACCCCACACCGAATATCGTTTCAATCTTTACGCCGAGCTTGCGAAGACGGGCAACGTGATTGTTGAGCGTTCGCGTTTCGCCTACGTCGTACCCCCAAACTTCGGTTAAAAGTTTTTCACGGGATAAAACTTTTCCGTGATTTTCCATAAAATATTGTAATAGTTCAAATTCCTTATGATTGAGCGATACTTCTGTGCCGTCGATTTCGCAGACGAAAGTTTCGGAGTTCAGCGTAACATTACCAACCGACAAAACGCTTTGTCGCTGTTTTCCGCGCAATCTTGCGTTTACTCTTGCCGTAAG
>CAJTTC010000101.1 GCA_910579295.1 uncultured Christensenella sp. | reverse complement strand
AAGTCGCGCCGATTCTAAAACGATTCGGTCGAGAACCGTTATTCGGGCATATCACCGGGCGTTCGGGCAAGACGCGGTGGTATTGTTTTATGAAGACTGATGAATAAGGTATTTTTTTTATTTTCGAGCCGTGAGCCGGGCGGAACTTGCACCACGCATGACCGCCCGGCTTCCTTTTTACCCACACCGCGACTGCCGAACCTCACCCCTTACCCCCTCCTTTTTCTTACTAAATCTTTGTTACCTTGTAACAGATGTTTGCAAAAGGTGGTAACAATATAAAATCAAAGGAATTAAGAGAAAAAGAGGGTGTGACAAACTTGGTAACAATCGGCGTAACAAAAAAATTGCGGTTTGTTACACGTTTTCGGGGAGGGAGGAAAAGGTGAAAAAGTAACAAAACGCAGGGGGCAGTTACAAACTGCAATTTTGAACTGTAACGAGTGTAAATTGCTTGATTCCAAATGGTTGTAACGGTGTTACAAAAAAACAAAGTTTTCGCGTTAAATCTTGGCTAAGTCGGTAATAT
>CAJTTC010000100.1 GCA_910579295.1 uncultured Christensenella sp. | reverse complement strand
GGGCTTTAATCGGACGGTTATTAGCATAACCTCATGGGAATTTCACCCCGGCATGGTTCTCATGCAGCCCTACCCATTGCCTGCGACGCTTTTAACGCTCGGACTGTGGCGGTAAGGGAGTATCATTATATATTCTGCGCTGTCGTCGCCCGCAAGCTGCTAAACTTGCTCCCCGGCGCGGTGTTGGTCGCTCGGCTGTCCCGGCAGGGAAAGAAAACCCCGCCGGGATAGTGTCATGGCGCACCCGCCGTATGGCTCGGCGCAAAAGGGACGTATCCGATCTGCCCTATGCTGCGCCGCCGTTATCTTGCGCCGCTTTCTTTGTCAAGGTGCTGGAAAGGTTCTGCCGGGGACAGAACAGCGGAAAGGGGTTCGCTGCCTGTCCTAAATCAGCTTAAACCTCGAATGAAAGGACAGCCCGCATAAGCCGTGACCGTAAACGGTCGCGTATGTCCTCGTCTATGCCCCAATATACATTTCCCCGCTCGTCGTAGAGCTTGCGCATAGACAGGGACGCTATGTAGCTTTCG
>CAJTTC010000099.1 GCA_910579295.1 uncultured Christensenella sp. | reverse complement strand
CCAACGCATTGCATTTAACGGAGGACATACGCACGTTGGAACTATCCCCGCTCGTTTCCCACCTCCAAAAATGTAGAGCGGAGAATCCCGATGCACTGACTGTCCTGTGGACATCGCTTGAATGTACGAATTTCAGCAAGGCAAAGGGTGGTCAGCCACGTGATGCGGACAGCCGGACACTCGCAGAACATCTTTTCCGCTATATTGAAGCGATAGAGCCGGACTACATTCAGATTGAGAACGTGGAAGAGTTTATGAGTTGGGGCGACATGGACGAGAACGGAAAGCCTATCTCAATGGATAAGGGGAAGAGTTATACCCGTTGGGTACGCAATGTAAAGCGTTACGGGTACAAGTTCGACCACCGTATTTTGAACGCTGCCGACTATGGGGCATACACAAGCCGCAAACGCTTTTTTGGCATCTTCGCAAAGAACGGATTGCCTATTGTGTTCCCTGCTCCTACGCACTGCAAGGATGGCTCAACTACGCTATTCGGGAACTTGAAGAAGTGGAAGCCCGTAAAGGAGG
>CAJTTC010000098.1 GCA_910579295.1 uncultured Christensenella sp. | reverse complement strand
CGGGTGTTTTATAATTTGCTTTCGATGAGCAGCCGGACCTAAATTTAAGGCAACACCGCACAAAGCCCGCGCTTCGTACGGTGTTGCCTTAACCGTCCGACTTTCAGAAAAAGCTTATATGCCGCGCAATGTCGGCGCATGAAATTTCAAAAAGTCGTGCGTTTGCGAACGCAAACGCGCGCGGTTTCCGTTAGGCATGCGGAGTGAAGCGTAGCGTAACGGAGTATGACTAACGGAAATTTTGAAATTTTTTTAAGGCAACACCGCACAAAGCTTGTGCGCAGATTGCGCTGTCAGATTTTTCGTCAGATTGTACAAGGTCGACGCCGGCGGGCTGACGCCCGCCAAGGAGAACTTGTGCAATATGACGGAAAATATGCAAGCAAGATGCGTACAAAGCGCGAAGCGCGGGCTTTGTGCGGTGTTGCCTTAATCGATTTTGATCTCCATTTGTATATTCCTCGGCGCAAGTCCCATCTTAGCGTAAAACTCCACGGCGCCCGTATTGCAGGCGGAAACGCCCAACTGAACGC
>CAJTTC010000097.1 GCA_910579295.1 uncultured Christensenella sp. | reverse complement strand
TTTTTTGTTCACAATATTCTTCCGAACTTTGTGCCGTCAACAAGCCCGGCAGTTTGCCGAAGTAGTCGCGAAAGCGGCTCGAAATATTTTCGGGCATTTTATTTGCCTGATTACATACGATATAAGGCGTTCGCCTTCTCCACCCTAAGTAACACGACTACTTCGTCGGTTTCCGGGCTTGTTTGACGACATGGAGAGGCGAACGCCTTTTTTATGCCTTACTCAAATCGTCAAACAACATCTAAACAAGCCCAACAATGAAAGCAACTCAAACTTTACCGGCTCCGGCTGAATTATGCCGGCCGAGAGCGAAGAAACTACCGATTAAAGCAATTATTTACCTTACATCGGAAAAATTCAGTATCTTTGTATCCGTAATCGCCACCCTTATTGCATGGTGGGGCGTTTGCATTGACAGCGAGCGAATAACCGCTTATGGCGGACTGGTATTCCTTGTCGGGTTTACACCGTGGGCTATACGTGAAACTTTCCGCGACATACGCCAAGACAGACTCGGTGTCGGCAAAGACTGGT
>CAJTTC010000096.1 GCA_910579295.1 uncultured Christensenella sp. | reverse complement strand
AGACACTGTACGACATTCTGACAAGGAAAGAGTATTTAGGGCATACCATAACCGGGAAAACCTACAAGGTATCTTATAAGTCGAAAAAGACGAAAAAGAACCCGGAGGAAAAAAGGTATTTCTTCCCCAACACTCACGAACCTTTGATTGATGAAGAAACCTTTGAACTTGCACAGAAGCGGATTGCCACCCGGCAACGCCCGACAAAGGTTGATGAAATTGACCTGTTTTCCGGGCTGCTCTTTTGTGGGGACTGCGGCTACAAAATGTATGCAGTACGCGGAGCCGGGACGCTTGAACGGAAACACGCCTACACTTGCGGCAACTACCGCAACCGGGCAAGAAATGATATGCTCTGCACTACACATTATATCCGCAAAAGCGTATTGAAAGAACTTGTCCTTGCAGACTTGCAGCGCGTAACGTCTTATGTGAAAGAGCATGAACAGGAGTTTATCGAAACCGCCAACGAGTGCAGCGCAAAGGCAGTACAAAAGACGCTGACACAGCAGCGCAAAGAGCTTGACAAGGCACA
>CAJTTC010000095.1 GCA_910579295.1 uncultured Christensenella sp. | reverse complement strand
ATCCGATCCCATCTCCTGTCGGAAAAAGGTTCGGATGATATGCTCTGTCTTGTGTTGATAAAAAGACCAGACGATCCTCATGCATCAAAACCAACTCAAAGCCCAGCGCAGCGGGTTTGAGTTGGAAAGGATGAGCAAAGGAGCGGAACGCAGTTTTAAGGCGGCCCCTTTTGGGGCCGCCTTAAAACGGAGTGGAGCGGATTTCGCTCCGACGTGGTGCCGGTGGTGGGACTCGAACCCACACGGTGTCGCCACGGCGGATTTTGAATCCGCTACGTCTACCAATTCCATCACACCGGCATGATACAAATTTATTATACTCGCTTTTTCCAAAAATTCAAGAGTGATTTTGCGAAGGCAGCCATTATTATTAGGTTACACAAGGCCACACGGCCATGTGTGGCCTATTTTTTTATCGTTTGGGGGTGAGGACGTGGCCGATTATGCTTTCAGGACCCTGGAGGACCGCCAGAAAATTGAAAAGCTGTGGGAGGACGGGCGGACGCCGAAAGAAATTTCCGAAACCACGGGCGTGTCT
>CAJTTC010000094.1 GCA_910579295.1 uncultured Christensenella sp. | reverse complement strand
AACATCTAATATACCTACGGAACGGACTGATTTCAATATTTCCCATATCATGTGGGAATCTTCAGAGAAACTATATTCAGTATTAAATCGTTTATACTTAATCAAATCAGACCGAATGAGTTTGTTGCAAACAGAACCATGCAATGGCGCAAGTTCAAGATATTGTTTGACAATTTCTTCTCTATTGTGTGATGAAAATTTAGATGTTCCGGCGTGAACCGTCCTAGAACTCCCATTTTCATCAATCACAATGCTACAAGCAACAAAATCGAAATTATTTGATTTATATGCTTTAAGTAATAACTCTATTGTATCCGCATCTATCCAGTCGTCCGAGTCTACAAAAAATAAGACATCACCGGAAGAAAGTTCAACAGCCTTATTCCTTGCCGCCGATACACCTAGATGTGCTGATTTTACTACAATTATCCTAGAATCCTTTTCTGCATTTTGGATACATATATCATATGAATTATCCGTTGATCCATCATCAACGATAATAATTTGAATATTGGTATATGTCTGTGATAAAATACTATTTA
>CAJTTC010000093.1 GCA_910579295.1 uncultured Christensenella sp. | reverse complement strand
CATTTCGTACAACCACGATAATATCGTCAACACTCACATTGTCCGAATTGACTGCGCCAGCGCGCACATAAACATTATCATCGTCAACAATTTCGCCTTCCTGTACATTGCAAGAACGGAGAACAAACACGCCATCATCCTTTACGATATCCGACGGCGAATATGTCAGACCGCTATAAAAATCTATTGTATCTCCCAGCTTACGCTGTTCCCAAGCATCAGTAAATCCCTTAAAACGGATTTTGGGAGTTGTTTCCGCATCCGACGGGAACATTTTTTCGAGCAAAGCCTTCTTTATATTGACAATTTTATCATACTTACGCTGATGAAGGGTGATAAGGTTGTCTAACTGTTTGAAAATTTTACCGATTATACGTTGCTCATTGCGAATCGGAGCGTAAATTATATCCTGTTTATATTCGCTATAATAAACGTGAGGGATAGTTGCACCATTAATATGTTGTGAAAAATCAAACCTTTGTAATAGCGCATATATAAACTCTATTTCACTATTTTTAGCCAATATTGCGCCCATTGTACCTA
>CAJTTC010000092.1 GCA_910579295.1 uncultured Christensenella sp. | reverse complement strand
CATGGCTGACCTCCGCCTGCGCCACTTCCGGCAGTGCTTCCAAAGCTTTCTTTACTGCCGCTTCACAGTGTCCACACATCATTCCTTTGATTTCGATTGTTTTTTTCATTGTTCCTGTCTCCTTTTCTATTTTTATATTATTTTGTCTTGCTTCCCCTGCTTCCGGACGCCGGCCATCCGTCCTGTCTTCCTGCTTCACTGCTTCTTCCACCGGCATTGCCGCTCTTTTCGCCTGTTTTGTCTCCTTTTCTTCCGGCATTGCCGCCTTTTCCTCTTGTTTTCTCTCCTTTTCTTGCAGCTTTGCCGCTCTCCGCCCCGGCTTCTTATCTTTTGCCGTGCTGTACATCTTAAAAAAGTTCAGCCGCAGCGCATTGCTGACGACGCAGAAGCTGGAAAGGCTCATGGCCGCAGCGCCGAACATGGGATTCAGTTTCCATCCAAATACAGGATACCACAACCCGGCCGCCAGCGGAATACCGATGACATTATAGAAAAATGCCCAAAACAGGTTTTCGTGAATATTCCTAAGCGCAGCCCGGCTTAAA
>CAJTTC010000091.1 GCA_910579295.1 uncultured Christensenella sp. | reverse complement strand
AGTCGGCGTGCCCCGGACAGTCAACATGTGCATAGTGACGGTTTGCCGTCTGATATTCTACGTGAGAAGTATTGATCGTAATACCTCTTTCTTTTTCTTCCGGTGCATTATCGATAGAATCGAAAGAACGCAATTCAGAAAGACCTTTCTTTGCCAATACAGTAGTAATTGCTGCAGTCAAAGTGGTTTTACCGTGGTCTACGTGACCAATCGTACCAATGTTGCAGTGCGGCTTCGTCCGCTCAAATTTCTCTTTTGCCATGTTAAAAATCCTAAAATATTTACGTTGTTACAGTATTTCGGGAGAAGGGAAAATTGGAGCGGGTGAGGGGAATCGAACCCCCGTGTTCAGCTTGGGAAGCTGACATTCTACCATTGAACTACACCCGCATGTTTTTTGTATTATAACAGACTTGAACAAGAAATGCAAGCATTTTTTACCGATACCATCCCAAATAAAAAATGTATTTTTCACAAAACCCTCTTTACAAATCAAAAAAATATTGCTATAATACACAATAACAAATCAAGGAGGTGATGACTATGA
>CAJTTC010000090.1 GCA_910579295.1 uncultured Christensenella sp. | reverse complement strand
CAAAAAAGGACTTGGCAAAAGCGCCGGGTCCTTATTTTTTATTAGCTAAAAAATTCGTTTGACAATGAAGAAATAAAATGATAAAATCTGAGATAAGCAAAGAGGGCACTCCCCAAAGACGGTTAGCCTCCCCAAGGGGGAATATGGTGAAACATATTCTACGAAAGGAGGAACAAGCGTATGCGAACAGAATTAATTCAAATATTGCTCAAATTAATTGAGCTTGATTTAGTATCTTCGTTTACCGTAACAAAAACAACGGTAATTGTACGTATAAAAAAATAACCGTCCAGATTAGCGTTCGGATACGGTTATTTTTTAACCAGAACTGAGGCTAACCGTTAGGGGTTTAGCCCTCTTTGTGATTTTATTGTAGCATATACAGAGAACCTTGTCAAGCGGTTGATAAGGTTTTTTTAATTGCTAAAAAATTCGTTTGACAATGAAGAAATAAAATGATAAAATCTGAGATAAGCAAAGAGGGCACTCCCCAAAGACGGTTAGCCTCCCCAAGGGGGAATATGGTGAAACATATTCTACGAAAGGAGG
>CAJTTC010000089.1 GCA_910579295.1 uncultured Christensenella sp. | reverse complement strand
CCCGTGTAGGGTCGCAACGCTCCACCACGATACGACACGAAAAATTGGAATTATAGTACACGTCGAACACTGACGAAAGCACCTGTTCTTGTTCCGCGAAATATCGCCGGAGAGCCGCCACGTCGAGGACGGCCACCCCTTCGTCAAAACTGTCATTCTCATATATCGAACCGTTTGTGCGCTCAACTATCCTTATAAGGTCGCCGGTTCGGCGAGGAAAAAAGTAAAGCGGATAAAGTTCCGTTTCCTTCATCACAATGCGCCATGAGGCTGTCCGCGTCGTCAGGAAAAAATTGCCTTTGGGATTGAAGAAACGTTCCTGAAAAATATCCTTGTTGAGTTGCAGAAGGCGTTTGAAATTCTGCCGGGATATTCCTCCCGGTATCACTATGCAGTTATATTCTGCCTCGTAACCGTCAAATTCAAATAAGCACGACAATTCACGGTCGCACATATCTCCGGTGTCCTCAATCTGCCATATCGGCGAAATATTGCCTTCCGGCGGCTCGTTGAAAAACGTAACAAAAGCGTCCGCAATTTCCGCGACATTCA
>CAJTTC010000088.1 GCA_910579295.1 uncultured Christensenella sp. | reverse complement strand
ATAGTACAAGCTCCGCCGCTCATGCGGTTGTGGACGAGGTTAAGGAACTCCGTAAGGAACTGAAGGAACTCCGCAAACTCGACCCCCAAACCGATGAAGAATTTGAGGCTATCGAGGCCCGCAAAGAGAAAATCCAAGAACGACTGCGCACCCTGAAGGGCAAAGGCTCTAAAAAGAACAAGAAACACCATACCCCCGGAACATACGGGGAGGATTCTCTCGATGAAGCCACCGCCGCCGCTGATGACTTGCACCAGCGGAATCTTTTGGCTATAAACAAGCTGAAGGGAGACCTCCCGGAATACGAAATCATCATAAAGAAAAATGAAGAAGTAATAAGATATTCCGGCGACCTGATTAAAGCTCTTGAAGCCCTTAAAGCCAAAACTGACGCGACCCACACACAGACCCTCGACAAGATTCAGGCGCGTGAGAATCAAATCGGCCAGCAGATTGTGGCGGCGCAACAGGAAATTAACAAGGCAATAGCCCAGAGGGAAGCCGACGGACACGAGCAGCGACTTGCGGCACAACAAGCCTTCTACGACACTCAGGAAC
>CAJTTC010000087.1 GCA_910579295.1 uncultured Christensenella sp. | reverse complement strand
AGCGCATGGAAGGGCTTTTGTCCGTTACGATGGGCGTGCTCGTCGGAACGGGGGCGGCGTTCGAGACGGACAAAGAGGACGGCATTTCCCACTTTATCGAACACATGCAGTTTAAGGGCACGGAAAAGCGGACGGCGTTCGGGATCTCCGACGCGTTCGACGCGCTCGGCGCACAGGTCAACGCGTTTACGGGCAAGGATCTGACCTGTTATTATGCGAAGGCAACTTCCGACCACGCGGAAGAAGCGTTCGATCTGCTCGCCGATCTCTTCTTGAACAGTACTTTTCCCGAAGAGGAGATGGAGCGGGAAAAGGGCGTGGTACTCGAAGAGATCAACATGGACGAGGATTCGCCCGAAGATCTTTGCCTCGACCTCCTATCCCGCGCGGCGTTCGGGAACAAAAATTACGGCAGAAATATTTTAGGCCCCGCCGAGAATGTAAAGGGATTTACGCGGGAGGATCTGTTCGCCTATAAAAAGGAGCGGTATTGCCCCAGAAACATCGTCGTGTCTTTTGCGGGGAATATCGACGTTGCGCTCGCGGAAGAGCTCGCCGAGCGAT
>CAJTTC010000086.1 GCA_910579295.1 uncultured Christensenella sp. | reverse complement strand
CCTTGTGCCTTTCTGCACACAGGAGCTTTTCATGCCCGCACCCGCCATTTATTACGGTCTGAACGCACTCAGTAACAACATGATTATGGCAGATAGAAAAAGGCTGCGTACACCAAATGGGGTGATTCTGGGAACGCCGGGAAGCGGCAAGTCTTTTTCCGCAAAGAGGGAGATTTTATCCTGTTTCCTTATCACAAAAGATGATATTATCGTCTGCGATCCAGAGGGCGAGTATTTTCCGTTAGTGCAGGCGCTTCATGGGCAGGTGGTAAGGCTTGCCACCAATTCAAAAGACTTCTTAAATCCGATGGACATACAGCTTTCACATAAGGGGGACAAGGAAGCGTTGAAGTTAAAGAGCGATTTCCTGATTACCCTGTGCGACTTGATTGCCGGGGGGAAGGACGGTCTGGAGAATGACGAGAAGGGCATCATTGACACCTGCATCAAGCATATTTATGACGGGTATTTCAAGCACCCGAAGCCGGAGAATATGCCCATACTGGAAGATTTGTATAATGCGCTGTTAAAGTATGAGCCGAGGGACGTTGCGCCGGAGATGCAG
>CAJTTC010000085.1 GCA_910579295.1 uncultured Christensenella sp. | reverse complement strand
CACGGAAACGTGCCGAAGGACACTAAATTAACCCTCCGTCGGCATGGTGGCCCACGCCGGAAACCGCTCCATTCGCTTCGTCAGCGGACGGACGGTCGATAACCGCGCCGGATTCGCGGTAGCATTTCTCAACAAAAGCCCGATTCTCCCGATTCCATGTATCGAGGTTTTCGCGCATGATTCTTTTCTTCCGGGCTTCAGACATCGCTCCGGCTCTCGCCCAGAGGACGAGCCATTTCCAAAATGTTCTGTGCCGTTTCATCGTTCAAGCCCTTTCGTTAATAATTCCGTTATCAGTTGGGAGATTGGTATTTTCCGGCGGTCGGCTTCGTCGCATATCATTTCCAAAAGCCATGTCGGAAGATTAACGGAGAATTTAGTCCTTGCCACTCCGTCAATCGGTTTCCTTCCGGCTCCTTTGCGTGAGCCTCCGCTGCCATATCCGCCCATAGTAGTAATGTTTTGATATACAAAGATAACAATTATTTTTTGAATAATGCGGAAAAATTCAAAAGAAATAAATATGTTGTAGAACATATTATCGCCCGGAACCGTTAGGCTCCGGG
>CAJTTC010000084.1 GCA_910579295.1 uncultured Christensenella sp. | reverse complement strand
CGAGAGTAGTGACGAGCGAAATTGGAGGAACCACTATACCAACAAATTTCGTATGATAGATGAATGTTTTTGGGAAAGACAAGCGAAGAAGGTGAAACTCCTGTAATCGAAATCATAGGGAGTGGGGTATAGAAGAAGTACGGCGGGACACGAGAAATCCTGTTGGAACGAATAATGAGGACCACCTCAGAAGGTTAAATACTAGCTAGTGACCGATAGAGAACCAGTACCGTGAGGGAAAGGTGAAAAGAACCCCGGGAGGGGAGTGAAAAAGAACCTGAAACTGTGTGCTTACAAGTAGTCAGAGGGCGTTAAGGCCTGATGGCGTGCCTTTTGTAGAATGAACCGGCGAGTTACGTTAACTAGCGAGGTTAAGGGTAGAGGCCCGGAGCCGAAGCGAAAGCGAGTGTTAAGAGTGCGAGAAGTTAGTTGATGTAGACCCGAAACCCGGCGAGCTAGCCATGAGCAGGATGAAGCGATAGTAAGATATCGTGGAGGTCCGAACTATAGCCTGTTGAAAAAGGCCTGGATGACTTGTGGCTAGGGGTGAAATTCCAATCGAGCCGGGAGATAGCTG
>CAJTTC010000083.1 GCA_910579295.1 uncultured Christensenella sp. | reverse complement strand
AATATTCCCGGACCGCTGTCAGATGCGAAGGGGTGACGGAGAGGCTAAGGTCATCCGAGTGTTGGACTACTCGGTACTTAGACGAGGATGGTCGGCAGGCAAATCCGCCGACGGATCGTCCGGATCGGAAGTGGTGCTCCCACGGGAGCGAAGTGATTGGAAACTCTTCCAGGAAAAACCTCTAAGCTACAGTCTGAGAGGACCGTACCGCAAACCGACACTGGTGGGCGAGCTGAATATGCTCAGGCGCTTGAGAGAACTCGGGAGAAGGAACTCGGCAAATTGACACCGTAACTTCGGAAGAAGGTGTGCCGCAGTAGCGTGAGAGGAGAGACACCTTGAGCGTGAGACGGTCTCAGAGAATAGGTGGCTGCGACTGTTTATTAAAAACACAGCACTCTGCAAAGTCGAAAGACGACGTATAGGGTGTGATGCCTGCCCGGTGCTGGAAGATTAATTGATGGGGTGAGAGCCCTTGATCGAAGTCCCAGTAAACGGCGGCCGTAACTATAACGGTCCTAAGGTAGCGAAATTCCTTGTCGGGTAAGTTCCGACCTGCACGAATGGCATAACGATGGCCA
>CAJTTC010000082.1 GCA_910579295.1 uncultured Christensenella sp. | reverse complement strand
CGCCGTCGAACTCTGCCTCAAACAGACAGTCTTTCGCAACCACGAGAACGCTGTCGCTCCACCTGCGGCATTCCAAGACTACCCACTCAATTCCTCCGTACTTGATGACAGCACCGACCTCGACCTCCGCCGCCTTGACCGTTACACGGAGTTCCTCAAAAAGAATCTCCGCCTTGTCGCCTAAAAGTTCCGTAAGGTACTTTTTTGCGTCGGGCATTTCCATACCCTTTACCTGTTCAAACCTGTTCATAAATTTATCCTCCGATAATTGAATTTTTGAATTAAAAAGTGTGCCGCTTAATCAGGATAACCAACGTATTCGCCCGTAACCATATTCGTATGCCAACGAACGTATCGAATCGTACCTGTATAAACTGCACACATTCCGCCACCGCTACCCGCACAAAATTTCGTCCATACGGGTACACGAATGGTCTTTTTTATCCAACCTGTTTTTTTCAGTAACGCGTCAATGCTGCTTGCGAAAATACCGTGTCCGACATAGGAAATACGCCCCCACTTATTCGGGAAAGAATGTACTCCAACCTCTTTGCCGTTCTCGTCGAAAATAGCGTCTACGTCC
>CAJTTC010000081.1 GCA_910579295.1 uncultured Christensenella sp. | reverse complement strand
AAAGCCTATTTTCAGGACTCAAATATCATTTGGCTTGAACATGACGATAGTATTGACAAGACCTTTTTGAAGGCATTTTATGCGGTCGTAAAGTGGTCAGGGTTAGAGGGAAGCACTATTAAACGGCTATACAATAAAAATGTTCTTGAAACAGAAATTAAGTTACCATCGCTTAAAGAGCAGCGACAGGTAGGACAGTTTTTTGAGCAACTCGATAACCTTATCACCCTTCATCAGCGTAAGTATGACAAATTTGTTAATATTAAGAAGGCTTTGCTCGAAAAAATGTTTCCGCAAGGTGATGAAACGACTCCCAAAATCCGTTTTAAAGGTTTTACTGATGCTTGGGAACAGCGTAAGCTGGGAGAAGTAGGCAAAGCTCAGTCAGGAGTAGGCTTCCCTGATAGGGAACAAGGTGGAAAGACGGGTGTACCTTTTTATAAGGTCTCGGATATGAATAACGCAGGTAACGAACACGAAATGTGTACTGCCAACAACTATGTCTCCGAGGCGCAGTGCAAAAAGAATGGGTGGACACCAATAACAGAGATATCAGTCGTTTTTGCTAAGGTTGGAGCCGCAAT
>CAJTTC010000080.1 GCA_910579295.1 uncultured Christensenella sp. | reverse complement strand
AGCCGTAGGGGAACCTGCGGCTGGATCACCTCCTTTCTATGGAGCAAGTGCACGGAAGTGCACAGGTCGGATCTCTTCCCGAGGGGAGAGAAAGCGGAACCCGCGAGGGCCCGCAACGAACCAAAGATGTGTAAACAGCCAGACGCCTGGAGCGCAACCTGGCACGACGTGCGTGACGACCTTTTTTCACCGAGAACCGCAACTGGGGGTATAGCTCAGTTGGTAGAGCGCCAGCTTTGCAAGCTGGATGTCCGGGGTTCGAGTCCCCGTGCCTCCACCAGTTTCGGGAAAGAGACCCAAAGCCGGGCCTGTAGCTCAGTTGGTTAGAGCACGCGCTTGATAAGCGCGGGGTCACAGGTTCAAGTCCTGTCAGGCCCACCAACAAAATCGATTATTGAGGGAAAGCGAAAATTGACATCTGCGTGGCAAAGAAAACGATTGCTGAGAAGCAATCGCTTTCCAACAAAGTGGGTAGTTGAACAACAACTACAAAACACAAGATAAACATGCATACCAAGCAATGAGACAATACAGTAAGTCACGAAAGGGCTTTGTGGTATTGTGGAAGTGGTAACAGCTTTTGCAATATG
>CAJTTC010000079.1 GCA_910579295.1 uncultured Christensenella sp. | reverse complement strand
AAGACATTACTGAATTAATGCAACGCATATCAGAAGAAAATTCGCAAGGTATCGTTGGTTTTGACGGTGATGTTGTGCAGATTTTAGAACAAACAGATATATTTAGAATTTACGCAGCTGTCGGAAAAGTATTTGCTGTCACAGATAAAAAAGAATTTGTCTTACGTCTTCGCTTATACGAAATCGAAGAGAGGTTAAATAATAAAGGCTTTGTGCGTATTTCAAATTCTGAAATCATTAATATAGAAAAGGCAAAAAAATTTGATTTAAGTACAGTCGGCACAATTTGCGTATCGTTGTCAAATGGAAACGTTAGTTTTGTTTCAAGACAATATGTTAAAAAAATCAAGAAAACATTGGGTATATGAGGTGATATTATGAAAAATAAGATACTCTTTCGCAGCCTTGTAGGTTCACCTATCGGTGTAACTATAAGTTTAATTATTACAATTATATTTTCTCTTTGTATGGGACATGGTGAATATTTTCCCGCTCCGCCAGAACTTATAGATTGGTGTGGTGATAATGAAATAACTGCAGTAATCGTGCAAATGATTTGTTCGCTTCTTGTTGGGGCGGTGAGTGGCGGTTCGTCCGTGATT
>CAJTTC010000078.1 GCA_910579295.1 uncultured Christensenella sp. | reverse complement strand
ATCCAAAAGTATGGAAGAAGGCGAACCCTAGCCTGGGGATAACGGTAGGCATTGACAAGGTACGAGCAGCGTTTGAATCGGCAAGGCAGAACCCCGCCGAGGAGAACGCTTTCCGACAACTGCGTTTGAACCAATGGGTAAAGCAAGCGGTGCGTTGGATGCCGATGGAAAAGTGGGAGGCTTGTAAGGCGGATTTCTCGCCCGAGAGCTTGGAAGGGCGTGTGTGCTACGGCGGACTTGACCTTTCGTCCTCAACCGATATTACGGCGTTTGTGTTGGTGTTTCCGCCAACGGAAGCGGATGAGAATTATTACATCTTGCCGTTCTTCTGGATACCCGAGGAGAACTTGGAAAAGCGTGTGGCAAAAGACCATGTGCCTTACGACATTTGGGAACAGCAAGGGTTCATACAAACCACCGAAGGCAATGTTATTCACTACGGCTTTATCGAGCAGTTCATAGACGAGCTAGGGAAGAAGTACAACATAAAGGAAATCGCCTTTGACCGATGGGGTGCTGTTCAGATGACACAGAACCTTGAGAACCTTGGCTTTACGGTTATTCCGTTTGGACAGGGGTTCAAGGATATGAGTCCCGCAACCAA
>CAJTTC010000077.1 GCA_910579295.1 uncultured Christensenella sp. | reverse complement strand
GGCACCAGCTGGCCAGCTCACCCTCGCGGTAGCTTATGCCGCTGCGCCAATCGTCGCCCGTGTTCCGCAGCAGCATACCATGCTCCTGGCACACATGCTTACGTGGCACCAGCTCCACGCCCTCAAAGCTCAACCCGTCCGAGGTCTTCACAATGTCGCCAAACTGCACAAGGCTGTGCCCCCAGAAACGGGAGTCCAGAGCCAGGGAGCAGTAGTCGTTAAACCATTCGCGCTCAAACATAGCCGTGGCCTTTTCCACCTCTTTGCCGTCTGCGCCCACCATGCGGAACTTTTGTTTCATCACCATGCCTTTACGCTGGCCTATGCAGCCCTCAAGATGCAGGTCAATGAGGCAGTCGGTATAAATGTCGTAAAGGTTCTGCCGTTTGGGGTTGTCTATGTTTATGGCCATTTGCCAGGCCTGCCGCCACATGCCCACGTCCTTTTTTGTCAGGCTGTCGGTCTGTCGTATGAGTTCGGCGGTAAGGCGGCGACCCTCTTTGCTTTTGACAAATTCGGCAATGCGGTGCACCTCTGCACTGCTGTACGTCTGGCCGCCTGTAAAGATATTGCCTATTTTCTGTAAAATGTTCATTTAACGGGTGTTTAA
>CAJTTC010000076.1 GCA_910579295.1 uncultured Christensenella sp. | reverse complement strand
GTCCAGGATTATCTGGATAAGGGTTACAGCATCGATATGCTGGTAATCGATACCAACTGGAGGAAGGGCGAAGTAAACCAGTCTCCCGGTATGGACCCCGCGGTGGGCGGTATGGGATACGAAATCGATCCCGACCTGTTTCCCAACATGGCGGAGTTTTTGGAAAAGGCGCACGCGCTGGGCGTGAACGTCATGTTCAACGACCACCCCGAACCCGTAAAGGGCACCACGAGCGGCTTGGATAAAGAGGAGATCGAATACAGAAGCGACAACTTAAAGCTGATATTATCCTACGGGATGGATATGTGGTGGTACGACAGAAACTGGACTACCGCACTGAACACTCCCGACCGCGACCTTTCGGTGTTTGCTTGGGGAATGTATGCGTTCCAGTTTATCGAGGACGAATACTATCAGGAGCTCTCCGAGCAGGAGCTGGAAGCGTTTGCGCGCCGCGCAATTATTATGGGAAACGTGGACGGCTGCCTGCACGGCAACTGGAAATACGCTTCCGATTTATCCGCGCACAGATACACCATACAGTGGACGGGCGATATCGGGGTAGACGAGCACGCGCTCGCGCTCGAGATCCGCGACTCCATATACGGCAGCG
>CAJTTC010000075.1 GCA_910579295.1 uncultured Christensenella sp. | reverse complement strand
CCATGAATCGGAGATGGTCGCGCTCTTGACTTTGCGGTCTCCCTGGTCTTTAAGGGTGCAGACCCAGTAATCGGAACTGAAGCCCTCCATCCATTCTGACACATTGCCCCAAAGGTTTTCATATCCGAGGGCATTTATTGAGGTGGCATTTCTTAATGTGTTGGTGTCGTCGTAATACCAGCCTCCGGCAGCTCCGAGTGTCGCCGTCGGTAGTTTGATAGTATCTTTCATTCCGAGGAAATCGGTCTTACCCGTCGGAGTGGTGTTTGAGCCGGAGCCATATCCGCATACGTCGGAACTGTCGCGGTTGCCGTATGTGGCAAAGAAAAGCCGGGCGATGTCGCGGTGCATGGCATAGGTTATCAGAGTGAACCCTTCGCCACGTTTGCGGCAATAATCGGCGAATTGCGCCTGTGATACGCTGCAAGTTGGGGCCACTCCGTTGATACTGCGAATCTGCAAATTGCGGTAGTATGCTTTATTCACACCACAGAGATATTCCCCGGTATTCCATGCGTCAGGCTCGATAGCGTCTATCTGGTCGGAGGTGGTGAGCCACACGAATGAGAAAGACCCTTCGCGAAGACAGGTGAAAGCGATTTTTTCAGCCTTA
>CAJTTC010000074.1 GCA_910579295.1 uncultured Christensenella sp. | reverse complement strand
GCTTCCTCCGCGGACGGCTCCCGTTGCAGATAGATATAGTCGGCGGCATACGCCTGATAAAAGAGCATACTCCCGCCGTTCACCGTCTTTTTGCCGAGCGAGTCCGCAATGCGCAAAAATTCCGACTGCGCGGGCTCGTAAATCAAATCGACCGCCGTTTCGCACAGAGACAGCAGGCGATTATCCGCGGGGCGCTCCCCGTCCTCGAAGCGGACGGCGGGGGTTTGTCCCACCGTGGCGTGCATCCCGATCCCCGTACAGTTTAAAAGGATATCGAAGGGACGGTACGGCACCTTATCCAGCGGAACCGCGCCCGCAAATTCGTCGCAAACGGCATGAAGGCGCGCCCCGTCCCTCTCGTACACGAAGGGCTTCGCGCCGCCGTCGAGCAGTTTTTTAATGCAGCTTCTGCCCGCGCCGCCCGCGCCGAGCACCAAAACGCTCTTGCCCGCAATTTCCACTCCCGCGTTTTTCAACATCAGCAAGAACCCGTACCCGTCCGTATTATAGCCCGCTAAGCTCTTGCACAGCACGGTGTTCACCGCGCCGAATGCGGGCGCGTCCCCCGCGAGCTCTTTTATTAAGGGGATCACGTCCGCCTTATAGGGGATCGTCACGTTTACCGCGTCGT
>CAJTTC010000073.1 GCA_910579295.1 uncultured Christensenella sp. | reverse complement strand
AGACGACCGTCGTCACAACCAATCTCGCCTTCAACCGCTGGAACGAGATTATTGACGACAAAGTACTGGTCACCGCAATGGTAGACCGCCTGACCCACAAGGCTATACTGCTTAACATGACAGGCAAATCATACCGCATGAAAGAAACTCAGGAAATGATGACTCAACAAATATAATTATCTTTGCATCCCCATCCCGGGTGGTCCCCTTTTCAAATGCTATCCGGGTCCCTTTTCAAATGTTAGATACAACCAGGCGTTGCCGCTGGAGTACTCAGTGGAGGCCCAGTAATACTTGTCGAACAACAGCGGGTCGCCACCAACAAGTTTCAGAAGATCATTGATTTCTTCCTTATAGGCGCAGATTGTACCGAGTTCCAACAGACTGGGGAGATACCACTGGAGCTCCTTATGATTGTAGTTCCAGCAAAGTTTAGCGGCTGTATCACCTTCATCTTCCTGAGCTTCGACAAGCTGTCGGGTATGCTCTAAGCCAGAAAGGATTTGCATGGCCTGCGCTTCATTGTGTTCACCAGTGATACAATGATCAGTGTCTTCACTCCAGCGCTCTTTCCACTGTTTAAGGGAAACAATGAATGAAAGCAGCGGAGTACGAACAGCTATACCGACCACTTGGTCTT
>CAJTTC010000072.1 GCA_910579295.1 uncultured Christensenella sp. | reverse complement strand
CTTGGGAACAGCGTAAGCTGGGCGAGGTTACAAAAATTAATATGGGGCAATCACCTGCTGGGGTAAATTATACCGCAAATCCGAATGATGCGATTTTGGTTCAGGGTAATGCAGATATGGTGGATGGTTGGGTTTGTCCTCGTGTGTACACTAGGCAAATAACAAAAAAAGCGCATGTTGGCGATTTGATATTTAGCGTTAGAGCCCCTGTCGGCGAAGTTGGAAAAACACAATATGATGTGGTTATAGGTCGTGGGGTGGCTGCAATTAGTGGCAATGAGTATATTTTTCAGACCTTAAAGCAAATGAACGCATTTGGCTATTGGACGAAACTTTCGGCTGGTTCAACATTTGAATCCATAAATTCCGATACGCTAAAATCAGCGAAATTATTTGTACCGAAAGAAAACGAGCAGCGAAAAATTGGGGAAATACTGCTAAAAATTGATAACCTTATCACCCTTCATCAGCGTAAGCAAAACGACAAGTTTTCGCTTTTTAAGCCAAAAAATTATGCTAATTTTTTGGCTAATTCTTGGGAACAGCGTAAGCTGGGCGAGGTTACAAAAATTAATATGGGGCAATCACCTGCTGGGGTAAATTATACCGCAAATCCGAATGATGCGATTTTGGTTCAGGGTAATGCAGATATGGTGGATGG
>CAJTTC010000071.1 GCA_910579295.1 uncultured Christensenella sp. | reverse complement strand
ACTCCGGATACTCACAGGTGGCTTCGTGTTTCGTCTACAGGGCTTTTACCTTCTTCGGCTCAACCTTTCCAGGTGTATTCGTCTACACTCTTCCAATCCTTTTGTGTGAGTCCTTTACCCCGTACATAAATATACGGTTTGGGCTCTTGCCTGTTCGCTCGCCACTACTGAGGCAATCATTCATTTATTTTCTCTTCCTCTCGGTACTAAGATGTTTCAGTTCCCGAGGTTCCCTTCATTACACTATGTGTTCATGTAATGATACCCATATCCTCATATGGGTGCGTTCCCGCATTCGGATATCTACGGATCTATGCTCATTTGCAGCTCCCCGTAGCTTTTCGCAGCTTGTCACGTCCTTCTTCGGCGCTTGATGCCAAGGCATCCTCCGTACGCTCTTATTAGCTTAATCTATCTGTCTTTCGACAGCCGTCTAATAACAACTTTACGTCATTATTTCCTTGACCTATTTAGTTCTTTTTCAGTTCTATCTTGGTTTTTCCTGAATTACAAGACTTCAATATATATGTTCCTTTTTTGCCTATTACCTTTCTTTACTCTTTCTCGTTTCCATATATTTGATTTCTCTTTTCTTCTTCTATGCAGTTGTCAATGTGCAAAACACTTCTGCGACAAAACGTCGCACACCGCCGCTCAAAGCGACAGCTTAAATAGAAT
>CAJTTC010000070.1 GCA_910579295.1 uncultured Christensenella sp. | reverse complement strand
GCCCAGGTATCTATTGAGTAATAATTATCCTCATCTTCTCCAAGAAGAGTTATAATATCACCGACTTTTGCCTCTTCGACATCTGTTATATCAAACATCATCTGGTCCATTGTAATTCTGCCTATTTGTTTGATTTTTTTGCCGTTTAAACCTGCTTTAATTTTATTTGATAAATTTCTTGAAACGCCATCTGCATAGCCTATAGGAATTGTTGCAACACGTGTTTTATTATCTGCAACGTACGCCCAGCCGTAGCTCACTCCCTCACCTTTTTCCATTGTATGGATATTTGTAATTCTTCCTTTTAAGCCCATAACAGGTTTTAATTTTGGAAGCGAAATACCGCACTCTACGCCTTCAGTTAAAGGGGAAAGCCCGTAGAGAATAATTCCAAGCCTTATCATATCGCATTTTAATCCCGGGTCAATAAACGCGCCAAGACTGTTTTGACAATGGATTATAAGGTTTTTCCTGTCCATTGAATCTATCACCTTTTTAAAATTTTCTTTTTGTAAAACTTTCCTTAAATAAAAAATATGTAATAATGTTTTTATCAAGGGAAAGTATAAAAAAGGATGAGATTTTGAGGAATATTAAGGATAGTTTTTTAAAAAATGCACTTGTATTATTAAGTTTTTTATTTTGCATTCAAAATGCAAATGCAATCACAGAAAACGT
>CAJTTC010000069.1 GCA_910579295.1 uncultured Christensenella sp. | reverse complement strand
AAAAACGCCGAAGATTTTTTGAAATTTCTTCAAAAAATTTTTTGAGCAGCAAAATGCGCCCGTCCGAAAAGCCCGGACAGGCGCATAGGTATTATAAGTAGTATTTAGATGATTAGACAGTTCATATATAAAAGCGTAATTCCCCCGGTGGTGGTCGGGCTTTTTTTAACAAGTCAATGACCGTCGGATTTTGTCGATACGCTTTGCGCTTCATGGCGGCTACCTCCTTTTAGCCGCCGTATCTGTTGGCGTTTGTGGCGTCATTCCTTTTCAGAGGATAGAAAGAAACGGCAGCCTTGATTTATTCAAAGCCGCCGCTGATAGACAGGGTAATGAGTTTATAGAAACGGCTTAATATTGGGGGATATAAAGAGAGCCGACAAACTGCGATTACTCGCAAGTTTATCGGCTCTGCGTCTGTGCGTCTGGCTCTTTGATAACTGACATATTCAGTTGCTTTACATTTATAAGCGTTTCCTGTTTACATTTCGGACAGAACAATGGGAAGTTTTCAAGTATCGTGTCGCCGCGTATCTTTACCCGCGTTTTGTTGCCGCATACCGGGCATAATAACCATTGTTCAGCTATCATAGCAAATCCTTGTTTTCCGCCCAAGTTGAAAGTGTTACACTTCCATGGTGCTAATTTTGTTAGAGAGTGCTTTTGTCAAAACGAAAGCAACTAATAT
>CAJTTC010000068.1 GCA_910579295.1 uncultured Christensenella sp. | reverse complement strand
CGAAGCTCTCTATGAGTGTCGCACGCTTCATTGTGCAGCACCGTATTACAAAACTTCTGAAAAGCACACTGTTTGTAAAACTCCCTGCTATTAGGTTCCACATTCTCACCTCCTTTCTCGTTGGAAAGTTGGTGGTGCTTCCCCCTTTTCGCGGGGCAATACGGCGTTTTTCAAAAACGCCGAAGATTTTTTGAAATTTCTTCAAAAAATTTTTTGAGCAGCAAAATGCGCCTGTCCGAAAAGCCCGGACAGGCGCATAGGTATTGTAAGCAGTATTTAGATGATTAGATAGTTCATATTGATAGACGTAGTTTTCCCCAGCGGTGGTCGGGCTTTTTTTGATGTGTCAATGACCGTCGGATTTTGTCGATACGGTATGTGCTTCATGGCGGCTACCTCCTTTAGCCGCCGCTATTAATAGTGAAACCGCGTCATTTCTTGAGAAGATAAAAAGAAACGGCGGCTTTGATTTCTCAAAAAGCCGCCGCGTCAAAAATGGCGTGTGAAAATACCTCTGCTGTACGACGGCTTTTTTTCTTTTGCCGTCGTGCGGCAGATTATATTTCTATTCTTTTCCTATATGCTAAACGCTAATTTTGTGGATTTCATAAAGATTTGAAAAATAATGAGCGATACCGCAGTATCGCCCACCAAATTTCTAATATGGAATTTTTATAATGACCTGTGCGCCCTTTGTCTTA
>CAJTTC010000067.1 GCA_910579295.1 uncultured Christensenella sp. | reverse complement strand
CTCGGCCGCCTCGTCCGATACCTCAATCAATGTGTCCGTGGCAAAAAGCGCGTAATAATACTTTTTCAGGTTGATTGTTTTCATGGCTAATCTCTCCTAAAATGCGGAGAGGACAGGCAGCGGTTTCCTGCCTGTCCTCTCCGATAATGTGATAGGGAAAAAGTTCCCTTCACTGGTTAGCCCGAAAACGGCCAATCGTAGGGTCTGTATCAGAAAAATTTTTTAATTTTTTTCCGTACCGCCTCAATGCTGTCCTGTATGGCTGCTTTGGAGCAGCGGCAAAGCCCGGCAATCTCGGCATAGCTCAAACCCTCCAATGCGTAGAGCAGGAACCGGCGGCGCTGCGCCTCGGTGCAGAGCGCAAGGGCGGCCTTAATCTCCAGCATGGTCTCCTTCCTGCATACCCACTGTTCCGGCGTCTGGTAGTAGCAGGAGCGCCCTTCGGTGAGGACTATGTACTCGTCAAACTCCCGGCTGTCCCAGTGCCTCCGCTTCTCATGGGCAAGGTTTTCTTCCTTGTGGTCGGCTCTGTCCAGGTACTCGTATACTTCGACTGTGACCTCCACGGACAGGGCTTGTCCGTCTATGTTGATGGTGACTTCCATCTTCCTTTCCTCCGTTCAGATTTTTTGCAAAGATTTCTGAACGGAGTAGGGCGGAGAACGACAGCGGGGAGCGTGTGCGCCTCCAAAGAAAACAAAAGCGTCCGGATGGTTAAATTCCATTCGGACGCATAAG
>CAJTTC010000066.1 GCA_910579295.1 uncultured Christensenella sp. | reverse complement strand
AAACCATTATCGGAACGGCCCTTCTCGGATTCACTCTGCTTTATGTCATTTATGTAATTATAGCCGACCATGTATGGCCATGGATAAAGGAACGCAGACGCAGACAATAGACCTGTTTCAGGCTATCGAGGAAATGAAACGGATTAGCCTCGCCGGAGGAACGTTTTCGATGAAGTTCCGCAAGTGGAACAGGCAGACGCGCAACGGCGGCGACCTTGTGAAGGTAAACGCCGTCCGTGTCCGTCCGAAAGCCTCCGACGAGGAAATTTCCGGCTCATCATACAAATTATTTTTTACTGATACAGAGACCGGGCTTGCCCGTGTGTGCTGGCAGCCGTTAATCGTAGAGTTCAACGGCCGCCGCACAATCTTAAACTAACACTTCAACATTACCACGATGATACGCAGAAGCGGAAATTTCGGATTCGTAGACAACGGAGCCGGAGAAATATTTACCTTCAGCCTCAATTCCGGCGGCCGTGGCTGGACCCCCTCGCACTTTATGTTGCGCGGCGGCTCCGGCTCATTCGGCTACAAGTATATGAACGTTAACGGAACGCCGATAATTCCTTTCGGTCCTGACAATAATTTGCCGGGGCGCGTATGCGGATTGCTCGAAAAATTCTATGCCGGGGAGGGTATCATGGGCAAGAAAGCCGGTTTGCAATGGGGGGAAGGCCCGCGCCTGTATCGAGACGCGGTGGACGAAAACAATATCTTTTACAGGGAATGGGTAATTGATGAAAAGATTACCGCAGCACTCCAGCAAACCGACTATCTTACCCAAATGCAC
>CAJTTC010000065.1 GCA_910579295.1 uncultured Christensenella sp. | reverse complement strand
ATAAGCCGTTTTCAGTCGTTCGAGGGCTATTGACTGACTGCCATAACCGGCGAACGCTTCAAATACTCGTAATTTCATAAAATCGAAAAAAGGTTTGCCGGTTCTTCATCAGGAAGGAAGCGGCCATTAACTTGTAATGCTTTTCGCATGGCTTCGCGGAATGATACCCCGTTATTGGTGTAACCCATAATCATATCATAACATTTGGGGTGTTCCCGCAAAAGCGTATCAAATCGCGTATCATCTGCGAACTGTGAACCGAATCCGCAACCCATACAGCCTGTTCTTGCCGCCCCTTTATGATAGATTTCGGCGATTGGTAGATTTTGAGCGCGAATGTATTCCCAAATATCGGCTTCAGTCCAAATCGAAAGCGGCTTACTTGCCGGAGATTCCCCGAAAACGTTGCAGCCGCCTTGCCTTAGATACTGCGTTTCGCGTAATTTGCTTTCGGCGGCCATAGTTCCGACAATCGGACGGCGACCGGTTTCCCGCTCGAATCGGTGAAAAGGCTCCTTTTTTAATTTGTTGCAACACATTGCCGAAGTCTCGTAAGGCTCTGTCAATAGGTAACGCCATTTCAAAGCAAGCCTGAATTTACCGTTACCCATATATATCCCGGCGGTCTTGGAATGTGGATTTATCCTTACTTTGTGAACCCTGTCCGCTGTTTCTTTTCCGATAAGAGGAAAGCCGTATTTCGCCCATATCTGGCGCGGTGTGAATTGTGGGCGAATAATGCTAATGACAGCCCCGGCAGCTTGCGTCTGGCGCACAAACTTGATTATTTCGTGATATTCGTTGCCGGTATTGCAGAACACCGCGAGAATGTCCGGGAAAAGAACCCGGCAAAGGTG
>CAJTTC010000064.1 GCA_910579295.1 uncultured Christensenella sp. | reverse complement strand
TTTTTCCCATAGTACGCTCCCTTTATAACAGTGTAATAAAATTATAACCTTTACTCCAACCCGTGTCAACCGTTTTTCAAAAGCAATTTTTTCCGCGCCCTTTCCTCCGATATTTTTGAAATAAAAACGCATACTGCTTTTATGAAAATCACTACGTTGATCTGTTGTTCTCTGCTCGTCGCCTTCGGACTGTTCGCCTGTATCTACGCTTTAACCGGATTTAACCTGCTGCTATTTTTCTGCATGGGCAACGTCGTTGTATTCCGCGCCGCCCTCTCGCTTGCGGGCGTGTGCGCGCTGTGGCTTTTATTTTGGCTCGTCGCCTTCCGTCCGACAAAATATCTTTCCTGAACCGTTGCCGCATAAATTTACTGCGGGGCGAAAAATCGCTTGACCTCCGATTTCAAAGGTGATAATATAATTTGCACGGAAGGTTTTCGGCTAACACTTCCGGATAAAAAAACCGAGGGACAACGGAACATGAAGGACTTTTTCACGACCAAGCGCATCTGCCGCGCGGGCATTATCGCCGCGCTGTACGTTGCGCTTACCTGTTCTTTCGGGGCTATCGGATATTCCGGATTTTTGGAAATCCGCCCCGCGGAAGCGCTTTGCATTCTGCCCCTCTTTTACGCGGAAGCGATACCCGCGCTGTTTATCGGGTGTATGCTCGGCAACCTGATTTCGCAATTCGGCATATACGATATCCTGCTTGGGCCGGTTGCGACGCTGATCGCCGCGTTTGCCACTTACGGCATAGGGCGGCTCGTTAAAAACCATATCGCGAAAGTCGCGGCGGGCGGGATATTCCCCGTCCTCGTAAACGCCTTTCTCGTGCCCGTAATCATCGTCGTGCTGTACGGCGACCATATGGGATACGGCAGCG
>CAJTTC010000063.1 GCA_910579295.1 uncultured Christensenella sp. | reverse complement strand
TATCGAGCTTGCGCATCTGCTGCTTGTGCAATCCGGCAGCGACGTTCTCCCGGTTGCGGGCGATAAAACCATCGATGCGACGGCGGACATCATCGGTCACAACACGCCTGACGCGTCCGCTGCTGTCATACTTCGGCCTGGTCAGCAGATAATCGTCAACCTCCCGCTCTGTCGGTGACGGGCCGGCCTCTCTCTCGAACTCGCGCAGATACTTGCGCACGGTCTTGCGGCTCATGCCGTTGCGGCGCGCTATCTCGCGGATGCTCATCCCCTCGCGGCGATGAGACAGAATAATGGATGTTTTTTCCTCCATGTGTAGCATTTTGTGGAATCGTTGATGTCGTTCTTTCTAATCAACGATATCCGGTTGAACTTACCCATGGGGTGGGTCCCTTTTCAATTGCTCTACCTGGGTCCCTTTTCAAATGTTAGATGCACACTGACATCGTCCGTGCCGCCACAAGTCTTTCGTCCCGCGGGCTCCAGCGCCTCTCATCTGAACAGATACAGGCTCAGATGATCTCGGCGGAAGGACATATGCAGTCAACCGCCGATATCGCGGCAACGAACGTTCCCGACCCGCAACAGGCTGAAATAGAAAGTTCGGCAAGCCATACCCTTGACATGCTTTCATCATTTATGGAATATACCCGCGCATCGCAGGCAGACTGAATACCCCCCCCAAAAAAAACCAACCAATACACTGAATGACAATGACAGACATACATGAAACAGACCGTGACGGACTTCGGGAGCTCATTCGCTCATGCGCTTTCGACCTTAAACTCCCGCTTGTGCGGCGCGACATCGACCTGCTTATACAGCAGAGCGCCGACGAACAATGGAACCTATGGCGGTTTACAGCCGAACTGCTCCGGCGCGAAAAAGAGAACCGCTCTGAAAACCAGCGCCGTCACCGCATC
>CAJTTC010000062.1 GCA_910579295.1 uncultured Christensenella sp. | reverse complement strand
TTGCAGGGTTACGGTAAATTCGATCCGCTTGTTTATTTGGAGCGCGTCCACGGTAAATTCGCCGCTTTTCAGCGCTTCGCCGCCGAATACGGCTTCAATTTCGCCGTCCGTCGAAAGGGTATATACGCCCGCTTCTTCCGCCGCAAACGCGAAATAAGCGGTCTTTGCCGATTCCGTCAGAGACGCACAGTAGCGCCCTGCGGAAACGTAGTAAGGGCTATCCTTCGTGCCCGTACCCTTCGTCGGCTCGTCGAATTGGGGGGGGGTAGGAGCCTTATTGCTCAACGTGATGGTGATATCGCCGCCCGCCGCGGTCGTTTTGTAAGCGTCTTCGTCGTAGGTGTACTGTTCTTCCAGCGCGGCACTCAACAGCACGTGCACGTCGTAAACGCCCGGTTCCAGCTTATAAGAAGCTTTTCCGCTTGCGTCGAGGGCAACGGGCGTATAACACATGCCTGTCTGCGTGCACCACTGCACGTATGTGTTTTCGTCCGTTAAAGGCGAGCCGTCGGGAAGCTTCACGTATACGGTATACGTGATGTCCGTATCCTTGTCGCCGCCGTCGGGGGGATTGGGGGTTCCGCCCTCGGGTTCGCCGCATGCGGCGAGAATGCCGAACGAGAGCGTAACGCAGAGAAGCGTGCCAAGAAGCGCGAGCTTCTGCCAAAGTTTTTTCATAAATTGCCTCCGTATAGATTTAAGCCGTTCCGCTTTCTCGGATATTTTCCGATTCGGACGGTGTGTTATATTTTATCATAAAAATATTTTTTATGCAAGAAATTTCGAGTGTTTCTTCATAAAAAAGTAAGATATCATGTATAAATGTAAGTTATAAAAGGAAAATTCCGGCAGCAAATCCGTTGTTTTCCGCAAGTAAAAAGCGGCGCTTGATTACCGTAATTCCCATAGGGAATTTAATAAGACGCAAATA
>CAJTTC010000061.1 GCA_910579295.1 uncultured Christensenella sp. | reverse complement strand
CACTGTAAACGATGGATACTAGGTGTAGGGTGTATTAAGCACTCTGTGCCGCCGCTAACGCATTAAGTATCCCACCTGGGGAGTACGACCGCAAGGTTGAAACTCAAAGGAATTGACGGGGGCCCGCACAAGCAGTGGAGTATGTGGTTTAATTCGAAGCAACGCGAAGAACCTTACCAGGGCTTGACATATACAGGAATAAGTAAGAGATTACTTAGCTCTTCGGAGTCTGTATACAGGTGGTGCATGGTTGTCGTCAGCTCGTGTCGTGAGATGTTGGGTTAAGTCCCGCAACGAGCGCAACCCCTGTCCTTAGTTGCCAGCACGTAAAGGTGGGAACTCTAAGGAGACTGCCGGTGATAAATCGGAGGAAGGTGGGGATGACGTCAAATCATCATGCCCTTTATGTCCTGGGCTACACACGTACTACAATGGCCGTGACAGAGAGAAACGAAGTAGTGATGCAGAGTAAAACTCAAAAAACGGTCTCAGTTCGGATTGAAGGCTGAAATTCGCCTTCATGAAGCTGGAATTGCTAGTAATGGCAGGTCAGCATACTGCCGTGAATACGTTCCCGGGCCTTGTACACACCGCCCGTCACACCATGAGAGTTGGAAATACCCGAAGCCTGTGAGCTAACTTATAGAGGCAGCAGTCGAAGGTAGAGCCAATGATTGGGGTGAAGTCGTAACAAGGTAGCCGTATCGGAAGGTGCGGCTGGATCACCTCCTTTCTAAGGAGACTTTAAAGAAGGATAAGTTTATTGTTTATTTTTCAGTGTACTAACTGTACATTGAAAGCTTGTAAAAATTTGGGGGTATAGCTCAGTTTGGCTAGAGCGCCTGCCTTGCAAGCAGGAGGTCAGGAGTTCGACTCTCCTTACCTCCACCAGAGTTGTTTAAAAGAAGAATAATCAAAGTAATCTATTAAACAACAAAAAGCAC
>CAJTTC010000060.1 GCA_910579295.1 uncultured Christensenella sp. | reverse complement strand
CTTTGCTCGGTCGGTCTCGGCTTCGGAGTTGCTTCGCCCGGCGGCCGACAGCTTGACGCGGAGATTGTCGGTAACTTCCACCAGATTGATAGAAGATTCCACCACCTCGATATTGAAGATATATTCTGTTTCCCCGGTCTTGAACTTCATCGCCTCCGTTCCCGATTGTGTGAAACGGTTGGTGTATTTCTGCACCGAACGGGGCGGCGACACGCGCTGCGAGACTATTCCGTTATGATATACGGTCATTTCCGCCGGAGTAATTTCGGGGTCATAAACAACGAAATCAAAATCAAGGCGTTCAAACTGTCCTACTTCAAGCGTCGGCGTAAGATAGTCCGAACCCTCGAAAATCCTTCCGTCGGGGAAGATTATCATCGTGCCTATGAAAGGAGCAGACACACGTCCGGCCGCGTCCTTCTTCAGAAGGTCGATATATACCGATTCCGAAACAAGGGTGAGGGTTTCCGAGGCTTCGAGTGTGGCAACCATCTGGACGTTGTGGCAGCCGAGTGTCAGTCCAGACATCGGCACTGAAAAGCTGCCGTTTGTCTTGCCTGACTTGGTTACCACGGTAGACTTGTATTCCTGTCCGTCAAGATATAGCGTTATGGTCTTTGAGCCTGAACCCGATACGGTGAAAGGTATGGTAACGGTTTCATCAGGGCCGTAACCGCCTCCGGCGATAGAGTTTGCCAGATTGTACGCGCTTGAAAGAGCCAGTGTTTTCGCCTCCACACCGGCCACGGCCTGACGGGAGCGAGTTGCCCCAGTCTCCGGGTCTATAACGGTGGCTTTTACCGTAATGTCGGTTTTCCCACTCCTGACATACCCGGTAATGTCAAGGTCATAAGAACCCCGTGCCACGTCATTGAGTACCGTCGAGAACGTCGTAACTGCTCCGTTCTTTACGGTAATTTCAATCGTGGCGCGTTGGCCGGTGGATTCTCCGTTCTGGTCGCCTCC
>CAJTTC010000059.1 GCA_910579295.1 uncultured Christensenella sp. | reverse complement strand
ACTCACGAGCATATAGCGGTGCCGCTCGACCTTGGCGCAATGCGCGCCGCCGCAGACGTCATAGAGGGAGAACACGATTTCAAATGCTTCGAGGCGACCGGGAGCGTGATTAAAAATACGGTCCGCACGGTTTACGGCATAGATATAAGCGTTAATCCCATAGACAGCGTAAGCGGAGTGCTCAAAGCAAATGCGGATGCCGAAAAGGATTGGTCAGACAGCGGAAAAATATTCGGCTGCACGGTGGATATAAGCGTTACGGGCAACGGATTTTTGTATAATATGGTGCGTATTATAGCAGGAACTTTGGTTTACGTCGGTATGGGCAAGCTTAGCGCAAAGGACGTAAAGAGGACGATAAGCTCGGGGGACAGAACACTCGCAGGCAAGACACTGCCTGCAAAGGGATTGTGTCTTATAAGCGTAAAATACGACTGAACGGTTAAAATTTCGGTTTTGGCGGCGGCGGATTGCCGTCCGTTTTTTTATTTGATTTGAACGCATTCCAGAAATTTACACCCGCGCGCTTGCGTGCGTCGCTTGACATTACCCTGTTTTAGCTATATTATTATTTATAACTATGCTGACCGTGAAATATGTAAACAGCTCCGAGGCGGCGGATATCTATCGAGTTCTCGGCGTGGAGGGCGAGCCGTTCGGCAGTAACTTCGTTATGTACGACGAAGCTTCTCCCGTAGCTCTTTGGCGTATGCAGATAGCGATAGAGGACGAGCCTGTAGGAGTGATAGAAAAAATACACTTTGCTCCGGGTGTGGAGGAGGGGGATAGAACCTTCTTTCTGCACGCGATGTTCTTTAAGCTAATCGAGGGCGCGCCCGTAAAGCTGCGCATAGAGGGCAAAAGAGAGGAGTTTGAAAGGTTCGGCTTTAAAGAGGTAGGCGGCAATATGGAAATATACTCGAGGGACGTAAATCTGCACTATATGTGCGGAGGACGGAAGAATTGATATGGAAGCTAAGAATTTTATAGAGGAATTTATCGAAAAAGACCTTGCCGACGGCAAGGTAAACGAAATAGTTACGAGGTTCCCTCC
>CAJTTC010000057.1 GCA_910579295.1 uncultured Christensenella sp. | reverse complement strand
TGTCCTGTATGTAAAGGTAAAACGCGATTGAAAATACGGGCAGATACAATACTTAAACATTTCCCGTTGTTTTGTCCCAAATGTAAACATGAAACCGTAATCAACATTCAACAATTTAGTATATCAGTTATCAAAGAGCCAGACGCACAGACGCAGAGCCGATAACAAGCAGAAATTTTGAGCTGCTTGTTATCGGCTCTTTCTTTGATAACAAATGCAATCTGCCGCACGACGGCAAAAGAAAAAAAGCCGTCGTCCAGCAGAAGTTTTTTCATGCCTATTTTCACACGGCGGCTTTTGAGAGATCATAGCCGCCGTTTCTTTTTGTTCTCTAAAGAAACAATAACCTTTCCCTAAAGATACGGCGGCTAAAGGAGGTAGCCGCTATGCAACACAAGATACACCGACAAGGTATGACGGTCTTTGATTTATCAAAAAAATCCCGTCCACCGCCGGGGAATATTCCACCCATGAGTATGAACACACAAATCAATTAAATACTGCTTACAATTCCAATACGCCCGTCTGCGCTTTTGCAGACGGGCGTATTGTGTTCTCCCGGCAAAATTTTTTCAAAAAGTTTGCAAAATCTCCGCCTATTTTGGGGGGCGCGGTGTTGAGGGTTTACGAAAGGGGACATCAGAAAAAATCACCCGCTTTCGCGGCTGCGAAAGGAGGTGAGAACATGAATGAACCGAACCGTACTCAATGGCAAATCCGTTGTGCTTTTAATGGCTTTTGTAAACAGGCATTGAAGCGCGAAGCAATGAACGCCCACAGGGACACAAAGCGGCAGCAATCACGGGAAGTAACATTTTCCGACCTGTCACCGCAGGAAGAAAACCAGCTTTATACTTACGATAAATATTTCGCAGACGACGAAGCTGAACAGTCTTTCATTATCGCGGGAAAGGAAATAACTGCAAAGCTGCTTTCCGAAGCCCTGCGGAGCTTGCCGGAAGAAAAGCGCGAAACTATCCTGCTGTATTATTTCTTTGATATGAGCGAAACCGAGATTTCAAGGCTCTGCAACATTCCGAGAACAACAGTGAAGTATCGCCGGAACAGCTCTTTTGAGCTATTAAAACGCTATTTGGAGGAACGCGCCTATGACTGCACA
>CAJTTC010000056.1 GCA_910579295.1 uncultured Christensenella sp. | reverse complement strand
ACCACAAAGGACTTTATCGCCCCGCCCTCATTCCGTTTTGGCGAGGGGCGGTATTTCCGCATGGGGCGCAAAATCGGCGCGGTATCATTTTTACAGATACTTGCGCCGGAGCTGAACGACCGCATTTTAGCAGATATGTTAGACCTTGAAACGGGCGTGATTGTCAATCTTCATATCCACAGTATCGACCAGACGGAAGCAATCAAGACGGTAAAGCGGAAAATCACCGACCTTGACAAAATGAAGATCGAGGAACAGAAAAAGGCTGTCCGCGCAGGGTACGACATGGATATAATCCCGTCCGACCTTGCCACGTTTGGCGGCGAAGCGAAAAATCTCTTGCAGGACTTACAGAGCCGCAATGAAAGAATGTTCCTCTTGACTTTCCTTGTGGTGAACATGGCAGACACAAAAAGAAAGCTGGAAAATGACATTTTCGCAGCGGCGGGGATTGCACAGAAATATAACTGCGCCCTCACCCGGCTTGACTACCAGCAGGAAGCGGGGCTGATGTCAAGCGTCCCTATCGGTGAGAACCTTATCCCCATACAGCGGGGCTTGACGACTTCCAGCACGGCAATCTTTATCCCCTTTATCACGCAGGAGCTTTTTCAGAGGGGCGCAAGCCTTTATTATGGGCTGAACGCTCTTTCCAACAACATGATCTTATGCGACCGCAAGCAGCTTAAAAACCCCAACGGCTTAATCTTGGGAACGCCGGGAAGCGGGAAATCCTTTGCGGCAAAGCGGGAAATGACAAACGCTTTCCTCATTACGGACGACGACATTATTATCTGCGATCCCGAAGCCGAGTATTACCCCCTTGTGCAAAGATTACAGGGACAGGTGATAAGGCTTTCCCCCACCAGCCCGCACTACGTCAACCCTATGGATATAAACCTCAACTATTCCGAGGACGACAACCCGCTTGCGCTGAAAAGCGATTTTATCCTCTCCCTTTGTGAGCTGATCGTCGGCGGCAAGGAGGGCTTGCAGCCCGTGGATAAGACCGTCATTGACCGCGCTGTTAGGAACGTGTACCGTCCTTTCCTTGCAGCCCCCGACCCGGCAAAAATGCCGATTTTGGGCGACCTTTACGACGAGCTTTTGAAGCAGCCGGAGCCGGAAGCGGCGCGTATCGCGGCGGCATTGGAGCTTTACGTTTCCGGGAGCCTTAACGTATTTAACCACAGGAC
>CAJTTC010000055.1 GCA_910579295.1 uncultured Christensenella sp. | reverse complement strand
GAGAGTATGACCAGGCTCGACAACGACGGAACCTCGGCTATGCACCTTGCGGCGTCACGGGGACACGCGGAAATGCTGAAAGCGATGATAAATGCCGGTGCGGATATAAACGTGACGCAGGACGCGCCGTCGGAGGCAGGCAACACGCCGCTTCATATCGCGTGCCTTAATCGCAAAGTCGAATGTGTAAAGGCTCTCGTTGAAAACGGTGCGGACGAAAGCGTTTGCAACGTCAAGGGCGAAACCGCCGCCCATACGCTCTTTTCTAAATTATCAAAACGCTGCTCCGGCTTGAACGATAACGATGAGAAATATTGTAAACAGATCTTAAGTTATTTAAAAAATACCGACGCGCAGAGAAACGACGGAAGAACGCCGCTTATGCTTCTGCAATTTTGCAATATAAATTTAATCAGAGCGGTGCAGAGCTTAATTCTCGACGGCGGTGCGGACGTCAATAAAACCGACGACTACGGCAGGACTGCGTTAATTATTGCGGCGGACGAGCATTGTTTTAAAGAAACGGTCAAAGAACTCGTTATCGCCGGCGCGGACGTGAACGCGGCGGACAAGAGTGGCAAGACCGCCTTGCACTACGCTTTGAGATACGGCTCGCAGGACGTGGCGCGATATTTAATCAAAAAGGGCGCGGACTATAACAGAGCGGACAACAACGGCGTTACGCCGGTTGAGATAGCGGCTGAAAGCGGCTATGAAGAGGTGCTGGAGCTTACAACCGATATTTGAAATTTAAATAATGAGCGGACCCGTTTTTAAAAAACGGGTTCGCTTTCTTTTTTTATGTTCATAATAGAGTTGATGTTTTACGAAAAGGTTTACGTTGCGGTTTATCTGAAAGTCAGCGCAGAGGGCGTTATGAAGCCTGCGGCGATCGAGTGGGCGGACGGAACGCTGTATAAAATAAACAGAATCCTCGACGAGAGAAACGCTCCGCCCGAACACACGGGCGGAGTGCTTACGCGCAGGTACAGCATAATTATAAACGGCAAAGTAAGGGTCGTTTATTTCGAAAAACACTCCGGCAGGTGGTTTGTGGAAAAGGCGGTTTAATTAAGGCGGAAAAGGTTAAAAATCAGTTTAAATAATATATAAGGGTATTTCAAATGTGTACTGCAATAACTTATAAGACCGGAGACTTTTACTTCGGGCGCACGCTCGATAACGATTTTTCCTACGGCGAGGAAATAGTTATAACTCCCCGCAATTATCTGAATTTCCGCTTTCGGA
>CAJTTC010000054.1 GCA_910579295.1 uncultured Christensenella sp. | reverse complement strand
AGGAAGATACGTGGAAGTCGCGCTTAACGATGATATGTACGGCGAATCGACCTATGAAAAGGCGGAATGCAAAATGTTGACGCGCGTTATCGACGGCGCGATTAAGAATGCGGGATTAAAGCGCGAACAGGTAGATTTGATCGTTTCGGGCGATTTGCTAATCAAATCATTTCGGCAAGCTTTGCCGCACGCGATTTCTCCGTTCCCTTTCTCGGCGTATACGGCGCGTGCTCCACTATGGCGGAAAGCCTCGCCGTTGCGGCGGCGTTTGTGGACGGCGGGTATTGCCGCCGTGTCGTCGCGGCTACGGGCAGTCATTTCGCTTCGGCGGAACGACAGTACCGGTATCCGCTCGAGCTCGGAACGACGCGCCCTCCGCAGTCGCAGTGGACGGTAACGGGTGCAGGAGGCGCGCTTGTTGCAGGGGAGGGCGACGGAATTAAAATAACTGCGGCAACGCTCGGAAAAGTGGTGGATTACGGAATAACCGACGTCAATAATATGGGGGCGGCAATGGCGCCCGTAAATGCTATAATAACACCATAGCGGCGAATTTCGGGCGGCAATCGGCGCTTTAACACAAATATTTTTTAAGGAGGTGCGGACTTTGCGAATTGCCGTTCGAATGCGCGCCGAAAAGGACAAAGTTTTAGGGAAAAATCAATAAAAATCATAGTCAATCCTTGCGTTTTGTTTTTCCATATGCTATAATATCATATGGAAAATAGTATTTAATACGCTTGAGAACAAATCTATTTTACGAGGGATAAGATGAAGGGAATTATTCTTGCGGGAGGGAGCGGTACGCGGCTCTATCCGCTTACCAGAGTTACCAGTAAACAACTGCTTCCCGTATACGATAAACCTATGATATATTATCCGCTTTCCGTGTTAATGAATGCGGGAATCAACGAGATTTTAATTATATCCACGCCCGACGATACGCCCTGTTTCGAGAAGTTGTTCGGGGACGGAAGCGTACTCGGTCTGAAGCTGAGCTATGCCGTACAGGAAAAGCCGAACGGTCTTGCACAGGCGTTTGTTATAGGAGAAAAGTTTATCGGCGAAGAGAACGTTGCAATGATTTTGGGCGACAATATTTTTGCCGGACACGGCTTGAAAAAACGGTTGCGCAAAGCGGTAGAAAACGCCGAGCAGGGGAACGGAGCTACCGTATTCGGCTATTACGTCGACGATCCGGAACGGTTCGGAATCGTTGAGTTCGACGAAACGGGGAAGGCTGTGGCTTTGGCCGAAAAACCCAAAAACCCGAAGAGCAATTATTGCGTAACGGG
>CAJTTC010000053.1 GCA_910579295.1 uncultured Christensenella sp. | reverse complement strand
ACTTGATTCGCGTCGCCGTATTTCCGAGCGCGGTATTATCGCCCGAAATAAACGGAGGGTAATTATCCTGCACAACGACCGTTGACGCCGTTCGATATTCCCCCGATTGCGCTATACCCTTTACGGAACATACCCTATATTGAACTGTATTGATATTAGCGGTTATACTGTCAGTAAAAGAAATTCCGTCGCCGCTATATATCGGGTTAAACACGCCGCCGTTTATCGAACGCTCTAAAATATATTTTTCCGCACCCTCAACTGCGCTCCACGATACTTCAGCCTTTCCGCCCTCAATACCGCCCGTGTTATAGTCAGGGTTGCAATATATCGGCGTTTTGACCGCAATATTTTCGGGAGCGTCCACAGGCAAAAACAATTCATAGCAGCCCTCGTCGTCTACCGAGTCTGATACAAGAATATCAGATTTCAGATTACAAAGCGGGCGCACGCCCCTCGAGCCGCTGTACGCACTGTAGTAGTCCAACGAGCCGTCCGAATAGACGACGCGGACGCTGTACGAGTTCGACGAGTAAGGAGTTCTAAGCCACCAATGCCACGCATTACCCTCAGTTCCACCGTCTTGCACGGTCGTTTGTCCTTGATAAGCAACTCTAACCGCGTTTGTGTTTTCCGCAAAAAGTGCGAGGATAGAACCCTCCGTAACTCCATTTTCTGCTGCACCAAATGTTTCGGCACGCGACGCCAAAAACACTTTACGCGTAATTGTTTCATAAGGACCATCGTCTAATGCAGGGTGGAGCGCAACCCTAATCGCCGTATCAAGTAGTGCTTTTTTGAACGCAGGCGAAAACTCGCTTAAAAATCCCGCTTTCGCAGAATAAGGGTTAGATGACACATAAGACGTGCTACTCGGTGCTTGGTCTGCACTATGACGCGCCGAATACCACACTCCTGCCTCCGCGTCCGAATTGAGCCATTGGTCAATATTCGATACGGAATACCTATTGTTGCCGTAATTCTTTCTGTTGCTGTCGGCGTTATTCGGCTCCTTTGCGTCAGCAGCACGCCGTGCAATGATTTTTTCCGTTATAAGCGTAGTGCTACCGCTCGGATAATCGGTATGGTCGGTATCGGCTTTTACCCATACGATAGGAACTCCGAGATATTTTGTATCTTTTTCTTTTATTTTTGCCCCTATGGGCAAACTGCCTAATGTTTGCGACATTATTTGTCCTCCTTTTTGAATAACTCATTATAGAGTTTATCTGTTTTTCTTATCAAATGATAGCAATTCCCGCGCTCAGCGTGTCCGCGCCAACTGCGATACGAACATTC
>CAJTTC010000052.1 GCA_910579295.1 uncultured Christensenella sp. | reverse complement strand
ACAAGCGCGGCAAATCGACGATAAAGGTTAAGCCGACGGTTGTGCAGGTGCTCGACCTGCCTTCGTTGAAGGTTGCCGTTGATATGATTAACCTTGCGTATGAGGAATTAATGCTCGACGACTAAAAAAACAAAAAAGGACTTGGCAAAAGCGCCGGGTCCTTATTTTTTATTAGCTAAAAAATTCGTTTGACAATGAAGAAATAAAATGATAAAATCTGAGATAAGCAAAGAGGGCACTCCCCAAAGACGGTTAGCACTTCCTACAAAAAGGAGGTGATAATTTATGAGTAATGAATACATAATGCTTTTGCTTAAACTTGTTGAGCAAGGTATAGTATCTTCGTTTACCGTTACAAAAGACATGGTAACAATACGCATAAAAAAATAACCGTCCCGTGTAGCAATTGGCGACGGTTATTTTTTTAACCTAATACAAAGGCTAACCGTTAGGGGTTTAGCCCTCTTTGTGATTTTATTGTAGCATACGAGAAAAGCCTTGTCAAGTAGTTGATAAGGTTTTTATTTGTGCAAAATAAGATAACGGGAGAGTTGATAACGAAAAGAAATTACAAGTTTTAACCGCTGATGGGAAAAATTAGTAGTAAAAACGCACAAATCAGCATAAATTTATGAAAAAAGTTTAAAATTTTTTTGTAAATTCTCTTGTCAAATTGAAACAAGTGTGATAAAGTACATACGAGCAAAAATAGCTTGGTTCATAAAAACGCGATAAAATGCGTTAAAATAAACAATTGCAGTCTTTTTTAGGCAGGTAAGAACAATGACGGCGACAAAAAACGCAGTGTTCACAAAAGGCTTTTACCTTGCCGAAAGGGTTATGGTTTCAAGCGGACAGCCGCCCAAAGTGTTATGGGAATGGCGTACGGAGAGACCGCCTCGGCGAGGAATGCGCGTATGCGCGATAAAAAAGCTGAGGGTGCGCACAATTGAACCGTTATCACTAAGTGTTGAGGAACGTGAGTGGCGACGGAACGGAGACGGGCGCGCACGCGAAATAAAAAAGCTGGAAGTATACAAAAATTACATAATAAAAAAAGCTAAAATAGCGCTGACAAATTGAGTTGTCGGCGTTGTTTTTTTACTGTTTTTTTGTGAAGAATTAAAAGAGAAAATCCCTCACCACCGCTTACGCGGAGCCTCCCCCTTTGGAAGGGGGAAGCCAAGGGGATAAGGAATGAAGAAGTAAAAGAGAAAATCCCTCACCACCGCTTACGCGGAGCCTCCCCCTTAGGAAGGGGGAAGCCAAGGGGTTTCGGATAACCAAACCAAACAACAAAAACCAAAAACGAAATAAAAAAAATCTCATAATGCGAGGTAAAAGATAAATGGAAAGTAAGAATAAAAAGAAAGGAATAAGGTGGACGAAGCGGTTAAAAGCCGTAGTCATTTCTGT
>CAJTTC010000051.1 GCA_910579295.1 uncultured Christensenella sp. | reverse complement strand
TTTTGTCCCTTTCGTACAGCACTATGTCCGACTTAAAGCCGATCATCGGCACGAGCCCCCTCAAAAAGAGGTTGCACTCTTTGTACTCGCCGAGCGCGTTCACGGCGCGCTTTGACATAAGGCGGTAGTCGGCGTGATTGAAAACAATATCTCCGCCCATTTTATTGATTATTTTGTAAAATCCCTCAGCCGTGAAGCGTTTGAAAAAGCTGTCCTTCTTTCTCGCCTTTCTTACGCCGTAAACGACGTCGCACCCTGCCTCGAACTTTTCAAGCATTTCGTCCACAGCCCCGATGTCGTCCTGCAAGTCGACGTCCATAGAAATTATTGCGTCGGCGTACTTTGCCGCAGTTTCGAGTCCGGCTAAAAGCGCGTTCTGATGTCCGCGGTTGCGCGAAAGACTGATACCCGTAAAATGCCTGTCCTGTTCGTGCAGTTCGTTTATTATACGCCACGTTCCGTCTTTCGAACCGTCGTTGACGAACAGTATCCTGCTGTCGTCGCTGATCTTGTTTTTATCTATCAGCGACAAAAGTTTTTCTTTGAGTTTCGGCGCGGAGAGAGGCAGAGCCTCCTCCTCTTTATAACAGGGTAAAACTATATATAAAGTCGTCATTTCAATTACCTGCCTGTGTTAAAGTTATCAATCTGTAAAGATAGTAATCCTCGTATATGCTGTCGGCAAACTGTCTGCCTGTTGCGATAAGTTCGTAATTACCGCTTATTTCTTCGGGGAGCGGAGCCGTCGCAACAACGTAGTCCGCCTTGCCCTCTCTCACCCATTCGTTCTGCGTTTCCATAACGACGGGCAAAGCCATATTCGGCTTGAAATAATATTTACATTCGGGAAACGTGTCCGTTGCTGTATGCACGCCAAGATCGAGCGCGCCGTAATTTATGATATTCGCCGAGGGATATTCCTTTATGATTTCGGCAAAACGGTACTGCACCCGCGAACTCCGCTTTGAAAAAACCATATACCTCAGAGGGTTTATCGCAATCGAAAGTCCTGCAAGCAAGAAGGTGCAGACGCCTGCGACAACGTAGAATTTCTTAAAAAGGAAATTCCACGCTTTGGCGGTAAACCTGACTTTGCTTATAGCGACAATTCCGATAAACGAGAAGATATTCACAGGCAATCCGTAATACTTTCCGCCCCTTCCGCCGACGTAGATAATAAAATTCATTACCGCGTACGCGGTGAATATCGCCGCCTTTTCACGGCGTGTGAATTCCTTTGAAAGAGCAAGGAATATAAAGCCGGGGATAATGAGAATATAGAAAGTATAGCCGTAACCTATCGAGCGGATATACATCCATATCGGCCAGAAAAGCTTTCTTGCAAAGCCCGTATTTTCGCCCTCCGTTCCCGAAGTATATACGAAAATGTTTCGGTAGAAATACGCCTCCCACAGATCGCCCAGAGCGTTGTTGACGCCGAAGTAAATCAACACCGGCACGCACA
>CAJTTC010000050.1 GCA_910579295.1 uncultured Christensenella sp. | reverse complement strand
ATTTTTGAGGTCTGCTTTTCCAGTCCTCGATACCTCGTTCGTCGATATCCGAGCTGCCGTTTTACAACAGCAAAGACGTGTTCGACCTTTGCCCGAATTGAAGATTTTTTATGTTCCGATTTCTTAGCGGCATACTGTCCGCTTGGAGATAGCTTTTTGATTTGCGATGGTTTTCGATTGAGCTTGTACTTGATTTTTCTGCCTTTGTTATTTCGAATTAGCGCTTCCTCGCGTTTGTCCGCGCCAATGTAACCGCTGTCACCGTATACTTCGTTTTCCTCGCCGGTTAAAAGCTCCGATGTCATTGTAACATCATGTACATTTGCTCCGGTGACCTTGACGGTATGCACCAAACCGCTGCCCTTGTCAACACCGATATGCGCTTTATATCCAAAGAACCATTGATTTCCCTTTTTGACAGAATGCGCATCGGGATCGCGTTTCTTTTCCGCGTTTTTGGTTGAGGATGGCGCAGAAATTATTGTTGAATCAACAATCGTTCCTTTTTTCAGGATCAGACCCTTTGCTTTTAGCATTTCAACAACCTGAGCAAACAGCTTTTCCTGAAGACCGTTTTTGATCAATAAATTCCTGAACCGGCCGAGTGTATCCCCGTCAGGAACCTGATTACTTGATTCAACTCCGCAAAAATCCGAAAACGCACGGCTGTCCACAACTTCGGCAACAGTTGCTTCATCGGCAAGATCATACAAATTCTGAATGAGATAGATCCTCAGCATTAGTTCCAATTCGTAAGGCTTGTTCCCGCGCTCTCCTTTGTAATAGCACGGCTTGATGAGTGTTATCCACTCGCCCCACGGAACTATCCGCTCTATCTGTTCCAAAAATTCTTTTTTCTTTGTCCGTACCTGTAACAGCTCGTCATTCAAAACGGACAGACTTATTTGTTTATTCATATTTTTATTATACCTTATTTTTCATTGGTTTGCAAGTGCTTTGTGCGGTGTTGCCTTAAAACGAAGGTTTATTATAAAGCTTATTCCATACTTTTTTATATATATATTATAAATTATTTAAAATATATAATAATTTAACAGTAATATTTTGTGAAAAACAAGCAAAGAATGTCATTTTGACGTTGATTTAAATGCTAATTATGTATCTTTTTCGTAAACACCACAAGTACAACACAACATGAACGCGCTGAACGCGTACAACCGTCTGAACGCTAACGTAGCAGGCATGAAGAAGGCTTCCGAGAAGCTCTCCAGCGGTTACAGAATCAACCGCGCGGGCGACGACGCTGCAGGTCTGGCTATCTCCGAGAAGATGAGATCTCAGATCAAGGGTCTGAACCAGGCTATCCGCAACTCTCAGGACGGCATCAACATGATCCAGACCTTTGAGGGTGCTGCTCAGGAAACTCACTCCATTCTGCAGAGAATGAAGGAGCTGGCTACCGAGTCCGCTAACGGCACATACGATAACGCTACCGACCGTGCTGCTATCCAGCTCGAGTTCGAGCAGTTGAACGATGAGCTGAACCAGATCGCTGATACCGACTTCAACGGCACTATTGTACTCAACGGCGGCGAGATGGCTGACGGTCTGAAGGCTGACGGCGGCGAGTTCAACTACAAGAAGGCATATGACGCAGCTGAGGCA
>CAJTTC010000049.1 GCA_910579295.1 uncultured Christensenella sp. | reverse complement strand
TCTGCCATGTTCACCACAAGGAACGTCAAGAGGAACATTCTTTCATTCCGGCTCTGCAAGTCCTGTAAGAGGTTCTTCGCTTCGCTGCCGAACGTGGCAAGGTCGGACGGGATTATATCCATGTCGTAGCCGCTGCGTACCGCTTTTTTCTGTTCCTCGATTTTCATTTTGTCAAGGTCGGTGATTTTCCGCTTGATTGTCTTTATGGCTTCGGTCTGGTCGATACTGTGGATATGCAGATTGACGATAACGCCCGTTTCCAAGTCCAGAATATCCGATAAGATACGGTCGTTTAATTCCGGCGCAAGGATTTCAAGGAATGAAACCGCGCCGATTTTGCGCCCCATGCGGAAATACCGCCCCTCGCCAAAACGGAAAGAGGACGGGGCGATAAAGTCCTTTGTGGAAAGCCCGGACGGGGCAAGCCATGAAAAATCAAAGGCAAACTGCCCGCCCTCCGGGTGGAAAATGCCATGCAGCATTTTAAGGCGTTCATAGCCTGTCATGGGGCGGGCAGACACGCCCAAGAGCTTAAAGTTGTTGAGTACGTCCGTTTCGATACGGGCAAGGCGGGATTTCGCCGCGCCCAGACTGTCGGCTTCAATGGCAAAGGTGATATATTTTGCTTTGACAAGCCCGTTGTTTCCCTTTGCAAGCTGGTTTTTCAGCATATCCCGGTATTCTGTGCGGATAGAATTGAAAGCGTCCTCCTGTGCCGGGATATTGACCGCCTTTTCCGCTTCGCCCCGCTGCGTCCCTTGATTGATGAAAGAGAGCTGCACCGAAACGGAAGCGTCAAAGTAGTTGAGGAAGTCGCACCAGTTCTCAAAAATGGCGGTCTTGTCGTCTGCCTGTGCAAGCTGATAGTTAATATCTTCAAAGGCGACGGTCTTTGAGTATTTCCGTCCCGTAACCTTGCAGATACCGTCCGGGTACATCTGGATATAGGGGATTGTCTGCTGCGCGGTGTGCGCTTTCCCGTCGCCCTTTGCCTGTCTGATGATTTCCGCAATCTGCTTTTTCTCGGCGCGGGTGAGCTTGCGGGGCGGGTTAGGCTTTGCGCTTCCCGCCGCGCTGTTTCTTCGTGTTTCCTTTTGCAATCGCTGATACCTCCTTTTCAAGTTTTCTCTGCCGTTCTAAGACGGAATAAAAGTTGTCTGTCCTGTATGGTCGTTCTTTGGGGGCTATGAATTTCGTCCGTATGATGTTCTTCACCACCACTTCAAGGGGCTGTCCATGCTTTTCATACATGGCGAACAGGAAACAGGGCAGCATGACGGCAATCATAGCCATAGACGCAAGGCTTGTGCCTGTGCTGTCTTTGAGCAGAAAGAAAAGCGGCAAGCCGAACAGGAGAGCCGCCGCAAAACATACAATCTGCCGTTTGGTAAGGTTGAACGCTACTTTTGTCTTGACTTTGGATAAGTCTTTGGGTACGGGTACATACGCCAAGTGAAAACCTCCTTTCAACATATTGTATTTTCGTCTTGACAAGTTCTATATTTAGTGTTATGATTTATTAGCACTCATCTGTATTGAGTGCTAATAACATAGAAAGGAGAATTACTTATGGGACTTAAACCTGGTGAAAAGGCTCCTGCGTCTGGACAGTATGGTGTTGTTGGCCCTCGCGGTGGTAAAA
>CAJTTC010000048.1 GCA_910579295.1 uncultured Christensenella sp. | reverse complement strand
CATCTACCTTTGCACCATCATTCGGAAAAGCAATAAAAAGCAACACCGGATATACACAAATCATCTTTGGAGAGATGGCAGAGTGGTCGATTGCGGCGGTCTTGAAAACCGTTGAGGGTCACACCTCCGGGGGTTCGAATCCCTCTCTCTCCGCTTATAACATTGAAAATCAATGTTTTAGTGAATAAGCACCCGAAAAAGTACCCGAAGACGGACTTTTGAGGGTACTTTTCTTTTATCCGGGGCCATAAAGCCGGAAGCCCCGCCCGGCTCCCGGCTCTATTCGTTTATTTACCTTTTGCAGCCCGGTGCATCTTTATTGCTACCTTCAAGCCGATAATTATCGCGTAGACGCAGAACCCGCCGACGACTGCCAAATATAGCCAATCCCAAATTGTGGACTTCGGCTTTTCCTCTGTCTTGGTGTCGGTATCTTCCTTCGCTTCGGCGTTGATGTTCTGTTTTTCCGTGTCGTCTTCGGTAGTGGTTCGGTCGGCATGGGCTTCCGTCCGGCTTTGCTCGTTTTTCTCTCCATTAAGAACTGCCCGGCCTTTCGTGATACTTTTCACGTTGGGAGGCTTCGCCTTCTCGTCGCCCTCGGAAGCGGTAGCGGCTATTACTGTGTTAAGCCAATCCGGGGCCGTGCTGTCGTTAGGGAATGAAGGAACGCCGCCGGGGTAAAATTCCACCGTTGTAAAATCTACTACCACGTTCCGGCGTTCGTCGGTCGTTACGTTGGTAATTATCCCCGCCTTCTCTGTGGATCCGGCGTGGTGCTGTTTCTCGGTCGTCGCCGTAAGCTGCGCTTCGGCCTGGGTGTTGGTCGCCGTCGCCTTCCGGCTCGTTGTACAGGCGGACGCGAAAAGCGCAAGCACGACTATAAGAATTTGGGCTACTCGGTTCATACGTCGGGGAAGGTTATAGTTTTTTCGGGGTTGGTGTTGTGGGTAAGGCTTCCGTACTTAATACGGTTAAGACGCTTAAGCCATCCGTTCCTAAATCGCTTTTGCGAGGGGTTGGCGGCTACGATGCCTTCAATGAAGGCGACGCGGGCGGCTTTTATCCTGTCGAACAGGGCGCAGGGGTTCTGCGCGTTAAGGGCGGCTAAGGTCTTTTCGCCTACAATGCCGTCCACCTTCACGCCGAGAAAGGCCTGAACCTTCGTTATTCCGTGCTTGCCGGAAGCCCATACCCAATCGACGACAATGTTAGCGACTGACTGCGACGCTATGCGGTCGGCTTTCCACCGGTTCCAATAGTGCGGACGCATTACGCGCTCTATTGCGTCGGTGTCGGTTATCTTCTTGAGGTCGTCTACGTCTATATCGCCGTCCTTATCGTAGCCAACTTGCCGCCACGTTGCAATAGTTACTCCTTTGTTGGTCGCTCCGCCCCGGTCGTAGGGGGCGTTTACAAACCCGCCTTCGTGCGACAAAATGAAGGGGGCTAATACTGCTAAATTTGCCATGTGGTTTTAATTGATTAGTCTATAAATGCCGGGAGAATGTACTGAATATTCATAGCGGCTTCGTGAAGAATGGTGCGGGCTTCTCCTTCGTCTATTTTCGTGCCGTGTGTGAACTCGCAAAAAATTGAGCCTACCCAATCGTGGGAATTGTCGGAAAGGCGTTTTATATGCATCTAACATTTGAAAAGGGACCCAGGTAGAGCAATTGAAAAGGGACCCACCCCATGGGTAAGTTCAACCGGATATCGTTGATTAGA
>CAJTTC010000047.1 GCA_910579295.1 uncultured Christensenella sp. | reverse complement strand
GAGTTATCCCATTCGATAAGCCAAACGGAGCCTCCGTATATCGGGTTATAGCGTTCGTCCATATCGTTGAGTTTCTCAAACGGCAACTCATTACGCTTGTTGCGCAAAAGCGTTTCAATGCTCTTTGCATTGCGCTCGTTTTGTTCGCTCCATTGCTTAGCCGTAACGGACGGGTTCGGCAAATAACTTGTAACCTGACTCTCTATCAGTTCATACGTTATGTTGCGTACAACCGTTGCGTCTGCCGCTCCGTCGCCGTCTATTTTTATGCTGCCCTTATACTGCTCAAGGTGTTTGTCGAGTTTATCGGTCAGCGTTTCAGCCGCCGCCCGCGCCTCGCGGTACAAGTCTTGAAAAAAAGATAATTTCGTTTGACCGTCGTTTGCGATTTTCATAGTTCGGGTTCTCCATACTTTTTGATTATTGCTTGCCGCTCCTCATCGCTTGCATTGAAATAGTCCTCAAGTAAATCGGCGCGGTATTTAACTTTCTTTTTCTTTGCATTTGTTTCGGGCGGACGCGTCCAATAGATAGCGAAATATCTCAATGCGTCGGGCGCGTGCGTGAGTTCGTGCGGCTCCTTTGCGCAGTCCTCAACGTCCTTTTCGTCTATCAAAATCTGCTGTAAGGTGCGTATCAGATTCGGGCAGGTACGGAATATTTTAAGCCGCGTAATCTTTTGTCCGTCCGCCGTAGTTCTGATTTTCAAAAGTTCTTTTATCGACAACCACCCTGCGTGCCTATCGTTATTCGATTGCGTGAGTTCTAAGCCGCTCTCATAAAACATTAACGCTCTGCTTTTGCCCGATTCTTGACTGCGGTTCCATAGGTCGGGCGGTGCTAATCGTACACGCGGCAGGTACCAAGATTTTTTATTGCCGTCGCTCATCTCTATGCGCTCCGCCGCCTTTACCCTATCCGCCGCGTCGGAAATAATCAGGTCGCTTTCGTATATCTCGTGGAACACATACGCGACATTCTCGTTATCAATGGCAATCTTGTAATGCGCGAATTTATCAAGCCCATAGTCCATAGTGTTGTATATCGACCAATCGGACGGAATATTGAACGGTTCGCAGGTATGTACGCTGTAATCGAACTCCGAGAAAAAACTGCCGCCGAGGTTACTTAACGCCTCCTCTGCCGTGCGCGGATATTCTTGCTTGACCTTTACGCCCAAGTCTTTTGCTGTTTGGTCGTACCATTCCTGCGTGCGGCGCGGGTCGCAAAAGCAACCGAGAAATATCTTGTGAAACGCATTATTTTCGAGCCATAGATTCTCAAACAGCGTTCCGCGCTTTATCGTTGACAGCCCGATGACCTTGCCGCCCGTAGGTCTGTTTATCGTCGGGTATGCGGACGTCCATATTTCCGCCGCAAACTCCTGAAACGCCCACTCGTCAAGCAGTAGTATATTGCCTGTAAACGAGCGTCCTGCAGACGGCGACGCGGGAAACGCCTTGAATGTGCTTACCAATTTGCCGCGTCCGTCCGTTATGGTAATTGACGTTGCCGTTGCTTTCCACGTTAAGCCGCCGCCTCTGAGTATTTCGGGTTGATTATCAAGCACAACGCTCATACGCCTTACAAGTTCTTTTGCGTCGTCCTCTGTCTTAGAGAGCGCGACAACGGTATGACCGAGGTTGAATATCAGGTCGTGCGTGCAGTAGTACAATGCTATCCACGTAATACCCATTTGCCGTGCTTTCAGAATGAGGTTCAGCCTGAACTCGTCAAAATCGCGTAAT
>CAJTTC010000046.1 GCA_910579295.1 uncultured Christensenella sp. | reverse complement strand
GACAAGGTGTGGATTGCAAAGCAAGCATGGTTTTGGATTTTCTCTTAATTGCCATGCTCCCGCGAGCAGAAACGGTATGCGCGCCGCAGGCGTGAATACCGTCTCCGCCCGCGGGAAAAATATTAAGAGAGGAAATCCAATTACGCGGATTCTCTGTCCGCAAACATTATCGAAAGCGAGTCTGAATATCAAACCGTGTAAATGGCAATAATACCCACAAGGAAGTGAGGTATGAAAAATGAAAAGAACACACGGATTAGACGAAAGAGAAATGGAATTGGCAAGGCTGCTGATGGCAGAATGTCGGACGACTGGAGATATTCAGGCGAAGCTGAAAAAGCTGTTTGCGGGAACGATTGAGCAGATGCTTGAAGCCGAGATGGACGAACATCTCGGTTACGAGAAAAATTCCGTTGACGGGAATAATAGCGGAAACAGTCGAAACGGCTACGGAAAAAAGACGATCAGTAGCGATTACGGCGAATGCGAGATAGCGGTTCCGCGCGACAGGAACGGCGAATTTGAGCCGAAAGTCATCGAAAAGCGGCAGACAAGAACCGACGATATCGAACAAAAAATTATGGCGATGTATGCTAAAGGTATGTCTCAGCGCGACATTGAGGATACGCTAAAGGACATCTACGGAACCGAGATCTCGCAGGGGCTGATTTCGCGAATAACCGACAAAATCTTACCCGAGGTCAACGATTGGCAGAACCGCCCGCTGGAAGCGGTTTATCCGATTATTTTCTTTGACGGGATCATGTTTAATTCGCGTAAGGACAATAAAATCGTAACGAAGTGCGTGTATTCGGTTTTAGGCATAAATATGGAAGGCAAGAAGGAGATTCTCGGCACTTGGATATCCGAAAACGAGTCCGCGAGTTTCTACGCGAGTATCTGTTCCGATCTCAAAAACCGTGGAGTAAAAGATATTTTTATTGCCTGTCACGATAACCTCACGGGGCTCTGCGATGCGATAAACGCGATTTTCCCGAAGACAAAAAATCAGCTTTGTATAGTCCATCAGATACGCAGCAGCTGCAAGTTCGTGCCGTACAAAGACCGCAAGGCAGTATGCGCTGATCTGAAGAAAATTTACAGCGCCGTGAACCTTGATGAAGCCGAATTTTCAAAAGAGGAATTCCGCGAAAAATGGGATAAGAAATATCCGAACATCTTGAAATCGTGGGACAAAAACTGGGCTGAGCTAACTGTGTTTTTCGAATATCCGCAAGAGATCAGGAAGATAATATACACGACGAACGCTGTCGAAAGCTATCACAGAATGGTAAGGAAATTCACTAAATCCAAGGCGATTTTCCCCACCGACGACTCTATCCGAAAGGTCATTTATATGAGCGTGTCCGAGATATCTAAAAAATGGACGATGCCGGTGCGCGATTGGGGCTTGGCATACGCACAGTTTTCGATCTATTTCGAGGACAGGTTCGCGGCTTGAGGTATTCGAGGGCTCTGCCCTCGAGCTCCCGAGGTTTATCCGCTCGAAGATACCGGTGAAGTAAGAAAAGCAGCAATTTTTCTTCGCTGCTCTTCACCGTTTATCTTGCAGCTGCGTCGGGGCGCTCCTCAGCGTTGCCCTGTTTGGCTGCATCTTTATTATTGCATTGTTTTTTCGGGTTTATTTCCGTTTACACAGTTTATTTTTCAGAACCGACCTCGATACCTCGTTCGTCGATATCCGAGCTGCCGTTTTACAACAGCAAAGACGTGTTCGACCTTTGCCCGAATTGAAGATTTTTTATGTTCCGATTTCTTAGCGGCATACTGTCCGCTTGGAGATA
>CAJTTC010000045.1 GCA_910579295.1 uncultured Christensenella sp. | reverse complement strand
GGGGGAATGTCGCCCATAAGAAAAGCGCGCTGTCCTCTGCCGCAAGGTCAGCCACGGGGAGAGCGCAAAGTTCCTCTATGCTCATGGTCGGGTAGTGGTGTTCTGCCGCGCCGGAAAGCCGCTTCTGTGCGTACTTCCACGGGGGATCGGCGTAGATTATGCCGTATTTCTTTTCAATGGTTTCTTGTCCCTCCTTTCCGTATGCTTCCTTTTAAGCTCCATAAAGGGTAATCAAGGCAAAGGTCAATCTTTGCCCTTTGCCTGTCCCGATTTTATGGGTTTTCCCGCGTCAAGGTCGGGTCGTATTTTCTCCGCTTCGCTCTGAAAATCTCCACCCTGCCCTTGACACGCCTTTAGTGCGCCGCGAAAATGGACTTAGCAAGTGCGCCGGATTTGAACAGGGAAAAGCAGAGGATCACCGTATAAGCAGCAAGGGAGAATATCGCGCTGTGTAGGTTGTCCGCCACTGTTATGTTGTTCACCAGTACCGCGTAAATGCCGACGCACACCATAATGAGGAAGCCTTGAAAGCCGATAGCGAACAGGGCTTTTAAGTAGTTGTTGCCGATCTGCCCCCACTCTTTATTTGTCATTGTTGCAAATGGGATAGGCGACACGGAACAGTAAAGGTAAATTTCTATCATTCTGCCGTAGAGGACAACGGTTATCAGTACGGACATGATTTTCATGCAAAGGCTCACAAGGCTTGTTTCCATAACCAGTAATAAAAGTTCGGGGATTTCCATTGCGTCAAGCCCCTCCTGCATGGAAGCAAGGGCGGCGGCAACATCAATGTCTGTGCTGCCGCTTATCACCCCCGCCGCGCCGGAAACGACGTGCTGCGCAACGTCAAAGACTGCCATAGTAATATCAAAGGTGTGGGTGACAAGGTACACCGCCACCCACGCCTTGAAAAACCACTTGAAAAACATAAATGTGTCAACGTCGTGCATATTGTTCTTTTCCGTTACCATGCTGATTAGCTCCACGCATAGGACGTAGGTAATGACAAGCCCCGCAATGGGGACTATGACATTCTCTGATAACGTGCGTATCATGCTGAAAATGCCCGCGTTCCAGCCCTGCGGGGTCTGCCCTACCTCTGCGGCAATCGTGCCGACTTTCTCGTTTACGTCCCCGAACATAGTTGACAGGTTCCCGTTAATGGCTCCTATGAGGATTTCCTTTATCCATTCCGTGATCGCGTCAAGTATGCTCTGCATAGGCTCTTACCCGCGCTTTTTAGCCGAACAGCCCGGAAAGCAGGGGTACAAGGGTCATGCCGATCAGGGCAACGCCGCCGCCCGCCATAAGCTGTTTCATGCCCTGTGATTTCGCGCCCGGATTGTCGTTGCCGTAACCCTCCATGAGATTGATAACGCCCCAAATGCCAAGCCCGGCTCCAAGTGCCACAACAAGGGTCTGCAAAACGTCTACTGCTGAATTAAAAAATGCCATGTAAAATCCTTTCTGCCGCGTCTGCGGCTGTCCGGCAAGCGGACAAAAGGCGGTCAGCGTATGGTCGCCGCCGCATAAAAAAACCGCCCTGTGATAAAGGCGGTGTCCCCACGCCGCGTAAGTCCTGCGGCGCGGCGGTATTCAGTTGTAAGGGTTTGGGCGGTGCGTCCCCCGGTAGGGGCGCGTACCATGTAGCCCGTGTTTACGTTCTTGATTTCCGATCAGCTCCTTAAAAATATTTTTTATGAATGACAGGTAGGAAAGAGTCTTTATCCGTAGTCGTCGGCGGTGTGGGAATGTGGGTAACTGGCTGTTCTTTTGGGGCTGTGGGAAACGCTGTTTGCAGGACGTGGGAAAGCTGCACTTTAGCTTTTCCATGTGCTGTGAATAGAGTTATCCATGATTCCATAGCCTGTTATGCACATTTCCACAATGCTTGTCTTTTGGTCTTTGGTTCGGAATAGTGTGGTGCTGGCGGTCTATCTCTTATTTTCGGTCGCTTGCTTCTTTACCGTACATGAGCATTCGCGCCCGGATTGTCGTTGCCGTAGCCCTCCATGAGGTTAATCA
>CAJTTC010000044.1 GCA_910579295.1 uncultured Christensenella sp. | reverse complement strand
ACTGCTCGCACGAACTTATAAATAAGCTTGTGGAAAACACGCGTTGGTCGGCAAAGAACAACCACGCCGACGTCCCCACCGACTGCCCTACGAGAGAGCGGCACGGTTGGTCGGGCGACGCGCAAATCTTCGTCGGCACGGCAAGTTACTTTTTCGATTACGGGAGTATGGCGAAAAAGTATTTGCGGGATATGTACGATTGGCAGAAGAAAAACGGCAGACTTCCGCAGATAGCGCCCGCGGGCGGAGTGGACTTTTATATGGCTACGATGAACGGCTCTGTCGGTTGGTCGGACGCGGGCGTTATTATTCCTTATAAACTTTGGAAACAATACGGCGACAGATCAGTGCTTGAGAAATACTACGACGGTATGAAACGCTATGCAAAGTTTATGATAAAGCGTTGCGGAAAGAAAACCGTACTTTCAAAGCCTATTCACTTAAAGCATAAATACAGAAAATTTGCGGTCAATTACGGGCAGAGTTACGGCGAATGGGCAGAACCCGCCGACGTGTCCCCTATGAAATGGACGGATATGGTATTGCCGCACCCCGAAGTTTCCACCGCATATACAGCGTATGTAATGGAGCTTATGTGTAAGATTGCAACCGCGCTTAAAAGGACGGAAGATATTGCGCTTTATAGAAAGTACGCCGACGGCACGAAACAAGCGTACCGCGCGCTTCGCAAAACGAAGGATTATCCGCTCGACACCGACAGGCAGGCTATGCTCGTCCGTCCGCTGTATTTTAACCTTCTGAACAAAGAAGAAACGGAGTATTCTAAAAAGCGGCTTGTAAAGGCTCTTGAAAATTACGGTTGGAGAATAGGCACGGGCTTTTTGTCAACGCCGTTAATTCTATACGTTTTAACGGAAATAAATCCCGAATACGCCTATAAGCTGTTGGAAAACGAGCAAATGCCGGGGTGGCTTTATATGCCGAAAATGGGAGCTACGACAATTTGGGAAAGTTGGGAAGGCACGGAAGCGCAAGGCGGCGTTGCCTCGCTAAACCATTACAGCAAAGGCGCGGTCTGCGAGTGGCTGTTTGGAGTAATGTGCGGAATTAACGTTGCGGGCGAAAACCATTTTGTGATTAAGCCTGTACCGGGCGGAACGCTCACGCACGCAAAAGCAAGTTATCAAAGCATTTACGGGACGGTTGCAAGCGGTTGGGAAAAGACGGGTAAAAGATATAAGTTTACCGTAGAAATTCCCGCAAACTGCACGGCAGACGTCATCTTGCCCGACGGTAATAGACAAGTAGTCGGCGCGGGTAAATACGCATTTTAACTGCAAAAATATAGTGGTGTAAAAAGCTTAATGTGTTGTGGAATATGGAATATTACTTGGCAATAGATATAGGTGCGTCGAGCGGGCGGCATATCGTCGGTTGGCGTGAAAATAACGAAATAAAAACCGACGAGGTTTTTCGTTTCCCGAACGGCACGAAAAGGCAGAATAACTGTCTTGTGTGGGATACTGACAGTCTTTTCGAAAACGTTAAAAAAGGCATTAAAGCCGCAATAAAGAAGTACGGACAAATCAAATCTCTTGCGATTGACACTTGGGGTGTGGATTATGTGTTGGTAAACCGCATTCGCTCCCTGAGTCCGTGTTTTGCATATAGGGACAGTCGCGCGGAGACGGTTATAGACGAAGTCCACGGGAAGATGTCTTTCGAAGAGTTGTATCGCAGAACGGGCATACAGTTTCAACCGTTTAACACCGTCTATCAACTCTATGACGATATGAAGCGGGGTAGATTGGATAGGGCCAATGATTTTTTGATGATACCCGAATATCTCAACTACTTGCTTACGGGCGTGAAGATGCACGAATATACCAACGCGACGACGGGGCTGGTAAATGCAGAAACGAAAGAATACGACAAAGATATTTTATCTGCGTTAGGTCTGCCGACAAGGTTATTCGGTCAACTTTATCAGTCGGGAACGAGGGTCGGATTGTTATTGCCCGAAATCGCTTGGGCGGTCGGCGGTCAAACGGAAGTCGTTTTATGTGCAAGT
>CAJTTC010000043.1 GCA_910579295.1 uncultured Christensenella sp. | reverse complement strand
GTAAGCACCAAAGCGAACAACAAAATTTTTAAGCCGCAGTCCGCACACACGCAGACGGCGCAAAGGAGCAGACAATGAACAAAAACGCAGTTATCTACGCCCGCTATTCCTCGCAAGGACAAAACGAGCAGTCTATTGAGGGGCAAATACGCATTTGCACCGAGTACGCCGAAAGTCAAGGTTATACTGTTGTAAGGGTTTACACCGATAAAGCCCGTTCGGGAACGAACGACCACCGCCCCGACTTTCAGAAAATGATAGCCGACGCCGAAAGCGGTGCATTCGAGCAAATCATTGTTTACAAGTTTGACCGTTTCGCCCGTAACCGCGTGGACAGCATAATGTATAAAGCGCAGTTGAAAAAGCGGTACGGCATACGGGTAGTTTCGGCAACCGAACCCGTCAGCGACGACGAGGGCGGCGAGTTCTACGAAATGTTTTTGGAGTGGAACGACGAAAAGTATTCGCAACGCCTTTCCAAGCGCGTACACGACGGACTTGACACAAGCGTTAAAAACGGCACTTATTGCGGCGGTTATCTTATTTACGGCTATAAACTCATTGACACCGACAAGCGCGGCAACAAGGGCATTATACACCGCGTAGCCATAGACGAAGAAAAAGCCGAAATCGTCCGTTTCATTTTCACGGAATACGCGCACGGAACGCCGAAAAAGGAAATCGCGGACGAGTTGAACAAGCGGCATATACTGTATAGGGGCAAGTCCTTTACATACCGCACGTTTGAAAACTGGTTAAGTAACCGCAAGTACACGGGCGACTGTATGCACGGAACGAGAGTTTGCGACCATACATACCCCGCTATAATAGACAAAGCCACTTTCGCGGCGGTGCAAAAGCGGCTTGAAAAGAACAAGATTTTAGCGGGCGCAAATTCGGCGGTTGAGCCGTATATACTCACGGGAAAAGCCTTTTGCGGCTACTGTGGCGACAGTATGACGGCGGGCGGCGGTACGAGCCACACGGGACAAAAACATTACTATTACATTTGCCACCGCAAGCGGAAAGGCGGTTGTCATAAATCGAGCGAGAACAAATACAACCTCGAATTTACAGTCGCAAGCGCAGTTTACGACTTTTTGAGCAGACGGGAAAACGCCGAGATAGTCGCACAAGACACGATAAACTACTACGAGCAACGCACGGGCGAGGACAGTTTGCGGAGCATAGAGGCGCGCATACGCCACGCAAAAGACGAGGCGGAGCAACTGACAAACGCTTTTATTCTCGCAAGAAATGATATGCTACGGGCGAACATAGAGCGGAAAATGCAAGAGATTGAAATTCTGATAAAAGACCTATCCGCAAGCAAAGCGCAAATAGAACTCGAACGGGGCAAGAAATGCACGAAAGAAACAATAATTGACTTTATCGCGGAAATGCTCAAAGGCGACCCCGCAGACAAGGAATACCAAAAGCAACTCATTGACAACCTTGTTTACAAGGTGTTTGTATACGACGACCATATTATAACATATCTGACTTTCGGCAACGATAAGGACATTAAAGAAATAAGCCTTGCCGATAACGACAAGGCTATTGACGAATTAAAGGTTCAACCTTTATCGTCTTTGGTGCACCATAACAGGGGTATACGAACACCCAGATTGAGAAACCGAGTTTTCGGTTTCTTTTTCTTTTGCGCCGTTTTCCTCCGTGCCGCCGTTGCCGTCTGGGTAATCGGGAAAAATCAAGTTCAAAAGCAGTTCGTTCTTTTGTCCGCTTTTCAGATTGAAAAGCACTTTCATTTTGTCGTCGTACAGTACAACGCGATAAATAAACGTGTCAATCAATGCCTTGCGGTTTTTCGTCTTGGAATAGTCCAACGTGCGGAAATGCTGTAACCACTTGCGAATATCGTCGTATGTGTAATTGATTTGCAACGCCTTTTCGCTTTCAATCGTTGCGTTCAGCTCGGCGTTCTCGTTCTCTAATTTTTCGATTTGCGCTAAAAGCGTGTCGGCAATCTTGCCGCGCATAAGGGCTTGCATAAGGTTGTTGATTGCGTTTTGGTTGTCTGT
>CAJTTC010000042.1 GCA_910579295.1 uncultured Christensenella sp. | reverse complement strand
AAGAAAAATGTGCGCCAACAATGCCGCCGTGAAGTATATCCGCTATCTGAAGAATGTCGTGAGGGTCGGTATCGCCAACAAGTGGATTGATGACGATCCGTTTATCGGCAAGCGTTATACCCGCACAAAGGCTGACAGGGAATTTCTGAGCGAAAACGAGCTGAAAGCGATAATGAAGCTCGACCTTACGACACTCCCCCGTCTTGACCTCGTGCGTGACACATTCGTGTTCTGCTGCTTCTGCGGACTTGCCTTCGCTGACATATATGGGGCACAAAACGAAGCGTTTGATGTTGAGGTCGGCGGTTTTGAGCGAAAGCCTTTGAGTTTGCGGTAGTTAGACGAGGGTGGGGGAGTGCGGCGAAAAAAACGAAGCGTTTACATTGCTTTAATTTCGGTTTAATTTTTGGCTTCACAGGTTTACACGAAGGCTACATGGGGCGCATGGTCGGCGATGATGGGTTTACGTCATTGATCCCAGTGGTCGGATAGGATAGGGCGGTCGGCTTTGTGCCGACTTTTTAGTGCCGGTTCTTGATTTATATAATTTCAAAAGGTTGCAAATAGCGGTTATTTGTGTATATTTGCGGAAAATTTACGAGTATGAGACAGACCAAATGCATCATCGTTCACTTGACAGGCAAGCGTAAAACCCTCGCTTTCGGCTCGATTGCCGCCATTTTCCATCATCTGACCCCGGAACAAGTAGGATGTGGGTATGATTATCTGCGCCGCGCCGGGTTGAGTGGTGGCGGCACGGTCGTTACCAAACGTGCGATAATACAGCAAACTACGCTGCTCACAGCCCCTCGTGGAGCCGGTGATGGCGCAGATGATTGAATGACATAATAACGGCGTTTGAACGGCCTTAGAGAGCCGCTAAAACGCCTACATTCCGGGGGAGCCAAACGGTTCCCCTATTTTGTGTTCGAAAGGCCGATTCTGAGGGGTGGATATTCAGGTGGATATTCAAAGTGGATATTCACTTTGGCTAAACTGGATATTCACATTTGGGGTAATCGGGGGGGGTAATAGAGTGGTGGAAAAATACCGTTTTTTCAAAATAGACCCCCGATTTCGGCATTTCACTATTAAGAAAAAACCTCCACTTTGCGCCCAGGTATCTTATTAAATATAGGAATTTCAAGGGTTTGAGCCGATTTAGACCCCATTTTGAGGGGGTAACACTCCGGGAAGGGGCGATTCGAGGGTATTCCGGGGTTTCCTTTGGTATCCGTTTCGTTCAGTTGGGGCATATTCCAAGCCTCTCCCATTCCTCTATAAGTCCACGGTGGATTTGGAAAGTTCCCTTGGGGCAGCTTGAAAGGATTCCTCGCCAACGTTTTTTTCTCGCTCAAGCTGCGCGATGCGCTCCTTGAGGCGACCTATCTCTTCTGCCTGTTCCTTTATAGTAGCCATAAAACGCTCGATGAGTATGGCATTAGAATCTTGCTGCGAAAATTTTTGAGGGTTATTTGCGATATTTTTCTCGGATGCCTCTTCGGGAGGTTCATCCGAGGGTACTGTTGTGTGATCTACTGAGTCTCTCAGCATATCCCCTTGGCCTGTCAATAGCCATACAGGAGAATATTTGGGAAATCTTTCACAAATGAGTTCCAGCCACTTAGACTGTATATCGGTGCCCTTGGATATTGCTTTGGATATAACTCCTCTACTTGCACCTATTGCACGCTCAATGGTGCCGATGGAGACCCCCTCGGCATCCGCTAAAACCTTTATGCGAGATAAAATTTTACACATAATGCGAAAATTATCGTCAATAAATTTGGTGGTGCGAAAATTATCGCTTACCTTTGCAGCGTATTCAGTAATGAACGAGCGGCCAAAGATACGAAAAAACCGCGAGTTCTCAAAATTTACAGATATGAGCGAGACAAAGAAAATGACAACGGAGGAGATTCTTGAAATCTTCAAGGGCGAGTACGACTGGAAAACCCAGGCTCGGATGACCCCTTAGACCAAGGTTGAATTGACCCCTGAAAATATTTTGAATTGACCCCTGAAAACGTTCTGGCCGACGGGGTCAATTTTATTTTGTCTTATCGGCTTTTTATAGCTTTAAGCTTACGGACGCTTTCGCCGGTAAGCGTGATTCGATGAGCAGTGTGGACAATGCGATCGAGTATTGCATCTGCCACTGTGGAGTCACCGATTGCTTCGTACCAGTCCAGTTCGGGGAGCTGTGATGTCACGATGATTGATTTGCGACCATGGCGGTCTTCGATGATTTCCGTAAGGTGTGCGCGTTCCTTGGCGTCGAGAGGCACCAGGAAGAGATCGTCG
>CAJTTC010000041.1 GCA_910579295.1 uncultured Christensenella sp. | reverse complement strand
TGTGATAAGATAATCACGAAAAATAGATAGTTTATCGTTCAAAATTGCCACTTTTACGACTGTTTGTAAAAGTAGACATTTGCGGACGGAAGGAAAAGAGAATGACGGAAAAGGGAAAAGAGCAAAAGCTGGACTGTCTGAAAAGGTTTATAGAGCGACCACCGCGTTGGAGAGCGCGCGCACGCGAAATAAAAAAGCTGGAAGTATACAAAAATTACATAATAAAAAAAGCTAAAATAGCGCTGACAAATTAAGTTGTCGGCGTTGTTTTTTTATTGTTTTTTTGTGAAAAAGTAAAAGAGAAATATCCCTCATACCGCTTACGCGGAGCCTCCCCCTTTGGAAGGGGGAAGCCAAGGGGAGAGGCGAAGCCCTCACTTTTAGGAAGGGGGAAGCCAAGGGGAGAGGCGAAGCCCTCACTTTTAGGAAGAGGGGGAAGCCAAGAGAGGGGGCGCGAGCTTCTTGCTTTCCCCTTGCGTAAAGGGGAAAGTGGCACGGAGTGCCGATAGAGGTTACGCCGAGAGGGCAAACAACAAAAACCAAAAACGAAATAAAAAAAATCTCATAATGCGAGGTAAAAGATAAATGGAAAGTAAGAATAAAAAGAAAGGGATAAGGTGGACGAAGCGGTTAAAAGCCGTAGTCATTTCTGTTGTTCTTGCGGTGACCGTAGCGATAGGTGGAGCGGCTACGGGAATAATTCTTGCCAACAATAACAACAAGATAGGCGGGGAGTTTGCGGAGAGCACAGCCGCGCCGCTAATAGATTCTACTAAGTTAGTAACGGAATCAAATGGGTTGGGGGAATTTTCTGCGGGTTCAAAATATTATTATACAGGTATATCTTCCTCTAATGATCCTGCGCCAGGGCAGTTTCAAATAGTGGATAAAGCTCAAAAGTGGGGAACTAAGGCAAACCCCTATGTAATCCGTTCAATCAATGATTGGGCGTATTTTACCAATGCCGTAAATAAGGCGTATGCTACGCCTGCTAATGGCACAGCATTTATTTCAGCAGTTTATGTAATAGATGCGGGCGGTACGCTTAATTTTGGGGGGAAACAGCTTGAAACGGTAGGTGGAAGAGTTGTTAATAAATGCTTTACTGGTACAGTTTATGGTGGTAACACGGTTTTTAATAATGCTGTGATCGGTTACGAGAAGACGTCTGCTTGGTATTATTTCGGGCTTTTCGGTTGGGCTAACAGAGCTACCATTACCGATATCACGGTTTCTTCTAATTGCGGCTTATTGATGAATGGAACGTGGGAGTTTGACAAAACGAAAATGGGTGGGACTTTTGTCGCATCATGCGCCGACTGTACGCTTGTAAACTGTACGAGTAGTTTGTCTTACGACATCAGAAATTCTGGCACTAGCTATGAATGTGCTTGGCTAGGTGGATTAATAGGTGAAACAATTGAAAACGGCGGAAGGACTACTGTTCAACTGATTGGTTGCGCGTATAAGGGCAATATTACATTTCGTGGAGTAAGTGGAGCTTCGACCTCAAATGACCTGGATAAAATCGGAGGTTTAATCGGTTTATATAGACCTACAAACGATGCTAAAATGGTGATTTCAGGTTGCTATGTTAAGACAACTTTTGCCTCACAAAATGCGGGTTCTAATTTGGCGGGTCTTATCGGAAGTAGTGGTAAAGCAATGCTTTTAACACTAAAAAATACCGTCGTTGACTTAACTGTTAATTTAAACGATAGTACAAATTTAGCGTATGGTTCTGCCGGCTATAAAGGCTGTTCGCCTGACGTTTCTACTTTGTTTGGTCTTGGTGGACCAACTAGTTATCTTGCGGGTTCGACGATATCTAATATTGCATGTAAAGTTAATACAAACGGAACAGGATTTGTTGGTGATTATTGGTCAACTAATAGTAATGTCGTTAAGAGCGGTGCGGTAAAAGTTAATTATACTTGTACAGGACCGAACAGTAATAATGCTTCTAACTCTAATAATGCAACGGTAACAGAAGTTACAAATGAAATAAAGACAAACACCGCAATTAAAAACGAGCTCAATGTAAATGCTTCCACGGGAGCGGTGAGCGGCACAAAGTACGAAGCGGGTGCGGCGGGTGCAACTTACTACGTCAACTACGTAATCGGCGGCATTGCGGGAGCAAACCAGCCCGCGGCGACGAGCTACAAACACGGAAGTAACGTTGCTCTGAAAAATCCGTCGAGCACGCCCACGGGCACGACCTTCAACAATTGGAGATACGGCAGTGTAAGTGGCGCGGCTATTGCCAACACGAGCGGCAGGCAGGGCAACTTAACCGTTTAC
>CAJTTC010000040.1 GCA_910579295.1 uncultured Christensenella sp. | reverse complement strand
GTTTATACAGGTACGATTCGATACGTTCGTTGGCATACGAATATGGTTACGGGCGAATACGTTGGTTATCCTGATTAAAATCGACGCAACGGAAATTGTCAACTCAATAATTGATGAAAGACTTGTGTTCGATGATAAATACGGCAGTTTGAGCGGTAAAAGCAGGGCGCAGGTCATTGATACGTTGTTCACAAGGTTGAACAACACCTCTGAGGGTTACAGAATCGGCGTTGCTCTCGATATAGCCGATTACATAATCAATAATGCCGTATTGACCGATATGTACGATTCGTATGACGACGTATCGTATTCTATGGAAACTTTATCTGCTATTCGTCGGTATATGCACAGGGTTGATTTAAGCGGTATCAAGGGCGAAATACAGTATAAGTTCGATAAAAAGAATACCGTCAGTCTTGTTTGGGGTGCAAAACAGGGCGGTATGGCTCCCGATGTCATCGCGCAGGAACTGCAGTCTTTTGGTATAAATATCGAGGCGATTAACGAGGCAGACCAATTTTTTGAAATGCTCGAAATTTACGAAAAGGCTAAAAGCGACGTAAGCAAAAAGGCGGAAAAAGTAAGCCTTACGGCATACGGTAGCAAAGCGCAAATCGAAAAACTCCGTCAACAGATAGCCCGCGATATTTTGACCGCATACGATGAAAAAGGTACGCAGTCTAAGTATGGTAAGTTGGTTGAGAAATACACGAATCAGATTGAAAGTCTTACGAAACAGGTGCGGCAGGCACGGAGAATCAATAGCATTGTAAACAGTTTGGTCGATAGCGCACAGTATCTGCGCGATATAGCGGCAAAACGAAACTATGTAGGCGCAGAGGTGTTCTCGGCTCCAGAACTCACGTCGTGGCTGAAAAATCTCGGTAAATTGAAATACCGCTCTGACCTGAGAAAATCGGGCGCGAGAAAAATACTTTTGGACTATGGGAAATTCTATAATACGAATAACCCGCTCTTGTATGACGCAGACCCGAATTTGACATATATAGACAACAATGTACTTGACGCGCTGAACTTTATACAGCAGAACGCCGACAGTACGAAACCGCTCTCTCTTGAGGAATTGCAAGCAGCGCAGGTCATTATGGCGTCCGCAAAACATTTATTCCAAAATTACGACCAAATGACTATGGAGGGCAAAAAGGTTCGTATAAGTGAGGCGGCGACGGCGGGTAACGCTATAATTCAAAAGACGAAAAGCAGGGTCGGCAGAGGCTTTTTCAATAATATTTACGGTGTTTTCAATAAAATAGTCGAGCCGCGTGTCGTGATAAAATCGTTTGAGAATTATAACCCGAACGGCATACTTACGCGGGCATACAGCGAAATTACGCGAGGAGAAACCGCGGCAAGCCTGCAGTATATTCAACTCGTAGAAAAATTCGACGATTATTTCAAGGCGAACAAAAAGTATCGTAAACGCTTGACGTCGGAGTATATAACCGTTGCGGGGGTGGAACTGAACGTCGGTCAAGCATTGTCGTTGTATGAGTTATCTAAACGCGAACAGGCAAAAGCGGGCTTATATGAGGCAGGGTTCAGTTACATTGACAAAAAGGGCAAAAAGCAAACCGTAAGCATTACCGAAAGCGATATAGACGCGTTGCAGAGTGCATTTACCGAAAGCGATAAACAGTTCATTGCTATTGTAGAGGACTTTTTCAACGTACAAAGTAAAAAGGTAAAAACGGACGCTGACCTGCAGATTCTCGGTTACACAAACGCCTCGGACGATTTCTATTTCCCGATACAGCGCGATAAGGGAACAATAGCAAAGAACATTACGGACGCCCGCGACCTTATGGCAGATTGGGCGAATGTGTATAATTTCTCGTTCAATAAAGACGTGAAAACGGGCGCGAAAAATAAGATATTCGTTTCCGAAATTTGGAGCGTCATCACACGGCACGCGAAACAACTCTCGACCTATGCGCATTTGACTGTACCGCTCAAAAATTTTAGTCAAATTTACGCAAAAAACATAGGCGACAAGACGCACGTTCAGAGTATCAGGAACACGCTCAATGAGCAGGTATGGGGTGGTGCGGACGCTTATTTAAGCAAGTTGTTTGCCGATATTCAAGGCAAGGCGACGAGTAGTTCCGTGATTGAGAAACTGCGCGGCGCATACGCGAAATATCAACTCGGCGCAAATTTGAAAGTCATCGTGTCGCAGTTGACGTCATATCCGACAGCGGGAATCGAACTTGATTTTCGCTCTATGGTAAAGGGCGCGGTTATGAAAACCGATTATGCCGCAATGGATAAATACTGTGATAATGCCCGCGTCCGTAACTACGAAAAAGGCGTCGTAAGAGCGGAGGGTGTGATTGATA
>CAJTTC010000039.1 GCA_910579295.1 uncultured Christensenella sp. | reverse complement strand
AAAAGCCGTAGTCATTTCTGTTGTTCTTGCGGTGACCGTAGCGATAGGTGGAGCGGCTACGGGAATAATTCTTGCCAACAATAACAATAAGATAGGCGGAGAGTTTGCGGAGAGCACAGCCGCGCCTACATTTGATGCTACAAAAATTAAGCCATCTTCGGGGCTTGGTTTTTTCGGTAATGGTAGTAAATATTACTATACTAGCGTGTCTTCGACGAACCTTCCTGCTTCAGGAGCTTCTCAAACAATAAATACATCTGCTACTTGGGGGTCAAGTACTAACCCTTATGTCATAAATTCAATCGCGGATTGGGTATTTTTTGCAAACGCTGTAAATAACGGAACAGCCGCCCCCACGGCGGCTCAGTCGCCCAACGGCAAGGCTGGAACAGAATACGCAAGAGCAGTTTATGTAATAAATGCGGGAGGGAAACTTGACTTTGGAAATAATGCTATAAATCCCGTAGGCAACGCTACACGGATATTTAGTGGTATTGTGTATGGCAATAATACCGTTATTACAAAAGCTAAATTTGGGCATTATACTAGCGGAGACTATATTTACAGCGGATTGTTTGGTTATATACATAACGGAAAAGTTTATGATATAACTATTGATTCAACCTGCTCTTCTGTACTTACGGGGCGCTATGATTTTGCTGGTAAATGGCCTGTGATTGGCGCGTTTGCTGGCTTGGCTGGAACACCTTATTTTGTTAATTGTGCAAGTAAAATGCCTATAAATCTTACAAATTCTAGTGCGACATCAATAAACTATTGTAGAATAGGCGGTTTAATTGGTTTGGCAACTAACAACGTAGGTATTATGACTTTGGTTGGTTGCTCTTATGTCGGAAATATTACTTATGTTGGACATAGCGGCACTACAGCATCAAATGACCAAGAAGGTAGAATAGGTGGTTTAATCGGTCATATTGATTCTACTGGTGCGGGTACTTTTATAGCTTCCGCTTGTTATGTGTCTACTTATATTGCATCTAGAAATACTGGCTCTTGTTCTGGCGGTGTGATTGGTGCGGCATCGGGACCTTTAAAATTTATAGTAACAAAATCTATTGTGGATTTTGTGGTTAATGTAGATGATACAAATGGAAAAGTTAATGGAGCATCAGGCTTCTTAGGCGCATCGCCCGATGCTGGTATCTTGCATTCTTGGCCTGCTCCCAATTTTTTAACTGGATCATACGTGTCAGACGTTGTACTTACAGGAAGCACTTCATATCCAAGCGGTCATAACCAATGGTATTCATCTTCAGTTGTTACAAAAACTAACACGACGATTAGCTATAGTTCAATAGCAACACATACGGTAGCGCAGGCTACAGCCGCAAAAAAGACTTCTACTTATACGGGTATTTTTAACATTAATTCTTCTACTGGTGCTGTTAGCAATGTTAAAGGCGAAGCAGGTGCGTCAGGTACTAGATATTACGTTTCACACAGTGTAGGTACTATTTCAGGAGCAAACCCTCCTGCCGATTTCAATTATACTGCGGGTGCAACAACCGCATTTAAAAATCCAGTATCATCACCTACTGGTACAACCTTCAATAATTGGAGAGTAGGCGGTGTAGGCGGTAGTGTAATAACAAGCGTAAGCGGTAGAAGCGGAAATATTATCGTTTACGCGACGTATAAACTCAACAATTCGAGCGTTACGCATAAAAACGTGAGCGAAACGTACGGGGTTACAAACCAGGTAATTTCTCACACGTTCGAGCACGCGCAGATAACGGCAGGCAACGCAACGGTTGCAAACGTAAAGTGGTTCAAGCCGGACGGCACGCAGATAACGAGCGGGCAGGACGGTATAACGATAGGGCAGAGCGGCAACACGTTCTCGCTGACTTTTGCCAAGCCCACGGTGGCTCAGAGCGGCACGTATAAAATGACGTACACGTTGAAGCCTACGGCGACGGGCGCGGCGAACGGACTAATCGAGACGGAAACGAGAACGCAGAACGCAACCTTGACTATAGCCAAGAAGCAGATCTACAAACCCGTGTTCGACCAGGCGGCAACGTACACGTACAACGGCTCGGAGCAGACCGTAAGGTATGAGGACACGAAGAACAGCGCGGCGGATAAGGCGTTCTATACGATAAACGAAGCTTCGACGAAGAAGACGAACGCGGGCACTTACTATGCGAGCGTAACCTTGAACGACCCCGCAAACTTCGAGTGGGTAGTAGCGCCGCAAGACCCCGACACGGGCGCAAATCTTGCCAAAAATGCGGAATTCCGCTTCAAGTGGATAATAAATAAAGTTAATTTCGGCATATTCGAGGCGGCAACGGAAGCCAACGCAATAATAAGATACTATCCGAAGAACGATTTCGGTTACGTCGGACAGCAAATCGGAGTTATAGGCTTTGAAAATACGAGCTACGCAAAATACAAGAA
>CAJTTC010000038.1 GCA_910579295.1 uncultured Christensenella sp. | reverse complement strand
GTATTTTTTCCGTGTTTTCAAGGGAAATATCGACCTCTGTCAATGCTGTTTTCGGCTCCTCTACTTGTACGGGTTCGGGCGTAGATTCTATATACTGAATAGCCCGCTGTAACAAATCTGATTGGTCGCCTATGTAGTTTATAGTTGCAACCGTGATATTGTCATACCCCGATTTATAGCCTAAAAAGCCATTCAGAACGATAGGCAGCAGTTTCAAACAGCACGCCGCAAATGTAGCCCACGTCGGGTTTACGATGACGTCAAGCATTATTACGCCCGTAAGAACTGAGGTTATACAGGTCGTACAGAATTTCGAGCCAAACGTCAGAGCGCGTTTCGTTTCGGGTTTAACGCCCAAAGGACTGCGGCTTGCACTCCCGCGTCCGCGCTTTAATATCATTTCGGGCGTCAGTTTTACAGGCTTAGTTTTGTTCGCCCGTAGAATCGCCGCAATTTGAACCACAGACAATTTTTCGTTTTTCTGCAACGTCTTTTTATCCTTGCCGCAATACTCTTTTTGATAGTCCGAATAGGATATGCCGACCTCAGTCAGAATCGCTGTCCGTGCGCTTTCGAGTTCGTCATCAATGTAATATCTGCAAAACTCCATAAGCCGCCCCTGCATTTTGCGGTCAACGACAATTTTTTTCAGTTCGTCGTAATGTTTATGCGCCTCGCTGTATGCGTCGGTATTTTTCCCTGCACGCACGCCCGACGAGTAAAAGTTCGCAAACATTGAATATGTGCAAAACAGCAGAATGAAAAACGTCAGACCGAACTGCGCCCACCCCAAGCCGTTTGACAAGTTTATATCCGTCGTGAATACGACGACAACGATAAAAACTATAAAAAAGCCGATGAACCACGCCGCATTGTTTACCACGGAGCGCGTAACGCGCCGCTGCGCCCGATTGATTTTTTCCATTCCCGTTGTGCGTTTCTCTCCGCCGTCGTGTTTTATAGGTTCCATACTCATTATTCGCTACCTCCGTCGCCCGATTCATCATCAATCGGCTTATCGGGCTTACTCTCCACTTTTTCTCCGATTTTATGTAGTCCTGCGCCTATCAGGTTCGCTACAAGCCCTATCAGGCAGATAATAGCCATTTGGTCGATAATATTTCTAAGCGCGATGACAAACACCGTTATGACCGTCCATATCAACCACGCGGCGGGCGATTTCAGGTATTGCTTTATAACGCGAATAAGCGGTATCGCGGACAGCAGAGCAAACACCACGAACAAGCCCGAAATTGTCGCCGTAGAACTTTTATCGACCCATACGGGGAATTGTGAGAGAGTCGCCGCAAGAGGAGCCGCCACGTCCACGACAAGCGCGGACGTTTTGATTATCTTTCCTTTTGTCGCGTTTCTCATAATCACTCCTCCGTCTTTTCCGCCTCAGGTTCCTGCTCCATTTCGACCATTTCGACCGATAACAGTTTTTCGTCGTCGCTCGTCGTTTTCAATACGTCGGCATATTTGAGATTTACCAAATCTTTTACGCCCTGCGGCAGATTTTTCGAGTTGGCATATACCGTCGCAAGAATATCCAAAACGGCGCGGGTCTGCACGACCATAGCGGCTACAAATTTATAGCGTTCACTTTCGGTATTCTCGTAAGACGTGATTTTTTTCTCAATCGCGTTATAATTTTCGATGAGATTATTTAACCCGCCGATTACCTCAGACTGTGAATTATTTGTAAACGACGTATCTTTACCGATTCGCAGTAAACTCTTTTTCGATTTTACGGTATTATAGATGAGCATAACGAACATAACAATATCGGTTAAAATCGTTACGATTTCAACCTTATGCTCGTTTAGCCATTCCCCGACCCTGCCGAGAAAAGTGGGGTTATCCGTTTCATCGACTGTTTCTGCGGGCGGCTCCGCGCCGTCATCGACCGTTGCTGCGTATGCAGTCTGAGTTGCCGCGGGTTCCGTTGTAAACCCGAAAAGCAACGTGAGCGATAATAGCACGCAAACGGACGCGGCGATTATCAAAATTCTTTTTTTCATAGTCATAATTATACCCTCCTGTTACGTTACGTCGTAACCCTCAAGCAACTTGTTTAATTTCGTTTCAAGCCCCGAATATTTATCAAACAGCATTTTAATATCGTTTCTTATCTCTTGCATTTCGACCCGTGTTTCCGCTATCTGTTGCGGAATATCGCCGTCGTTCGGACGAACGAATATGCCACCTTTGGTGTTACTTGCTTTTATGCCCTCGCACGTCCATTTTGGTGCGTTTACGGTGCCGTTGAGTAAAGTTACCACAATCGACACGTCGCCCGTCAGGAACGCCGCAGGAACGCCGCAAACGCCGTCTTTTATCTCTCTGTACAGAGAATCTTTCTGCCCGTTTACAATGATTGCCGTCGCCCCATCAGGCGCGTCCGTAAACGATATGTAGAGGTCGCCCGAAATAAATTCGGGCTGCCTCGTAAGCATAAT
>CAJTTC010000037.1 GCA_910579295.1 uncultured Christensenella sp. | reverse complement strand
CGGGGCGAACGTAGCTCTCGTACTCCTTGTCTATCTCCGTAAGCATATAGAAGCGCGAGCCGTCCGTGTTCACTTCTTCCTCTTTGCCGCCTTTTTTTGCCGCCTGCGCCGCCGTACCCGCCGCGCCGCTTACGGTTGCGGGTGAGGTCGCAAAGGACATTGCGGGCACAACGCTCTTAGCCTCGCCGGGGTTGTAGTTGTCAAGGTTTTCAAGCTTGGGGCGCTCCTTATCCATTTTTTTGAAGTCGACGCCGAAATAATCGGGGTTGGCGATAAGCTTGCCGTGTCCTACCGTCGCCAGAATGAGGAAAACCAGCAACAGCGGCAACAGCACGATCAGAGCAAGAAACAGATATTTCAGTTTGGAGCTGACTATGGGCACAGTGCCTTTATTGACGACAAAGTACATATAGACCGCGCCGCCGAGCAACACAAACAGACCGATTATTAAAATAATCAGTATAAACAACTTTATTTTTCCGTTGTTCTCGTTCGGTTGCTTTTTCATAATTTATAACCTTTCCCGCAAGCCCTGTTGCCGTCAGCCGTTGCGCTTCTTTTTTTCGTCCTTTGTCCAAAGAAGTGTTTTACGTATTTCCTTCTTGGTCATTTCCCACTGCTGTTTAAAGAATTTCTGGAACGCCTCGTATTCTTCTTCGAGCTCCGTAAATCTGTCGCGCGAGGTGTAGTCCGTAGACGGCGAAATTTTTCCCTGCTGTATGCGTATGCCGTCCAATTCGCCGCGGACGAACGCCGCCTTTTCCTTTAATTCCTCTATCTGCTTTTCGTAACCGACCTTCATAGTCTCGAAGCGCGCCTGTTCCGCGCTGACTGCGCCGTTACAGTTCTCCTCCATCTGCCTCAGTCGGGCTTCGAGCTCGTCGGTAAGCCGTTTCTTTTCGTTTTCGTAATCGGTCATAGCAAACTGCATTTCGCTTAGCCTGCGCTCGCAGTCGGTTACGGCTTGGCTGTACCTCGCGTTAGCGTCGTTTAACTGACCCGTCAGTTCGCCCGCCTGCGCTTCATAGCTGTTGATTGTCGCCGTCATCTGATCGGCATACTCCGCCTTGACGCTCTCCAACAGGCTGTCCCTGTCCTGCGTAAGTTGAGCAATCTGCGCTTCGTGTTCGCGCTTTATCGCCGCCATATCCTCAATATATTTCTGTTTGAGCTCGGCAATTTCGTCCTCTTTCTGCTCTATGGTGTGCTGTAACTCGCCTATTCTGCGGTTGAGCTCTTCCTTTTCGCCGTTCAGCTCCTCAACCTGCCTTAAAAGCCGTTGCATTTGTAGTTTTATGTTGGCGAGCTCTTCACTGTCCTTTTCAAGATGACGGTTGCGGCGCTCCAACACAAGCATATACTCTTCAAGACTCTTGCCCGATTCCGAGGCGCGCTTTTTCAGTCGCGCAAGCTGTTGCACAAGCTTCGCCTCCGCTTCCGCCTTGCGCCTGCTCTCTTCCTCGCGATAGTTGATTTCCAACTCCTCGTCAAGCTTGTTGCCAGCCTTGTAGGATATAAACGTTATAAGATTTGCAGACTCGGCTATCTCGTCGGCGAGCGCTTCGGAGTAGGGAGCAAAGTTGAATTTGACCTCTTCGTACGAAAAGCCGTCGCCCTTGTAGGAGGCAATATAGTCGTATAGCGCGAGCGCGTTTTTGAAATTGTTGTTCATTTTAAGCACGTTCGTCTTTACGATTGGCGGCTTAATCATCGGCGATTTTGCAACCTGCTGCATTAAATCGGTGTTTAAGAGCGAATTTATTATCTCGCGGCAGTCGCTTATACGCCTTACAAGCTTGTCGCAGCCCTCGTCGGGAATGGGATAAGGGTTATCCGCACGCTCTTCGAGAACCTGCATTTCTATCTTTAACGTACGCTTTTTTGCAACTATCTTTTTGCTGATGCTCATATCGCCAACGTACGAACGGCGCAGATTGTCTATCTTTTCAAGCCTGTACTCTATGAAGTTCTTTATGTAGCACAGCATCATATAAAGAAATCTGTTTTCGTATACCGCATAGTCGCTGAGCTTTTCTACCATATAGAGTTGGTCGGGCACGATCGTGTCGCCCTCTTCCTCGGGCAGGTGCGTAATCATATCGCTGTGCTTTGCAAGGTGCACGACCGAATCTTTGGATATCTTGCGTATCTTTTCAATGGGCACGACCTCGCCGTTCGTCCTTATGAACTGACGCTCTTCGCCCACGGCTTGCTCGACAAATTTAAGCCCGTCTTCTATGGCTTTTATCCAATCCTCGGCAATAGTTACCGTATATTTAGTTGATTCGAGCTTATCCTGCTCAACGTTGGAATTTATAACCGCGCGTCTGTCTCTTTCGCAGACGTTGGACTTTAAAGTTTCCTTGCGGTAATCCTTGAAGGCACGATAGTAGGTATCAAGTAAATCCATATTATTTTACACGTTCTGTTCTATTAGTCTTATCGTTTCTTTGCACAGCGCCAACGCGTTTTCGCCGAACAATTCGTCAAGATAGTCGCACACTCCGTCCGCCATTTGCTTTACGTATACGGGGTTTTTGCTTTCGAGCTTTCTGAATAT
>CAJTTC010000036.1 GCA_910579295.1 uncultured Christensenella sp. | reverse complement strand
TACGACGTTGGAAAATCCTTTGACGTACATTGCATGAGCGACGGTTTCACAAAGAACCGGGTCTTGCCGCTGCCGGAACCGCCGATTACAAGGATATTTTTGTTTCTTGCGTATTTCGGCTGCTTTGGGCGGCTGTTCATGGTGAGCCGTTCCGTCTGCGTTAGGGGGATATTGTTCTCAAATACCGGGTCGGTGTACGGCTTTATGTCGTCAGCCCCGCCCCAACGCGCCGAACCGTATTCTGTCCCGCGGCGGTATTTCTTCGCGTTCTTGCCTTTGGTGTAGATAATCAGCCGGACAATGACCGCCCCCGCAATGCCTAAAGCTAAGTCTGCCGGGTGGAAGCTCGGCGCGATACTGGAAAAGGCGGCGGTAAAACCGTCCCCAAGATGTAGCAGCTTTGCGCTCGCGTCCGCGCCGGGGGAGAGCCGGACAGCCGCGCCCACTTTATCAAAGAGCCAGACAAAGAGCAGATACGGGAGATTTAAGATAAGCAGCTTCTTGATTTCCGGCTTCATAGCGATACCTCCCTGTCCTTGTTCTTGACCTTTGCCCGTTCCGCGTTTCTGCCCTGTGCAGCTTCTTTGAGGGTAGAGAGCAGCTTTCGGATTGAGGGCTTTTTCTCCTGTGTCAGCTTCTTTGCGGAAAATTCCTTAAAGGCGGCGGTCAGCACGTCCGCGTCCCGCCCCTTGAAGAAAACCAGATAGCGGGGCGGGCTTTCCGTCGCGTCCTTTTTCAGCGCAAAGTCGATACCGTACTTTTTCGCCGTACTCTCAAAGGCTTTGATATTGCCCTCGGTAATCTCAATGTTGGAAACGCCCGCGTTCTGCTTCATAAGCTGCTTTAAGCTCTGCTTGCCCTGTGGCGGTTTTGCAAGCTGCTTTTTGCCCTTTGACAGTATGGCTTTCATTGCCTTTTGGAGCGTCTGCGCGGTCAGCTTCCCGGTCTTGATGTAAAGGGCTATGGTCTTTTCGTTTACTTCGTCCTGCAATTTGTCGCGTCCTCCTTTCGCGTTTCTTTATGGGGCGGCGGTCAGATACGCACCCGCAGCCCGTTCAAGTCCTCGGCTCTGATACCCACAAGATACCAGTTGTCGCCGTACTCAATCCGGGTCGGCTTCCACTTGCCCCGCACGAATACGTCAAAGCACTCGCCGCAATGCAAGCCCCCGTAGTAGCTGTTTAAGTCAAAGCGGATGTCGTAACGGTCGGTGCGCTCGTCAAATACCAATGCTCCTGTCATTTTCTGTGCCATAATAAAATCCTCCTTTTGTGGTTGTGGGTGGTTACAGGCTTTCGCCCTCGTTGCATGAATAATAGTCCGGGTCGCCGTACTGCGGCTTTTTCGGTGACAGTGCGCCGCTTGCCATGTCATGGGCGACAAGGGAAGTGTAATAATTGCCGATAGTGGACGGGGCGTTGAAAAGGGCTGCTTTCAGATATTGCTTGATGTTGCGGATTTTCGTTGTGTTCTCCCGCATACAGTCAAGCACAAAGCGGATATGCTCGCCGTCCAGTTTCATAAACTTAGATTTCACAAGCTCTGCCGGGTAGTCGTCCCCCGCAATCCGTACCCGCTTTCTGGCGGTGCATACGGTTTCAAGCATGAGGTCTACAATCTCGTCAAGCCTGTCACTGTCAAACTTCATGTCCTGTTTGAGAATGTCGTAGTCGATATTGTCCTTGATGATTTCCCGGTATATATCAACTGCGCTCTGTGCTGCCGCTTCCGTTCCTTTCCGTTCCGGCGGCGTAGCCGCTTCTCTGCAAGGAGAGGGGTTAGGGGAAAGGATAGGAATGGAATGGGTACTTTGTTCATCAGTAATTATTTTTTCTTTTTTTGGTAAGTCAGTCTTTTGTATATCTTTATTTAATTGCGTTGGATTTTCCAACGTAGGTTTTTCCAACGTTGGTTTTTCCTGCGTTGGATTATCCAATGTTGGATTTTCCAATGTTGGTAAATCCGGCGTAGGCGGCTGCGGCTGCTCGAATATCACATAGTCCGCGCCCCGCAAGCGTCCTTTCTCGTCGCGCTCCCTTGAACGGACGATATACCCGGCGCGTTCAAGCTCCTTAATGGCTTCGCGGATAGCGTCTATCTTCTCCCGGTTGATAAGGGATAAGCCTTTCAAGGTGTAGTCCCAATCTTCGGGGAGTGACAGCATTTGCGACAACAGCCCCTTTGCCTTTAGGGAAAGCTCCTTGTTGCGTAGGTGGTGGTTGCTCATTACGGTGTAGCCCTTGTTCCGTTCCACTCTGAAAACTGCCATAGTTCATAGCTCCTTTGCTTTGGATTTGTTACGCAGTAGAAGCGCGGTTTCGGGGGATAAGGTATAAATCCCTTGCCGCGCCAGATACACACCCGCAAAACCGCTTGTAGCAAGGCTTTTTCTGCCCCTACTGCGTAACAAAGGGCATGAAAAAAGCGGCGTTCCTGTTCTCCCATGTAGAGAGTAAGAAACGCCGCTTCTGCGTCGTATTCAGTTTTTAGTACAATACCCTGCTTGTCCGTCGCTCGAAAAACCTTGATTTTCCAGTGTTTTCAAAAGTATCGTTATCTAACGTCAGCTTTCAACCGTCCTGGGTTCCAGCGGATGCTTGCCGACATCAAGGCAGGCAAGATCAAGCGGGTGGTCGTCAAGGATATGTCCCGCCTGGGCCGCAACTATCTCCAAGTGGGAATGTATACAGAAATGGTATTTCCAGAATATGGTGTTCACTTCATCGCCGTAAATGACGGAGTGGACAGCATAAAGGGAGATAGCGAGTTTACCGCAATCCGCAACGTATTTAATGAAATGTTCGCCAAGGACACCAGCAAGAAGATTAAGGCGACCTGGCAATCCAAGGGACGCTCCGGCGAACAC
>CAJTTC010000035.1 GCA_910579295.1 uncultured Christensenella sp. | reverse complement strand
AACCTTATCACCCTTCATCAGCGACAGCTTGAAAAGCTCAAAAATATCAAGTCAGCGTTGCTTGAAAAGATGTTTGTGTAAGTAAAAAAGGAGGTGTAAAAGTCATGAGTTTTAGTAACGAACTTGAATTTGAGGGCGCACTTATAAAGCAGCTCTTTGAAAAGGGATGGGAAAAGACTGTTCTTAAGAATAAGACAGAGAAAGAATTGCTACAAAATTGGGCGGATATTCTTTTTGAAAATAACCGTGGGATTGACCGATTAAATGATTTCCCATTAACCGAAACCGAGATGGAGCAGATAATAGAACAGATTCGGACGCTACGCACCCCCTTAAAATTAAACGGTTTCATTAATGGAAAAACGATACATATCAAGCGGGACAACCCGGACGATAAAATCCACTTTGGCAAGGAAGTAAGTCTGACGATTTACGATAGGCAGGAAATTGCCGCCGGGCGGAGCAGATACCAAATTGCCGAGCAGCCCAAGTTCCCCACACAGTCAAGCATTTTGAACGATAGGCGCGGGGATATGATGCTGTTAATTAACGGTATGCCCGTAATTCATATCGAATTAAAGCGCAGCGGTGTGCCTGTCAGTCAGGCTTGTAACCAGATTGAAAAGTACGCTCACGAAGGCATATTTACGGGTCTATTCTCGTTAGTGCAGATTTTTGTGGCGATGAATCCCGAAGATACGGTGTATTTTGCAAACCCCGGACCAGACGGAAAATTTAACAAAGATTATTATTTTCATTGGGCAAATTTTAACAATGAACCCATAAAAGATTGGCAGAGCATAGCATCCAGTCTACTGTCTATACCTATGGCGCACCAAATGATTGGGTTTTATACGGTAGCCGACGATACCGACGGTATTTTGAAAGTAATGCGCAGTTATCAGTATTATGCCGCAAGCGCAATATCTGACAAAGTGTCTAAAACGAAGTGGAGCGAAAAGAATATTTACGGCGGTTATATTTGGCATACTACGGGGTCTGGCAAAACAATGACCTCATTTAAGTCCGCCCAGCTTATAGCAAATTCCAAGGATGCGGACAAGGTTATATTCTTGATGGACAGGATAGAGCTTGGGACGCAATCGCTTCTCGAATACCGAGGTTTTGCGGATGATGCGGATTCCGTTCAAGCTACGGAAAGCACGGAAGTCCTCATCTCAAAATTAAAGAGTTCAGACCCGGCGAATACCTTGATAGTTACATCCATTCAAAAAATGAGCAATATTAAAGCGGACGGGTCGGTCAACGATAAAGATATTGCTACCATAAACGATAAGCGTCTTGTATTTATCGTGGATGAATGCCATCGCTCTACTTTCGGTGAGATGCTGAGTACGATAAAAAATACGTTCTCGGCAGCAATATTTTTCGGTTTTACGGGTACGCCTATCCATGACGAAAATCAAAGGCATATGAGTACGACTGCGACCGTCTTCGGCGACGAATTACATCGTTATAGTATTGCAGACGGTATCAGAGATAAAAATGTACTTGGGTTTGACCCGTATATGGTTTGCACTTATAAAGATAAAGACTTGCGGCAAGCGGTAGCGTTAGAGCAAGCGAGAGCCAAAACCGTGCAGGAAGCTCTCAGCGACCCCCGTAAGAGCAAAATATATTATGATTATATGAATCCGCACGTTGTTCCTATGGCGGGCTATTACGACGATATAGGAACGTATGTAAGGGGTATAGAGGACTTTCTCGGAAGGTCGCAGTATGAACGTGTGGAGCATCGTGAACAGGTCGTAAAGGACATTTTGGAGGGTTGGGCAACATTAAGCCGTGGCGGTAAGTTCCACGCAATCTTTGCGACCAGCAGCATTCCCGAAGCGATTGAGTATTATCGGCTTTTTAAATCAAAGGGAACGGAGCTGAAAATTACGGCGCTGTTCGACCAAAATATAGATAATAACGAAGGCGCAGCGCTCAAGGAAGATGCTGTCGTTGAAATACTGGAAGATTATAATAAGCGTTACGACCAAAAATTTTCGATACCGACGTACCAAAAATTCAAGAAAGACGTGTCGCTTAGACTTGCCCATAAAAAGGTTTATATGGGTATTGAACGGACGCCAGAGCAACAAATCGATCTGCTTATCGTTGTCGACCAAATGTTGACTGGGTTCGATTCCAAATGGATAAATACGTTGTATCTCGATAAGCTGTTGCGATACGAAAATATTATTCAAGCCTTTTCTCGTACCAACCGCTTGTTCGGCCCAGAGAAACCATTTGGCACGATTCGCTATTACCGTAAGCCACATACGATGAAACGCAACATTGATAGCGCTGTAAAGCTCTATTCGGGGGATAAACCGTTGGGCTTGTTTGCCGATAGACTTGAAGGTAATTTGAATTCGATGAATGCGGTGTACCGGGATATATACGATTTGTTTGAATCGGAGGGAATACCGAATTTTGAACGCTTGCCCGATACGAGAGAAGGTAAGGCTAAGTTTGCATTGTTGTTTAAAATATTTAACGCATATCTTGAAGCGGCGAAAGTACAAGGATTTGTATGGAGCAAAAACGAATACCGCTTCAAGCATGACGATGGCGAAGTTGCAATCGTCACACTTGAGTTAGATGAACGGACATATTTAACGCTATTACAACGTTATAAAGAGCTGTCGCATTCATCTGGCAGCATAGATGACGCTCCGTTTGAAATCGAAGGCTACATAACTGAAATAAATACGGGTGTCATCGATGCGGAATATATGAACTCACGGTTTGAAAAATATTTGAAAGCATTGCAGTCGGATGCTCCGCAAGAAGTCATTGAACAGACGTTAAACGAACTGCATAAGACGTTTGCATCGTTATCGCAGGAAGAGCAGAAATTTGCGACCATCTTTTTAAGAGACGTTGAGCGTGGGGATGCAAAGATTGAGGAGGGTAAAACTCTACAGGACTACATTGCAGAATATCAAGTGAATGCCAAGAACGACCAAATTCATCGGTTCGCTATTGCTATCGGCGTCGATGAGGAAAAGTTGAGAGCAATCATGGTGTTGCACGTAAACGAGGGCAATATAAACGAATACGGACGCTTTAATGCGCTGGTTGACACAGTTGATAAGGCGGTAGCAAAGAAATATTTTGAAACGCTTGAAGGGCATCCCATACCCTCATTTAAATTATCAATGAAAATCAACGCAATACTGCGAGAATTTATCCTTACAGACGGTTTTGAGGTGTAAATTATATTAAAAATAACTAAATTTAGCAATTTTACGGGGAGAACCACAGCAATGTGGTTCTTTTTTCGTTTTATAACTTGGGAACAGCGTAAGCTGGG
>CAJTTC010000034.1 GCA_910579295.1 uncultured Christensenella sp. | reverse complement strand
GAACTTAGTGCGTTTAGTCGCAATTTATGATGAACTCGACCGCACGGCTCTTATATCGTACTTAGTAGATACTTACTGTTCTTAAAATAAATATATATTATATATACTTACTATGTAAATAATACAGGAGCCGCAGGTCTTTCGCTATATCGTATATCAATTTCCTTTTCCGATTGTAGTATGTATTCTTTGCAATGATAAGAGCCGCCGCAGAATGTTCATACCCGCGTCGGTTCTGAATATCGCGCAGCAGTTCAGTTCTGATTCCGACCTCAACCGCTTGTAGCGCGTTATTTATGACATTGTTCAGTTCAATGTATCTCATCAGGACGTCGCCCGCTACATTGCCGAATTTGATTGCCCGCTCCCGCCTGTCGTAGTCGGCGCAAATCGCCTTGACTATCTCGACAATGCTTGTCGGCATATCCCACTTAAAATACATTTTCTGCCTTGCCATAAGCACCTCACTTAATACCGCAAATTTGCCTCCATTGTTTTTCTTTCGTTTGCCAAATCGTTTCGAGTTCCGCCGCCTGCTCGATTTCGGGTAGCGGCACCTTTCCCAAATTCAGCGATTTGCCGTCGCCGTATTTCTCCGCGAGTTTGCGCATAAAATCGCTATACGCCGTAAGCGCGTCATTGCTTTCGCGTAACAGCCGCCGTTCCTTTTCGAGGTCGTCCTGCATACGCTTTCGCTCTATCGCGCTCGTGATTATACGAACGTCGGTATCGGTGCAGGCATAACCTATCCCAAACAGCAACTCCTCTTTTGTGTACCGCCTGAGGCTATCAATGTTATTTGTCATCGCGCACCACCTTATCAGAACGGAGAATCGTTTTCATCGTAATACGGGTCGTCGGGTTCCGATTGCGGTTTCCCGCCGCCCTGTGCGGGCGACGATACAAACTCTATCTCGTCTGCTTGAATCTCCCACGCAGTTCGTTTCTCGTCGTCCTTTTCATACGACCGCACTTGTATTCTGCCCGTAACAGCAATCTTTCTGCCCTTACGCATATACTTGACGAGGTTCTCCGCTGTACTACGCCACGCCTGACAGTTCAGAAAATCGGTATCATACTGCCCGTTCGCGTTTTTGTATTCGCGGTTGACGGCTAATGAGAATCGGCAGGTCTTGACGCCGCTGCTAAGCACCGTAAGTTCGGGGTCTGCCGTCAGATTTCCGATTAAAATGACTTTGTTCATAACTGCTCCAACTCCTTTTTGAGCGATTCCTCATACTCCCTGAGTTCGTGATAAATGATAGACTTTATCCGTTCGGGTATTACTAACTCCTCAACGGGGTTGCTATGAGTATCGTTAATTGTGTATAACGCCCACCCTTTTTTATATCGTCTGCGTTTAACTTTTCCAAGCCGCGGTATTGCGCTTTGCGACACGCTCCAATGACTAAATGCGTGCAACGTCCAACTCAACGCCCGTAATTCCCGCTCAATATCTCTTGCCCGTTCTAATTGCTCTTTCGTCATATCTGCTCCCTCTCCACATAACACCACGTCTGCGGCGGTTTTCTCAGCCAATTTACGCAATACCACTCTGTTCGGCAGTCCTCGCCCATTCGGTAAAACTCCGCCTCCGATTCGGGTATTATCTCGCCGCCGACGCGACACGTCGGGCAATAGCCGTACTTATCAATACACGGCTTTTTGAAATCGTGCGTAGGCTTAGGCTCAACGTAAACGGCGAGGTCTTTGATATGCCAAGCAACTGCGTCCCCTTTCGGCGCGTATTTTTGCAACCATTCCACGGTTAAGCAACTATTCTGCAGAATATCGTAAAAACGCTTGTCTTTTCGTGCGTAGGCGTATTCTTTGCCCAAATTGATAATATCATCGCACACGAACCGCGCACCGACCTTTCCGAGATATTTACGGTACTTTTCCCGACATTCCTCAGGAATACGCTTGAACGATTGCATATCTTTACTGCAGTACAGTTCGACCGTTCTATCCCAATCGGAATTTTTCGGCATATCCTTTCCGACCTCGTACTTTTTCAGCCCCTCGCATATCAGGTAGAAATAATACGGCTTAACAGAGCGAACAACTTTTAATCTATCCATAGACGTTATACCCTCCACAACAACTCGTCCTGTCGAAAATCGTTACCCATAAGCGACCGCAAACTTTCTTTCATAAAGACAATGCTGTTATGCTCGTCTGCTTGCCTTACAAGCCTGTCTATCCACTCTTTTTGCGGCACCACCTTACCCTTGCGATTTCCTGTTTCTGCGCCGATAATAAGCGTTTTAGGAATAGCGTCGTCAGGTATTGTGATAGACTGCAATATAGGCTCTATGCTGTAAAAATCGGGCATAGTGTTATGGAATCTATGCACCAACGTCGCGGCGTTTGCGTTTGCCTGCGTTGTAACGCTTATACCGATAAATATCTCTATCGGAGGAGTGAAACGTAAGAACATATCCATAAGCCTATCAAACCGTTTTGTCAACGCTATGTAACGGTGTTGAGGGTTATCGCTTATGGCTTTTGCTACGGCATTGAACCACTCCTCTTTCCAAGTACCTATATCACTCATACTGTCGATAAAGATACTTTTCGGCTTTTTGCTGTAAAATTCCTTTAAGTGTTCAGGTTTCCATTCGGGAATGTTCCAATTTTTGCAAAAGTGAAAACGCTTATTCATAACATTGCCGTAGCAATATTTACAGCCGTTCGGACAGCCGTACACGCAATTTATCGTGCTATCGCACCAATCAATTTTTGTCTTTTTCATATCACACCTCAGGCAATTTGATATAGACGATTATAGCCTTGACCCACGGCAGATTTTCCGCCTGCTCGTGCGCAAGTTTTTCTATCTCGCTTTCGTGTAAATCATAATCTCTTTCATCGGCAAGATTATCTGCGAAAAACTCCTCGATTTCGTCCTGCTCGTCCTTAGTGAAAAATCGTAACTCGCCGCGCATTTTGATACTGACGTATTCGCCCACACTCGCGCAGGCAAACGAACCAAGCCACCAAGCATAACCGTCGTCGGCTACAATCTCGCTGTCTACAATAGGCACTATCGGCAAATCGGGATTCTGCTTTACCAACTCTAAAAATTCTCGCGTCTTATTCATAAATATTTCTCCTAATCGCAAAAATAGTCTGAGTATAAGTTATCGAGTATAGCACGAACTTTTTTGCTTATTTTGCAATTTGAAAGCACCTCGTTTAACGCGGCTTGCGTCGGCTTAAATATCCGTTGCTCCTGATAATCAAAACAATCTCTTACAGGTTCTTGGGGTTGATGAATCGTCGGCATAGTCGCGCCTTGTCTGTATGTAATAACTTTAACGTCATTGCCTACCGATTTCGTCAAATCGTCTACGTCAACGCTACCGTCCTCTACAAAAATAAAAGTTTTAATCATAATTCGTGTTCCTCCATTTTCTTTGCGCTCAATAGCGCGATTCTGAGCCGCCTGCGTATCTTGCAGGTTCCTTTATATCTGACGCCGCAAAACACCTCGCAAGAGCATATACAGCACGGGTTACTCCGTACATAGTCAATAGCCCGATTGACTGTTTGTGCCACGTTTACACCTTTCATCTGAGCGTTCATATACACCTCCTCGTTACCACTCCAATATGCGAATAGGCAATACGAGTTGTTCGTTCACAATATCCTTGTCTTTTGCCCGCAAAATAAACGGAGCCGTATTACAATCTTTACTTTCA
>CAJTTC010000033.1 GCA_910579295.1 uncultured Christensenella sp. | reverse complement strand
AACATTCAGGCGGCATTGTATAAACGTCCCATTAAATATAAGAGGTTTCAGTATCATTCAGGTTAGGGTTTTTACTTAACGCAATATACCGTTGTTTACGTTTCGGCAGTTTTGCTCTTTCTTCCGCCGTCAAATTATCGTAATCAATAGGCGAGGTAGTCAACCCTAACGATTTGTATTTTCCGTTTTTTGTTTCACCGAATATGTAATGCGGATGACGGGTAGTAATTTTGTTCTTAGTATATCTGAACTCATTACGGGGTTTATATTTGCGTGATTTGCTTTTACGTGCCATAGTTTTTATTCCTTTTTCCTTTTCTCAACTACTTGTACAACGGTTTTTGCGGGGAATAAGTACTTAACAGCAAGCAATATTAGCGCAATTAAAACTATTACGGCAACAACCGCAAATATTAACGCCAATATGCCTTTTTCTTTTTCGTTATGATAATCTTCGTCAAGCGGTGGAGCAAGACCCGAAATTACATCCATAGGGGACATTGCAACGGGTATTTCCGTTTCTACGCCGTCAGCGGTAAACCAAAGCGAAATTATGTCAAAATCAAGGTATACAGTTTCTTGCGCCATATATGCGGTATAATCACCGTCGAGCCAAGCCTTTGCACAAGCCTTTACAAGATTATCGTCGGAACCGTCAGTCGTACTACAATAACTCTCAACACAAGGTATAGAATAATAATCGCTTTCCCCAAAGCGGAATAAAACCAATCTTTCACCCCGTGATACAGCTTTACTGTATTCGGATTTTATGCTTTTAACATCGCCTTGCGACACGTACAAACGCTTTGCAATTTCCTCGTCCGTACCGTTCAAATCAGTATCGGTTAAAGTTATAATTGCCTTAACGCTGTCATAAATCGTTTCAACATCATAACCGCCGAAAATAGTCTGCCACATACTTTTTGTTGTTACGTTCCAAAAAATATCAAAAAAATCGTCTTTTTTAATCTCTTTTTTGTTATAACCTCGAACGTGGTCGCCGTTTACATATTCAGTAAAAAGTTTTTCACTGTAACGTTCCGTCAAATAAGGCGCACCCAATATTTCACTATTTGCCAATAACTGTTCGTGAAGCTCTTCCGAAGTAACGTATCTGTCTTTATACGACTTATCACGCCCCGTGTAAAATACTCCCGCAAAATTATCGAAGCGTAATACAGGGTCTACCGCATCGGTAACGTGCACTAAATTTAAAAAACCAACCCACGCCCAATAGCTATCGTCATAATTTTCAACGTCAGAAGTCCAACCAAGACCGTGAGTACTTTTACCAAACCACGAAGTATCGGTATTACTCAACGACATTATAAGAAAGTCCACATCAGAACTAAAATTACTTACGCTATCGCCGTGCAGATTGTAAAGTCGTTGGTATAAATAATCTGTCTGCGTTACAAGCATAGGTTTTGTTATGTATTCATACCATTCGCAAGCAATTTTAGTAAGCTCGCCGTAATCGGTAAAATACTTTTCAGGAACACGGAAATAACAACTGTTTAACTGAGATTGTTTACCCTCGTAATAATCGCCTTGCGGGCGATATACGGTATGTTTAACGTCCAATTCAACGTATTTATCAAAACCGTCTACCGTACAAATTAAAGAATCGCTTTCTGCAAGTTCCGAACCGTATCCTTTCACGTAACCCGCATAGATATATTTCGTACCGCAAGGATATGAGGTTACAACCCCTTTGACAACAAGCTCGACTTCGGTTATTTCATATACTCGGCTATTTTCGTTTAACGCTTTTAAAATACTGTTGCGTTCGTTCAAACTTAGCCGTATTCTAAATTTATAAAACCGACCCTCATAACCCGCTTTATTCGAGTAGTTCAAAAAGTCCAAAGTATATTTCGCGGACTTTAAATTACCGCAGCGAAACTGTATTTTATTGCGTTCGGTATTCGTGTCAAACGCTGTGTCTTGCGGGTTGTATATATATACATAAAGCCCAAAATCGTCTTGCTTGTCCGAATACAAAGAATAACAGAACTCAACGAACGAAATCATTTGCGGCTTGCCGTTTTCGTTATGGGGGTAATCTTCTATATCAAAAGCATTACCGCCAATAATAGAACCTTGCAGATTATCCCATACGTTTGTGTTTTCATAAGCGGCGCGGATACCGTCCGTAGTATCGGCAAAAGCGGACAAATTACCTTGCCCGCATATTACCGTTACCACGCACAAAAACGCCGCTATAATTATGTGAATTATCCGTTTTAATGCTTTATTGTTTTGCATAAGTTTTACCGCCTAACAAAAGTATATTTGCGTTTTCCGTTTTTCCACGCCGTCCATTACCGTTAAAATAAAGCTGTCTTTTGTATTGAGATTTACGGCGGGAACGTCCGTTATTTCCTTTTCGGGGTATTTTGCCTTTATTACCTTTTCAACGGTTAAATCTTTCGGCACGGACAGAACAAAACAAGTAGCGGACTTAGAAACGTTGAATAACTTTGCACAATCATATTCGATTAAATCGCTTTTGAAATTCTTTCGATTTCCGTCTACCGAAAAATCAAAGTTATCCACACTTTTAACGTTCAAAAATACTTGCACGTCGTAGTCGATAGCTTGACCCGTCAACGTTTCGCAATAGAATACCGCAAAATTATCTTTCGGAAGTTCAACGCCTTTTTTCTCGCTTACAATCGTTTCGTTGCCGTATTTAACGTAAAAATTACGCTGTCCGTTCCCTACGTATGAAAAAGTCAGCGCCAATACGCCCGCAAGCAGAGCAAACAACAAAATCGCTAAACATATACGTACAAAAACGGATATTGCCGTGCTTGTCCTTATCATAATGCACCTACTTAACGCCTTTTGCGTTTCGTACCGCCGACTATCGCCGCGACGACCGCTATAAGCGCAACACCGCCCGCAACGCCGCCTAAAATCTGCCATTTGTTGTTTTTAACGGTATTTACAACCTTGTCCGTCACCGTAAGTTCCTCGGATAACAATTCAAGGCTATCGTCTGTTACGACCGCTTTTGTTAGTGTTTCACCGTCCATACTGCCGAGAGCAGAGCGGACGGACATTACACACAAATTCATTTCGCTTGCGCTTTCGACAACAGACACAAGCGGCGTGCCGTATTCAACCGTTTTGGTTTCATAGATTTCGCCACCTACATAAAATGTAACAGTACACATAATAACTTCCCAATGCGCGGTAAGCGTAGTGTTTTCTTTTATCGCTTGATTTGTGTATTGCGTACCGTCAGGCAAAAACCAACCTTTAAAGGTGTAACCAACTCGCGTAGGAGTAGTAAGTGTTGCAGAGGTATTCCAATCAACAGTTTGACTTTCAACCGCTGTACCGCCGTACGAATTAAATGTTACCGTATAATGATTTATTTCAAACTTTGCATAAAGATTTGTATCTTCATAGATAGCACCGCCATTATACGGAATATTAAATTCGCTATCATAATACCAACCGACAAAGGTATAACCTTCCTTTACGGGGTCGTCGGGAAGGGGAACGGGAACACGGTTATCCTCGTATCTATAAGTTAAAACGACGCTATTGGTTTTGCAAGCAGAAGGAGTTCTACCGCCTGAAAACATTACATACCAATAATCTGTATAATCACTTTGCACACGTGTATGAGCAATATCTTTACCATTTACATACGAAGCCACACCTTTTAAAGTGAAATCGGATAAATCCTCAAATACACTTTTCTTTTCAAAAAGTAATCGAACAGACGGTATAATGCCAATATCATAATAAAAAATAAAATTATTTAAAGTTTCATTTGTTATATTATTATTTACCGTAAGTATTGACTGCCATAACGCGAGTTCACTATCAGATAAAAATTCTGCGGTGCTACTACCCGTTATAGTACATAATTCACTTGCTGACATATTAGGATTATACAAAGGCATAATTTCGGAATTTGATAACGGCATAATACCCGTCCCGTCCGTTTCCTCGTTGAGTGAAAACTTTGCCGCCATTGCCTTTATGTGCGTTCGCGCCGTGCCGTTCTCGCCGCCCTCGGCGGGAAGTTGTTCCGTTTGCTCGGTGTCTTGCTTTTTAAACCATTCGGACGGTTTGTATTTGTCGTCCTTTGCAAATAACTGCATACACAGCCCTACAAGAAATACAAACACAAGCACAAACGCTATGCCCGTTAATACCCATTTGATTTTATCGCTCTTTTTATGCCGCCCTAATTCGTTCATTTTTTATTACCTCGCTTTATATTGATTTTAAAACCACCCGCCGTGCCCTGCAAAATCGTCTTGCGGGCGACCTCTGTCCGCATACGTGTTAGCGGCGGTTGCTTTTCTGTTTTTCTTTG
>CAJTTC010000032.1 GCA_910579295.1 uncultured Christensenella sp. | reverse complement strand
CCTGCCGATTGTCATACGCAAAAACACGTCGGAGGAGGATAATTTGCTCGGTCAATCGGACTGCGAATTTGTCCGACCGCAGCAACAGGCGATAAACAAACTCGAAAGCCGCATAATGGAGAAACTTATGGGCGGCGGCGTGTTCCCGATTGTGCCTGAGGGCGTGAACGTGGAAATCGACAACAGCATTTTCAAAAAGGTTTTTCGGGCAAATCAGGCAAATCAGGCGTTATTCGGGCGCATTGATTTACAGGTCGATATTTCGCGTGATATAGCGCAGGCAGACAGGCTGTACGACCACGCAAAACGTATTCTCGGCATTACGGACAGTTTTCAAGGGCAGTACGATTCGAGCGCACAGAGTGGCGTTGCAAAGCAAATACAGGTCAATCAGGCGGCGGGGCGTTTGGATAGTAAACGTCAGATGAAAAACGCCGCGTATGCGGAGATAGACCAAATTATTTTTCAGTATTACTTGGCGTATGCCGACGAGCCGCGTCCTGCAACGTATAAAGACGCGCAAGGGCGTATGCAAAACGTGTATTTCAACCGTTACGATTTTATCAGACGCGACGAGGCGGGCGAATGGTATTACGATGACGAGTATCTGTTTGCGGCGGACGCGGCGATTGATATAGAGAAATCGCGTGAAATGCTGTGGGAGCAGAATCGGCAGAATTTCCGAGAGGGCGCATACGGCGACGTTACATTGCCGCAAACACAACTCATCTTTTGGCAGAATATGGAGCGTGCGCATTATCCGTGGGCGCGTGAGAACGTCGAGCGTATCAAAGAGGAAATCGCACGACAGGCAGAAATACAGCAAATGCAACAGCAGATACAGGGCTTGTCCGAGGAGGTAAACGGTCGGAAAGGCTACGAGGAATATTTGTTATCCAAAATGCAAGAAAATTTGAGCGGAGGCACCGAAAATGGCAAACAGTAAAGTAAACAACAAAGCAAACACTTACGCGGCAAATATGAATTTATCGAGCGGGAGTAAAAAAGCCCCGAAATTGCCGCAGGCGTTACAGAACGTAATACCCGATACAAGTTATTCGGGCAATATGAGCAAATTGCCGACGTCGCCATTTGTTCAGTCGTCGGTCAAATCGCCTATCGACGCTCTTAAAACGCCGTCATATTTGAATAGCGGTGCCGTTATCGGAATGGGCGGCGGTTCCGTTGGCAGAGTAACAAATGAGGGCGTCATAGTGGGCGGCGGTGCGATAAATACCACATTTCAACCTCCCACGGGTGGGAAAACGCTTGTATCGGGCGATTTATCTTATGGGAAAAACATACTGAAAAATCAACTCAGTAGCGGCGTGCAGGCTCCCGTAAGAACGCCCGCCGCCCCGACAAATACGCCAACGGCACAACAGCCCGCGCAGGCGGAGCAGTCTACAAGCAAAATTGATTCCTATGAGGAATTTTTGGAAAAGCAGAAAGATACCTACAAGGAAACGCTTGATAAAACGAATCAACTCTTAGAGGAGCAAAAGCAGGCGGCATTGCAAAACGCGGAAACGGCGCGTCAACGCAGTATTGCCGATTCGCGTTCGAGTTATGAGCAGAATAAGGCGACTTATGGGGCAAACGCAGAGGCACTTGCGGCAATGGGGTTGTCGGGCAGCGGATATAGTGATTATGTCAACTCGCAGGCTTATGCACAGCAGAGAGCCGATACTCAAAATGCAAATGCGGTCGCGGAGGTTGCGAGAATGACGGCGGAATCTGAGGCGAATCAAGGTAAGATTTCGGCAGAAACGTCGTATGCGGAGAGTATCTCGCAAACGGACGCTGCGCTTGCAAAATACAAACAAGAGCAAGCGGATAAAAAAGATTCGTATTATGCGGAATTGCTTAATTATGCGAATAGCGGCGCATACACGGCGGAGCAACTCAAACAACTCGGTAGCGATTACGGACTTAATGCGGCGCAGATTCAGAGCCTTACGGACGCGGCGACAATCTACAAGAACAATAAGCAAGCGGAGAGATATAATCAACTCCTTAATTCGTCCGATACAAGCGGGTTCGACGCGATTAAATCGGCGCGTGATAACGGCGAGATTACCTCGGAACAGTACAACAAACTTGTTACGAGTTATCAGTCTTACTATTACGACCTGTATTCGCAGTCGGTCGATTCCGATTTCACTATGGTAAATACGAACGATATTGACAGCGCGTATAGTAAGGGCTATATCACGAAATCGCAGTATGACAAACTCAAAGACAAGTATAATAAAGGACTTGTAAACGCGATAACCTCGGCGTCCGTATTCTATGCGAATGGCAGTCAGTTGGACGAAAAGACCGCACAGGCTGCTATGGACGAATTAAACGGTACAGGTTGGCTTACTGATGAAAACAAGAAAAAACTGCAGAGCCTATATGACGACGCATACAAAGACGACGGCGGCTGTTTTGCGAAAGGCACCCTGATAACCGTTGCTGACGGAACCCAGATACCCGTAGAGAACCTGAAAGAGGGCGACAATATTATCGTGTTCAATCATACCACGGGAGATATTGACGTTGCGCCTATTTCGTATATTTTCCACGACGGGCATAAGGAATACGAGGTGCTTACGCTGCGTTTTGGCGACGTAACGAGCGTAGACGTTTTGTTTGAACACGGCTTTTTCGATACAGATAGCAAGAGATACGTTCTCATCAATGCTGAAAACGCGAAAGAGTATATCGGACACCGCTTTTATCACGCTACCTGTTTGAATGGTGCATACGAAAAGAAAATCGTTACACTTACCGATTATAGCGTACATAGAGAGGAAACGGAATGCTACAGTGTGCTTACCGCCGCGCATATCAATCATATCGCAAACGGTATGCTTGCCGTTACCGATGACATAAAAGGAATTTACAACATTTTTGATTTGGACGACGATTACAAGTACGACGCGGCGAAAATGGCGGCGGACATTGAACAATACGGACTGTTTTCATACGACGAATGGAGCGATTACGCAACGGCAGAACAGTTCGCGGCGTTCAATGGAGCATATTTGAAAGTTGCAATCGGTAAAGGGCTTGTAACCGTCAACGAGATAATGGGGTATATCGAAAAGTTCTTACAGGCTTAAAGGAGCGAACCTATGGCGACACTATCGCAATTAAAACAGCAATACACATATAAAACGGGCGTATCGTCATTATTGACGGAAAATCAACGGCAAACAATAACGACACATTTGCAAGAGGAGGAGGAAGCGCGCAGGAATCAGGGCGGCTTTTTCGGCGGCACAGGCTATGCTTTTGAGAAACTCGGCTTAGGCTTTTTGAGCAGTATTGAGGGTATATGGGACTATACCGCAGGTGGCTTGGCAAAGTTATTCGGTGCCGATGAATGGGCGGAACAGCAATTTGCTAACGATTGGGTCAACTATAATCACGCCGACGAATGGTTCAACCCGTCAGAGGGTTGGCAGTTTGTGGGCGACGTTGCGGGCGGTATAGGTACGAGTTTGCCCGCTATTGCGACCGTGGTCGCCGCAGGAGCGATTGCGGTTGCGTCGGGCGGTACTTTATCGCCCGTTGCCGCCGCGCTCATTTCAGGTGCCGTTGCGGGGCTTGGCGCGGCAGGTAACGCGACAAAACAAGCATACAGAGAAACAGGCGAACTTGGCGGCAAGGAATTTGGCTACGGCGCATTGGTCGGCATAACAGAGGGTGCCGTCGAGGGGCTTTCCGCAGGTATCGGCGCAGGTACGGGACAAATCGTAAAAGGTATTTCAAAGTCGTTCGGTAAAGAGGTCGCGGAAACTGTAACGCGTCAAACGATAGGCAAGGCAATGATTAAAGGCTTTATCGGAGAGGCGTTTGAGGAGGGGCTATCTGAAATACTTGACCCTGTATGGGCGCGTCTTACATACGACCCGAACGCAAAGAACGCGACGCTGCAAGAGGTTGGTTATGCTGCGCTTGTCGGTGGTCTTAGCGGCGCGATAATGGGCGGCGTTGACGTGTCTATTCGTAACGTACATTCTATGTCGCGGGGCAATACTATTGTCAAAGAGGGAAAGAGCAGCAATGTCATATCAATGGCAGAGCAACTCTCTACTTATGAGGGCGAGAATCACACAGGGTACGAGCAGTTTGAAATGGTAAACAGCACCTTAAAAGAACTGCAGACAAGTATGCAAAAGACGAACGGAGAAATCAGAACCGCAAAACAGAGAATGTTACTCGGCGTACTCGAACAGGCGAACACGACCGCCGCCTTTACTCCGTTTATTGCTCGTAGTGCAGAGAATATCGTAAACAATGCCGACGTCATCGCGGAAAAACTGACGGCATACGGCATAAAAGACGCACAGGGGAACCCCGTTACGTTTACCGCAGAGCAGATTCGCAGCGGCGTTGATACGAAAAACACGTCAACATTCGTAAACGCGCTAAAAACAAACTCCGTTTTGCGTGCATTGGCGGTTGCTGACGCGACAGGTCGGCTCTCTATGGACACGGCAAAATTCAAGGACGCTACGCTCAGAGGACAACAGTTGAGTACGCAGGCTGACCTCAATCAGTTTATTGAGAACGCGACGGACGTTGAGCGTCAAGCGGTAGGCGAGAGGCTTAGTATATCCGATTGGAATACTCTTACCAACGAGCAATTTCAACAAAAAATCGTTGAGTTTTCGCAGAATGGCGGAGTAGAGGCATACCAACAGGAACAGGCGACCGTTCGTGAGTTGCAAAACATTGACCCTGCGACGGCAAAAAAAATGCCCGCAAGATTGAATCTGAAAAAGGACGGAACCGTTCGATATACGGACGGAGCCGTGAATATTGCTGTTACCAAAAACGGCGATACATACCGCATTTATGACTATGACAGCGGGAAATATTCTAAGCCACTTACGCAGGCAGAGGCAAATAAGACGATACGCGAAATAAAAAAGGCGCAAGCCGCCGCCCCTGCAGGTACTCCCACAACGGTCGAAAATCAACAGGCGACGGACACACAAGGAACCCAACAGCAGACTGCGCCGCAAAACGGTACAGAGCAGCAGGGAGCCGTGCGAAAGATAGCAGAGCAGTTAAATTCCGAAAGACAACAAACGCAGGAGATAGACACATACGCCCGCAAGAATGTTCCCGATTATGCGAAATTGAACGAGCCGAATAAGAGCATTATACGCAGCGTCATCAGGCAAGGTCGAGCGGCGGGCATAGCAGACGCGGACGTTCTCTCTTACGCCCGCGTAGCGGCGCATACGGGCATAAACGTCGTATTCGATAAAAGCCTCTGTGCCGTTGCCGTAAACAGTCAGACGGGCGAAAAGATTTACTCTGACGGCTATTACGACCCTGAAACAAATAAATTTGTCGTCAACCCCGAAACTACGCGTACCCACGAGGCGTTGTTATTGCACGAACTGACGCACGCTATTTACAGAACCGCTGACGGCAGGCTGATTTTGGAGCGCGGCGTTAAGAATATGAGTCAGGCGGAAAAAGACGCCATAATAAAGCGGTATTCCGACGTAGGACACGGCGGCGCGATTGAACTTATGGACGAAATAAACGCTCACTATGCAGAGGGCGTTTTGACGAATAAGAATACCATTGAAAAACTTGTCGCGGAAAAGCCGAAACTCAAAGACAGAATACTGTCGTTTTTCAAAAAATCGTCCACGGCGTATGAGGGAGATACAAAACTGTCGAAAAGCGCGAAATCGCTGTACAATCGCTATAAAAAACTGTTTGATAGTTTTTCAGAACGCAACAGACAGTACAATGCTGCGGAATATCGGCATACCGCACCGAACGCAGAAACTCGTTACGCGTTGCAGGAGGCGTTACAGCAACTCGGAGAATACGACGAAACGCGAAAACGCCATATTGAAAACCGTGAGGGAGATACTATATCGCGCAACTACGGCGATATAGTGGAGTTTATCAAGACGGCAAAACGCTTGCCGCCCGTAAAGCGGTTGCATATCGGCATAATAAGCGACGCTACGGCA
>CAJTTC010000031.1 GCA_910579295.1 uncultured Christensenella sp. | reverse complement strand
AAGTTTACCGTTCAAACAAGCATTGCATAGGTCTTGCAGACTGTAAGAAAAGCCCTCGATTTTTTCGCTTTCGGGGTCAAGACCCGACAAATCGAGTTTAACGTAACTTGCCGCGTCGTCGCCGCTCAGCGCGTCCTGAATCACATTGATTTTCTCGGCAATAAATTTGCCGATTTGGTCGAACCACAATTTTAACGCCGTGGACGACATACCGCCTGCGCCATAGGGCGATACGACGTTCGGCTTATCCGCAAGCGCAACGACGCCCTTTGCTTTCAGTTCGGCGGGCGTGATATTTACAAATCGTTTTAATGACATATAGCCCTCCTTAATTTTTCAGTCGTCCTACTACCTGATAGCGGAACGAAATATAGTACAGCGCAAAAGGTTTCATATACTCATCGGAATAAATGTAGTATTGCTTTTCAACCCATTGCTTTTCTTTTTCTTTGACCGCAAACAAACTCTGTTCCGTCGTATTAAATGTAAAGTCCGTAAAGTCCATATCCTCAAAAGAGAAAAGACTGTTATTGATTCGGGCGATTTGCGTGTACGGCTTTTTATTCGTCCGCACCTTGATTTTTGCGGACGAACTGCGGAACGATTTAGTCTTTATCACGGTCGATTTTTTTACCGTGTTTTTCGTCAAATGCGGTATGCCGCAGCAGTCCATTTTCGTCGCACAACCGCTGTAAATCGTTCTATTATCGAACGTGTACCAACGCGGCTCGATTTCGCCCTCGGAGTTTCTTTTATCGAAATTGAACGAGCATACAACGCCGTTTTTTGTGCCGAAATAGATATTGTCGAACATATCGCGTATCGTCGTTGCCTTTTGAAATACGCCGCCGATATATTCTCCCTTACCCTCGCACAAATACGCCTCATAACATACCAAATCGCCCGAAAAAATATCGTAGACCTCGTGTACCGTATAATAAACGCCGACCGTATATTCCAACCCGTCAATTTCTACCGCAACGCCCTCTGTAAACACTCGCGCCGTTTCCTTTCCGTAGTCATCGGGCGGGTTTACTATCTGCCCTGTAAGATTCAGCGTTTCGTGAGTATTCATAAAGTACACGTTTTCGGCAAGCATAATCGGAATTTCGATAATATGGTCGTCGTTACCGCAAGTACACTCGTTTTTGCTCTTTTTGCATTTCGTACAGTATTTGACCGTTTTGCCTTGTAGTTCCTCGGCTATTTGCGTCGCGTACTTGTATTCGGGATATTGCCCTTTATACACGCCGACGTTCTCGATATAATACCACTCGTACTGATTGACGCCTATTGCGTGCGTATAACGCTGTCGGCTGTCCGCCATAAAAATGCACCCGTCCACAAGTACCAAAAGATACCCGTTCCATTCCGCAACCACGGCAGAACTTAAGTCCATATTGACGATTTTCGCGTCTATAAGGCTTGAACGGTTTTCGTTCGCCCTCTCGTACCGCACAGACAGTTGCCCGACCGCCTCTACTCCGAGCCGCGATATAAATATCGGGTCGTCCAAAAAATTGATACAAGCACCCAAACAACCTATGCCGCTTAACCCCTGCGAGGACGGATAAATTACAGGCTGTATCGGGTCATTCGTCTGCGTAGGTGTATGAAAATAAGTTGACCCGTCCTGTTGCGTATCGTCTTTCAAAACCATAAGCGTATCGGCAACGGTAATCATTCCCGTAATGGGCGCGATTCCCACGCCGTCCTGCATATAGTTCAAAATGCCGAAATACGAGGGGTCTACATAGCCCGTAGAATTTCTCGCGGCGTAAAATATGTGATTCGGATAATTCGGGTTCCCCGACAGAAAAACCCTATTATCGTAAATTGTTGCAATAGTACAATCGGTTATAAGCCTTGATATTTCCGCACATTCATCGGTAACGCCCGATACACTCGTAAATACTTTTTTAGCCACAACCTCGATTCCCGCGTACATTTCGGGATAAAAGACGTTTTCGCTTTCTGTCGCTCCCGCAATCTGCACGACGCGCTCAGGCTTTTCGGGCGCAACGATAAATTTAATACTGCCGTTAGCAAGATTTACGGTAAAATCGGTTCCTTGTACTTTTGCCTGCCCGTAGACCTTTACCGATACAATCTCATCGAGAGCATTTTCATTGAGAAAAAACTCCGTCGTCGTGCCGTCAGCGATAAACGTATGCCTAAACTTAGACTGCAGAATGTTTCGCTGCTCGTGTTGCTTACCTATATCGGCGTTTTCGCCGCTCGTAATAATATTGATATAAGTAAGCGGGATATAAGCGTTATCCAATACGCTTTTTACGCTCACGCCGTCATATACCAAATAATTCTTGCCGTCAATGATATACAGCCTGTTATTGAATATAAACGACGTACTTTTTCGGGGGTTCATATTATCAAAAAGCGCGTCTGCCGCGGTTAAAATGCCCTCTTTATAAGACAGCAAAAGTCTATCGCCCGCAACCAAATCGCTGCTTGCATAAGACAGTTCCCGCGTAGCCGCGTCATAGTTCATCAAAAAAGTTAAGTCCTCGCCGTTTGTCCGCGCTAACGCGGTAACGGTAACGACATTCTCAGGTAAAATCTGCTTAAATGTTTTCGTTCCGTTTACAACGGAATCAGGTTCGGGTACTACAATCGTTTCACTTAGAACAATATTTGCGGTATTCGGGTAATTTTTCCACAAATACAGTTTGCTCCCCGAATGAATAAGAACTTTGGTAACGATTTTATCGCCGTCTTTATGCGAAAAATTGAATATACCGAAAACCTCGCTTTCCTCAGGCAATACGACGCGCTTTCTGAACCCTGCAATCGTTTCAAGTGCCTGCCCCTGCGAGGACTGATAATCTCTGAACATATTTACAGCGTAAGCGAGGCGGTGTTCGTCAACCTGCGTATGGTCGCTCGAAAAATCAACGCCTCTGAAATCGCCGTAATATCTGTTGTATGTTTCCCTCGCTTGGAGGAAATTTGTTCTCGTTGCCATTGCGCTTACCACCCGTTTGAACTCTTGATAATAACAGGGCTTGTATCTTTCCCCTTACGTTCAATCTCGGCGGCGCGTTCGCTATACAAATATTTGTAGTATTCCGATTTTTGCGGCTCGTCGTCTATCCATACATAAGCCGCAATAAGCACAGGCAGCAGGGCGCAGAGTTCCACGTCCAAATCAATCTCGGTCTTATCGTCCATTTCGCCGTTATTGACAATCGGCGCAGGACGCCTTTTATATAAAACCTTGAAAACACCGCTCTGATTATACGGGAGCAATATTACACTATTGCCCTCTACGCCGTACCCCTGATTGATAATCGCGTTGCCCTCTGCCTCTTTGATAGGCGGACAGCACAACGCAAGAAAATCGTCCGTAAGTTTACTTATATCGTAGCGCGTAAACGGTTCATAAGCGGGTATATCCGCCTCGTCCTCGCTATACAGTTTGTCGTACATTGCGACGTTCTTTACCGAATACACAAACTCGCCCGAAAAACGCAGTCTAACCAAATCGCTTACAAAACTGTCCGCCTCTTTGATAAACCCCCGATACGCGACAAATTTGCGCGTAGACGCAAGCGATACCGTACCTATAACAGCCCACCCGTCAGGCGTGTGCTTTTCGATATAAACGATACCGTTTCCGTCCGCCTCAAAATAATATGATTTTGCGGCGTGTGCGGAGTATTGCAGTTCCTCATCTTTTTCGACGGGAGAAAATGCGGAATCGGACAATAGATTTTTCAGCGGCTTGTGATTTATCAAATAGTAACTTATTGCAGGTCGAACCTCGTTGACCTGCAATAAAGCCCTATTTGCTGCGTAATAAAACCTGTCATCATCTTCTAAGGAAACCTCAAAACCGAGTTGAGCAACCTGTTTATAAAGTTCTGCAACGGTCATAATCAGCCTCCTTGTTAAATGATTTATAGCGACGTTGCCGCGGAAATCGCGTCTTTGCTGTTGACGGCAAGCAGGATATGTTTCCAAGTATTGAACCCGACACCGAAACGGCAGTAACCGTTCCAAAAGTAGTTGCGGGTGTGCTTGTCAATATCGCTCGTAATGTCAAGCGGAACGCGGTTATAGAACATATTGCCGAGCAGGTTCTTGTTGGCGTCGCCCGACATAACCATAAACCTGTCGTCGTCCGCCTCCCAACCGTTCAGCACAACGATATTCCAATTCCCGTACTGAGTATTTATATCGTTGTTTGCGCTGCCCACGGTGCGCTCGGAGCCGACAACCTTTTTGACGAGCGTTTCGAGTTTCGGACGATTGCAGGGAATGATGAGAGTGTCCGCGACATACTCCATAACGTCGCCGTTTTCGTCCTTGAAATTGCGCACCTTATTCGAGAGAACGCCGAGCGCGTCCTCAAGCGTGCTTGCGCTGCCCGTGAGTTCGCCGTAGTAGTAGTTGCTCTGCGTCTTGCCTTTCATTTTGTCCGTCGAATACGGGTGCGCCTTATGGAACAGAGCGAGTTCGTCGGCGCAAGTCAAATCAACCTTTGCCTTGTTGAACGTCATCTCTTTCGCCGTGCCGTTGATGAGAGCCTGCGCCGCGATTTTGATACGCGTCTTGTAGTAGGCGCGAACGAACTTTTTGGGCTTGTTTTTCATATCCGCGCCCATACCGAACTTTGCGTCGTCCGCCATTTTGCGGGTAATGGTAAACTCTTTCGCAAATTCGATATGCTCTATCGTTTTCTTGAACGTAGGCTCGACGCTATCGTTCTCCGCGCCCTGTCCTTCCTGTTTGCTTTGGAACGTATCGAAATCGGACTCGCCCATAATCGTTTCGGCGTAGCGGCTCGATTTTTCGACGTTGAAAAGAAAATCGAGTATGCTTTTCTGCTTTTCACAGATATTCGATTCGTTCTCGATGAGTGCCTTTATCGGGTGTTCAAACTTACCGAACATAGGGTCGTTTTTGCCCGACATTGCGCTGTAGATAAAATTCGACATATTGTCTGTCCTCCCTGTTAAATAATTCTGACGACGATAATATCTCCCGCCGCCGACGCACCGTTCAGACTTTCTACGGTTACGACGCCGCTCGTGGTGGTCGCCGTTACCTGCAAGCCGTCCGTATGCAGAGTTACTTTACTGCCCGCCGTAAGCCCCGTAGGAGCCGCCGTAACAGGCACCTCGTAAAGTTGATTGTCCTCGACCCTTGCCGCCGCAAGAGTGCGTTTCGTTGCGTCTGCCGCAACGCTGCCCATAGCGATATGCGTAGGTTTTACCGTTGCACCGCATTTCGTGAACTTACCCGACGCCAAAACGAGAGCCTCGCCGTATTCGACCGCCTCGTCGTCCGTTACGTCGTGGTAAACGGGTTCGGGTACGTTCATTCTGCCATTCTCAATTTTAATGAGTTTGAACATAGAAATTCTCCTTTTTATTTTTGATATGATTGTCTGTACAGAGCGACAATTTCCTTATCGCTCAGATTCGGGAACAAATCGCGCCATTCGCTCAACTGCTTATTACTCATCGTAATCGAGTTGTCTTTGGAGCCTTTCGGCACCGCCGAGCGTAAATGCCCCTTTGTTTCGTTGAGCAACTGCTGTTTTACGGACTTAGCCACGCTTGCCCGCACGCCGTCAGGGTTTGCCGCGGCGTATGCCTGTTTAGGCGTCAAGCCTTTATCGCGGAGTTCCGCAAATACGCCGAAATTGCTTATTTCGGTAATCGCTTTCAGCCCTTTTGTTTCGGGATAGAACCCCTGCACCTCTGCGAGGTCGGCAGCCATTTTTTTCTTAAATTCGGTTTCGCGCAAGAGGCGCAACGCCTCCTCGCTTTCCGCGCTTTCGGCTTTCTTTTTGCGGTATTCCTCTAACGGAATATCGTCAGCCTCTGCCGCCAACTCCTCAAGCCCTTTTTGCACGTCGCTCGTTTCTTTCGCGCCCAACTTTTTCAACGTATCTCTGCCCTGCGCTTTTAAGGCTTTTAACTCGTTTTCGAGTTCTGCGATACGCTTATCTTTTGTATCGTCCGTAGACTCCTCAGGCTCTGCGTCCGATTCTCCGTCGCCTTTATCGGCGTCATCGGAACCGTCGCCCTGCTCGTCGTCGGGGTTTTCGTCGTTATCGTCCGCGGCGTCCTCGTCGCTCTCAACGTCCTCGTCGTCCGTTACGTCGGGAATGATAATGTTACCCTCGTCGTCATACTCGAACTCGTCATCGGAATCGTCAACCGTTTCGTTCTCGTCATCGACAACGGTTTCCTCGATTTCCTCGTCGGGTTTCTTGATTTCGTCCTGCATAATCGTTTGTCCTCCTATAAAATTCGATTATTTCTTTTTGCCGTTTCTCAGGTCGTTGCCCTTGACTACGGTCGCCTTAGGCTGTTCCTGCACGCTCTTGGGAGCCTTGATAATGCCGCCTTTATTGGTCGCATATCTGTTACCCGAACCCTGTTTCATAGTCGCAGTCCTCCTTTTTAGATTTTTAATAAAAAGAGCCACTAACCGTATCTTACGGTCAATGGCTCTATCTCTCGGAATATGGCACAAATATTATTCAGTTTTTACCGTCCATAGTCTGCCGCACTTTTTACACCTAAACGTCAGACCTTGAACTTTACTGTCCTTTTGTAAGCCTACACGCGGTACTTTTTCATTGCAGTTCGGACAAACGATTTTGGTAATTTCAGATTGCACAGTCGGAGTAATATTAAGCATACTCTACCTCCTGCATAATATAATAGCATACATTTTACCGCGTTTAGTCGCAATTTATTTAGCCGCGTAGAGCGATTTAGTAACGATTCTGCCGTTTTTAACCTCAACCCCGCACATTTGCGCGAGTTGCGCTTTTTCCGCCTGTGTAGCCTTATTTAGGCTCAGAATATACGATATTACCATACGCTTTGCCCTGTCTGCCGTAAGCCGTTTATACTCGCCGTCGCCTATTTTATATCCCTGCATAAAGAGAATCAATAATCGTTGAGCGTCAGTAAAATTCAGCCCCAAAAGATACTGTATTACCTTTTTCTTTTTGGAACCCTGAACGGTCGCGCTGTTTTTATCTTTATCGGACGTTATATCGGATATTCCCGCAAGCGCGATTGAGAGCGATTCGATACCCATAAACTTTGACAAGAGCAAAAGTTTATTGTCCGATGATACGCCGAGTGTTTCCGCTAAAGCCTTATCGTAATACGCGTCGTACACCTGTTTTATCGCTTTTGCTTGTTTATTGGCAGACAGTTTTGCAAATGACTTGTTTTGCACCATACGTTCAATATAGCCGTTCGCCTGTCCGTAAACTCTCTTGAATTTCTCACGCTGTTTCGCTGTAAGTTCGATTTTCTCGCCGTTATACGTTACGGAATCGCCTATGCTGCGCGGTAACACCTCATACTCCTGCTCGTACAATTCGATGAGTTTTTTTCTCGCGCCCGCACTAAGGTTCCCCGCCTTATCCTCATCAAGCATAAGGCTCATAATCGTATCGGCAAGTTCCGTATCGCCGTTCGCTAACGCCGCTTTTATATCCTTGCTGTACTGCGCATTATAAAACATAGAATTGTACTTGTACGCCGTCGCAGGGCTAAAACGCTTGATAACGCCGCTAATCGTGTTATTGATATTCCTTATCGGCAAGCCCGTAATCTGTCCGATTGCATAAAGCGAGTTTCTGAGCGGTTTCATATAATCGGACGTTTCCAACGATTCGCCGCCCGCCGCCTTTGTCGCAACCTCAAACAAATCTTTCGTCGTAGACAAAATGCTGTTTATGCTGTCATACGCAAAATTGCTAAACTCGTAATCGTTTGCGAAATAGTTGTATATATCTTTTACGACGGGGAACATTCCTATTGTCGTGCTTGCAAAATCAGTAAAGAAATCTTGTACAAAACTTATCTCGTTGCCGTCCTTATCCTTGCGGTCTTTGGCATATAGCCACTTAAAGAACTGCGCAACCATTGTGTACATAAGGTTTGCAACTGTTATCGAGGCAAGCGTTTTACCGAGGCGTTTTTTCGCCTTTTTATATCTGCTCTGAATATCGGCATTTGTATCGCCCGATTTTATCATTTGCCGCAGAGTTTTGTATTCCCCGACTGATTCGACGAGGCGCG
>CAJTTC010000030.1 GCA_910579295.1 uncultured Christensenella sp. | reverse complement strand
GAACTATCCCGTATAGCGAACTTGACGAAAACGGCAAGCTAAAAAGACGACTTAACGGCTATGATATGGCAATAGTTTTTTTAAATGATAGCGTTGAGCGTAACGAAAGTCCGCTTGTATCGGCAATAAAGGAAAGGCAACGCCGTATTCCTCTTGATAGGTTTATTGCCGAGGGGCATACGAAAGAGGAAATTATACATTTCATTTTGGCAATGTAAGCAAAATGGCTGAGCTATCGGCTACACGGGCAAATAATTTTTAAAGAGGTTTTTAAATGAAAAGCAAAAAACAATTTTTAGTAATCGGCAATAAGTACGTTTTATATGTGCTTGACAACCGCGACGGGCATATCAAAGACGCAGAACGCAACGTTTTAATTCTTAACGTTAGTTATATTGATTTACTCGAATTACCGAAATTATCAGAAGAACAACTATTTATGCTTGCCGAAGATACCGCAACTTTTGTTAATGCAAACGAAATTTATTAAAACCACTTGCCGACCGTCGGCGGCACAAGTCCGACGGAAAGGGGCTTACAATGAAATTTACTTACTTTGAAAACGTTACAACGTTTGAAGAACTGAAACGGCAATACAAAACGCTTGCATTTAAATACCACCCCGACAAGGGCGGCACCGTCGAAGATATGCAACGCATTAACGCTGAATACGACGAACTTAAAAAGCACGTAGGAAACGTCCACGAAACCGCCGACGGCAAAACTTACACCAAAGCCGAAGCCGCCGACGTTCCCGACAACTTCCGCAAAATCATAAACGCTATTATTACATTTAATTGCAAAATTGAGCTTTGCGGTTCGTGGTTATGGGTATTTAACGCATACGCATACAAAGACAAATTAAAAGAACTCGGATTCTTTTGGTGTTCCGCTAAAAAAGCGTGGGCGTGGACGGATAAACCGACGGAAAATAAATTCCGCTTATCCCTTGATGAAATCAGACGGTTGCACGGCTCGGAAGTAATCAAGGAAGAGCAAAATAAAAAACTATTGCAGGCGGCTGTTTAAGCCGCTTGCAACAAAAGGAGTTTATTATATGCGTACGCTTGAAAGCCTTTTCAGTCGCTACGGTTCGCCCTCGTCCGAAATGAACGAAACAAAGCATTTTTATTTCACTCGCGCAGACCACATTGAAAGCATCGAACACGTTCAGAGCGAGGACAAAAAAGCCGTAAACACAATCAACGAATTACTTGAACTTGCCGAACTACTCAAAGAATACCGTAAAACCCTATTCGAGAGAGCGCAAGAATTTTTAACAGCCGGCTACGCTATGCAATTAAAAATCACTCGAAATATTGACTGTTGGAACGACAATAAAAAGTTTTACGTTATCGAAGTTCTTAAAATATTAGACTTGAAGAACGCCGAACCCGTTACGGTTTTACAGGAAACCTACGAGGGCAAAGAACGGCACACCGCATTAAAACGGTTTGAACAGCTTAAAAAGCTATACCCAAATATAGAAACTATTAAAAACATTGATAAAAGGAGTTGGGAAAAATGAAACCTAATAAACAACCGTGCGTTATTTGTAAAGAACATAAAAGCGGTAAACCGTTTTTATTACGCGACGATAATGGAAACGAATACGCTTTTTCGCATATAAGCAACTGCCCTTATTGCGGAAGATTTTTAAAAGAAAATTATAAAAACATTAAAAAAATCGAATAAACTTATCCGCCCGTTCGGGCGGCTTTCCCACACCCAAAGACCCAACCCACACCGCCTGCGGCGGTTTATATTTCAGTTTTATTTTAAGGAGTTAATATGACAGACTGCATACATAACATAAATGGTATATGCGAAAAATTATCGGACGATACAGTTCAACAACCTTGCATAGTAAGCCCTTGTCCTATGGACTATGCGGCATTTAACGAAGAGGTAAAACAAAATGAGAAGAGATAAAATTATAAGCGTTAGAGTTGATAGCTCATTACTTAACGAAGTTCAAAAAATAATTGACAGCCATACTTACAGTTATGAACTACGTGGAAGAAATCACTATCGTTATGAAGACGAAAACGGAACGGCATACGAAAAATACACCATAGCCGACCTTTTAGAATCGGCTATGAAGGCATACGTTGAAAAGTTTAGTACAGAGAAATAGTAATACATTTCCGACGTCGGAATTGTAATACAAATCATTCGAATAAAATGTAATACGTGGTGCATACAAAAAGTCTTGACTTTTTTATGAGTATTGCATATAATAATTGTAGATATAGCTTTTAGGCTGAAACAGAGTAGCAGCTCGTAGAAAATTGCGTTCGTTTAAAAGCATATTAAAAAGCGGAAGTTTTTACTTCCGCTTTTCTCTATTTCAAAATCTTTTTATCGTTCTGCGCTTTCGCCTTTTTTAAATCGTCTAACGATAATTCAACCGTATTCTGATAACCTGACCATACAGCAAAGCCTTGCAATTTACTTTCGGGAATAGGCACAATTTCACCCTTACGGACTTTCGCATATTTGTTACGTTTAAACAATCGGAACGTGTTTTTTGCGCCGCGCTTTTTAACGTATGGCGTAGTCTTTAATTGCTTTAACTCTTTTCCGTTCAATTCCTTTTCACTTTCAAGCGAAGTGATAACTTTACAACGGAATTTACGTTTAAACGGGTTATACCATACAACGTGAACATTGTGCGCGCCGTCATTCCGTAGGCCTATCTTATTATTACTTACTTTAAATATTTTACCTACAAACTTAGCCATTTTAAGATACCTCGTTCAAGTTATTTATTTCCGTTTGGAAGTGGGAGTTCTGCAAGCCCAATTCGTCAGCCGTAGCCATAATATCGGCATATTCTCTCATATCGTCCAAGCCAACCGTATTGACCGCCGCGCGCGTTTCAAATATACCGCTTAAACAATCAGTAGAATAACGTTTGCTATAAATCTTTTTGCTTTGTCTGAAATACTTACATTGTTTAATATCGCCCTCACGCGCGCCGCTTTCGACTTCAAGCGTTAATGTCTGACTGCCAAAAACGTTAGCCGTACGCTCGCAATAATGCTGTAATTTCGCAGTTATGGACTTCAAGCAGTATAAAAACAATGTGTTGTCCGCGCGGTTGTAACGATATTGAACGTAAAAATTCTGAAACTTGCCGTACAACCACCCGAACAAAAAATTAAAGATATGGAACGGGGCAAAGAACGGAAGAGCAAGCGTTTTCTCGCCCTTAGCTTTAATCTCAACTATTTCGCCCAGCTCCCGCGCGTCTGCGCCTAAGCTCGTAGGGCGTTGCAAGTCCGCAAATATCTTGATAAATACGCGATTAGCGACCACGCAAGCGTGGCGGCTCATTTTAAGCAGTACATTAAATAAATCGTTCTTTTGGTTGCACTCTGCCGCGCTTGCTTTAACTTCCTTTAATTCGGGCGTATTTTTGCGTTCCTTGTCAATTTCGGATATAATGTAAACGCCGAAACCGAAAGCGTTTCTGTTCGGGTTATCGTCAAGCATTTTGCGACCCAAACGGAGCATATCGAAATCAAGTATATGAGCGTGGCGGGAATAGCTTTCCATAAGCCGACTGTCGCGCTTGAAAAAATCGCCGTTCCAGAGCGGAAAATTGCCTAAGTCCGCAAAAAGCATATCCGTTCTTACGGAGTAATTAGACAACAGCAAAGACGATTGAACGGTATAAATGAAGTACGCGCAAGCATAATCTTCCAACGCCGTCCAGATATCCGTTAGCTTTAATTTATCGTCATAGGTCAGACCGTAACGCTCGTAATCGTAATCAAAACACAAATTGTTATAGCCTAACCCGTAACGCTTTTTTAGCTGTCTGCGACAGCTTTTACGGATAGTTGCATTGCTGTACCCCGCACAAAAGCAAGCGCACAAACAGCGTATAAACGCGCGGCAAGAGGGTAAATCGTAAATTCTGTGCCGTGCTATTTGTTGCTTTATGGCATTTTCAAGATTTATCCACGGAAAATTCGGAAATTTCATATCCGTTTCGAGGATAATTTCAAACGCCATATCCCTGAACTGCACTTCCGTAGATAACGCCATATCCGTTATTTGCAAAGTCTTTCCCGCGCCCATAACGCCGACCACAAACGTTACAACGCCGCGCTCGTTTATAAACCCACGGTTACGGCGTTCACGGTGGTATAGCCGATTATACGCAATTCTGCGGCTTATAACTTCAAGTACAACAACCGCGACAATTACCCACGCCCACAACGGAACAAACGTAAACGGCACGGATAAATCAAGAAAGAGCTTGTACACCTGCCGATAGATATTTACCACGTCGAACGACATCACAAAGTAAAAATAGAACGCCAAAAATTCAAGCAGTATCGTTATGAAATTGAAGTTATACGCCCACAATACCGCCCAAATAACGTAATAAGGTTTATGTTCTACAATGAACGTTAAAAACTCTGTAACCCAAGTTTTAACGGGGCGGTATGTATGAGCGGTAAACCATTTAAACACTTTAAGCGGTTTACTGTCTTTGTTGTAATCGTTGTTTTCGGTTTTAAGATACCGCTTAAACGCTAACCATAGAACAAGCAGGATAGGCAAAGCAATTATAACTACTTTACAGAGCGTAAAAAGCAAGTTGCCGATAAAATCAAGATAACCGTAAAAATTCGCTTTATCCGTCCACAACTGCCAATACACACCCCAATTATTCTTGAAGTCTTGAACGTTGTCCGGTAGTGGTGTAACGGGCGTATTCTCGCCGTAAGACGGGAAGAACGGAAATTTCGGTAAATCGTTGACCGTAGGCGCAAAGCCGTGTTCTATTCCGAACATTTCGCAGAAATAATACGCTATCGACAAACCAAAGTCTCGTCCGCTCTCTATGAGCCGCCCTAATGCGTTCGGAAACACGAAAACGCTTACGCATATAAACGCAAGCGTAATCATTATACAAACGATATGCCGATAATTAAACCGCCGTCTTTCGTTCATTTCTATATTCCCCGAAGTAATCTAAAAAAATTTCACATTCACTACAATCACGTGCTTCACAAGACAATTCATAACAAAGTTGTTTATCAAATTCTTTTTCAAATTCATTTAACAATTCAATTTCGCTCATACTTGAAACCCCGTATAAATAAAATAGCCTACCGTAAGCAGCACCGCCAAGCCGAGCAATATAAACAATATCCGTTTAAGTATTTTCATTGCCGTTACCGTCCTTTTTGAAAGTGTACTTTCAATTTTTGTTTTCGTCGTAAAATCGTTTGACTTTTGCCGTCATTACCGCTTATAATAATGTCAATAGATAAGTCATAAAGCATTTAGTGCTTTTACCGAGTGGTGCTTGCGTTTGACAAGTTACTTATTGAGGCTTATCTATTTTTTTTATTCCATTTTCGCTTTTTAACGTACCAATTTTTAGGTTTTCGGTTGGTACGTTTTTTATACGCTTTAACAGTATGCCTGACTACGGGCATATCCTCTTTTGCAAAACCCCAACCTTTTTCAGGCGTTTCATTTAAATGTTTTTTATTAGTATTGCGAACGTCCAATTTTAAATAAGACTGCCGCTTATCGTTAGGGTTAGGGTTTTGAGTTAAGGCGTAATATGTATAGCCCGCCGCAGGATGAGTTGTTAAACCCAATGATTTATAGTGTGTATCCGTTTCACCGAACACAAAATCATAATGTCCCTGCGCCGTTGCACTCTTATTACGCCTAAACTCATTACGGGGTTTATATTTGCGTGATTTGCTTTTACGTGCCATAGTTTTTATTCCTTTTTCCTTTTGAATAGTGCGCTTATCGCCTTAAAGGGCAAGCATATTATCAACACAACGCCGTTTACTATTGCACCGAGAATAGGAGATATGAGGGGAAAGAAAATGATTATAAGCACAATAAGAATAATTAAGCCGATAATGCCTATTCGTCGTTTTTTATTACTATCGCCCGGATCGCCCGTTCCGTCATTAAAATCGTAGTCGTTGGACACTTTATCCGAAACCGCGCCCAAATTATAGGTTACGCCGTCCTCGACAAATTCAAGGCGCAATACCGCTACCTCGTCTATAATCTGCCCCGTTTCCTCGTAAGTTGTTATTAATGTGCCGTTGCTCTGATAGCGGTATACGGACGTTTCGTCAAACATTAACACCCACTGCAATTTTTTAACCTCGTCATTATCAGATGAGCTTGCTCCCGCGTTCTCAGTAAAATCTGCGCTTGACTGTATGCGCTTCCAGGTGAATGTTTTATTAAAATCGAATATTCCGAACAAATTGAAGCCCTGTTGATTGAGTTCGTTTACTTCGTCGCAGTAAACTTCTTTTTGCAATCGCCTTTCGTTGCTGAACGTTGACTTGTTCCAAAAATCTGTATTGTCGAAGCCGAGAACGTTATTCTCTTTATAAAAATAGTCCTGTATTCGATATTCAACCGTTGCTGATAAGAGCTTTTCTATATTCCTTTCTGTATTAAATGCAACATAATAGTTATCTTGAAAATACCCGTTAACCGAATGATTTTTATTTTGTCTGATATAGCTCGTAAACGGGTTAAGTATCATAACCGTATCGACTTTAATCATTTCATAATTAACAGTATCGCCCTGCGTTGTTACTTTCCAATACTGACCAACGCTAAAAGCCTTTTCATTGACTAAATTGCCGTTGTCCGTTCCCCCGTCAATATCCTTTATATAGTCACGGTAAATGCTGGTAATGCTGTAAAACCTTTCAGCTGTCGGATTTACTTTTACGCCCTCGACCTTGTACTTTGCAAAGACGCCGTTTATATTTAAGAGCGTTAAACGATATAGTTTTGTTCCGTCAACGGTTTTTGATAACGACATATTAATTTCGGTCGCCAACAACGGATAAGAACCTTGACACGGCTGATAAGTATATAAAACCAAATTGCCCTGCGTGCTCTCTGCGATTTGGATAACCTCTAAAGAATAGTCTTGCGGGTTCTCGGGGTATTCGGCAAAGTTAAAATTTTTGTCTTTGTATAAATCGTCCAGAACGTTAGAAACGGTTTCGGCGGCGTAAGCAATAACGCCAACGCCGCTAATAGCCGTTAAAAAGACTAACAAGGATATGAACGCGAGCATAACCGTCGCTATTTTATGCAAGACTGTTGCCTTGTGCATTAGTTTCACCTCACAAGGGGAGTACGACTATTTCGCTTTTATCAAGGTTAATATTATCTATTACGGCAATTTGAGTTAACCCTTTTTTATTCATATAAAAGCCATTCGTATCTTCGTAAGTTACGGTCTTTGTATAATCCTGTCCGTAAGTGTATTTGATAGTATAAACAACTCTGTTGAATAGACAGTCCTGTCCCATAGAGGTTGAATTATCGGTCGCGCCGCGATTGTACACATAATTATTGACTAATGTCCTTGCGGTATCGTAAGTACTGCTCGACCCGCCGCCATTGACGAGCTTAAACAAATCAAAAGTAAATTTACCCGAAGTGGTTGTAATGTCGGCGTATTCCTTACCTGTAAAACTTGCAGTGCCTGTGCCGCTTTTCATTAAGTCGGTAATACGTTGGCGGGTAGTGGTGGCAAGGTATAATCTGATTGTGTACTGTGAAACCGTGCCCTCAACGGTGCCTACACCGTAAGTAGGCGTAACGGAAATAGTATTTTCGGTATTCCCGACATACAGTCTGCCTGTTTTATTCGCGGCAAGTGCGGGGTTAAGAGTTGCGGTAAATGAGTTAAGCGTTTTCAGATAATCAACCTGCGCAATAGCGTTTACAGTCGTATCGATATACGAAGCAACTTTCACGTTTATAGGCTCGCCGAAAGCCTGTTTGACGGTAAGAGTAGCGGTAAGCCCGTACTCGGTCGCGGGCGTTATGGTTACATAATCTGAAATTGACTTGCCGCTCGCCCAGGAGCTGGAAGAGTTCTTCCAGGCAACGCCCCAAACAACGTTTTTGTCTACGGCGTTCGCATTCACCGTTGCGGTGAGCGTGTATGCGGTATCCGCTTGTGCTTCAATGCCGTATTCATCGTAATCTTCGGAAGCTATTCTCGCGGACATAAGACTTATACCTTTTTCCTCAGTTACGTTAACTAAGCCGTCAGGCGCTTCGGGCTGTATCTGTTCCGGTTCATTTTTCTTAAACCACTCGGACGGCTTTTGTTTACCCGTGCCGAATATCTGCATAAAGACGCCCGCAAGAATTACGAACACAAGCACAAACGCTATGCCCGTAAATATACTCTTTACTTTATCACTGCTTTTATGTCTATAAAAATCGTTCATTTTTTATTACCTCGCTTTATATTGATTTTAAAACCACCCGCCGTGCCCTGCAAAATCGTCTTGCGGGCGACCTCTGTCCGCATACGTGTTAGCGGCGGTTGCTTTTCTGTTTTTCTTTG
>CAJTTC010000029.1 GCA_910579295.1 uncultured Christensenella sp. | reverse complement strand
CGAACCCATAACTAACCCTTAGGAGGGGTTTATTATATCCATTTAACTACGGAAGCATTTGCATAACAGCTATATCATAATACAACAATCGTCGCTAAAAATCAACTTATTTAATGAATAATTTGCGCTTTTTGCCCGAAAATACGTCGAGCAATAACGTAAACGCAAAAGTACGGCAATGCTTATGCACAAAATAAGATACGAAACCCACGCTTCAACTCTGTTTCCAAAGAAGTACAAATACAGCCAACATTTACTCGCTCATAACCGATTTAACGGGCGTCTTGCCAATTGCAAGCACATACGCAAAATTCAGCGCTACGTATGCGGCAATGAAAGCCGCAAAACATATAGCAAACGCCGTCCAATCAAAGGAATAATGCGGCACGTCGTCAAACGACTTGAATACTATGTTGATCATTATATTCAGCAAGCCGTACTGATAAACAGAGCCCGTTGCAAAGCCTATAAAAGCAGGAATACAGTAAAGCCCGAGCACAGCAAAACCGCTCTCTTTAAGACTGTAACCGTTGACCTTTAACATTGCGATTTTTTTGGAGTTGCCTCTTACCACCGCCGACATTGCGAGAAACAGCGAAACCGCAGCCAAAACAAGCCCTATAATCAAAATCATAATGCCCATCATATCGCTTGCATAATCACGCATTGACACGCCCATCTGAGTCATTGACGAAAAGCAAAACCCGCCGAAAGCTATAAAGAAAATTAGCGATTTCCTCTCCCGCAAAACGTTTACCGCAAGCTGAGAGAGAAAGCTTCTGTCGCTGTCCTTTCTTTCCTTTACATTTCGTTCACGGCGGGCGTTGCCTTTGATGAGCGCAAGCGCGGGCTGTTTAAGCCTGAAATATGCAATACAAACGGAGAGCATCGAAAAAACCACCGTTGGCACGACTATCAACAATAGCGGCAACGAAGCGTGAAAATTTATTCCAATTATCGGGAGAAGTCCGCCGTTATCGTTTTGAGCGGCATAAAATTGAGGGATTATTGCCCAGCTTATAGCCACACCGACAGCAGTGCCGACAAAGATACAAAAGCCAAACACCGCACATTTTAGCGCAATCGATATATCACTATAACCCAACGCCTTTAAAACGCCGAATTTGGGCGCGTTGACCTCGATATAATGTCCGATGTAAAAGACAAGCATTACGACTGCCGTCAAAATCAGACACACGCCGCTTACCGCGCATACTACGGTATTGTTTAGTTTGAGCGCTTCATACAGAGTCTGAGCCGCCTCTCCTTCAACCGCGTCGGCAATCGCCCGCAAATCGATATCGTAGTTTAAAAACATGTTGCAGACTATCGCGGCGCAACACGCAACTATAATTATGCCGATAAATTTTGCGGCGTCCTTAAAACTTACTGCCATAACTCACCAACCTATTTCGTACGCACCCTTAGGCTGCACGTTTGTAAGTTTATCAACTATTTTGCCGCTGTTCAACTTGACTACCGTTTGAGCCGTCTCAGCAATATTCACGTTGTGCGTAACCATAATGAGAGTAAATCCGCGTTGTGCACGAAGTTTTAAAACGTAATCGAGTAGCTGTCTGCCTGTGTTTTCGTCGAGCGCTCCCGTCGGTTCGTCCATTAAGAGCACTTGCGGCAACTTTGCAAGCGCACGGGCAACGGCAACTCTCTGCTGTTCGCCGCCCGAAAGTTGGCGGGGATACTTTTTCAGCTTATCGCCAAGCCCCATAGCCCCGATGATTTCTCTGTAATTCTTATTATTAGCCAAATCCGCGCCCATTCTGACGTTTTTATCCACCGTCATATCCGACAGCAAGTAGTACTGCTGAAAGACATAGCCGACCGTTTGACGTCTGAAAGCCGTCAATTGACTGTCGTTTAACGCTGTTATCTCGCGCTCGCTATGAAAAACCTTACCCTCGGAAGGTCGTTCAAGCCCGCCTATAATATTCAAAAGCGTAGACTTGCCCGAGCCGGACGCGCCGAGAATAACTACATATTCACCGTCGTCTACGGTAAGGTCCACACCGTTTAATGCGCTTTGACGATTGTCAGCCGCTCCAAACGATTTTTTAACATTTTCAATCCGAATGCCCACTTATTTTAATCTCCTTTAACATAGCGGTAAACGCCGAAGTTAGTCTCCTGCTCGTCTCCTCTTCCGAAAACGAACAAGACCCTGTTACACACAATACGGCAATCCCGTGAGTGTAAATCATAATATCCTCATGCAACGCCCGCGCCGTCTTTTCGTCAAGTCCCCAGGAGGTCATAAGCGCATTGAGTATTTTTGCGTTGTTATCGTCCAAAAGCAAAAAGTTGCTTATACCCACATGATAATCAGACATAAAGAGCAATCTGAACAAATACGGCTCTTTTTGCGCAAATTCTATATATTTCAAGCCCGCGCCCTTAAACGGCAACGCTTGTTTTAGCCCCTCTTCAATATACATTTCATATATCTCTTTGGCTTGCTTAAACACCACGGCGCGCAATTCGTCCATATTTTCAAACACCGAAAATACGGGCGCAACCGAACAATTCAACCGCTCGGCTATAGCTCTTGCCGTGAGCGCGGACATTCCCACCTCGCGCACTATTTGCATGGCGGCGTCAACTATCTGATCTCTTGAAAATTTTACCTTGGGCGGCATTAACTTCTCCTTTAAATAACATTAGTTATATAACATTTATTATATTACAGTATATTCATATAGTTGTCAACTTAATTTTAAAAAAAATTATTAAATTCTTAGCTTCAACCTCCACCTTGAAAGCAATGATGAAACCAACCGTACTTTATTTACAGGTGATTATATTAGGTAAAAAAATAGCGGCTTCCGTTGTACGGAAGCCGTTAAGAATTATTTAAAAAATTACTTTAATTCAGCGAAGTACTTAATTGTTCTTACCATCTGTGAAGTGTAAGAATTTTCGTTATCGTACCAGGAAACAACCTTAACAAGGGTTGTGCCGTCGCCGAGGGGCATGCACTTCGTCTGAGTTGCGTCAAACAGCGAACCGTAGGAAATGCCGATGATATCGCTGGAAACAACTTCGTCCTCGGTGTAACCGTAAGATGCGGAAGAAGCAGCTTTCATTGCCGCGTTTACGCTCTGAGCGTCAACTTCACCCTCGCAAACTGCGATAAGCTGAGTAAGCGAACCTGTGGGAACGGGTACGCGCTGTGCGCAGCCGTCAAGTACGCCGTTGAGCTCGGGAATAACAAGACCGATAGCCTTAGCCGCGCCCGTCGAGTTGGGAACGATATTAACGGCAGCCGCTCTTGCTCTTCTCAAATCGCCCTTACGGTGAGGTCCGTCAAGAACCATCTGGTCGCCCGTATAAGCGTGAATAGTCGTCATATAGCCCTTCTTGATTTTGCAGAGCTTATTGAGCGTAGCCGCCATAGGAGCAAGGCAGTTTGTAGTGCAGCTTGCCGCGGAAATAACAGTGTCGGAAGCCTTTAACGTATTTTCGTTTACGCTGTAAACGACTGTGGGAAGATCGTTGCCTGCGGGAGCGGAAATAACGCACTTCTTAGCGCCTGCCTTGATATGTGCGGAAGCCTTCTCCTTGGAGCAATAGAAACCCGTGCACTCCAAAACTACGTCAACGCCGATAGCTCCCCAAGGAAGGTTAGCCGCGTCTTTTTCAGCGTAGATTTTGATTGTCTTACCGTTAACGGTGATGCTGTCCTCACCTGCTTCAACCGTTTCAGCGTACTTGTATCTGCCCTGAGCAGAATCGTACTTTAAGAGGTGAGCAAGCATCTTGGGGCTTGTCAAATCGTTGATAGCCACGATTTCGTAGCCCTCTGCGTCAAACATCTGCCTGAAAGCAAGACGACCTATACGACCGAAACCGTTGATAGCAACTTTTACATTAGCCATAAAAAAATTCCTCCGAAAAAAAATAAATTAGTTTTCTTATTAATAAACTCGGGGAGCTATCCCTTTGTTATCTTCGTCATTATATCAAATTACTTAATTCAAGTCAACAAATATTAATTATTTGTATGTATTTTTACTAACATTTTTTAAATTTTGCTTGAAATTTACCTTACAATGAATTATACTTAAATATGGTAAGCTATTACCTAAATATTATTAATATATCGGAGGTTTCCTATGGGATTGGTATCGGCAAAAGAAATGCTTGAAAAAGCGAGAGACGGAAAATATGCGGTTGGACAGTTTAATATAAACAACCTCGAATGGACAAAATCTATTTTACAGACGGCGCAGGAGCTGAACGCACCCGTAATACTCGGCGTTTCCGAGGGCGCGGGCAAGTATATGACGGGCTTTAAGACTGTCGCAAGCATGGTTAAGGCAATGATTGAGGAAATGAATATAACGGTTCCCGTTGCTCTTCATCTCGACCACGGCACTTACGACGGTTGCTATAAGTGCATTAAGGCAGGCTTCTCCTCCATTATGTTCGACGGCTCTCACCTTCCCATAGACGAAAATATCGAAAAGACAAAAGAACTTGTTGCCGTTACAAAGCAGCTCGGGCTGTCGCTTGAAGCCGAAGTCGGCGCTATCGGCGGCGAAGAGGACGGCGTTATAGGCAAGGGCGAATGCGCAGATCCCGAAGAATGCAAGAAAATTGCAGACCTCGGCGTAACTATGCTTGCCGCAGGCATTGGCAACATTCACGGCAAGTACCCCGCAAATTGGGAGGGACTCAGCTTTGAAACGCTCGCCGCAGTTAAGGCTAAAGTCGGCAATATGCCCCTCGTACTCCACGGCGGCACGGGTATCCCCACCGATATGATTAAAAAGGCTATCTCCCTCGGCGTTGCAAAGATTAACGTCAACACGGAATGCCAGCTTGCTTTCCAGGAAGCTACGAGAAAGTATATCGAGGCGGGCAAAGACCTTACAGGCAAGGGCTTCGATCCCAGAAAATTGCTTGCAGACGGCGCGGCGGCAATCAAGGCTACCGTAAAAGAAAAAATGGAAATTTTCGGTTGCATCGGCAAAGCTTAAAAATCAATCAACTTTATAAACCTTCGGCAATTAATTTTGCCGAAGGTTGTTTTTTTATAAAATCTGCACATACTCCAATATATGAAAAAGAAGCTGTGTGTAATTATTATAGCGGTAATTTCCTGCCTCTGCCTTTGCGCCTTTACCTTTGACGCCAATTCTTCGGTTAAAACTTTGACAAAGCCATACATTACCACTTACGACTGTACGTTTGCAAGATTCGGAAACGTTGATTTACTTGAAAAATACGATTATCTGAAAATTACATTTATCGACGACAAGGAATTGGAAGTCAGCTTCAAGCGCAAAAACGGAAAAAAACACACCTATACCTGCGACTACACCTATAACGAAGAAACTCGGCAGTTTGAAGCCGAGATAGGTATATTCGGTTTCAGATTTAAGCAGGCAACGGTAATTGAAAACGGTAAATTTACAATAAGCATGCCGCTGTTAGGTAAACCGCTCGCAATGATATTCGAATCATAAAATCAAGAAGCCGTCGGCTTGACGCCAACGGCTTTTAAATTATCGTTTATACGTGCCTTTAACAACCTCTACGCCCTCGTCTTCAAGCTGGGTAAATACGGCTTCCTCGGTGATATGCGACATATCGACAGCATTTTCATTGAGCAGGTCATCGATTGTTACCTGACGCTCGTCCTCACGGGCAAAATTTATCCAGAAAACATTCTTCTCGTAAAACGCGACGTCATACTCCATTTTGCATAGGTTTTCGGGATTATACGAAAGATAAATTTGCTTTTTGTTACGCTTCTCCGCCTTAGCGCTCTGCACCGCCACAATCAGATAGATAAGCAACAGAATGAAAAGCACTCCACCCGCGCAAATTAGTAAAATATATTTTGTGTCCATATTTATATTTTACCACCAATAAAACTTATTTGTCAATAATCCAATCATTTTTTTCAAAAATGACGGAAACGACGCGTACATAAAACAAAACGACAAACAATATATATTATTACGATGAAAAAAATTATGTTTTGCGGCGGCGGTAGCGCGGGGCACGTTATGCCCAACATCGCCATCTATGAATTACTTCGCGATAAATACGACGTTTGCTATATCGGCACGGACGCGATAGAAAAAAATATCTGCGGTAAGTTCGGCATAGGCTTTTCCGAGTTCAAAGGCGTTAAACTTGTGCGCGGAAAAATATTATGCAATCTGTCCATTCCCTTTAAACTTTTTAAAAGCGTCAAGCAATGCAAAGCAATTTTGAGCAAGCATCGCCCCGATATATTATTCTGCAAAGGCGGCTACGCTTCACTTCCACCTGCCATTGCCGCGTCAAAATTAAAAATAACCGTGATAACGCACGAATCGGATTTAACAGCAGGGCTCGCCAACAAAATTATAGCGGCTAAATCACGGTACGTACTCACCTCCTTCCCGTCCACGGCCAAGCAATTTAAAAACGGTCTATACTGCGGTTCGCCTATGCGCGAAAGTCTTTTCGGGAGAGATAAAACTACCGCAAAGGCACAAATGAAACTTGACGGCAGACCTACCGTTCTTGTATTCGGCGGCGGAAGCGGATCGCGCATTATCAATGACTGTCTGCGCCGCAACCTCTTCGAGCTGTGTAAAAAATATAATATTCTGCATTTGTGCGGCAGAGGAAATGCGACGGACAGCAACATTGACGGCTATAAGCAAATCGAATTCTGCGAAGATATGGGCTCTGTGTACGCCTGCGCCGATTACGCTGTGGCGCGTTGCGGTTCAAACTCCGCACACGAGCTGATTGCGCTAAAAATACCCACGCTATTTATTCCGCTTGATAACGGCAGCTCACGCGGGGATCAAGTTATGAACGCCAGGTATTTTAACGACCTCGGCTTGTGCCACGTGCTCGCCGAACGCAATCTTACGCCGCAGACTCTAAAAGAGGAAATTGAACGGCTGACATGCGACGATAAAATAAAATCCGCACTCCGAAACAGTAACGTCGGGTGCGGAAACGACAAAATTATTGAGGTCATTGAGAAAGTTATCAACCGATAATACCCTCAACTAATATCTTAATGCCTATTGCGACGAGCACTATGCCGCCTATTATTTCGGCTATGCTCGTCTTATTTTTGAAGAGCTTTCCGATTTTAACACCGACAATAACGCCGATAACGCTGATAATAAATGTGATTATTCCGATTATCGCTACAAATCCGAATATGTTAGTTTTGTTTACGCCGCTCATTGCGCCCATTGTCACACCGACAGCCAACGCGTCGATACTCGTAGCTACGCCTTGCAGAAGCACTTCGGGATAGAAGAACTTTTTAACTTTTACTTCTCCCTCCGTAGCGCGCAATTCCTTTATGCCGTCAAGAACCATCTTACCGCCGATAATCAAGAGAAGAAAAAACGCTATGTAGTGATCGAAAGCGTCGATCTTTTCGGCGAATATCGACATAAGAAAATAACCGCATAACGGCATTACTGCCTGAAAAATGCCGAACGTCAGCGGAATTGTAATCGCCTTACCCTTATTCATATTGTTGTAGCACATTCCGTCGGTTATTGACACGGCAAACGCGTCCATAGCAAGAGAAACGCCAAATAGTACTACCTGTAAAATCAAGAGCCACATATAATAGTATTATAATATACATTCACGCGTTTGTAAATGCTTTAATTTAAATATTATTGTATAAAATAATTTAAAATTTTTTATAAAAAAGCCGTTAAATCGTTTGGCATTTGATTATAAATTAAGTATAATGTATAGGCAATCAAGGTTTTGAGGTGTAGCGCAGTTTGGTAGCGCGTCTGGTTAGGGACCAGAAGGTCGTGGGTTCAAGTCCCGTCACCTCAACCAAATGCGAAAGAGTTAGAACACCAAAGAACGGAAATATATTTTCGTGAACGGTGTCGCGGGCTTCGTCGCATACCAATAAGCAAAAAGCACAAGGTTTAAAGCCTTGTGCTTTTTCTATTCTCCCACCCAGAGAAACCCACCCTTATGGGCATAAATCAAAATAAATACTTTTCGTCAAAGATTTACAAGTTCCTACTAATTTTACGCCAAATGTGTTACAGTGTTACATAGTGGCGTAAGGAAATACTATACGCCACAGCGGGCGGCTTCGCCGCCCGTTATGTTGTCGTTATGCCCTAATTTGCGTTACGCGTTAGGGTAGCGTATAAAAGTAATCATAATATTTTAATTATTATGATTATGCCGTTTGTCGTGGCACTCTTTACAAAGCATTACGCAATTATCCAATGTAGTGTGTCCCCCGTCAACCCAACGCTTAATATGATGAGCTTCCATAGCCGTTATATCAAAAGATAAACCGCAATCGGGGCAAACTCCATTTTGTTTCTCATAAGTCTGACGTTTCTCATTTTCACTAAAAGCACGGATATTCAAATGTTTTTCGTTACGAGTTAAGACATATGTATAAATGCCTTTTTTATTTTTCACATCGTCATCAAGCATAAGTCGTTTAATATCTTCTTCAAGCGCAACAGTATCAAACTGTTTATCTTTATAAATGTTATATAATGCGCCCCAATTTATGCCCTTCATTTCCTTACGGTAGTTAGTAAAAGTATTCTCCACCCAATTTATAACATTTAGAAAATAAGTCCATAGCTCGTTCGCATTATGGTCGTGTTGGTGAATAGACATATATTTTTCAATTTCACCATTATTTAACCATAATATTGCCGTTTCCAAATAATCTTGTCTAATAGGCGAACCATTCACATACTTATTAGCCAAAAGGTAAGCTGCACAATTTGATTTTGAAAATTTTGATTTTGCGTTAGTTAGCCACTCACCTGTATAAACTGCATTTCTTAATTCTTGGTCAGTTAGCTTTTCACCCGCTATATTTATTGTTTTAAACCATTCTAATTTTTCCAGGTCATTACCTTCGCAGAAATATACCATACATTTATAGTCTAAAATACGATTTTGTTCGGTTGTAGTCAAATTATGAAAAGCCTTGTTGTTGAGAGAGAAATCACCATTTATGTATTGACAAAAACTTATTGTTCGTTGCTGTCCGTCCAGCACCTCAAAAGTACCGTCCTCATTTTTAACCCAATACATAACGTTAAGTGGAAACCCTTTATTTATTGTGTCAAGTACTGCATTACGTTTTGCCTCGTCATACACAAACTCACGTTGATATTTAGGGCGAATATTTAAAAGACCGCCATAGCCTTTAACACCTTCTTCTGCGTTATCAACGTAAGCACTTGCTATTTCTTTAATTGTTATTTCGTGCAACTCAATTTTCATCGTGTTTTCTCCTCCGTATTAAAATACGAGCATAAGGGTCTGTACGCCCAACATTTTTTAGTGTAAGTTGCTTCAATTTTGGCAGTCCTTGTTCTATCATTGCGAAAAAATGTGGGTTTATATCAATGATTTCAAATTGTTCAGGGTTATATTTGTCCAAAAAAGTTATAGGAACACCCATTATCCCATTACAATATTTTTTTAATGAGAATTCTTGCATAGATTTCTTTTCCTTCAATTGTAAATCTATGTCCATATCTTGGGTTATCTGCAACGTATCGGTCAAGCCCGATAATTTCGAACTGTTCGGGGTTGTGTTTGTCGAGGAATGTAATCGGAACGCCGATAATTCCTCTACACTTTGCGCCTGATGACAATTCGGAAGTAAGGTGTAATTCTCTGTCTGTCTGTCTGTCTGTCTGTCTGTCTGTCTGTCTGT
>CAJTTC010000028.1 GCA_910579295.1 uncultured Christensenella sp. | reverse complement strand
ACTATGTTTTATAAAAAAGGCAAAACTGATCCCGATTATTGCGTGTTGAAATTTACAGCGCAGAAATGCAGAGTTTACAAAGACTTAAAAACGACTTGGTTAGACATATAAATTTCAATTTATCTTTGTAAATGGTTTGCAGTAAAAAGCTCTCGAACATATCGTCCGAGAGCTTTTGTCCTTGCTTGAAAGTATAACTCTTAATAATTTAGTTTCTTAATTCCCTGTGGGAAGCGCGCTTTAACGGCAGTCTTTTTTTTGTTGCGGAAAAAATAAAAAAAACGCTTGACAAATACAAAACAATATATTATCATATGAATAACAATTCATAAGTTATGAGCGTCCGCATATAATAGAATAGGGCGCGGGAGGAGTATATGGAGGACAACGTAAGAGAAAAGTTGGAGCACGAGGAGCGCGTTCGCTGTGCGGTCGACGGTATGCCGAGCGAGGACGACGTTGCCGAGCTTGCGGCGCGTTTTAAGGCGATAAGCGAGCCGTCGCGCCTTAAAATACTTTTGGCGTTATCGTGCGGGGAGCTGTGCGTGGAGCATTTAACTCAGGCTGTCGGAGGCAATCAGAGCGCCGTTTCGCATCAGCTTAAAACGCTTAAAGACCACCGCATAATCAAGTGCCGCCGACAGGGTAAGCAGGTTATTTATTCGATAGCCGACGGACATATTTTAACTATGATAAGTGTTGCAAAGGAGCATTTGAACTGTGATTAATAAGTCGTTTAAGATAGAGGGGCTGGACTGCGCCAACTGTGCGCGGGAGCTCGAAGAGGAGTTAAACAAGCTGGACGGAGTTAAGAGCGCTACCGTTGATTTTATGGCGGGAAAGGTGATAGCCGAGTGCGGGGAGGAGGCGATTGACCGCATAGTATATTGCTGTAATCACTTTGAGGACGCTAAAATCGTCGAGGAGGAAAAAGCTGAAATCTCCGCCGCGGACTGCAAAAAAATCAAGATTGAAAACCTCTGTTGCGCCAACTGCGCGCGGGAGCTGGAAGAGGAGCTGAACAAGCTCGACGGCGTTTGGGCTAACGTGGATTTTATGAATATGACGGTAACGTTAAAGGCGGAATCCAAGGCGGCGTACGATGAGGCGGTGTATCATATAACGCATTTCGAGGACGTAAAAATCGTCGACGGCAAGGCTAAGGCGAAGAGCGTTTTCAAGGAAAATAAGGCTGACATAATTTCCGTCATAATTTCCGCAGTGTTCTTTATCCCCGCGGTCGTGCTCGACTTTATGAAGATGAGCGGAGCGGTGCAATACGTAATATACGCGCTATACGGGGTTGCGTTTCTGGCGGCGGGCTATATCGTTCTGTGGAATACCGCGCGCAACGTTGTCAAGGGCAAAATTTTCGACGAGAATTTTTTAATGACAATAGCCGCGGTCGGTGCGATTGCGCTTGGCGTGACGACGGGCGACGGGCTTTTCGAGGGTGTTGCGGTAATGCTCTTATATCGTATCGGCGAGCTGTTGCAGTCGGTTGCGGTTGGTTCGTCGCGCAAATCCATTACTCGCCTTATGGATCTGAAAAGCGATACGGCAACGCTTGTTAAAGGTGAAGAGCAGGTCGTCGTATCCCCCGAAAGCTTGGTCGTCGGCGATAAAATTCTGATAAAGGCGGGCGAGAAAGTGCCCGTTGACTGCCGCATATGCGAGGGTGAAACCTCTTTGGATATGAAGAGCCTGAACGGCGAGGCTATGCCGCGCGAGGTGAAAGCGGGCGACGAAATCCTCTCGGGCGCGATCAATATTTCGGGCGTGGTCGTCGCGGAGGTCGTAAGAGAATACAAAAATTCAGCCGTCGCCAAGATTTTGGAATTGGTGGAAAACTCCACGGCGAAGAAGGCTAAGCCCGAAAAATTTATTTCTACGTTTGCCAAGTACTACACGCCCGCGGTGGTCGTCGCCGCGTTGCTTGTGGCGGGCATTGTGCCCACGGTTATCTGCGCGGTGCAGGGGGCGTATACCTGGCCGATATATTCCGACTGGATTTATAAAGCGCTCTCGTTCCTTGTCATTTCCTGCCCTTGCGCTCTCGTTATATCCGTGCCGCTGTCCTATTTCGGCGGCATAGGCAGATGCGCAAAGTCGGGTATTTTGGTCAAGGGCTCAACCTGTATCGACGAACTCGCAAAGGCGTGCATAGCCGCGTTTGACAAGACGGGTACGCTCACGGAAGGCGTATTTGCCGTTAAATCGTATTCGTCGGAAGAAGCGTTAAAGCTTGCCGCGTGCGCGGAAAAATACTCCTCACACCCCATAGCGGCGGCGTTCGGAAACGTCGAAACGCCATACGAAGCGAGCGGCGCTAAGGAGGTTGCGGGGCGCGGCGTGAGCTGTGAGGTAAACGGCAAAACTCTGTTGTGCGGCAACGCTCAGCTGTTAGCCGATAACGGCGTTGAATTTATCGCAAAGGAGAGCGTTTCAACATTGGTCTATATCGCATTGGGCGGGCAATATGTTGGGGTTATCGAGATTGACGACCTTGTCAAAGACGGTGCGAAGCATAGTCTGGCTGAGCTGAAAAAGACAGGCGTAAAGGCTAATTATATGTTGACGGGCGACGGACGGAAACGCGCCGAAAGCGTTGCGGAGGAGCTTGGACTTGACGGCGTTTACGCTCAGCTTTTGCCCGACGAAAAGCTGGAAAGGGCGCAGGAATTAAAGGCGCAGGGCGGGCTTATCTACGTCGGCGACGGTATAAACGACGCGCCCGTTATGACGGTTGCAAACTGCGCCGTGTCTATGGGGCAGGTGGGGAGCGACGCGGCAATCGAGGCAAGCGATATCGTGCTTGTGTCCGACAGGCTCTCGCTTCTTCCCGAGGCGCGTAAGATAGCGCGCGGCACGCGGAGAATAGTCGTTGAAAATATAGTCGGCTCGCTTCTTGTAAAGCTTGCGGTTATGGCGTTGAGCATAGCAATTCCCTCGTTCCCGCTCATAGTTTCGATATTCGCCGACGTTGGGGTAATGCTTCTTGCGGTACTAAACGCTTTACGGACGGCTTTAATAAAATAATAAAAATCGGGGCTTCATCGCCTCGATTTTTTTTGTAAAGGCGTAGGTGTTGAAGGGGGAAGCCGAGAGTGCGGGCGTACATTAACGTTGATTTTCACCGTTGACAGAGGGCGGCGTGTGTGGTAAAATACCGTTATGAAATATATTTTGGCTCTCGATCAGGGTACGACAAGCACTCGGGCGTTGATTTTCGATAAGGACGGAAAAATAGCGGGCAAAGCTCAGCAGGAGTTCAGGCAGCATTATCCTCACGCGGGCTGGGTGGAGCACGACCCGACGGATATAATAGGTTCTGTTGTGGGTGTAATTGCAGAGGCGCTCATTCGCGCGAATATAGTGCTCGGCGACCTTGCGGCAATAGGTATTACTAATCAGCGCGAAACTACCGTGGTTTGGGATAAAATTACGGGCGCGCCCGTGTGCAACGCCATAGTGTGGCAGTGCCGCAGGACGGCGTATCTTGCCGAGAAATTGAAAGCGGAGGGGCTGTCCTCTTTTATTTACGACAGGACGGGGCTTGTGCCCGATGCGTACTTTTCGGCGACTAAAATCAAGTGGATTTTAGATAACGTTAAGGGCGCAAGGGAGCGTGCGGAGCGTGGCGAACTGCTCTTCGGTACGATCGATACGTATCTTATGTGGAGGCTGTCGCGCGGGAAAATTTTCGCAACCGACTATACAAACGCGTCGCGTACAATGCTCTTCAACATTCACACCTTGCAGTGGGATAAGGAGCTTTTAAAGCTGTTCGGCATACCCGAAAGTATGCTCCCCGAAGTCAAGCCGTCGTGCGGGGTTTTCGGTTATACGGATAAGAGCGTGCTCGGCGGCGAAGTGCCGATCTGCGGCGTTGCGGGCGACCAACAGGCGGCTCTGTTCGGACAACTGTGCGTGGACGTCGGCGACCTTAAAAATACATACGGCACGGGTTGTTTCCTGCTTATGAACACGGGCGACAGAGCGGTCAAAAGTTACAACGGACTTGTTACAACTTTGGGCGCGTGCGCGTGCGGACGTCCGCCGTTCGTTTTGGAGGGCTCTGTGTTTGTCGGCGGCGCGGCTGTGCAGTGGCTACGCGACGAGCTCGGTTTAATCGGCAGTGCGGCGGAGAGCGAACAGCTCGCCTTAAAGGTAAAGGACAGCAACGGCGTTTACATCGTGCCCGCGTTTACGGGTCTGGGAGCGCCGTATTGGGACAGCTCGGCACGCGGCGAAATCTGCGGCATAACGCGCGGCACTAACAGGGCGCATATCGTAAGGGCGGCGTTGGAGTCCATCGCCTATCAGTCGGCGGATTTGGTTGCGGCTATGGAACGCGACGCGGGGGTAAAGGTCAAGGCGCTGCGCGTGGACGGCGGTGCGGCGGCTAACTGTTTCCTTATGCAGTTTCAGTCCGATATCCTCGGCGTAAGCCTGCAACGCCCCGTCATAAACGAGAGTACGGCTCTCGGCGCGGCGTATCTTGCGGGGCTGGGTTGCGGCTATTGGTCGGGAATCGAAGAGCTTAAAACTCAGCGCAAGTGCGACAGTCAATTCACGCCCGTTATGAGCGAGAGCGAGCGCGCACGCTTATTGCAGGGTTGGCAGACGGCGGTGCGGCGCGCACGGTTAAAATAACTTTGTAAACGGCGTTGGTTGGCGCATATATGCGGGTCAATTGCTGAAAATAATATAGAATGCTTAATATAAATTAAGCGGTTTGTTGAATGTAGGAGCTACATATGAAAGATTGCATTATTATAGGAACGGGCGTTGCGGGTATATCGGCGGCGCTCACGCTGAAAGCATTAAAGATAGATTTCGAGTGGCTCGGCAGTCCTCAGCTATCTTACAAAATCCGCGTTGCCGAAAATGTAAAAAATTACGCGGGCTTGCCTTCGGTTTCGGGCAGCGATATGCACGGCGCGTTTCTCAGACAGATAGAGGGCGAGGGACTGACGATTACCGACAAGAGGGTCAACGGCGTTTATCCCGTCGACGGCGGCTATTCGGTAATGTGCGGCGGCGACGCGTACGAGGCGAAAACCGTCATTGTCGCTACGGGTATCGAGGCTGTCAAACCTGTTGCGGGCGAGCGTGAATTTCTCGGGCGCGGCGTGAGCTATTGCGCCGTATGCGACGGATTTCTGTATAAGGATAAGACTATCGCCGTAGCCGTGGAGAGCGCGGAAGAAGCTCACGAAGTACAATTGCTGGCGCAATATGCCCGAACTGTTTATCTTTTCTGCCTTAAAAAGAAGTTTGAGGTTCGCGGCGATAACATTAAAATTATGGACGGACGGCTAGACGAAATAACGGGCGATATGCGCGTGCGGGCGGTTGTAAGCGGCGGAGAGGAAATTCCCGTCGACGGCGTGTTTATGCTTAAAAGCGCGGTTGCCGCCGATAATCTCGTGCACGGGTTAAAGACGGAGGGCGGACACGTCGTTGTCGACCGCTCCGGTGCGACAAACCTTGCGGGTGTGTTTGCGGCGGGCGATATCACGGGCAGACCCTATCAGTATGCAAAGGCGGCTGGCGAGGGCAACGTTTGCGCATATTCCGTAAACGCCTATCTCAACTCAATAAAAGTCGGCAATTAATCTTTTACGCGGCGGTGTGTTTTAAAGCGCACCGCTCTCATTTTACTGAATATTCAAAACGCTTGACACTCAATCCTGTCTGAATTAAAATAACTGTCGTAAAGGTAAAAATAACGGGGGCTGTATGGAGCAGGAATACATAATCGAAACAAGAAATATCTTCAAGCAGTATAAAAGCAAGTTTGCCGTAAACAACGTGTCTATACACGTAAGGCGTGGGGATATATACGGGTTAATCGGCAAAAACGGCGCGGGCAAGACTACGCTTATGAAGCTCATTTTGGGGTTGACAGCTCCAAGCAAGGGCGACGTGTATCTATTCGGCGGCACAAATTCGGACGAGGCTCGCGCAAAAATCGGGTCGCTGATAGAAGCCCCCGGAATTTATAACGGCTGTACAGCCTATGAAAACCTGCTCAGATTTTCCATACTGTACGGCGCGGACAAGAGCGGTATAGACGACCTTTTAAAGCTTGTCGGGCTGGACAATACGGGCAACAAAAAGGTCGGCGCGTTCTCACTCGGTATGAAACAGCGCCTTGGCATTGCGATAGCGCTTTTATCCGACCCCGAGGCGCTTGTGCTCGACGAACCGATTAACGGGCTCGACCCCGCGGGCATCAAGGAGATAAGGGACATAATATTAAACCTGAATAGGGAGCGCGGCGTTACTATTATTATTTCAAGTCACCTTTTGGACGAGCTTGCCAAGGTAGTAACGTGCTACGGTATTATTAACAACGGCGAACTCACGCAGGAGATAACGGCAAAGGAGCTTGAAGAGCAATGCCGTCATTCGGCTAAAATTGTTGCAAACAACCCTGTTGCCGCCGCGGAACTGCTCAAATCGAAATTTGACGGGATACAGCTGTCGGAGAACGGCGACGGCGTTACGCTGTACTCGCACCTCGACCGAACGGCTGAAATCAACGCGTGCCTTGTAAACGCAGGCGTAGCCGTGTCCGAAATAACCGTTTCGACAAACGGACTTGAAGAATTTTTTATCGAGAGGTTGGGCAGATGAAGAAGCTTTTGAAATTTGAACTGTATAAATTGAAAAAGACTAAGAGCCTGTATATTTGCTCGGCAATAATTTTAGCGCTGTTGCTGTTTTCATTGCTCATCAGATTGATTCTGACTAAGACGTGGGGGGAGGAGCTGATGGAGAAGCCGAGCGCTGTCGGCTCTATGCTGTCATCGATAAACTCATCGGATTTTATTTTGGTCGTCGGTATATTCATTGCGCTCTACGTGTGTAGCGATTTCAGCCAGCATACTATAAAAAATATCTTTTCCCGTGGCTTTTCGCGTGCGGGAGTGTATTTCTCAAAGCTGATTATATGCGTGGCGTACGTTGTGATTATGTACTTCATAACCGTGCTTTTCGGGCTTGCTATGAGCAGTGCGTTTTTCGGTTACAGTGCGGAAGAGGGACATATACTTGCATTATTGTTCGGGCAGTTGCTTGTCTGTATCGCCTACGCAACGTTTGCTTTTTCTCTCAGCTACATAATTAAAAGAACGGGTATCGCCGTCGCCGCGGTCATCTTTGCGCCGACGGTCATATCTTTGGTACTTGCGCTTATTGACGCGGCTATTCAGTCGGAAAGCTTTCAGATAAGCAATTATTGGCTTGACGGCATTTTGCTCAGACTGTCGGCAACGGCTTCGAGTGTGAAAGTCATTGTCGTCAGCTGTATTCTGCCCGTTGTGTATTCGGCTCTGTTCGTAACGCTTGGGTATTTTATCAACGGCAACGCCGAGGTTTAGCATATTGTGGCAAAAATAAAAAAATTGCACAATAAGTATTCAAAATGAGTTGACATAAAAATTTGTATTTGCTATAATCGTCTAGCATTGAGTTGTGCGTAACCTGCTTCGCCAAGGTAAAATATCCGATGCAGACAATGCGGGTGTAGTTCAATGGTAGAACACTAGCCTTCCAAGCTGGTTGCGTGGGTCCGATTCCCATCACCCGCTCCAAAATTACAAGGCTTTGGCGCGGCAACTTACTGTTTTATGCGCCTGTAGCTCAGCAGGATAGAGCAACGGCCTTCTAAGCCGTGTGTCGGGGGTTCGAGTCTCTCCAGGCGCACCAGATTATATGGCGGGCGTAGCTCAATCGGTAGAGCGCCAGATTGTGGCTCTGGAGGTAGCAAGTTCGAAACTTGTCGCCCGCCCCACTTTTAATTAATGTTGGGGTGTCGCCAAGCGGTAAGGCACGGGATTTTGATTCCCGCATTCGTAGGTTCAAATCCTGCCACCCCAGCCAAATTAAAAGACCATAATTATGGCCCATTAGCTCAGTTGGCAGAGCACTTGACTTTTAATCAAGGTGTCCCGGGTTCGAATCTCGGATGGACCACCAAAAAGATAAAAAGCCGCTTTAAAAGGCGGGAATAATAAATGCACCTTTAGCTCAGTTGGTAGAGCAACTGACTCTTAATCAGTGGGCCCAGGGTTCGAGTCCCTGAAGGTGCACCATAACAGGGGTATACGAACACCCAGATTGAGAAACCGAATTTTCGGTTTCTTTTTCTTTTGCGCTGTTTTCGTCCTCGCCGCCGCTCCCGTCGGGGTAATCGGGGAAAATCAAGTTCAAAAGCAGTTCGTTTTTCTGCCCGCTTTTCAGATTGAAAAGCACTTTTAATTTATCGTCGTACAGCACAACGCGATAAATGAACGTGTCAATCAGTGCCTTGCGGTTTTTCGTCTTGGTATAGTCCAATGTGCGGAAATGTTCTAACCACTTGCGAATATCGTCATAAGTGTAATTGATTTGCAACGCCTTTTCGCTCTCAATCGTTGCATTCAATTCGGCGTTTTCGCGCTCTAACTTTTCGATTTGCGCTAAAAGCGTGTCGGCAATCTTGCCGCGCATAAGGGCTTGCATAAGGTTATTGATTGCGTTTTGATTGTCCGCTATAACGCTCTCAATGCGTTTTATCTCGCTGTCGTTGCGTTCGGCTTGTATGAGTAAATACGTTTCGGCGGCAACCATATCTATAAATTCGTCCGTCAAAACGCCGTTTTTGCCCACTATGGCGTTAATAACCTCGTCCTCGATAAATTGCTTGCGCACTGCGCGTTTATGACAGCCGCATTTCGCGCCAACGCATTTATAGTAATTGTGCATTGTCTTATTTCGGCTCGTGCCGCTTACGCCTGTCATTTTGTGTCCGCAAAGTCCGCATATAAGTTTGTCCGACAAAACGTATTCTTCAACCGCTTTTCCGCGCGAGGGTGCGGCGGCATATTTGCGCAAGACCGCTTGCACGTCCTCAAAAAGCCCGTCGTCGATTATCTGCGGAACGCCGCCTTTTATCTCTGTGCCTTGAAAGGTGTATATGCCTAAATACTTGCGGTTGCTGAAAAGCCATTGAAAACTGTTCTTGCCCCATTTACCGCCCGTTGCGGTAGGTATTCCACGCTCGTTCAGATAGCGCGCTATGTCCGCATAGGTTGAGCCGCTGGCAAGCATTTCAAACATTTTCTTTACGATAGGTGCGGTTTCCTCGTCTATGACATAGTTTTTTTCGCTGTCGATTTTGTAACCGAGCGCAACCGTTCCGCCGAAGTATTTGCATTTTGCCGCCGACATTGCTATACCGCGTTTGACCTTTTGGCTTAACTCGGCAGAATAATATTCCGCCATACTCTCTAAAACACCCTCAATCAAAATACCGCTCGCATCGTCCGTGATATTCTCTTTTGCCGAGAGTACGCGAACGCCGTTTTTCTTTAACTTGGCTTTATATGTTGCGCTGTCGTACCTATTACGGGCGAAACGGTCTAATTGATAAACTATGACAAACTGAAAGCCTTTCCGTTTGCTGTCCTCAATCATTCGCAAAAATTCGGGGCGTTTGTCCGTCGTTCCCGTTAATGCTCGGTCTATGTATTCGTGTCTGATTTGCAAGCCGCTTCGCTCTGCAAAAGCGTGGCACTCGGCTAATTGCCCTTCAATAGACTGCTCGTTTTGTGCGTGAGAACTAAATCTCGCATAAATGACTGCATTTTTCATAACTTACTCCTTTGCGCCGTCTGCGTGTGTGCGGACTGCGGCTTAAAAATTTTGTTGTTCGCTTTGGTGCTTACCGTATTAACCGGCGAAAAATGCCGCCGCAGGCAAATTGTCAAGGGTTTGCGCCGTAGGCGACGACGGTTTTATGCCTTACGGGAGATAAATCGTCGCCCTTTACAATTTGTCAAGGCGGCGTATTCCGTCCCCAGACGGTAAGCACAAGCGAACACAAAAACCGTTATTTATTGCAAATAAATATTCTTTACAGTTGTTATAACTACTTCAAACATTACGTCTAAATCAGTTTGATAGTATTTTTCAAGCATAACATCGTGGCAATATTCTTCAATGATATGATAGGCTATTTGTGTTTTTTCCATTAAGTGAGGCAAGTTTATGCCGTTTGATAGAAGATATTCACAAATCGATTGTATTGCTTGGTTTTCCATTTGTTGCAATAATAAACCTGCATCATTGTCTAATACACATATACCCAAAAGTTCTTGGTGTGCCATTTTATTGTCATTGTGTGCTTTTAGACATAAAGGAATAAACTCACGCAAGATACTATCAAAATTAAACGGGGGCTTAAATTGTTTAAGCGTATTAAGCATAGGAGTAAAAGCGGTTTCAAAACATAGTTTTAACGAATGCAAAAAAATGTCTTTTTTATCTTTGAAATAATTATATATAATTCCCGTTGACACGCCAGCAATTTTGGCTATTTCAACGGTTGTAGTGTTGTAATAGCCTTTTTCGCTAAATACTTTTAAGCCCGCTTTAATAATCTTTTGCTTTTTATCAATAGAAGTTCTTTTTATAGGTTGTCTAATCTCTGCCATAATAAGTGCATTATATCACAAAATTTTTGATTTGTACACTAATCTGAAATATATTTCAGAATGCGTTGACTTTATAATCAAAATAATATATAATTTAACTTGAAATATATTTCAGGTTGGGAATATTTATGAACTTAAACAAAAAATTATTTATGGTTGGCATTATAGGCTCGGTTTTATGTTTTACAGGTGATATGCTTTTAGGCTGTTTCGCGCCGTCAAAAGAATTTGGAAACTCAATTATATTTCCGCCATTTTCAGAAGATTGGGCAAATTCAAGTCCAAATAGATTTATCATTGGCGGATTATTTGGAGTAATTGCCTTACTACTAATGTTTTGTGGCTTTTATGCTATATATCGAGAAATGATTTTAAAAAAATGTAAATACTCAAAATTGTTTATTATATGTGCTTTTGTTTTCATTTCGGTCGGCACTTTATATCATTGCGTTTTTGCTATGACCGCTTACATTTATAATAAACTTTATAATTTACAAGTGTTGGAGGCAAAGATAATTGCGGAACAACTATTTTTTGTTTTTATTGCTGTCGCATCATTGGCTGCTGTTGCCTTTGCTATTTTATCTATCTATTTGTTCGTAGTAAGCATTCGCGGAAAATTTAACAATAAAAAATGGTTATCGATTTTCAACCCGTTATTGATAATGCTTGTGTTAATTGGCTTATCAAAAATTTTACCTGCAAATAAAGTTATAAACGGTATTTTCGCTTGGGGGCAACAAAGTATAGCATTATTTATTACATTTATAATGTTTCTAATTTATTCTATTCGATATAATCATTATCAACCATTTATCGAAAAAAAAGAAAAGGAACAACGTCTATGACAAATTACATTGTATGCCCCGACTGCGGGTATAAATTATTCAAGGCTAGTGACGGCTCGAATGTAGAAATATATTGCCCGAAATGCAAGGCAAAACTACAAATAGAAATCAAGGACGGCAAAATCATTATTCAAAAAGCATTAGAGAATAAAACCTAACAACAGAATAAATCTTTAAGCAAATAAAGAATTGAGTGTACGAAAGTAAAAACATAAAAAACTTTCGGGAGCAATAAATGGCGCACTCAATTCTTTTTTTATACAATACCTCATAGACCGCCTATACCCCTCACAATGGAATATCGGGCAGTAATCGCACGCACGGTTACGGCTGGCGTTTGTCATAGGTGTTATGGCTCTCAATGAAAGAGTAAAACCCGACAGATTTTCAAGGCTTATAAAGTCTGAAAGTTTGTCGGGCTTTTTTATTTTCAAGAATTTTTATAAAAACCTTACCACTTTGCCGTTGCCGTGCTTATAAGTGGAGGCTTTCTATATGCAAGTAATAATCTATAAATTTGTAGATGGCACGACGAACACAGTCGAGGTTACGGAAGAAATATATTTGATACACTTGGAATTACTACAACAAGAAAAACGCAACCATTGGAAAGAAACAAGGCGGCATACCTCGCTGTACTATTTAATCGAAAACGGCATAGACTTTGAGGACAAGTCCGCCGATACGCTTGCAATCATTATACGGCGCGAGAATACAGAGCGCGTACATAAAGCATTATTAACGCT
>CAJTTC010000027.1 GCA_910579295.1 uncultured Christensenella sp. | reverse complement strand
AGATGGGAGTTGCATCGCTCGGCAGTCTTTCCGTCAAGCCTTGCAGCATTTCACGTATCTGTTCAAGATTTGGGCTTAACGATATAGAGTAAGATATTATCTCTCTGTTGTATAAGTCCATTATAGGCGAAAGATATATCTTTTCGTTATTTACTTTAAACTGCGTTACGTCGGTTGTTAATTTCTCAAACGGTTTGCTTGCTTCAAAATCTCTGTTTAAAAGATTATCTGCAACCTTTCCAACTTCACCTTTGTATGAATGATATTTATCATTCTTGCGTTGTTTACCTCTTAAATTAAGGCTTTTCATTAGTTTTAACACCGTTTTGTGGTTTATTACTATGCCTTTTTGCCGAAGTAGTGCAGTAATACGCCTGTATCCGTAACGCTGTTTATTTGCTTCAAACAATTCTTTTATTTCTGCTTTCTCAACGAAGTATTTGTCTGTTTCACTCTGTTTGAGATAGTAATAAAAGGTACTGCGCGGCAACTTAGAATATGCAAGCAACGCTTTCAGCGGAAACCGCTGCCTTAGTTCAGATATTATTTCGGCTTTTTGCCGTTCTTTTGCTCTTCCGCAAGAACTAAGGCGCTCAGTTTTTTTATGTACTCAATCTCCATTTCGAGATATTCATTGCGTTCTTTTAACCGTTGGTTTTCCGCTATTAAATCATTCTCTATTTCTTTATCTAACGGTTTTTTCCTCGGTCTGCCTGTGCTTTTTCTCCCACGACGTTCTACCATAAATCCAACTGCTCCTTCGGTTAGATATACGCGCTCCCATTCTTTAAGCCGGTTTTTATAATTATCTTCCCGTTCGCCTGCCCAATATTTCCTCGCAGCTTCACGATAGCTTAAATGATTTTCCCGCATATCCATTATAACCGATATTTTAAATTCTGGCGAGTACTTTGTGTTATATTCCTTCTTCCTTGACATAAAAATATGCACCTCCAAATGTTTGTCTAACTTTTGGGGTGCATATCATTAAAGTACAGGCTTTTACTATTTCGTATTAAATTTTTTAATCTGAGACTTTTGTGAAGGTTATGTCGCGGAAGTTTCCAAGAGCATCGTCCATACGACAAGACAATTTTTCATTCGAATAATTAAATTCTCTTGTACCCGGATTATCCGGAATACCTTGTTCGACCGGGTAGCCAAGCGGATCTTCGTTAAAAATCCAAGTACCTTCGCTAACAGGATCGTTGAATGGAATATATATTCCGACCCATTCTAATGCGTCTTTATTGTTGAGGCCCTTATTAATGTAGCATTTGATAGAAGACCCATCAATAATTATTTTTTCATGCTCACCTGTTTTACCATACTCGCTTTCCCATACGCCTTCCAAAGTTGTAATTGTATTCACAGTTTGTTCTCCATTTCCTGTTTCATCAGTGGGCGAACAACCAGAGCATCCGCCCAATCCCGTAATGGCAAAAGCCAAGCAAAATATAATTGATAAAGTTGCTAATATCTTTTTCATCTTTATTTCTCCTTTTCATTGATTATACCATTTGGGGGAAACAAAGGCAATATGTTTTTATCTATTGCCAAAATTTTACCCTTATTAACTTCATACATTTCATAAATAAAGTATAGCTCTGTGTTGTTCCTCAGCCTTTTCGTTAGTTAATTTGCAAATTCTTCGTAAAATATGTGGTTGACATTTTATGGTTTAAGGTGTAAGCTATAATTATGAAAAACAATTCAGATTATTATTCTCAGAGAAACAAAAATAATATAGAAACAACCAACAGGATTATCAACGAAGAATTGCCCTCCTTTTGTCTTGATTATTTTATGGGAATTGACAGCATGACTTCCCCTCTCACTCGCCTGAACTACGCTCACGACTTGAAAATTTTCTTTGACTTTATGTGCAAAAAACGTTACGGAGGCAAAAAGACGGTTAAGGAGATTTCTCTGATCGATCTTGAAAACGTTACAAATAACGACATAGAATATTTCCTCGTCTACCTCTCAAATTACGAATATTGCGGGACTGAGCATACATGCAACGAACGCGCAAAAGCAAGAAAGCTCTCTTCGGTGCGCGCTATGTTCAAATATTTCTTCAATAAAGGACAGATTTCCGTAAACAATTCAGCCAAGGTATCGTCTCCAAAGCTCCACGAAAAGCCGATTATAAGGCTTGACGGTAACGAGGTATTCGGTATTATCGACACGGCTGAAAGCGGAAACGGTCTTACTCCCCATCAACGAGCCTATCACGAAAAAAACAAGATACGCGACACTGCTATACTTGTCTTATTTTTGGGTACTGGAATACGAATTAGCGAGCTTGTCGGACTAAATAACGAAGATATTAATTTTAAAGACAATTCATTTTTGGTAACTCGCAAGGGCGGCAATAAAACAATTCTTTTCTTTGACGACGACGTTGCGGCGGCTTTAAAGCGATATTTAGATTATAAGGAGGAATGTGACTTGGAAAACAGTGGCGACGGCGCGCTCTTCCTCTCCTCCCAAAAAAAGCGTATTACCGTGCGGGCGGTGGAAAATCTTGTGCAAAAATATGCTAAAATTGTATCTCCGCTTAAAAAGATTTCACCTCACAAGCTACGCAGTACATACGGCACACAGCTCTATAAGGCGACGGGCGATATATATGTAGTAGCCGACGTCCTCGGGCACAAGGATGTAAACACTACGCGAAAGCACTATGCCGCTATCAGCGAGGAGACGCGCAGATCGGTTGTCGGCAAGGTTAAGCTGCGTAGAGACGACGAGGACTAATCAGTATAAAAATACCGATAATATTATTAAATATGGAAATAACAGAAAAAATTTATATAATACAACCTGTTTTGTCAGACAACTACAAGCGTATTCACGAGGAAGCAATAGCGCTTATCGGGAGCGCGGGCGCGGTATACGTTGGCTCATGCTTTCAGAATATCCGAGAAGTCAACGCCGCAACTTTCATCGGCTCGGGAAAGCTTGCTGAAATTGCGACGGCACTCGACGGCATAGACGATTTGACCATTCTGTTTAACGGCGAATTGTCCCCCTCTCAGACTCTCAATATCTCAGCCGCGCTTGGAAACCGAAAAGTCATTGACAGAACTACCCTTATTCTTGATATTTTTGCCCGCAATGCAGTTACGAGCGAGGGCAAAATACAGGTTGAAATTGCTCAATTAAAATATATCTATCCGCGTTTAAAGGGCAAGGGCGCGGCTCTGTCACGTCTGGGCGGCGGCATAGGATCGCGCGGACCGGGGGAAACGCAGTTAGAGACCGACAGGCGGCACATAGCTTACAGATTAAAATACCTTGAAAGCCGTTTAAAGGAAACAAAGAGCCGCAGGGATTTGCAAATAGACAGAAGAATAAAGGAGAATTTAAAGACGGTTGCGCTGGTCGGATACACCAACACGGGAAAGTCCACCTTGTTAAATCTCTTGACGGGTTCAGACGTCGTATCGCAGAACGCACTGTTCGTTACACTTGACCCTACCGCGAGAAAGTGTGTTATCGACGGAGAAAATTATGTTCTGATCGACACTGTCGGCTTCATACAGGCGTTGCCTCACAGTATTGTGGAGGCGTTTAAATCTACGCTTGAGGTTGCTTTAAACTGTGACTTAGCGCTTTTTGTGGCTGACGCGAGCGACGATTTCGGGTTGCAGTTTGAAACGACGCGCTCTACGCTTGAAGAGCTCGGTTTTAACAGGCAATATTTGAAAGTGTTGAATAAGTGCGATTTAGTTGACGGCAGCTCTCTCCCCTCCGACTGTATTCTGATATCGGCAAAGGACGGCACGGGAATTACAGCCTTAAAGGAAAGTATAAAAAAATCCTTTGAAGAACGCTTCAAAAGATTAAATTTATTTATTTCATTTGATAGAATAAACGAGTATGAAAGATTAAGGCAATACTTTATCGAGCTTTCACGCGAATTTACAGACAGCGGAATGCGCACGCAAGTCAGAATAGAGACAATTTACTCGGACAAGTTTGCTTCATTTGTTGAATAAGAGAAGCGGCGCTATTTACTCTTCGTTGTTGTCTATTATAATTTTATCAATTTTTATAACTGCGTCGTCCCTAATGTCCAGACACTTTCCGCAATTATCGCACAGCTTTGTGCGGTCTAAATCGCATATTTCGCATTCACCGCACCCTGTACATAATTTGTCGTCCTCTAGAACGCACATTCCTCCGATATTCATAGAGCATACCTCACGCAAATAAATGTACATTAAGCAAAGTTAAATGTCAATTGCTTTTTTACAAACTTTTAAAAAAATATTTGAAATTCTTTAAACAAAAGTTTGCACATTTAAATTTATTGTGTTATAATACGGTCAGGAGGAATTTATAAATGGGAAAAAGAATTTTCAGCGATGAGCTTGTTTTTGGATTTATTGAGAAATTTGTAACGGAAAACGGATATGCTCCCTCTATAAGGGAGATTTGTAACGGTTGCGGTATCTCTTCCACAGCCACGTGCTTTCTTATTATCAACAGACTTGCCGACAGGGGATTGATTGACAGGAGCAAGGTCGGCGAAAACAAACGACGCGCTATGTCTATTAAACTTAATGCCGTCAAAGTTCCGCTTATCGGTACTGTTGCCGCGGGCGAGCCCATTTTTGCTCAGGAGAATTACGAGGACTTTTTCTCTGTACCTGCCAACCTCTTCGGTAACGACGATATGTTTATGCTTACCGTAAAGGGCGATTCGATGATAAAAATCGGAATGTTTAACGGCGATAAAATCGTTGTTAAAAAGCAGGAAACTGCAGAAAACGGTGAGATAGTCGTTGCCTTGGTTGACGACAGCGCTACGGTTAAACGTTTTTATAAGCGCGACGGTAAGTTTATTCTTCACCCCGAAAACGACGATATGGAAGATTTCGTCTTTGATAACGTTTCGATTTTGGGCAAGGTTGTCGGCTTAATCAGAACGATATAAATACATATAAAAATGCGTCCGCTTAGTGTGTTTCATAGGGATAAAAAGCAACGAAATATTCCTTGCTTTTACGGTAAGCACGATAAGCGGTAATTGAGCGGAGAAAATTATATAATTAAAAAATTATATCCCGCTAACTTTGCTTGCAAAGTTAGCGGGATTATTTGTTTATCCGAAAATGAAATTTTCGATGGTTATCAGTTATATAGATAAAAGATAGGCAACCTCTTGAGCAGTAAGCTTTCTGTATGCGCCTCTGTCAAGTCCCCTTAAATTGATTTCACCGATTTTTATTCTCTTTAAAAGGCTTACTTCCTTTCCTATCGCCTCGAACATCTTACGCACCTCGCGGTTTTTGCCCTCGGTTATCGTGATATGAATTTTGGTGTACTCCTTGTTAGTTTCAACAATATGCGCCTTGCATTTTTTTGTGACGTAACCCCCAATATCAACACCGCTGCGAATGGGGTTAAGCCCTGCTTCGGTAATAGTACCCTCAATTTTTACGAGATAGGTTTTGGGAACTTCGTTTGACGGGTGAGTTAAATGCTGAGCAAGCTCGCCGTCCGTAGTAAGAATGAGCAATCCCTCGCTGTCGTAATCAAGTCTGCCGACAGGATAAATTCTGCCTGCGTTTTGCGGCATAAGGTCAAGCACCGTCTTTCTCCCCTTTTCGTCCTTTACCGAACAAATATAACCCTTGGGTTTATTGAGAATATAGTATTCGTTTTTCTGCACTGCGACAGCTTTACCGTTCACCTCAACCGTATCTTCCGCTCCGACGTCGGCACCAACCTGCGCTATTTGTCCGTTGATTGTGACTGCACCGTCGGCAATCAACCTGTCGCATTCCCTGCGCGATGCTACTCCGCACGCAGCCAAATATTTATTAATTCTCATAACCCGTATCCGCTTTTTAATTTATTTTACATTATAATAACATAGAAAAAGCCTCAAAATCAAGGGTTTTTGGGCAAATATGTAGGAATAGGCTATGAATAAACGAGGCTCAAACGCTCTTTTCTACTTTTAACTACAACTTCATATAAAAATATAAACGTCTTCCTTTTCGACTCAATCTTTGGGTTTCTGACTTCTTTTCCCATTGATTGGAGTATCGCGTATTGGAAGGCGTTTTACTTCTTCTACGATTCTTTTCGCAGATCCATTACCGTGAAGTGCTTCGTATGGCACATATAAATAATCGACAAAATTTTCGTATTCATCTGGAGTAATATAACCCCTTTTGATATACTTCTTTCCTAAATCCATTATTCGGTCATGTCCAAGTCCTTTTAGCATTTTTGCCTTTGCATCTTTTCTATCCAATCTGTTTTGAATTAAAGCCCACAAACCAGTTGACGCTAAAATAGAACTTAAAAAACCTAATATAAGTGGTAACCAAAATTCCATATTACTCCTTGTTAGTGATAACCATTTTCTTATTCACAATATCTATGCGTTTATTAAAAAGGTCTTCGTATAATGTAATTAAATTTTCACGCTGAACTTTTGTCAGCAATTTGTAGTAAGCCCCCATCCAACTCTTGAAAGTGTTTTCGACATTTTCGTACGTAGAAGTTCCTTCCAAGACCTTAATAGCCAATTTCTTAATTTTACGGCGGAAACATACCACTCTTTTGGGGTTTATCTTTTTATACAGCTTACCATCTTCGGTCATTTCGTACTTAACTTGCAGGAATTTATAAGAACTGCAAAGCTTTACAATTCTAGTCTTTTTTGTATTGATATGTATTCCAAGTTCTTTTGCAATTTCGCAAATCCCATTGTAAATATCAATAAGTTCCTCTTTTGTTCTGCAAATCAAATACCAATCGTCCATATATCTACCGTAGTATTTTTGACTTCTAACGAATTTTACGTACGTATCGATTCTATGAGGATAAAATATGCCAATTATTTGAGATATCTGGTCCCCAATATTAACCGACTTTTCCATAAACTTTTCGCCAGTTAAAATATCTTTCGGTATGGTTTGACGGTACTTTAATTTATCAAACACGTTGTGAAGACAAGCATCGTATTCCTCGTCAGTCATATAAGAAACGTCTATTTTAAAGCCGTCAAATATAACGTCCAATAGCCAACTAATAAACTCATCGTCATCAACAAGTTCGAGCAACATCTTTTTCACTATTTTGTGAATTATGTTGTCGTAAAACTTTTTAAAATCCCCAAACAAAATATAAGAATCAGACCCATACTCTCGATATGCTTTTCGAATATGGATCTCAAATCTTTTTCTTGCGTGAGACATTCCTCTACCTTTAATCGACGCGCTGTTATCGTATATAATCTTTGGTCTAATTTTAGGTAATAGGATTTCATCGCATATTGCATGCCTAATTATTCTATCTTTAGTAGTTAGACTTGTAATAGGTCTTACCTTGCCTCGTTCATTCAACGGGAATTCATCGGTTGGATCATTCGTAAGGGTTCTGTTTCGTAAATCGTCTAATATTTGAAAAATATAAGTAAGATAATTCAGAATAACCCTTTGCGTTGATTCCTTCCATTTGCTCGTTTTTACAGAGGCAAGGTAAGCTTTGTACAAAATATTGGCGTCACAAAGAATCTCGTCATAACTCATAATATCATTCACCGTTTGTAGCAATACTTACCGTAGTAAATTGCGTCCGGCTTTAACTTTTCTCCCTATTGGGAACGGATAGCTTCTCCTTCCCTATTGGCTTAGGGAATCCGGAAGCACGTCATAGTCATTGTCAGCGTTGTTGTAATTCGCATTGCCATTGTTGTTCACATTAGCAAAGTAATTCGCGGAAACGCGCCCTTTGATAGAAACTACCCTTTTAAATGCGTTTTGATTTGATTATCTTTCTGACGCCACTTTTTTATTAATTCGATTTCTCGATTAATATCTTTTACATATGGCTCATAAGCATTAACATCTACTTCGAAAATATCAATTGTTCGCTGTAGAATAATCAAAAGCTGATTAGCATTTGCTATCGCGCTGTTTTGGTATTCCCTTCGTTGATTGTACTCATTTATAGCCGTTGGGTAAATTGACTTGGCCGCAACAAGGTTTGTCGTAAGCAAAGCAGCTGTTCTGTTTAATTGTGTTTTGCAATCTTGAAGTAAATATCGATACTTCGAATAGTTCTCTTCATCATCTTTTCCATAGGCATACCGAAGTTGAATAAAGCGTTTGAAATCTTTGACTCCAAAATCTCTATTTGCAAAATCGGTAAGCCTAGTTTGAAGATCTATAGCGAACACAATCGATTGGTATCGTGATTCTTTTCGATCTGCCGCGAGAACGCTCACTTATAATCCTCGCCGGTAATTAATTTGTATTCCGATTCAGAAATATAACCGCTACCGACGGCATTATATACACGCTCTTTATCCCACATACCAGAATTATACCAACGCTTTACGTTAAAAAAATTATTGCTATGTTTCATAGTGTTCTCCTTAAAGTTTTACTCCAGTCATCATGGCCAAATATGCAATATCCGCCTGAAGCTGCATTCTATCAAGAGTCTCAGGAGGAATATCACGAAGTATAAACCAATAGGCGCCTTCGTATTCCATAAGTTGAACAAGCTCCATATTAGTATGAATCTCTTCTTTTTCTCCGTCAGATATAGTTACAGAATATAAGTTATCCTGAAACGCTTCTTCCTTTATCTCTTTCTGTGAAACATAATTATTACCGTTAAGCTTAAGGTCATCGAGTATAGTACCATCAGCTAAAGTAATAGAATATACTTTTTCTAATTCATTCATTTAAGTTTTCTCCATAATTAAACTTCGGGGTACAAGACCCCTCACATTAACTGCCAATAAGGAAGTACGGAAGCACGCCAAAGCCATAGTCAGCGTTGCCGAAAGTCGCATAGCCATCGCTGTACACACGAGCAAAGTAAGACGGGGAAACGACATCGCGAAGCCAAATCCAACTTCTCATATCGCTTAAGAACTTCATGTTTAACATGCCATTTCTGACTAGGTAATGCCGCAGCTTGAAGATGCTCAGCCGCCTTATCACAATCGTCTGCGAAGCTCGCTAACAAAACTCTTTTTATTGTTGGATTGGTTAACGATTTAATTTCCTCAAATTCGGCTGCTCTGTCTGCTTCAGTTAACGACAATTGTCTTGTAATTAACGACATATTTTGTTTAGCGAGGAATTGACTAGGTAAAGTATCTTCCCAATCTTCCCAATCGCCTTCTTCTCTGGTCTTATTGACTAACGATAATTGTTCTTTTCCATTCTTATCAATATAATAACTTTGACCGCCGTGCTCCTTAACAAGTGCTCCGAAAGGATTATCTTTATCGGGATTTCCATTAGCATCGGTTTTTACTTTTTTCAAAACATCCATTTTATCAACAGATTTGCTTTTATTTGTATTAAACCGAATATCAACTCCTTCAGGAAGGTCATCAGAATATACCGCCATACCTTTAAGGTAATGAGTGTCATCTACCAAAATACGAACTTGTGCATAATGACTATTTCCGAGTGACAAATCTTCTACACCACGGCGAATCTCGATTAAACCATCTTTATCTATGCCACCTTCTTCTTTATAGCAAATCTGAAGTCTGCTGGAATCCATACTTTTGGGATATACAAATGCAGGTTTAAAAGTCTGTCCGCCATCATAGGAAATATAATCGTCCTGAACAGAATGAATTTTACTAAAGTCATATATTTCTTTATGTTCTGTTCCCGGAGGACAAAGAACTCTTAATGTAGTTTGTTTACCCGGATTATTTACTTGTGGAACACGCCCACCGTAAACTTCATAGCCCTCAAGCTGCAAAATATAAATTGCATTTTCCATTCTTCCTTTGGAAACGCTGAGTTCTTTCTCAACACCTTTACCAATATCAATCATCCCAAGAGAATCTACTTTTTCCTTCAAGAAATTAGCAGTATTTTGAGATGCCGACATTCTAGCTTCGGATTCCGAGTTAAGCAATGAACGAACTGTCGATTCGTTAATTCCCATACGCCTTCCGATTTCAGAATAGTTTAAACCGTCAGCTTTTAAACTTTTTGCCGAGGCCACCATTTGCATTCTTCTTTCATTTGTTGCTAAGGAAATCTGAACTCTAAGTTTTCCAGTTGTTGTATTCATAGCTTTTGCTATTTCAACTTCTGTCAAACCTTCTTTTTTCATCTGCTCAATTCTACTAAGCAAGTCTCCACTATGTTGATAAGGGTCTTCTCCAGAACCATACGGATATCGACCAGAATGGTATTTAGTTCCGTAATGAAGTAACTCGTCAAAGCTTTCTTCGTTATCGACAGGAATATCAAAATTCTCTTCCATTATAAGTCTTCCTCCATAGCAAGTTTTGTAATGATTTTGCTAAATGTAATAATTTTATCCATTATAGGTACTATAACGCTGGCGTCAGGTTCGTCTATTATAACCTCATCCGATTGATAGATACGCAATTCAATTTTAATATCAGCTGGACTAACTCTGTACTCCAAACAAAAAAGAGCCGCATAGATTCTTAATTGCTCTATGTGTGCTCTCTCTTTTCCAGTCTTTAAATCGTGTATTCTAAGAAAGTTATTTCTAAAAGAAATAGCGTCCGCTGTTCCAAAACACCATTCCGAAAAATATAAAACCTGTTCCGGATGCATTCTATAACCTATTGCATCATTTACATACTCGTTAAGAGTTTTTTGCGATTTCGGAAGTTTTTGTCTCAACCTTATACACATCGCCGCGAACTCGTGAAGTTCTGTTCCTTTTTGAGCAGCTCTGAGATTTGAAAAGGTTTCAACTAATTTATCATCATTGTAATTTAACCAATGATATTTACTCGCTCCAAGAAAAGCGTGTTGCCCCTCAAGATTTGAATGCTTGTTGAAGTTCATTTAAAATTTTCTCCTTATTCTCGGGATATATAAAAGCCGAGTAAGACATTTTATTTAATAACTCAACATAGTAATCCTGATTAGGACGATGACTCGAATTCTTACTTTTCTTTCCTTCTAAGGTAGCCCACTTTTTTCCGAACAATATCAGTAAGTCTGGTATACCTTGTCCATCGCTAGGATCCAAATGAAATACCATACATCCCGGAAACAGTGCTTTTAATTCTTTAATAAGCTTTGTTTTGAAAGTACTTTCTAACATACTGGTCTCCTGCAAAAATTAAAGAGAAAATGTTCTATTTTAAAAATATAATCACTCTCTCCATAAAGGAAGATGTTTTTCACGCGAATATAAAAGCCCATACCGATTAGAGTACAGGCTTTTACAAACACGTTTATTTTTTTAATCGTCAAATATTTTACAACTATTTCGACAACTAGGATAAGGTCCACCACAAGCTACACAACATTCCGGAATATCGTCATCTGGATCTTCATAATATTCATCGTAGTCGGCATTGTCGTCCCCTTCTAATGCATACTCGTCTAAATATAAAGTGTGACCGCAGTTTGGACACATAAATTTCAATCTGGCAATACTGAAACGCATCTCAGTACCGCAACGCCCACAAGAAGGCGGCATTGTGAAATCATCGCAATAGTCATTAATATTTTCTTCGTCATCGTCATCTCCGTAGGGAGATATCAGTCCTTTTAAGTTACTTAGCTCGAAATTGTTATTACCGTGCTTAAAAATATCTTGCTCTTTATTGTTTCTCGATTTCCCCATAATCGTAAATTCTCCTTTCAGTTTTTGTTATCAAAGTATAGCATAAAATAATCGACAAATCAAGAACTTGAATTCGGGGGAGGTCTAGAATATAAAAAGTAATCAATTAGTAGAATTGTAAGTTCAAAAGCACACCTCCACTATTTTTTTCTTCTTGCCCAAAAACCCGTTTTTATTTTTGACTTTATATTATTTATTAATATTATTTATCGCAATTAATTAAGAATAAAAGTGGGCAAATGGGCAAATGTACGTAAAATTCTTCAAAGATTGGCTAAAATATACCAAAAATCATTGTTTTTAAAGGTTTTTCATAGATTTTAGTAGATTTTTTAAGCCCACTTTTGAAGTGTAAAAACGGGCTAAAGCCCACTTTTTTTGGGCTTATTAAGCTCATCTAATTTTGTTTTAATGTCTGATAATATGGTCTCAACTTTCTTTCTGCTTTTCGGGTGCATCTTAATATAATCTTTATGGGCATCATACCAATTAAATATTTCATAA
>CAJTTC010000026.1 GCA_910579295.1 uncultured Christensenella sp. | reverse complement strand
ATATTGCCAAGTGGATTGATGATTGCAGCTTCTGTTACCTGCATGGCGCAGTCATTGGAAAAGATGCAGTGGTTTAACGAACCTGAACAATGGGGAATCGAGAATGACACGCTTTCAATGGAGGTGACCCCTCAAACCGATTATTGGCGCATATCCCATTACGGGTTTACGGTTGATGATGCCCCGTTCTTATACACCCTACTATGGGCATGAAAACGAAGCGTACAACAATATGAAGAACGTTTGAATGTGTAAACCTTTGATAATTCGGTAAGTAGGTGAGGGTGGTGGGGTAGAGGACAGGAAAACGAAACGCACAAAAGGTTTAAGTTAGTTTAGTTTTGCTTTAAGAACGAGGGCAAAGTGTTTAAGCAGGTGTTTAATGCGGCTTTGCATCAGGTTTAATTTGCTTTAATCGCATGGGCGGTCAGATGGCTTTTTGGAGCTTTCTGGCCGCTTTCTTTTGTCTGGTGAGTACACCACTACAAACGAGCAATAACGGCGTGAAATGGGGCTTTTAGCCGTGTCTCCTGTTGTTTTTGGGGCGTTGGGGAGGGTAGGGTAGTGGCGAGGCAGCAAAGCGGAAAAATACCCTTTAACGGGCGTTTTATCACCAGTTAAAGGGACTTTTGGAAATGGTAGAATTGAGGTGTAAATGGTCGGGTAGGGTAGGAGGTAAAACGGTACGTTTCGTTTGAAAAAACGAGGTTGGGGTGTCAGTTGGGGTGTCAGTTGGGGTGTCTGCGTGTATGGTGAATACTCCCCCAAAAGAGCAAAAACGACTATATAAAAGCGGCTTTTTCGTGAAAATCTACCCCTTTAATTCCTTTTTGTATATAGGAAAAATAGCGGCTATAATCTATTTAAGTTGTTGATTATAACCGTTTAAGGCGTATTTTCCCCTCGAAAAAATGAAAAAACAGCATGATTCCTAAGAAAGTACCCATATATGGGGCATATAAAGGGGCATATCAGCGGCGCAAGATATTTATCACTGTTATCCGACATTTGCAACGCCAGAAGTCGGGACATCCGAGGCATTTTTTCCCTTTCCCCGTTCAAGTTGAGAAACTCGTTCTTTTAACCGCCCAATTTCTTCTGCTTGCTGTACAATCTGTGCGTCTTTTTTTTGAATAAATACATCGAATTGTTGCAATATAGGAGCAAGCCTGTCATTGTCAGAAACAAGTACAGGTGCATTTATATCTAAATTGCTTACGCGCATGTGTCCTATTCCCGTGAGTAACCACATTGCATTTACATCGAGAGTTCTCACTATTTTTTCAAGAACATCAGCCTTTGGCATGATGCCTTTGATATAACCACGTATATTTCCCTCACTTATGCCTATTTTATTGGCAAATACAGTGTTTTTGCCATCTCCATATTCTTGGACTAATGCCCCTATCCTATCGTGAATTGTTTCGTCCATACATGTATAATTTATAGAAAATCGAAATTTCTCACGCATTTTATTTGTATATTCGTGAGAAATCACGATATTTGCAGCGTGAAACTTATAACACAGCCGCCAAAGGTACGAAAAAAAGCCGAGGCGGCAGAATGTTAAACCCTAAAAGTAAAAGGACAATGACACAGAAAGAATTTGAAGACAGGACACGAAGACTGATAACGGCAGAAGATTATCATTTTGTGGAGAATCTCTACATAGCTGCTGGAAATATGGATAAGGACGAGTTCTGTAAAGAAATGAAAGCCATGTGTGCCTATGACGGAGCTAACGATCATATCGAATTACGCCAATGTTTGAAAGAAGTCGGCAGACGTGTTGGTGGCATGGATGCAGAGCTTAGTTTTTTGAAAAAGGCTGTAAAGAAAGAGCGGGAAGAGCTTGCAGAGTTTCTTATAGGTAAAGCCAGCGCGTATAATGACACTGATTTTTATAATAAGGCAGTGAAATTAGTCGGGCAAAAGGAAGTTGTAACCAGAAAAATCAAAATGGGGCTTCCTCTTTGGGAAGAGGATGTACAGTATATCAATGCTAACCTGAAATAAATAGTAATATGGAAAAGTACATAGCAGTAACGAAAGAAAACCGCGAGTTCCTGATTAAGACTTTCAGGACTACTAAAATGGCGGTATGGCGGGCACTGACTTTTGTTGAACGTGGGGGCGATAGCCCACGGGCGCGGAAAATCCGTCAGCTGGCACAGCAGCGCGGAGGTATTTTAATGATTGCCACACCTGCAATTGAAACGATGCACGATGCTGACGGTTATATGCGTCAGTATTTCCCTAATGGTGTTATGCTGGAGTGTGACAAAAATACGGGACGTGTGGACATCATCAAAGACGGTCAGTCTGTCAAGAACTACAAAAACGTAATGTTAGACCAGTTTCCTGCCATACAAGCGGAAGCACAAGCAATGTAAGTGATGGAATATTACGGTAACACGCTTTGTATAAGTCATACCGAGTTGATTGCTGGTATTATGACGGAGGACACAGTGAAAAATCTGCGCCGTCGTAAGCAAATCAAGCAGGTGCAACGTGCCTGTTATGGGACACCCGCGCTGTTTGCCGTTGAAAGCCTGCCACTGAAATATCGCACGGAGGTTTACCGCCGTTACCCCGACTTACAGGAAAAAGCCGACAGCAAGCCTTTTATGGACACAATCACCCCCGACGGACAGGCCATGCAGTTTTACGCGGACTATGTGCTGGCCGACGGTCGCCACCTCACCACCGAAAAGCAGGCGGAATATTCAAACAACTGCGCCATCATGAACGCTTTTCGGCAGTGTATCGAAACCAGCAACAGCCACCGCCTACGTCAGAGCAAACCGCGCCTGAACAAGACGGAGTTCTGGCGCAAGGCCGCGGCAGCCCTGCCACGTCTGGCCGACCGTTTCCCGCACTCCCTGCCTGAAAGCGACCGCCGCCTGCAACGTAAGTTTAACGAATACCTGCATGATGGGTATGTGTGTTTCATCAGCAAGAAGTTCCAGAATATCAACGCCGCAAAGGTGGACGACGATGTAAAAGAAAGCGTGCTTGTGCAGCTTATCGGCCACCACAACAACCTCGACAATGTGGCGATAGCCAATTTGTACAATGCCGTGGCGAAGCAGCAGGGCTGGAAAGCGATAACCCCCAGCACGGTGGCAAAATGGCGTGAAAAATTGGACTTGGTGACAGCGGCAGGCCGTTTGGGCAGTACGAATTTCCGCAACACGAAATCCATGCAGGTGAAGCGCACCAGACCGACCGCTCCGTTCCTCATGTGGACGCTTGACGGTTGGGACGTGGAACTGCTTTACCAGACAACGAAAACCGACAGTAAAGGCCGCAGCGTTACGACATACCATAACCGCCTGACGCTGGAGGTGGTGCTTGACCCCTGTGTAAACTACCCGATAGGCTATGCCGTGGGTACACACGAAACGCCCGAACTTATAGCCGAAGCCCTGCGCGACGCGGCCAAACACAGCGAGGAACTTTTCGGGGTCATGCTTCGGGCAAACCAGATACAGTGCGACCACTACAGCATTAAGGCCATGACCCCGCTTTACAACGTGATGGGCGACAAACTGACGCCTGCCCGCGTAAAGAATGCAAAGGCCAAAGTGGTAGAGCCTTATTTCGGCTACCTGAATAAGACATACTGCAAGCTGTTCAACAACTGGTCGGGCTTTGGCATAACCACCGACCCCAGCAAGCAGCCAAACAGTGAAGCCCTGAACATGCTGCGGCACAGTTTCCCCGACGAAGCGGGTGTGCGTGAACAGATAGACCGCATCATGCAGATGGAACGCCAACGCAAGGTAGAACAGTTCCGCAAACTTATGGAGAACCTGCCCGCGGAACGCCGCCTGCCGTTAAGCCGCGAACAATACCTGCTGAATTTCGGTGCGGAAACAGGCCACAAGAACGCCATCGAGGGCAGCGGCCTGCGGCCTACACTTTTGGGCATGAAACGCGATTATGACTGTTTCGACGTGCGTTTCCGTCAGTATGCAGGCAGGCGTTGGACGGTGAAATACGACCCCGATAATCTGCATGAGGTGCTGGCAGTAAGTGAAGACGGCACGCTGCGCTTCATGCTGACAGAAAAATACGTGCAGCCGATGGCACTTGCCGACCGCAAGGAGGGCGACGCGGCCGCACTTCAACAGGTGCAGGACTTCAACAGGCATCTGGAACAACATGTAACGGAACGCCTCGCGCTGGCTTATGAAAAGGCGCAGCCCGTTATTGCACAGGACAATATCCTCAACCGCCTGCTAATATGTGACAGCCGCGGGCAGCACAAACTGCCGAAAGCGCAGAAACGCCTGAATACCATTGACGTGGAGGCGGTAGAGGTCAAGACGGTGGAAGTGCCCCTGATACCGCAGGGCGCGGCCGCTTCGGATAAAGACGATTATTCAATTTTCTAAAACGAAATAAGATGCAAAAGGACGAAAAACAACAGATTGCCGCACGTCTTAAAGACTACTGCGCGCAGAAAGGCAGCCAGAACAAGGCGGCCAACAGTATGAATGGCGTAAGTGCGGCCACTGTCAGCAAGGTGCTGGCAGGTGATTGGGACACCATCAGCGAGGAAATGTGGCGCACGATAGCTGCCCAGACAGGGCACGAGGCAAAAGCGTGGCGCATCGCTGAAACACGCGCGTACAGCCGCATGGGCTTTCTGCTTGACAATGCCCGCGAGGACAGCCTTGTGCTGGCCGTTACGGGTGACGCTGGCTGCGGTAAGACGGAAGCCATAAAGAACTACGCCGCCACGCACCGCCATGTTTACCACCTCTGCTGCTCCGAATATTGGAACCGCCGCACGTTCATGGGCAAGTTGCTGCAATGTATGGGCGTGGACTTCACGGGCAGCACGGTGTCGGATATGATGGACGACATCATCGACACGCTCAAACGCAAGGAAAACCCGCTTGTGGTGCTTGACGAGGCCGACAAACTTTCGGATCAGGTGCTTTATTTCTTTATCAGTCTTTACAACCAGCTGGAGGGACATTGCGGCATCATCCTTTGCGCTACCAATTTTCTGGATAAGCGTATCAAAAAGGGTCTGCGCACCAAACGCAAGGGGTACGAGGAAATTTACAGCCGTATAGGGCGCAAGTTTGTGGAGTTGCAGGTGGTGAACAGCGAAGATATAGCCGCCATTTGCGTGGCAAACGGCATTACAGCCACGAACGCCATCAACCGCATAGTGGAGGACTGCGAATGTGATTTACGCCGTGTAAAACGTGCTATTTGGGCTTTACAAAAGGAGGAAAACAAATGATTGAATTGATTTTTCGACAAACTGCCTGTACAGGAGGTGATGAAACTGCACCATACGATGTTTTCTTGACGCAGGAATGCACAGTAGAAGAATTTGTTACCTCGGTTTTGGATAGAAATGAATGGGGCAACATCAACATAAAAGGTTGTGGTCGTATAGAGTATAGGCGGGATAAGATTATATCTACCACTCTGACTAATGGTGAAATGTCCTATTTGATTAAATCAGTTCACGCTGCTGGCGGTTGGTCAAGGATGGATTATTATCTGGAAATAAAAGCGTAATACCTATGGGACGGGCGATAAGCAATAAAAACGTGCTGACGGCAAAATTTGAGGTGGCCGACTTTGACGGGGCGTTTCTTGCCAGCTTCGGGCGGCCAGAACTGCGGGGCGCGTGGATAATCTACGGCGGCAGCGGTTGCGGTAAAACCACCTTTGTGATGCAGGTCTGCAAGTACCTTACCCGCTTTCGCCGCGTGGCATACAACAGTCTGGAACAGGGTTTAAGTCTGTCATTGCAAAAGGCATGGGAACGTGTGGGCATGGCGGAAGTCGGCAACCGTATTATCCTGCTGAATAAAGAACAGTTGAAAGAACTGCGTACCCGTTTGAAGAAGAAACAAAGTCCTGACGTGATTGTGATTGACAGCGTGCATTATTTAAGGCGTTTTAATATGGATCAGTACCAGACTTTGCGCGACGAGTTCCCCGATAAGCTGTTTATTTTCATCAGTCATGAAAAGGCAGGCCAGCCCAAAGGTATGATGGCACAGAATATCCGCTATGACAGTGAGATAAAAATACGTGTGGAGGGTTACAAGGCATTCGTCACTACCCGTTACGAGGTTGCCGACCTCGGAGAGGGCGGCGCAGACTTCGTGATATGGGAGGCAGGCGCACAGGAGTATTGGGTTGATAAAATGTAAAAGGATATGGCAGAAAACAAGACAATGGATAAAATCCATAGGGATATTTTGAAGAAGTTCCACACCCTTTGCAGCGTGTTGGGACTGACCGACGCCGAGAAACGCGCCATCGTGGAAAGTTGCGGGGTTGAAAGTAGTCGCGACATGGACACCCACGATTTGATAAACGTGTGCGGCAAACTTTCGGCACAGGTGAACGAAAAGACGGGCGCGGGTGAAATGGACAAACTGCGCAAGCGTGTAATGGCCGCCATTGGTGGCTACCTCAAAGCCACGGGCAAAGAGAGCAACGCCACGGTGATTAAAGGTATTGCCTGCCGTGCCACGGGTCACACTGATTTTAATAAAATCCCGCGTGAAAGGTTGCGCAATCTGGTGGCCGCGTTCAACAATAAAGTAAAAGACGCGCAGGCGGTGAATGATATAGCCGATGCCTTGCTTATGCAAACACTGTTAGGTCATGGGAAAGGAAGACAAGCAAATGCGTAAGGAACGCAATCTGCGTTACCAGATGCGGAAGAAAGGCTACCGGTTCAACCGTGAGCAACGTGTGGCCGTGCTCCCAGAGGACAGCAAGAACCGCAGTGCGGTACAGGAGAAGCGGCTGCGGATATTGGGGTATGAATTTCAGTACAATATGTTTCAAACAATATAGAAATGAATAAAGTCCATATATGTGAAACATGTGAATATTGTACACATTCACCGAATTTGTTTCAGCCATACTATTGGTGTTCATGGTATGGGAAAGAAGTAAGAACACCAATTAACAAATGTGATAAAATAGTTCTCAAAATAAGAAAAGTATGAGTGCAAAAAGTGATATAATCAAAGTAACACCGTCTGAATTTATCGGGGTTGGCAACATGAAAGAAACCATTACCAGCAACGGCCATTTGTGTGGGTATTGTCATGGCAATGGCTTCTTTTGGAGCGGGCAGTATCGAGAACATGTGAAGAAAGACTGTCCTGTGTGTAATGGTAGCGGCCAACTCGATGCAGTTATAACAATAGAGTGGAAACCATCAAAACAATAGTATGGAAAAGAAATCAATAACGTGTTGCCTTTGCGGTAAAGAGATAAAAGGCGGTGCTTATAATGCACCGAGTGGCATCTATTGCCCTGACTGTTGGGAACGTAAGCCCAAACAGGAGAAGAAAAAGGAGGAAATGATTGCTTTGTCGCGTTTGGCAACACTTGGAAAAAATTTTAAGATATGAGCAATGCAGTAATGAAAGACGTGCAGCGTGCCATCAGGGAGCGCACCGTCGAAATGGGAAGCGAGGAATACGCGGCATTCATGCAGGAACTTGCCGAATGGGCACAAACGCAGGCCGACATGGCCGAATATGCCGATGATATTTACCAGCACTATGACAACGATTAAACAGTATTTAATCCCTTTTTAATAACTTCAAAATCCGTTTAATATGGAAAATGTAACAATGACCGCGGAAGAACGCCAAGAGTTCGAGGCGTACCGCGCAGAAAAGCAAAAGAAAGAAGCTGCGGCACAGCGCAAGCAGCAGCGTGAGAACTACGCCTCAATGGTGGACGATGAATTGCGTGCCACACTACCTGTCCTCCAAGAGTTGAGCGAACAAATCAAGACGGTTAAAAATACCGTTTTCGGCAACTTTGACGCCATTCTGAAAATGAAGTCGGAGGTGCTGGGACTTACGAAAGACGACCAGCGCAGCCACACGTTTACCACCAGCGACAGCAAACTGCGTCTTACCCTCGGCGTGAACACCATCGACGGCTACCGTGACACGGTGGAGGACGGCATCGCAATGGTCAAGGCATACATTGAAAGCCTTGCCAAAGACGAAACGAGCAAAGCCCTTGTGAATGCCGTGCTGCGTCTGCTTTCCCGTGACCAGAGCGGGAACATCAAGGCCAGCCGTGTGCTCCAGCTTCGTAAGATGGCCGAGGAAACGGGCAACGAGCGTTTTATCGAGGGTGTGCAAATCATCGAGGAAAGCTACCAGCCCACCGCGACAAAGAAATACATTCGTGCTGAATACAAAAACGAAAAGGGTGCTTGGGTGAATATTCCGCTCGGCATGACCGACGTGGAATAAAAAGCCGCGCCAGCTCCATCTGCCAAACTTAACCAACAGCGAGCCAGCGCAAAGCCTTTGTAAAAGGACGTTTGCAAAGGTAGTAAAAAGTAAGCAGATGGAGAAACGAAAACACCACGAAAGTACCATAGAGCGTGTAAGGATGGTTCGCGCCATTACCGAGCAGCACTATGAAAGCGGCAATCAGGCGCGGTGTTACAAGGCCGTATGGCGGCAGCATATTTTTCCAAAGTTCAAAATCTGCTATCGCACCTACCTGAATTATTTAGGCATACCGACGCCTCCGCCCGTGCAGCAGCCGCAGCAACTCACTTTATGGGATGCACTCAATGAAAGCCCCGCGACCTGAACGCGGGGCTTTTTCTTACCCTTTCCGCAGCGTCGGGGCAATCCCCGTCACTTTCGCGGCTTTCGGTACTGCTGTGATGTCCTGCGCGCTGGTGGTGTACCGCTCGACGCTCTCCATCAGTTCCGCGTGGTCGTGGTTGGTCGCCGAGGTAGTCAGCTGGAAGCCTGAAAAGTTATCCCCCCGCAATCCCTGCATGGCGGCATTTATCTGGTCTATCAAATCAAGAAACCCCAGCGCGTCGGACATTTTCGGGTCTTTCGCCCCGTGTGTGCTGACGGCTCGCGTCACCAGATGCAGGCGCACTGCCACGTCGCCGCGCCGTGCGCCGTTGTTCTGCTGCCGCCACTCTATCGGCTCGAACTCCACGAACACGGCAGGCAAAGGCCATACCGCGCCGCCGCTAAGCGTCTGGACGTTGTTGTTCCACAGGTCTATAAACTGAATATCTGGCACGCGCTCGGTAAGACGTGTGCAGATTGCCTGAAAAATCTGTTTTCTCATTTCCTTATGAATTTAGACAGTTGCATGTTGAAATCCGCGACGTTATCGGCAATGACGCCCTTTATTATTTCCTGCGTCCGTTTGCCGTCGCCCACAAACTGACGCTTCGGCATGGTAAATTTCCGCGTGTGCGCCTTTACCGTGTATTGTTTTCCCTTTCTGCTGGTTCGGGTATGTTGCCGCACAGGCTTTGTTCCAGTTCCGCCCTCGTTGTGTATGGCTGCGTATGGCACGGCGGACGTGAACCGCACACCGTTTCCTCTTACTTCCGCCTTGATGCTTCGGCGCATTGTTCCCGTAACCATCAGCAGCGATCCTTTCGCGTTGGGGTTGGCTCGGCGTTTCCATTTCTTTGTAAAAAACGCCTTTCGGTCGAAGTTCTTGTCGAACTCGTCGGAGAGTTCCACGCGCATATCGTCCAATATGTTTCTTTTAAGTTGTTCCCCGTCTATCATTTTGGGTGTTATTTTTATAATTAAACAAAAAATAATTCGTATTTTTGCCGATATGAAAGTGCCCGAACAAATAAAGAGTGCCGCAAAAAGTCTTATCGACCTTTACGGCGATGCCTTTGACTACCTCGGTAAGTACAAGGGCAAAGACGCTTTTTTGTTCCGTTTCCCAGAGGACACCGATACGGGCTTCCCTTACATCTACCTTTTCAAAGACGGCAAAGCCACCGAAGTAACGGGCTTTGAAGCATTGGGCATTATCCGTTTACTTGTCAAAGATTGATGCAAATTTAGTGTCGAACAGTTTGTTATCAACACGCAGCACGCCTCTTTTGGGGTAGGGTTTTGTCGCCCCGCTTTCGCACAGTTCGTCAATGCTCCTTTTCGCCCCGCTTCTCTCACTGTAAACCTGCGGTTCTATATACTTCAATGTACCGTCTTCAAAACGTTGCAGGACAGTTGCGTGTCCCCCTCCGCCTTTCCAGCCGATAGTCAGTATATATACGCCCGTCTCCTTGCAGCATTCCTCGAAATATTCAGCATATCTTTTTTTCGACATCTGTTTATATCCCTTTGCTATCATCCAGTCGTATGTCAGCGTCGGCACGGCTGGCGACCCGTCCGTGTTCTTCCATGCCTCGAACGAACGCTGGCGTGACAGGTATTCCGACAACGAGTTTTTGGTGTTTGCCTTTGCGGTCACGTTAAAGCCCATCAGCCGCAATACATAAGCGGGGGCGCAGGTCTGGCAGTTGATGCTGTATTCGTATTTTTTGCCATAGTTCGGATTGGCGTGCTGCTGGTCTGCCTGCTCGACGGTCATAGGTTTTCCCTTTGTTATTTTCAGGGCTTCTTCTATTTCAAGGTTGTGCGCGGCAATGGCCTGCTTTTCTTCAGGCGTCAGGTTGTCGGGCAGTTCCTCGACCATGTCGCGGATGCGTTTCTCCCTGATGGCTTCCTGCGTCACCTGTTCGATGACCTGCTTTGCCTCTGCGGGTGCTTTGAAATACGGGTGCTTTGGCGGGAACAGTTGCAGCGACTTTCCAGCGTTATACCTGAAAATGGCCTTTTTCGCCCCCTCCGTGCAGTTCTGCCCGCGCTTCATGGCCAGTTCTGGGTCGGATGCGGGATATTTGTTCTTTCGCACCTGTACGGCCGTGCATCGGCAGTTCCAGCCGTTTGGCGGCAGGAACATGTCCCAGAACGGGTCGGACGGCGGCAGTGTCGTGCCGTTGAGTATGGCGTGTTCCTCGCGCACCTTGTCGTCGCCCGCCGTGCGGTACTGCAAGTTGTAACGGTCGCCGTCCTGCTCGAAGTCGTGCCATTTGGCCGCCATCTGCGCCGCCCCGAGCGCGTGGTTGTATTCCGCGTACAGGTAATTGTGGTTGTACTGCGCGTTTATCCGCTTTACGTCCGTCAGGAACTCCCCGAACGGTTTGATGTCGCCCTTTTCCGTGAGCATGGACAGCCCCACTTCACGCAGCGCGTGGAATGTCTTAAATCCCGAAAACACAAAAGCGTTGTTTTCGAGGGCATAACGTATAGTGTCAGGCACTTCATGGGGCAGCGCGCTGCCGACGGCCGTATCAATCACGCGCAGCGTCTCGTTAATGAGAGCCTGCGCCTGCGGTTCTGTCAGGCATGAAACATCAAATCCCCCGTTCTGGTACACCGTCTTTGCCGCCTCGTCAAACAGCGCGTCGTCGAAGTCAAACGGCCGTCCGCCCTCGGCCAGCGTCAGCAGTTCACGCCCGTAAAGCGAACGCAACGCCGCGTTGAAAGCCTTGTACCCCCTGCGCAGCCCCACACCCGTGGGGCTTACCCGAAAAAAGCGTCAGGCTGTGTTTTTGCTTGCCGCACGCCCGTGATGGGTATGTTGTAGTTATCGACGAAATACTGCGGGTCAATCTCGTAATATTCCAGCAGCAGGCGTTCCTCCTCGCGCCTTTCGGCGGGGCTGAACGATGCCGCGTCGTCCCATTGGAACGTCAGCCCCTGCACGGGGAAACCGTGCCGCGCCATAAGTGGCAGCAGCTTGTCGTTTACGACGTTCGCCACCATCTTTGCGTCGGCCTTTACCACGTCCTCGAAAATTTCAAGGTGCGTTTCCGACTGCGACAGGGACGAACCGCTGTCGATGGTCATTGTCTGCATCAGCGTGCCTTTGGACAGTTCGCTGTTGCACCTGTCCACGCGCTTGTCATAGACGTTGTAGGCATCCCCGCGGCTGCTTTCCTTAATTTCGATGTCCGTGCCCTCGGGGAACAATGCCCAGAACGCCGCGCCCATCCTGTCCAGCGACCCCTCAATGCGTCGGCGTTCGGCCTCGTCGGTGGTGTTGGTACGTGCCACGCGCATGGGCGCGCCGAATATCTCGCCGAACATGTCCCAGAACGCCAGCATGTTTTTCTTGCTTATGCAGGAGGGTGCGCATTTGAGGAGCAGCCCCAAGTCTTTGGGCTTTCCCACCTCCACGCACCACAGGGACAAATCCCCGTCGCGGTACGGTATGCCCGTGCGCCAGTCGGCGGCGGGTTCTGGCGTAATTACCCCGTATTCGGGGCATACATGCTTGCGCGGCACAATTTCCACGCCCTCGAAGCGCATCCCGTTCTCGTCCGACACGATGTCGCCCAGCTGTATAAGGCTGTGCCCCCAGAAACGGCTGTCCAGCGCGAGGTCGCAGAAATCGTTGAACCACTCCCTTTGCAGCAGTTTGGTGGCGTCCGCCTTTTCCTTTCCGTCCTTTCCCACCAGTCGGAAATCCTTTTGCAGCGTCTTTCCTTTCCGCTGTCCGATACATCCCGTCAGGTGAAGATCCACGAGGCAGTCGGTATAGATGTCGTACAGCCGCGCGCGGTTCGGCGTGTCTATGCTTATGGCGGCCTGCCATGCCTGCCGCCATGTCGCAACGTCTTTCTTTGTCAGGCTGTCGGTCTGCTGCATCAGCTGCGCGGTCAGTTTAAGCCCCTGTTTGCTTTTGGCAAACCGTATCAGCCTGTCCATGTCCGCCTCGGTGTATGTGCGCCGCGTGAAAGCCTGTTTAATGCTACTGATTAAGTCCATTTAATTAGTGATTAAATACCGTTTAATAATCGTATCTGTTCGGGGGCATAGAGCCGTAACGGACGGGGTTGTGTGCATCCGTTTCCCCGTCCGTGCCTGTATATGTCGGCAGGTCTGGCGACGCTTTGGAGTTCTGGACGTCGCGCAGCCATTTCACCGAATCATTGTACAGGCATTCGCGCCTTTCGTGCCCCATGTTCTGCGGCAATCGGTGGATCATCAGCCAAAGGGTGATGTTCACCATGCACTGCACCAGCATGGCGTTGCGCTGCTCACCCTCGGCGGCAAATGCCTGCCGCATGTCGTAACGGTGTCGGGTGTAGCTGCAAATCTTCTCCATTGCCGCCCGTTCCGCCTTGAGACGTTCCGCTTCGCTGGCCGTCACCTGCTCGAACTCGAAACTGTCGCACACGCTCTGGTAGTCTTCAATCGTCAGGAACATGGCGTCTGTTTTTTTGAGTTGTCAGGGATGGCGACATACAGCGCGCATTTTTCGGCTTTCTCGGCCGTGAACCCCTTTGCGAAACGGTGCTGCCGTATCAGCTTTTTAATGCCCTGCATGGAAACCACAACGGGCTTTCCGCCGAATACAATCACCAGAAACTTTTTCCCGTACAGTGCGGCGTCGCTGTCCGCTTTTTTCTTGGCGCGTTTCAGCCGCCATTCAAACACAAGTGCTTTGAAATACTTTCTTACCATGATACATTTTTTGCATTGTTCCGCCTGCCGAACGACGGAGTGAAACTACTGATCCGTGAGTGCTTTTGAAGCAGTGATATTGCGCCCTCGTCGGCGTCGGGCGCATCATCGTGTCCCCGCATCCCTTTCTGGAACGCGAGGGTCTGTTCCAGCCCCGCGAGCATGTCGGGGTCTTGTTTCTGGCTTTCGTCGTAATATACAAAGCCGCGTTCCCAGTTTGCCGCGCTACTTTCGATACGCAGGAACTTGTCGGGCTTCTTGCGCTTGTCTCCCAGAATGGGCAGCTGGTAGCCGCGCAAATCGCCCTCCGTCTTGAAATCTTTTAGAATTTCCTCCTGCATGAAATTGGCCTCCATGTAGAACTTTATCGCGATACCCGTTTCCTGCGCCCACTCGAACAGGTCATAACACCACCTTACCATTTCGGGAATGGTGGCCTGCCTGACGAACGCGCGCAGCTGCCACAGCTGCGTTTTGCGTTTTCCCCACAGTTTTGCCGCCTTGTAGTCGTTCTTAACGCTGCTTTTCCATGCGGGGTCGATGTACAGGATAAGTTCTTCAAATTCTTTCCATTTGGGACGTGTCGCCCATTTAATCCAGTCCTGACGGAACACCGCGCCCTCGGTGATGGGGTTGTTCATGTACTCTTTTTGAAACGAGCGATACCCCTGAAACCTCTCGATGGCTTTCACTTCTTAGGGCGTCCATTTGGCCGCCCAT
>CAJTTC010000025.1 GCA_910579295.1 uncultured Christensenella sp. | reverse complement strand
CACATTTATATCCAAGCCAAATCTTATTTTCTTTAAACAGCTTAAATACTTCTTTATAAGTTATCGCGTTTTGATTACCTATAATAATAAATTTTTTATTATATTCAACAAGCTGCGCAATGTATTCTCTAAACAATGAAAACGGCGGATTTGTAACAACAATATCAGCTTCTTTCAAAAGTTCCACACACTCTTCCGAGCGAAAATCTCCATCACCTTTTAAGAGTGTTAATGTATTTTCTTTGTTATGTAAAAGATATTCAACGTCAGAAAGGTCGACTGCGCCATCTCGGTTGTAATCTTCAACCTCGCTTATTTCAATTTTATATGCCCTACGATTTTTATTTTGCGTAGTTCTATCCTTTCCTATAAATGACAATTGAGTATAAGCAATAGGCGAACTATCATAACAAGTAGCAATCAACTTTTTTACACCTAAAAAGTTGAAATTCATAGCAAAATATTTAAAAAAATTGCTTTCATAAGGGTCATCACAATTACAAAAAATGACCTTATTTTTAAAATATTCTTTATAATGCTTTAACTCATTTTCAATATCAGCTAATTGAGTAAAGAACTCGTCAGCTTTTGCTTTCTTTGCATTACTTAAAGTTTTTGTTGCCATACTGAACCTCTAAAAATAAAAAGCGCGCCTACCGAAGTAAGCGCACAAAAAACGCTATCCCGATAGTCGCCAAACTAATTTAATATGACAAAGATCGCTATATCTTCTCATAGGGGGAATTTGCGTTTTTATCAAATTCAGTATGAGAAAACATAGCAAAAATAAAGCCTTAAAATAAAAAAAGCCTCTTTGCCCAGTTTATATTAAATTAGTTTGGCTATATAAGTATAGCAAAAAGTATAAAAATTAGCAAGCCCTAATTCGACAAAATATGGCTTTAACAAAAAAATGCCGTACTGTTTTCGTGGTATAATACCCGATAAAGCAATACGGCATTTTTCGTAATGATTTCAAATTACTGATTTTCGGGCGGAGCTTCAACGGTTTCCTCCTGCTCCGATTTCTTACAGAATTTCTGCAAGAATATTTTTTTAGCCAATTTCATTAAGAAATAACCGCCGACGCCGCACGCCGAGCCAATTATTATCCCGCCCAAAACGTCGGTAGGATAATGCATACACAGATAAATTCTTGAAACGGCTACTAGTATCGCAACGGCAAGCGCAGGTAATCCCTTTACTTTGTAGAACATAATAAGCGCAACAGCCGCCGCAAACAACGCCGCCGTATGCCCCGAAGGAAACGACGAGTCGGTAGGCTCTCTTACCCCTATCAGACGGTGAAATTCCTGAAAACCCAAATCGGGATAGGTTTGCCACGGGCGCGCTCTGTTTACGCTCAATTTTAAAATGACGTTTACGATAAGCACGTCCAGAACGCACGCAACGGCAACGGCTACTCCCGCCCACCTCGTCTTTTTAAAAATGAGCAATATTAACGCGCACAAAATTGCGCCCGCCCCGAACTCACCTATATACGTAATGTATTTCATTATGTAGTTGAGCCACGTTTGAGAATGGAAAACCTCATGCACCCACTTTAAAATCTGTATATCCATATATTAAATTCTACATCTATCCGACTTTGTTGTCAAGTTTGAAACTATCAAAAAAAGGAGACGGCAAATGACAATCGCCGTCCCCTCAAATTGTTTATTTTACTTGTCGTTTTTACCCTGAGGCTTTAAATCCCAAATATTTTCGGCGTATTCCTTTATGCTTCTGTCTGCCGAGAAGAAGCCCGAAGCCGCTATATTTCTAAGGGACATCTTATTCCATTTCATCTTGTCGCTTACGTACAAGTCGGAAATGTCGTGTTGCGTTCTGCTGTACGTAACGAAATCCGCCATACACATATAAGGATCGGCAACGGGACTGCCCGTAAGAAGGTAGTTTGCCATATCGGAGAAAGACTGTCCGTTAAAGCCTATAATAAGCGCCTCAACAATTCTTCTCAGCTTAGGGGAATCGTTGTAGTACTTTGAAGAACTGTAACCCGAGCGCCAGATATCGTCAACCTCGTTCGCTTTAAGACCGAAAATGAAGATATTTTCTTCGCCGACAGCCTGCGCCATTTCAACGTTTGCACCGTCGAGCGTGCCTATGGTAAGCGCGCCGTTAATCATAAACTTCATATTGCCCGTACCGCTGGCTTCCTTGCCCGCAAGAGAAATCTGCTCGGACACCTCCGAAGCGGGCATAAGCTTTTCGGACATAGTTACGTTATAATCCTCCATATAAACGACGTTTAGTTTTTCGTTTATCTTGGGATTTTTCCTTATATCCGCAGAAAGATAGTTTATGAGTTTTATTATCTGCTTTGCCATTGAATAACCCGGAGCTGCCTTTGCGCCGAAGATAAAAGTCTTGGGCTGCATATTCATATCGGGGTTTTCCTGCAAATCGAGATATAAATCAATGATATTGAGCACGTTCAAAAGCTGACGCTTATACTCGTGCAATCTCTTTGCCTGCGTGTCGAAAATCGAATCGGGATTGATTACGAAGCCCTGTTTTTTTAACGCGTAGTCAACAAACTGCTTTTTCTTTATTGCCTTTATCTCTTCAAGGCGCTTCAAGACGGTCGTATCGTCCTCGAACTTCTTGAACTCGGCAAGCTGCATACTGTCGTGCACAAAGCCGTCGCCTATACAGTCGCAAATAAGCTGAGTGAGCTCGGGGTTGGACTGACAGAGCCACCGCCTGTAAGCAATGCCGTTTGTTACGTTCGTGAACTTTTCGGGAGAAAATTCGTAGAAATCTTTAAAAACAGATTTTTTGATTATCTCGCTGTGCAGAGCGGCAACGCCGTTTACGCTGTGTCCGCCGTAAACCGAAAGGTTAGCCATCTTTATACGGTCGTGCTCGATAATCGCCATTCTGGAAATTCTCGCCCACTCTCCGGGAAATCTGTTCCAGAGCTGTTCGCATAGTCTGCGGTTAATCTCCTGAATAATAGAGTGTATTCTGGGCACTATGCGCGCAACCAGATCTTCAGACCATGTTTCGAGAGCCTCGGCTAATACCGTATGGTTTGTATACGCGCAGGTCGCCGTAGTGATAGCCCATGATTCGTCCCAATCGTAGTAATACTCGTCAATAAGTATTCTCATAAGCTCGGGAATAGCCATTGCGGGGTGCGTATCGTTGAGGTGAATTGCCGCCAATTTGGGCAAATCCTTTAAATTGCCGTATCTGTGGCGATGATCCTCGACAATATTCTGTATGGACGCCGAGCAAAGGAAATACTGCTGTTTAAGTCTTAGCGATTTTCCGTTCAGGTGATTGTCGGCGGGATAAAGCACCTTGGTGAGTACCTCCGCGTCGTTATCCTCGGTCATTGCCTGATAATAGTCGCCCTGCGAGAAGAGCTTCATATTAAAATCCTGCAAAGGCTTAGCTTTCCAAAGTCGCAAAACGGAAACGGCTTCGCCGTCCTTGCCCGAAATCATCATATCGTAAGCGACGGCTTCGATATCCTTAGTGTCGGAATATTTGAGTTGCATTCCGTTCTCCGTCCACTGCTCTTCAACCTTACCGTTGAAACGAACAATGAACGACTTGTCGGTTCTCTGCGTGAGCCATACCTCGCCGCCGGGCAACCACACGTCGGGCAACTCCATCTGCCAGCCGTCGACTATCTTTTGCTTGAAAAGTCCGTATTCGTAGCGAAGCGAATAACCCATAGCGGGATAATTTCCCGAAGCAAGAGCGTCGAGGAAACACGCCGCAAGCCTGCCCAGACCGCCATTACCCAAACCTGCGTCAGGTTCAAGTTCGTACAGCTCCTCAAGCGTGCTTCCGTACGAGGAAACCGCCTTAGCGAACGCGTCGGTTGCGCTCAGGTTGTACAAGCTGTTTTTAAGGGAGCGTCCGAGAAGGAACTCCATACATAAATAATAGACCCTTTTTGCACGTTTTGCCTTGCACTTTTTTTGGAAAAGTTGTCTCTTTTCGAGTAAGATATCCCTTACGCACATGACAACAGCCCTGTAAAGTTGTTCTTTGGAAGCTTCGGTGGGCGCAACGCCGTAATATCTTGAAAGTTTACCCTTTACAAGCTCCTTTACTTCTTTTTCGGTAATAGCAGTTAAGCTCATTATATTCTCCTGTAATTTGTATATTATTTAAGCATCTCCAAATACAGCGCCTCGTACTCCTTAGCCGATTTGTTCCAGCTGAAATCAGTCTTGGCGGCTCTGTATCTAAGTTTTGCCCATTCTTCTTTATTTTTATAATCTTCTATCGCCTTGCGAATGACGTAGAGCATATCGTGCGCGTTGTAATTGGCGAACGTATATCCGTTTTCAAGCGGCTTTATGCTGTCGTACAGCCCGCCCGTTTCCCTTACAATGGGCACGGTAGCGTATCTGCACGCTATCATCTGCGAAAGTCCGCACGGCTCTGATTTGGATGGCATTAAGAAAATGTCAGAGCCCGAGTAAATCTTCCTCGACAAGTCGCCGTTGAATACGATATTTGCGCTCACCTTGTCGGGATATCTCCTTGCAAGGTCGCGGAAGTACGATTCATACTGATAGTCGCCCGTACCGAGGATTACAAGCTGCACATCGTCCTGTAAAACCTCCTCTATTACGTTGGTAACGAGGTCAAGCCCCTTGTGTGCAACAAGGCGGGAAATCATAGAAATAATCGGCGTATCGGGTTTTTGGGGCAGATTGAGCATTTTTTGAAGTTCTCTCTTGCACACCGCCTTGCCCGACATATCCTCGGGCGTGAAGTTGGCGAACAGGTGAGTATCGAGCTCGCTGTTATAGCCCTTGTCGTCGATTCCGTTGAGAATTCCCCTCAGCTTGAAGTGATTATTTCTGATAATGGGATCGAGTCCGTGCGCATAATAGGGGTCTTTGATTTCGCCCGCATACTTCGGACTTACGGTCGAAAACCTCTCGCTTACCTCTATCGCGCCCTTCATAAGGTTGATAGAATTGTTGTACTCGACAAGATACTGATATTTACCGTAAATGTCGAAGAGAGACGAAAGAATATCCAACGAATATTGTCCCTGATATTCTATGTTGTGAATTGTAAATAGGGAACGTATGAATTGGTATTCCTGTCTGAAACAATAATTGGTTTTAAGATAAATTGCGGCAAGCGCGGACTGCCAATCGTGACAGTGCATAACCTCGGGATAGAAGTTAAGGAAAGGCATTATTTCAAGCACCGCGCGCGAGAAAAATGCAAACCTTTCACCGTCGTCAAAGTAGCCGTAGCAACCGGGGCGTTTAAAATAGAACTCGTTATCGATAAAGTAGAAGATAACGCCGTCCTTTTCGTACGAGAATACGCCGCAGTACTGATTACGCCATGCGAGATGAACGTAGAGATTGCCTAAATATGTAAACTTGTCCCTGTATTCCTTCTTAATATCCGAATAGAGAGGAACAACTACCCTTACGTCGAACTTCCCTGTTGCCGCAAGCGCCGTCGAGAGCGAACCGATTACCTCGGCAAGACCGCCCGTCTGAATGAAGGGCGTTGCTTCTGAAGCGACGAACAGAATTTTTTTTCTGTCCTCGGGCTTGATAACCTCTGCCTTTACGCTCTTTTTAACCGCGGGCTTTGCCGTTTTGGCAGTCGCAGTCTTCGTTGTCGTTTTAGCCGCTGTTTTTGCGGTAGTCTTAGTACCTGTTGATTTTTTTGTTGTTGTATTTGCCATTTACTTTCCCCTTTATAAGAACCTTATATTCTTGTACCCTTATTGATGAAATAAGGCATCTTCTCGCACCCTGCAAGCGTTACGCCGCTGCTTACCGAGCTGTCCTTGTCGCTGACCACGTAAGAGAGATTGCAGTTTTCGCCTATTACGTTTTCACTCATAATTATGCAGTTTTTAATGTGCGCGCCCTTACCGACCTTTACATTGCGGAATAGTATGCAGTTTTCGACCGTGCCTTCGATTAAGCAACCGTCGTGAAGAAGCGAATTCGATACCTTTGCAGTTTCCGTTATCTTTGCGGGAGGCGCGTCGTTTATCTTGGTATATACGTCTCTGCCGCCGAAGATTTCCTGTCTTATCTTTTTATCGAGCATATCCATATTCGACTTGTAATAAGATTGCAGGGAATCGATATCGGTGTAATAACCGTCGAGCCTATACCCGTATACCCTGCCCGTCTTTATCGCGGGAAGAATTATATCCTTTGAAAAGCTCGTCAAACCTCGGGATATAGCCGTATGCAACAGGCTCAATAGATAGCTCGTGCGGGCAACAAACACGTTTATGTAATGCTTATTGACGCCTCTGCTCTTTATGTTTACGTCAGCCGACTTTATTTTGTCGCCGTCGGTATCGAACGTAAGGTACGAAACGGAGTCGTAGCAATCGTGCTCGTGATAAACCATAGTGATATCCGCATTGTTAGCGGCGTGAGCATCTACAATTTTGCTGTAATCAAGCTTATACACGGCGTCACTGTCGGCAACGACAACGAAGTCCTCCTTCGCCTTTTTAAGGAACGCCATTGCGCCCTTTAACGCCTCCAATCTGTCCCTGTATAAGATTTCGCTTTCGTCGCTGTACGGAGGGAGAAGGATTAAACCGCCCTCTTTTCTCGCCAAATCCCACTCTTTGCCCGAACCCAAATGGTCCATAAGCGACTGATAATTATTCTTTGTGAGCATTCCGACGGTCGTTATGCCGGAGTTTACCATATTCGAAAGAACAAAGTCCACCACACGGTATCTGCCGCCGAACGGAATAGAACCTTTGGACCTTACCTTTGTCAACTCAGGTACGTGATCGTCATTGATACTTGTAAATATAACGCCTACTGTTGAAGCCATTCTTGCTTTCCCCCTTAAATATCCTTATCAACAATTTCGCCTGCCGCAACCTTTCCTCCGTCGCGCACGGAAATGCCCCTGCCAAGTACGGTTATACCGCTCGTCTTGCCGACAACCTTACTCGCCTCGGTCTTTGCCGCGCCTACTACGGACTTTGCGCCTATCGTTACGTCTTCGTCGATAATAGAATAGTTAACCTTAGCGCCCGCTTTGACGACGATATTGCCCATAAGCACGCTGTCCTCGACAACCGCGCCCTTTTCGATTACGCAGTCCGTACCTATAACGGAATTGATAACGCTGCCTTCAACGTCGCAGCCGTTGGCTATCAATGAGTTGGAAACCGAGCCCGTAACGTATGCAGGAGGCGCGAGAGGACTCCTCGAATGAATGACCCTGTCGTTATCTCTCAATTCAAAATTGGGCACAGTGCCGAGCAAATCCATATTTGCCTCTAAGAGAGAGGTTATAGTGCCCACGTCTTTCCAATAACCCTCGAAGCGGTATGAATACATCTTTTCTCCCGCATTTAGCATTGCAGGCAGTACGTTTTTGCCGAAGTCCTTTTCGGAATTGGGGTCTTTCTCGTCCCGTTCAAGATATTCGAACAGCTTCGACGCAGTAAAAATGTATATACCCATAGACGCCAGGTCGCTCTTGGGCTGTTTGGGCTTCTCCTCGAACTCGTAAATCGTGCCGTCGGGATTGGTATTGAGTATACCGAACCTCGAAGCCTCAGCCAAAGGAACTTGCATACAGGCAATAGTACAAGCCGCGCCTGCTTCTTTATGAGCGGCAAGCATTTTATCGTAGTCCATTTTATAGATATGGTCGCCCGAAAGTATCAGCACGTACTCGGGGTCGTACATCTTCATAAAGCGGATATTCTGATATATAGCGTTTGCCGTGCCCTTATACCACGACGTATCTTTCTTTGCCTCGTAGGGCGAAAGAATATGTACGCCGCCGAACGTTCTGTCCAAATCCCACGGCTGACCGTTACCGACGTACTCGTTCAGTACTAATGGCTGATATTGGGTAAGTACGCCCACCGTATCTATACCCGAATTGATACAATTGGACAGCGGAAAGTCGATTATTCTGTACTTTGCGCCGAACGAAACCGCAGGCTTTGCTATGTTGCTGGTGAGCGCGTACAGTCTGCTACCTTGCCCCCCCGCAAGCAACATTGCCACACACTCTTTTTTTCTTAGCATTGATAAAATCCCCCAAACAATTATTTTTCTTTGATAAAATATAAACAAGTCAATTTAGGTATATCCAAGATTAAGGAATATTCCTTGCCGTGACTTTGTTGTCTTTGCGTTGTCAGAACCCGCTTATACGTAGCGCCGTCGCCGCCGTAACGCACGCTGTCTGACGAAAGTACCAAACGGTATTTGCCCTTGTGCTGACCAAACCTGTAATTTGGCTGCATAATTCCCGAAAAATTTATAACCGCGAGCAAACAGTTGCCATCGTTATCGTATCTGTTAAAAGCCAACACGTTATTGACAACGTCGTCAACCACAAGCCATTCAAAACCTTTCCAATCGGTTTCTATCGAATAAAGAGGCTTGCATTGACGATAAAAGCTATTCAATTGCTTGACAAACACGCTCATTTTGCGGTGTTTTTCGTATTTTTTCAGAAAAAATTCTATGCCCTTTCTGTAATCCCACTCGCTGAACTGCGCTATTTCGTAGCCCATAAAATTGAGCTTTTTGCCCGGATGCGCATACATAAAGCCGAGCAACGCGCGCATTGTAGCAAACTTGGCGTCGTACTCGCCCGACATTTTATTGACTATCGAGCCCTTTACGTGCACTACTTCGTCGTGAGAAAGAGGCAAAACATACCGCTCGTTGAGCGAATACATCATTGAAAAAGTAATCTTTTGGTGGTGATAATGTCTGTATATCGGGTCTTGCCTGCAATAGAACAAGACGTCGTTCATCCAACCCATATTCCACTTATAGTCGAAGCCGAGCCCGCCGTCTTCAACCGCCGAAGTTACTCCCGCAAACGCCGTCGATTCTTCGGCAAAGGTAGTCGCGCCCGCAAAAGCACTCTTGATTTTGGTATTGAATTTTTTAATAAACTCAATTGCGGCAAGATTGCGGTTATCGCCGTATTCGTTGGGCGTCCACTGCCCCGCGCCTCTGTCGTAGTCAAGGTAGAGCATTGCCGCAACCGCGTCGACCCGCAACCCGTCGACCGCAAACATATCGATAAAATACGCCGCCGAGGACAGTAAAAAGCTGTCAACGCCACCCCTGCCATAATCAAATCTGCGCGTACCCCAGCCGCTGTGCTCCATATTGTCCCAGAGAGGACATTCGTACAGGGGTTGTCCGTCAAATTCATAGAGAGCAAAATCGTCCTTGGGGAAATGCGCGGGAACCCAATCGAGAATTACCCGTATGCCGCTGTCGTGAAAAGCTTGTACAAGCTCCGCAAAGTCCGCAGGCGTTCCGAGCCTTGCCGTTACGCAGAAATACCCCGTCACCTGATAGCCCCACGAGCCGTCGTACGGATATTCCGTAACGGGCATAAATTCAACGTGAGTGTAGCCCATTGACTTTACGTACGGCACTAACGTCTTTGTTAATTGTTTAAACGTATAGTACGAGCCGTCCTTATGCTTCTTCCAAGACAGCAAATTGACTTCGTAGATATTTACAGGCTGTTCGCCCTCCTCTGCTTCGAGCCGGGGATTTGCTCTCAACGACGTGTAGATTACCGATGAAGAGGACGCGGGAAAATCCGAACGGAACGAGTACGGGTCTGCTTTAAGAATCTTTCTGCCATCAAACGTCGTTATACAGAATTTGTATCTGTCACCCTCCGCCGCTGAAATTTCAACGAAAAAGCTTTCCCCGTCGCTCAATCGGGTCATAACGCTCGCGCTGTCGTCCCAGCCGTTAAAGTCGCCGACAACGCTGACCGAATGCGCGTGAGGCGCCCACACGCGAAAAACGTAGCAACCGTTTCCGACCGCATGACAGCCGAAAAACGAATACGCGCTTATATCCTCTCCGCTATGGAATAATTCCAACCTCTCACATTCCGTCATATACACCCTTATTATTTTAACATAGCGGTTATAAATTTTCAAGACCGAAATAAAAAAACGCTAAAAAAATATTATATCTGACGGCAATGCCCGTAAAACGCAAACGACAGCCGCGGCATATCGTCGCGGCTATTGCTTGTGAATGAAAAATTATTCGTAATCTACGACGTCAATCCATCTGCGGAGAAATTCGTCCTCTTCGGGCTTTGCCTTCGTAAGACGGCTTGCCGCAACGATGGGTATCCATTTCTGCACGTACTGCTTTGCCGTGTCGCTCTTTAAGCAATAAAGCTTTAAATACTTTTCCGCAAGCTGTTCCTTGCCTTCCAGATAAAACATAAGGTAGGTCGTAGCCACGTCTGCCGAAGCGTTGCCCTGCGTTGCATGCGCCCAGTCAATGATGTACGGCGTGCCGTCCTTCGTTATTATGATATTGCTGGGGTGGAAGTCGCCGTGGCAAAGGTTGTAATGCTTGGGAAGAGAGTCCAGACGTGTGTGCAAATCGTAACGCGTGGTTGCGTCCAGCTTAGCGTCGCTTATTCTGCCCTGCATCTTGTCTTTTAATTTATTGAGCATAGGCACGCGCTTGGAAAGCACCGTTCTCTGCAAATCGACGAACAATTCGAGATATTCGTCTTCCTTGTCGGGATTTTGCGCCATCAGCTGGGAAAGGGTTTTACCCTCGATATAGTCCATTGTGATAGACCACTGTCCGTCAACCACCTCGATTGATTTTATCTTGGGGATATTGAGGTCGGTTTCCTCCACCCTCGACTGATTGAGCGCTTCGTTTAAAATGCCCGATTTAGTGTAATCAGGTCCGAAAACCTTTACAAACCCGTCCTCGGTTCTGAACAGTTCCTTGCCCAAATGCGATTTAATGTGCTGCTTCGTTGTCATATAATTATTTCCTCCTTACCTTTTCAGTTTTTTCCGTAGTATGCGTTGAGATACATTTGCTTGATTTCACTCATTAAAGGATAGCGGGGATTTGCGCCCGTGCACTGGTCGTCGAACGCCTGCTCTACCATATCGTCAAGACGGGCAAGGAAATCGCCTTCATCTATACCGTATTCCTTAATAGTCTTTTTAATTCCTACTCTGGCTTTAAGTTCGTCAATTGCCTTTATAAGATTTTCAAGCTTTTCCGCATCGTTCTTGCCGTCAATTCCTAAGAACTCGGCAACCTCGGCATACTTTCTCAAAGTCTTGGGGTGATCGTACTGCGGGAACGTACCCATTTTTGCGGGGACTTCCGCCGCGTTGAAACGAAGCACGTCGCAGATAAGAAGCGCGTTTGCCACGCCGTGAGGCAAATGATGGAACGCACCGAGCTTATGCGCCATTGAGTGGCACACGCCGAGGAACGCGTTCGCAAACGCCATACCTGCCATTGTCGCCGCGTTTGCCATTTTCTCCCTTGCCTCGTAATCGGTCTGTCCGTTGTCGTATGCGCGGGGCAGATACTCGAATATCACCTTTAAAGCCTGCTTTGCAAGTCCGTCTGTGTAATCCGTAGCCAGCATAGACGCTATCGCTTCCAACGCGTGCGTTACCGCGTCTATACCAGAAGCCGAAGTCAACCCTCTGGGTGCGCTCATATGCAGGTCGGTATCGATAATCGCCATATCGGGAAGCAGTTCGTAGTCGGCGAGAGGATATTTTATACCCGTCTTTTCATCGGTTATAACCGCAAATGGCGTCACTTCCGAACCCGTGCCCGCAGACGTGGGAACGGCGATAAAGTACGCCTTTTCACCCATCTTGGGGAACGTATAAACACGCTTTCTTATATCCATAAAGCGCATTGCCATATCCATAAAGTCAGCTTCGGGGTGCTCGTAAAGTACCCACATAATTTTAGCAGCATCCATTGCCGAGCCGCCGCCAAGAGCGATTATGACGTCGGGCTCGAAGCTCTTCATCAACGCCGCGCCCTCTTTTGCGCTCGCAAGCGTAGGGTCGGGCTCTACGTTGAAGAATACCGTGTGAGTAATACCCATTTCTTCAAGCTTATCGGTTATTCCCTTTGTATAGCCGTTTTTATAGAGGAAGTTATCGGTTACGAGGAACGCCCTCTTCTTGCCCATTACCGTTTTAAGCTCGTCGAGAGCTACGGGCAGACAGCCTCTCTTTAAATATACCTTTTCAGGCGCTCTGAACCACAACATATTCTCCCTCCTTTCGGCTACAGTTTTGATATTGAGTAAATGGCTTACGCTTACGTTTTCGCTTACAGAGTTACCGCCCCATGAACCGCAGCCCAAAGTCAGCGACGGCGAAAGCTTGAAGTTATACAAGTCGCCTATACCGCCCTGCGACGAAGGAGTGTTTACGAGAATACGGCAAGTCTTCATTGCCTTGCGGAATGCGTCAAGCTTTTCCTGCGAGGTGATAACGTTGAGATAAATCGAGGAAGTATGTCCGTAACCGCCGTCCGCAACAAGCCTTTCAGCCTTGGCTAAGGCGTCCTCAAAGGTTTTAGCCCTGTACATTGCAAGTACGGGCGAAAGCTTTTCGTGAGCAAACTCTTCGGAAAGCTCCACACTCTCCACTTCGCCGATTAAAATCTTTGCCGTTTCGGGCACTTTTACGCCCGCGAGCGCGGCTATCTTATATGCGCTCTGTCCGACTATCTTGGCGTTGAGCGCGCCGTTGATTATAATTGTCTTTCTTACCTTGTCGAGCTCTTCGGGCTTTAAGATATAACAACCTCTGTCCGCAAACTCCTTTCTTACCTGCTTATAGATTTTGTCTGCTACGATAACCGACTGTTCACTCGCGCAAATCATACCGTTATCGAACGTCTTTGAATGAATGATCGAGCTGACGGCAAGCACTATATCCGCGCTCTCGTCGATGATTGCAGGGGTGTTGCCCGCGCCGACGCCGATTGCCGGTTTGCCGCTCGAATACGCCGCCCTTACCATTCCGGGACCGCCCGTTGCAAGAATGGTATCTACGCTCGTCATTAAAAGATTAGTGAGTTCAAGCGAGGGAACGTCTATCCAGCTTATAATTCCTTCGGGCGCGCCCGCCGCTACCGCCGCTTCGTACACAACCTTAGCCGCGGCTATCGTGGAGTTCTTTGCTCTCGGGTGCGGGCTTATGATACAGCCGTTGCGCGTCTTTAAGCACATAAGCGTCTTAAAAATCGCCGTCGAGGTAGGGTTGGTCGTGGGGATAACCGCGCCGATTATTCCGATAGGCTCTGCCATCTTAGTAATGCCGTACGCCTTGTCCTCTTCGATTACTCCGCACGTCTTAACCGTTCTATACTTATTGTAGATATACTCCGACGCGTAGTGGTTTTTGATTACCTTGTCCTCCACAATGCCCATTCCCGTTTCTTCAACGGCAAGCCTTGCAAGAGGTATTCGCGCCTTATTAGCCGCGCTTGCACACGCAAGAAAAATCTTATCGACCTGCTCCTGCGTATACTTCGCGTAAATCTCCTGCGCCGCTTTAACCCTTTTGATTTCCGCAGCAAGCTTTTCTACGCTGTCCACAATACCGTAAGACAATTTGAATTCCATAAAACTTTAACTCCTGTCTGTATTGACTTTTAAAAAGCCTATTGTTTTCCTTTTATTATTATACCAAAAATTGTAATTTTAAGTCAAACGACATAAAATACTTGATTTAAAAGATAAAAAATGTGAAATACGATAGCAGATATGTAAATAACGCACATCAATTTAAATCAAAAAAATATCCCATTGCATTTTTGCTTGACAGCGCCGTTTTTATCTATTATAATCTCATTGTTTCAGGCACAATAATTTGTGCTGTTCGTGCGGATATGGCGGAATTGGCAGACGCGCAGGTTTCAGGTTCCTGTGGGCGACCGTGCAGGTTCAACTCCTGTTATCCGCACCATAACAGGGGTATACGAACACCCAGATTGAGAAACCGAGTTTTCGGTTTCTTTTTCTTTTGCGCTGTTTTCGTCCGCACAACCACTCCCTTCGGGGTAATCGGGAAAAATCAAGTTCAAAAGTAATTCGTTCTTTTGTCCGCTTTTGAGATTGAAAAGCACTTTCATTTTGTCGTCGTACAGCACAACGCGATAAATGAACGTGTCAATCAATGCCTTGCGGTTTTTCGTCTTTGTATAGTCCAACGTTCGGAAATGCTCTAACCACTTTCTTATATCGTCGTATGTATAGTCGATTTGCAATGCCTTTTCGCTTTCAATCGTCGCGTTCAGTTCGGCGTTTTCGCGCTCTAACTTTTCGATTTGCGCTAAAAGCGTGTCGGCAATCTTGCCGCGCATAAGGGCTTGCATTAGGTTGTTTATCGCGCTTTGATTGTCTGCAATTACGCCCTCAATGCGTTTTATCTCGCTGTCGTTGTGTGCCACTTGTATAAGTAAATACGTTTCGGCGGCGACCATATCTATAAATTCGTCCGTCAAAACGCCGTGCTTGCCGACAATGGCGTTTATAACTTTGTCCTCAATAAACTGTTTTCTAACGGAACGCTTGTCGCAATTTGCTTTGGGGTTGCCGTTGCACTTGTAATAGTGATGCACCGTCATATTTTTGCTTGTGCCGCTGATACCCGTCATTTTATTGCCGCATTTTCCGCATATCAATTTTTCAGATAACAAGTATTCTTCAAGGGCTTTCCCTCTTGACGGGGCTTGCGCGTATTTCTCTAATACCCTTTGCACCTCGTCGAAAAGTTCGTCGTCAATAATGCGCGGCATACCGCCGTCAATCTCATTGCCTTGAAAAATGTACTTGCCCAAATAGCGGCGGTTGGCAAATATGCTGTGAAAACTGTTCTTGTTCCACTTGCCGCCGCGCGAGGTAGGTATTCCGCGCTCGTTCATATAACGGGCAATTTCGGCGTAATTGTAGCCGTTTGCAAGCATTTCAAACATTTGCTTGACGATTGGCGCGGTTTCCTCGTTGATAATAAACCGCTTTTCCTCGTCTACCTTGTAGCCGAGCGGGATACCGCCGCCGAAAAACTTACATTTCGACGCTGTTATAGCGATACCGCGCTTGACCTTTTGCGAAAGTTCCGCGCTGTAATATTCCGCCATACTTTCAAGTACGCCCTCAATTAAAATACCGCTCGCGTCGTCCGTGATATTCTCTTTTGCCGAGAGTACGCGAACGCCGCTTTTTTTGAGTTTTGCCTTGTACGTTGCGCTGTCGTACCTATTACGGGCGAAACGGTCTAATTGATAGACAACGACAAACTGAAAGCCTTTGCGCTTGCTGTCCTCAATCATTTGCAAGAATTGAGTGCGCTTGTCGTTCGTACCCGTCAAGTGTTCGTCAACGTATTCACGGACTACCCGTAAATCGCTCCGTTCCGCAAAAGCGTAACACTCTTTGAGTTGCCCCTCGATTGATTGGTAATTCTGCTTTGAGCCTGGCGAATACCTTGCGTAGATGACTGCATTTTTCATTGTGATTTGCTCCTTTGCGCCGTCCGTTGCGGACTGCGGCTTAAAAATTTTGTTGTTCGCTTTGGTGCTTACCGTCTTAACCAGAGAAAAATGCCGTCGCAGGCAAATTGTCAAGGGTTTGCGCCGTAGGCGACGACGGTTTTATGCCTTACGGGAGATAAATCGTCGCCCTTTACAATTTGTCAAGGCGGCGTATTCCGTCCTCAGACGGTAAGCACAAGCGAATAACAAATCTATATAATTCTTATGAAAAAAATCTTTTGTGTTACATTGACATTATAGCAAATACCAAATGAAAAGCCAAGCAAAACGCTTGACTTTTCTTTACTGAAAGTATTATAATTTTACTAATAGTAAAGTTTAGGAGCGTACTATGAACACAAGAACACAAAGAACGATAGCATTTAACCGTCGAAATATTTTAGACGCCGCCGACAAACTATTTTGCAAAAACGGCGTTGAAAAGACGACAATGGAACAACTTGCGGCGGAGGCTGGTTATAGCAAGCCTACGTTATACGGCTATTTCAAAGATAAAGACGAAGTGTATTTTGCGCTCGTTTTGGAGTTTATGGAAAAAATAGTCGTTAAAGTAGATAAAGCAATAGACGAACAAAACGTTTTTAGCGATATATTCACAAAGATATGTCAAGACGTTTTTCGGCTTGCAACCCGCTACCCGCTCTATTTCGAGGGACTAATAGGAACGATTAACGTTAACATCAAAGCCGACGATACACCGCAAATTTACAAAGACATATACCGCTTGGGCGAAGTCTTAAATGAAAAACTATTAAACATTTTACAACAAGGAAAAGACGAGGGCGTTATCAATACCGCGCTTGATAATTCGGCAATTCTACTATTCGTTTGGAGTTCGGTTGCGGGTATTATCAGAATGATAAATCACAAAAAAGACTATTTGAAAATGCTGCAACTGAACGAAAAAGACTTTTCGGCGTTCTGTTTTGAACGGCTGCTGTGCGCTTGCAAATAAGGGGTAAAAACTATGACAAGGAAAAAGAAAGTTATGATTATTGTATTTTCAATTTTAGGCGCGGTCATTATCGCGCTGTCCGCTGTTCTTACTGCGGCGGCAATTATGGGTAGACCGTTAAAAGTCAATCCGTCGCGCAAATTGGACGGCGTAAACGACGATATTCAAAATGCGTTGTGGTATTCCTCTATCGCGGCTAACTCACATAATACGCAAATGTGGAGCGTTAAACTTTACCCCAACGAAAACCGCTTGCAAATTTCAATAGACGAAAGTCGCGTATTAAATGTGGTTGATAGTGAAAAACGCGAGGCGTATATTTCGCTCGGTTGCTATATCGAAACAATGAGCGTTGCGTTCGGCGCATACGGCTATGACACGCAAGTAAATTGCACCGATTTGACGGTAAATGTTACCTATTCCAAACGCGATAATGCAACTGTTGATAACGCTAAACTTTCATTGATAGATAAACGGCATACCGATAAATCGGCGTACTCAAACGGAAAAATCGAACAAATAACGGTAACTGCCTTATTAAATAAATATTCGGCTATAACGCTCTATCAAAACGGCGACGAAAATTTTGATTATATAAAACGCATTTCAATGGATGCCGTTACGGTGCAGTCGGCTAATCAAGCATACCGCGACGAATTAGCGGAATGGATGCGCTTTTCCGATAAGGAAGCCGAAAACAAATTAGACGGCATAACCGCCGATATGATAGGCTTAAAAGGTATAGTCAAAACTTTCTATTATTGGACGACGACAAGAGAAAGCGCAAAAGGCGATAAATTCGCACAACAAGGAATTGACACGGCAAAAAAGCAACTGAATAATTGCGGCGCATTCGCCGTTATTACGGGCGGTAATACCTTTGAAGAATTGATTAACACGGGTAGAAAAACGCAAGCGTTTTGGTTTGACTGTACCGAAAACAATATAGCCGTTCAACCGTTTTCCGCCGCGTTGGAAACACAACCGTTTTGCTCGTCCATACAAACCGATTTAGGCGTTACCGCTCCCGTGCAAATGATTTTACGGCTGGGTTATGTGGACGAATACGGTGTGAATTGCGGGTTGCGGCGTAATCTTTCCGACTATATAGAGGTTATATGACAAACTACATTGTTTGCCCTGACTGCGGGCATAAATTGTTCAAGGCTGGCGACGGCTCAAACGTGGAAATCTATTGCCCGAAATGTAAATTAAAATTACAAATAGAAATCAAGGACGGTAAAATCATTATTCAAAAAGTATTATCCGATAAAACCTAACAACCGAATAAAACTTTATCAAAAATAAAGAATTGAGTGTACGAAAGTAAAAACAAAATTATTTTCGGGAGCAGTAAATGGCGCACTCAATTCTTTTTTTATTTAACACATCATAGCAAACGCCTATATCCTTAAAATGAAATATTGGGCAGTAATCGCACGCACGTTTACGGCTGGCATTTGTTATATGTGTTAAGGCTCTCTATGAAAAAGCAAAACCTGACAAATTTTCAAGGCTTTACAAAGTCTGAAAGTTTGTCGGGCTTTTTTTATTTTCAAGAATTTTTATAAAAACCTTACCACAATGCCGTTGCCGTGCTTATAAGTGGAGGCTTTCTATATGCAAGTAATTATATATAAATTTGTGGACGGAACGACGAACGCCGTCGAGGTTACGGAAGATATTTACTTGATACACTTGGAATTATTACAACAAGAAAAGCGCAACCATTGGAAAGAAACACGGCGGCATACCTCGCTGTACTATTTAATCGAAAACGGCATAGACTTTGAGGACAAGTCCGCCGATACGCTTGCAATCATTATACGGCGCGAGAATACAGAGCGCGTACATAAAGCATTATTAACGCT
>CAJTTC010000024.1 GCA_910579295.1 uncultured Christensenella sp. | reverse complement strand
CAATGCCGGCGCCGAGGTCGTAAATTCCTTCGAGACCTTTCACCGCTCCGGTAATAACATTCGCTGCTATATCTCCGATAGTGTGTCCGGCTCTCACGAAAAAGTTTTGATTTTTTACTTTGTTTTCTTCGTATAAAGCATTGAGGCGCTCTTGTTCGACCCGTCTATCATACTCTTCCTTTTGAGTCAAGTATTGTTGATAGAGATTGCGGTTTTCACGTTGCTGTTTTAATGCAAGCGCTCTTGCTCTTCTCTCCGAAGGAGTCATTTGATATGCCATACTTGCTCCTTATCTTCCTACTTCCGATGAACTATACCATTTTCCATTGTAAAATGTTAAAGTCCTCGTTTCAAGGTTTGCCCAGTTATTTATTTGATTGTAAATGTTATATCCGGGAATCCAATTTCGCCAATCCGTAATATCAACTCCGCCTACCCAATCCTTCCAATTATGCTCATTCGAGCCATAGGCGTCGCTCTTTACCGTCAATGTTGTGCCGTTAGGAATATTCTTATCGAAGGGGTCAGTGAAGCCCAAATTTTTAAGTTGCTCCGTAAAGTCTCTATTGTGCTTAATCTCGTTTGCGTTATCATCAAGGCGAGAGCCGATTTGATAATACTTCCCGTTATACTCAAACGATTCTTGCCCCGTAATAATACGCTTGTCTTTTTCCTCTTGCGATTTTTTCTCGGCGTCTTGTTGGTCTTTGAGTTCATTATCAATCCTATTGGAGTGAAATTTATAATCATCGTCCGTAAGAAATTCTCGATTGACGTCAAGGTAATCCTTCGCTTTCTCCCAATCCCCCTCATACGAATCAAGATATGTTAAAACCTCATTTCTCATATCTTTGCGATATTGCTCTTGATTTACCGATACACGACTATCAACTTGCGCCTTCAATTTCGCCTTTTGTTCATCGGTTATATCGAGCCTATCGATTGCCGCATAAGCGGATTCTACCGACCTATCCGTTAAGTTCGCAATCGTACTCAAATAGTTATTGTAGGTAGAATCTTGTCGCTTTGTTACATTGCCTTGGGCTACGCTTGTCGCAAGCATTTTGAGGAGATTCTTTTGCTCTTCGTTAATATCTCCGCTCATAATTTGTTGGAAGAGTGCGTCCGTTGTCTCGTCCGAAGCCCCGGAGATGATTCCCTTCAAGGTCTCGTAGTTATCCGCTTGCGTTCCCTCGAAGATATTTTTGCTCGTGCTTCCGGCTAACTCTTTACGGGAGGCGGCGGCTTCGTTGTACTTGTCGGCTATGCTTTGTAAAGCGTTTTGCCGATATTGTTCAAGTTCGTTTGTCGCACTTGTCTTGTTGGTATCGAGAGAGGTTTTATTTGTTTGATAATCGCTCTCGATATTCCCCATACTCTACACCTCCTTTTGAGAATAAAAAAATGGGCTTGCCTCCGAAAAGACAAGCCCAAGCCATTATTAAATTGTGATTGATTATGGGTAATTAAAAATAGGCTTGCTTTTGGATTGCAAACCTATCTTATAATAACACTTTCGCATAAAAAATTCCCCCTGCCTATCGGTCAAGGGGAATTGAGTTAAAATTCAATATCAATAGTAGCCGCCGACGCTTGAAATTGCGGCAATTAACACTATGACCCAGATTAAGATTACAAACGCCGCGATACCAAGCTCCACCGCAGAGATGATTATGCCCGCCTTGGACATAGACTGCGACTTCTGACTGCCCGTTCTCTTAGCCTCGTTAAAAGCTATAATGCTGAGAATAAGTCCTACCACCACGGCGAAAAACGAGCACACAAAACCCGCAATGCTCATAGCCGAATATGTATCTGTCGGCACGTTATAGTTAGGCGTTGCCGTAGCCTGCGTAGTTTTTTGCTTGCCTTCGTACTGCACGCTGCAACCGCAGGCAGGGCAGATAATCGCGTCGTCTAAAACTTCCTTTCCGCAATGAGTACAGAATTTCATACCAAAACCTCCTTTCTGTTCTCTATCATTGTATCAAACTCAAATCCGACGGTCAAGCGCGTAACTTATAAAAAGTTACAGCTTATCTGTAATTTTTACCGCCTTTACCATTAAACGTTGACGAGCGTTGATTTGTCCCGCCTTTTATAAAATTATTTTAACTTTTTAATAATTTCGGCGACACGGCGCTTCGCCGCACTGCACGAAAGGCGGTTTTATCGCCGTATATCAATACGCTCTCGCAAAATACACGGTGTGCTTTGCAGGCTTTCCGCATACCGCGCACAGCTCGTCTTCAAGCTCTTCGAGCATTACCCTCGAGCTCGCCGCCGTCTTTTCCTTAATCTTGTCTTCGCACTCGCGGCAGCCGCACCAGCCCGCCTTTACGAAGTTGCCCGCTTCAACGCCCGCAAGTATGCCGTCGAGGCTGTCAGCCTTTACAATTCTTTCGTCCCTGCGCACTCTTGCCGCTTCCAGCATATCGCGCTGAACACAGTCGAGAAGAGCCTTTACAGTATTAGTAATTTCGGAGAGGTTGCACTCGCTCTTGACAAGCGTGTCGCGGCGGAACAGAATTACCTTACCCGCCTCCAAATCGCGAGGACCCACCTCTATTCTTAACGGCACGCCCTTCATCTCCCACTCGTTGAACTTCCAACCGGGAGAGTTGTCGGAGTTGTCGAATATTACGCGCACGCCCGCCGCTTCGAGCTGAGCCCTGATATCGGCGCACGCCTCCAACACGCCGCCCTTTTTAGCGGCTATGGGCACGATTACGACCTGCTCGGGCGCAACCTTGGGGGGCAATACCAGCCCGCGGGCGTCGCCGTGAGCCATAATCAACGCACCTATAAGACGCGTCGAAACGCCCCAACTCGAAGTATAAACGTGCTTCTGCACGCCGTCCTTATCGAGGAATTTAATATCGAACGCCTTGGCAAAGTTCTGACCGAGGTAGTGCGAAGTGCCCGATTGCAGACTTTTGCCGTCCTTCATCATCGCTTCCATTCCATAGGTGGCAACCGCGCCGGCAAACTTTTCCTTTTCCGTCTTTTTGCCGCAGATTACGGGAATGGCAAGCACGTTTTCGGCAAACTCCTTATAAACGCCCAGCATCTTCATCGTTTCTTCTACAGCCTCTTCCTCGGTGGCGTGAGCCGTATGTCCCTCCTGCCATAAAAATTCGGAAGTACGCAGGAAAGGTCGCGTTGTCTTTTCCCAACGCATAACGTTAGCCCATTGGTTCATAAGCACGGGCAAATCGCGGTAAGACTGTATCCATTTGGAGTACATATTTCCTATAATGGTTTCCGACGTGGGACGGACGACAAGGGGCTCGGCAAGCTCTTCGCCGCCCGCGTGTGTTACGACGGCAACTTCGGGAGCAAAGCCCTCTACGTGCTCCGCCTCTTTCGTCATAAAGCTCATAGGAATGAGCAGAGGAAAATACGCGTTCTTGTGCCCCGTAGCCTTAAAACGCGCGTCGAGCTCACGCTGAATATTTTCCCAGATAGCGTAGCCGTAAGGACGGATAACCATAGTGCCCTTAACAGGTCCGTAATCGACGAGCTGCGTTTTTTTGCATACGTCGGTGTACCACTGCGGAAAATCGCTCTCTATATCGGCTATATTCTCTACAAAACTGTCCTTTGCCATAATAAAACCTCTTAATCTGAAATGGGGATACGAACGCGGCGCGTAAATTACAGCGGTTACGCGTTGCGCATTACATATTATATCAATTTTACCACAGCGTACCGAAAAAATAAAGTGTTTGACAAGGTTTTTACGGAAAAATTATGTAGCTTAAATTTGTTTTTCACTGCCCTCAAATACTTGTTTTTAGCCGTTATATATTGTATAATAATGTTACTATGGAAGAAAAATCTTATTCTCATTTAAAGAGCGGAAGCGACATTCGCGGTATCGCCGTTCAGAGCGAGGAACACGAAGTTACGCTTACTATCGAAGCCATACGCGACATAACTAAGGCGTTTGTCAAGTGGCTTGCCGACAAAACGGGTAAAACAGCGCTTAAAATCGCCGTCGGCTACGACGTGCGCATTTCGAGCGAGGCTATCTATTCTGCGGTTTACAGAAGTATTGCGGTTGAAAGCGGCTGTACCATTATAAACTGCGGAATAAGCTCCACCCCCTGTATGTTCACACTGCTTAAAGAGAGCAATTGGGATTGCGACGCGTCGATTATGATAACCGCCTCCCACCTGCCCTATGACAGAAACGGGCTGAAATTCTTCACTCCCGAGGGCGGACTCAACGGAAGCGATATTTCCGATATTATCGCCATTGCGGAAAAGGGCGAATTTTTGCCCAAAGCTATCGGCGGTATGGAAGAAAAATCGTATATGGACGAGTACTGCCGCAAGCTTGTCGGCATTGTGCGCACGGGCACGGGTAAGTCCGCTCCCCTCTTCGGCAAGAGAATAATAGTCGACGCGGGCAACGGCGTGGGCGGCTTCTTTGTTAAAAAGGTACTGCAACAGCTCGGCGCGATTACCGACGGAAGCATAAACCTCAACCCCGACGGCAATTTCCCCGCGCACGCGCCAAATCCCGAGGACACAGTGGCTATCAACGCGCTGTGCGACGCCGTGGTTGCCTCTAAGGCGGAGCTGGGAATTATATTCGACACGGACGTGGACAGAGCGGCTGTCGTCGACGGCAACGGAATGCTCATTAACCGCAACAATCTGATTGCATTGACTGCGGCTACCGTGCTTGCGGACGGTCCTGCCACTATCGTTACCGACAGCGTGACGAGCGACGGACTGACCGACTTTATAGAGAAGCTCGGCGGCAAACACGTCAGATTTAAGCGCGGTTACAGAAACGTTATAGACGAAGCCCTGCGCATAAACGCGGCGGGCGGTCATTGTCCCCTCGCCATCGAAACGAGCGGACACGCGGCGTTTGCCGACAACTACTATATGGACGACGGCGCGTACCTCATATGCAAATTACTTATAACGTACGCAATGCAAGCGCAGAAACGGCAGAAGCTGAGCGACTTGATTTCGGGTCTTGTTTCCCCCGCCGAGGAGGACGAAGTGCGCGTTAAGTTCAACTCACAGTCCGTCAATTTCAGAACAGAGGGCGACAGAATTATAAAAGAGCTCAAATTCTGGGCTGACGAGGACAAGCGGCTCAGTCTTGCCCACAGCTATGAGGGTGCAAGAATTAACTTCCCCGAGGACTTCGGCGACGGTTGGACGCTTGTAAGGCAGAGCGTGCACGACCCCGTGTTGCCGATAAATTTTGCAAGCAGAAAGGTCGGCGGCAACAACACAATGGCGAGATATATCTATTATATACTTGCCAAGTACCCCTTCCTCGACGTTACGGGCTTAAAACAGTATATAGACAGTGAAAATTGAAGCGCGGACGGTAAAATCCGACGCAAAACACATAAATAAACAAGGAGAAAAATTTAATGTCAGTACAGCAGAAAAGCGTTGACACAATCAGAGTACTCTCGGCGGAAGCCATAGAGAAAGCAAAATCGGGTCATCCGGGCATTTGTCTGGGAGCCGCACCCATAGGCTACGAATTGTTTGCGGACTTCCTTTCGTTCAGCTACAAAAACCCCAAGTGGGACAACAGAGACAGATTTATTTTGTCGGCGGGGCACGGCTCTATGTTGCTCTACTCGCTCTTACACCTTTTCGGCTACAACGTCAGGAAGGAAGATTTGGAGAATTTCCGTCAGCTCGGCTCGATTACGCCGGGTCACCCCGAGTACGGCACTACGGAAGGCGTAGAAACTTCCACAGGCCCTCTCGGTCAGGGACTTGCAAACGCGGTCGGATTTGCCGTTGCCGAAGCGCACCTTGCGGCGCTTTTCAACAGACCCGACTACCCTATCGTCGACCACTACACTTACGTACTGACGGGCGACGGCTGTCTTGAAGAAGGTATCGGCTACGAGGCTTGCTCGTTTGCGGGCACGCAGAAGCTCGGAAAGCTCATTCTGTTATACGATAACAACGACATTACTATCGAGGGCGATATGAAGACCACGTTCAGCGAGGACGCGGCGACGCGCTTTATGGCGCAGGGCTGGCAGGTTATCCGCGTGAACAATGCGAACAACCTCGGAATGCTCAAATCGGCTATCGAGCGCGCCAAGAGCGATTTAACCCGCCCCTCCGTTATAATCTGCAAAACTCAGATAGGTTACGGCTCGCCCCTTGCTGGAAGCGCGGACAGTCACGGCGCGCCCCTCGGCGAGGAAAACGTGCGCAAGCTGAGAGAAAATCTCGGCTGGACTCAACCTCCCTTCGAAGCGCCCGAGGACGTCAAGGCGCACTGCCTTGCAATCGCAGAGGACAAGTGCAAAGCCGAGGAGGAATGGAAAGCGCTGTTTGCCCAGTACGAGCAGGCTTACCCCATGCTTGCGGCGCAATACAAGCAATTTATGGGCGGAATCGATATCGACGTGAACGCCATAGAGGGGCTCTACGATTTTGACAAGCCCGAGGCAACGCGCAGCTGCGGCGGCAAAATCCTCAATATGATTGCCAAGGTTTCACCCAATCTTATGAGCGGTTCAGCCGATCTGTCCCCCTCCACTAAAACGGAAATTAAGGGAAGCGCATACTTCTCGCCCGAGCACAGAGAGGGTAGCAACATTCATTTCGGCATACGCGAACACGCTATGGGCGCTATCTGCAACGGTATTCAGCTGCACGGCGGTTTAAGAGCGGTTTGCTCTACGTTCTTCTCTTTCGCCGACTATATGAAGCCCGCAATCAGAATGAGCGGTCTTATGCAAATACCCGTAGTCTACGTTATGACGCACGACTCGATAGGCGTCGGCGAGGACGGTCCTACGCATCAGCCTATGGAGCAGTTGGTTATGGTGCGCTCCATTCCCAACGTAAACGTATTCCGCCCCTGCGACGGCAAGGAAACGGCGGCGGCGTTCGTTACGGCGTTTACGTCGGATAAGCCCACCGTTATCGTTGAATCAAGACAGAATTTGCCCTGCTACGAGCACAACTCGGGCGAAAAGGCTTTAAAGGGCGGCTACGTTATAGCGGGTACGGTCGAAGAGCCCGACGTGCTTCTCATTGCGACGGGTTCGGAAATCGAGCAGTGTATGGAAGCCAAGAAGATTTTGGCGGAAGAAAATATAAAGGCGAGAGTCGTATCCATTCCCTGTATGGAAATTTTCGACGCGCAGAGCGAAGAATACAAGGAGAAAGTTCTGCCCAAGTCGGTTAAGGCGCGCGTGTGCGTCGAAGCCGCAAGCCACTTCGCCTGGTATAAATACTGCCGCGATTACGGCGAGCTTATCACTATGACAAGCTTCGGCGTTTCAGGTCCTGCAAAACAGCTCTTCAAGCACTTCGGCTTTACCGCGGAAAACATCGTCGAAAAGGCTAAGCTGTCAATTGAAAACGTTAAAAATGACAAGTGTAGCCATTAATCATTATCTTTAAAATTCAAAAAGCGGAGCGTACGCTCCGCTTTTTTTGTTGCTCTGCGAAAATTGTAATACAATCCGAGAGCAAACGTTTAAAAACGGCTTCGCCCCCCGATTTTAAGGGGTAAAGCCGTTCAAATCCGTTCATTATGAATTGCCTGATTAACTATCGGAATCATTGCCCGCAAGCGTTTCCCTCGCGGTGGCAAGCATAAGCTTTATTCTGTTCTCCTGATTGACTTTGGTTGCGGACGGGTCGTAGTCAACCGCCACAATATTCTCGTCCTTGTACTGAGTTTTTAACGTGCGCACAACGCCCTTGCCGGCTATATGGTTGGGCAGGCAACCGAAAGGCTGAGCGCACACTATATTGCCCACTCCCGTTTCGGCGAGCGCCGCCATTTCAGCGCCGATGAGCCACCCCTCGCCCATTTTTACGCCTTGGTTCAGCACCTTGTCTGCACACCTGCGCAAGTGTTCGAAATCGTGTATCGGCTCGAAATTGCCGTCCTTTTCAAAATAGGATATAATCTTTTTCTGCTTTTTGTGCAAAATTTTGTAAAGAATTTTATTGGCGTTCCAGAACAATCCCTTTTTACCGTAAAAATAGCCGTCGTTTATATTGTTTACAATGCAGTACAGAACGAAGTCCATCAATGCGGGAACGACGGGTTCGCAGTCCTCCGACAGCAAAAATTTTTCAAGGTTGTTATTTCCCAAATAGGCGTATTTTACATAAATCTCGCCGACTATGCCCACCTTTACTTTCTTTTCACGACTGCGCTTGACGGCGGCGAAAGCCGTGATTATGCTCTTATTAATCTTTGCAAATTTTTTGTATGCGCTTGTCTTAAAGCTTTCCGTAATCTCCGCCACAAGGCTGTCGCGCACAAAATCGCACGCGCCCGCGTCCTCCTCGTAAGGCTTGGTCTGATTGTAGCACCACATCAGCGTATCGCCGTAAAAAATGGCGTAAACAAGTTTGAGCATAAGTTTAAGCCCGACTTTAAACGACGAATCCTTTTCCAACCCTGAAAAGTTTACGGAAATTACGGGGACGTTAGGAAACTCCGCCTTTAACGCCTTGCGAATGAGCGGTATATAGTTCGAAGCCCTGCACCCGCCGCCCGACTGCGTTATGAGCACGGCGGTTTTATCGGGGTCGTACTTGCCGCTCTTTAACGCGTCGATATACTGTCCGACTACGCAAAGACAGGGATAACACGTATCGTTATGCACGTGCTTTAACCCCTCGTCGATTACCGCGCGGGAATCGTTTTTGAGTATTTCGACGTCGTACCCATCCTGCTTTAAAAGCTCCTCTATTATGGCGAAGTGCCACGGAAGCATATCGGGCACAAGTATTTTATGAGTGGACTTGTACTCATCTTTCCACTTCGGATAATTTTCGGTGTAGTCTACCGTCTTAACTTCTTCCATAAGTTACCCGTTCTTCCTCCGTTTTCCCTCTTCGATAGCCGCAAGCATACTTCTCAAACGTATTTTGACTACGCCGAGATTGTTGATTTCGTCTATCTTGATCTGCGTGTAGAGTTTGCCGTTCTTCTCCATTATGAGGCGTACTTCGTCGGTGGTTATGGCGTCGATACCGCAACCGAACGATACGAGCTGAACAAGGTTTACGTTGTCGTTTTTGCATACGAAGTCCGCCGCCCTGTAAAGCCTTGCGTGATACGTCCATTGATTGAGAACGTTTACTTTTACTCTGTCGCCCCGCTCGTACACGCCGTCCTCGGACAGCACGGCAAATCCCAAAGACGTCAACAGTTTATTTATTCCGTGATTGATTTCGGGGTCGAGGTGATAAGGTCTGCCCGCAAGGACGACCGCCTGCTTGCCCTGCTTTTCTGCGGCGGTAAGTATTTCGTCGGCTTTATTTCTGACGTCAATGTGATATGCGCGCAACCTTTCAAAGCCCGCATTTAGTGCCTTTTTAATTTGACTTTTGCCGATGCCGAAGCGCTTAAAGACAGTATGTAATTTCAAAACGGCGCTTTTCTCGTCGTTCAAATCAATATACGGCATTATGAAATTCTCATCTGTAAGCCGCTCGTTATTCGCCTTTAAGAGTTCGGAATAATATGCAACGACGGGGCAGTTGTAGTGATTTACCGAGCAATGCTCGTCGATATTATAGCTTTCGCATGGCAGGAAAATGAAGTCGACGCCCCTATCCAAAAGGCTCTCTATATGCCCGTGCATCAATTTTGCGGGGTAGCAAGCCGTGTCGCTCGCAACCGTGTGCTGACCCAAAAAGTAGAGCTTACGCGAAGATTTTTCGCTTAGAACCACCTCAAAGTCCAGACTTTCGAAGAAGCCCGCCCATAACGGCAGCTGCTCGTACATAACAAGCTGTAAAGGAAGCCCCACTTTGCCGCGCCTGCCCTTTACGCCGTCTACGCTCTCCAACAGACGCTTTTGCCTAAACGCGTACAGATCCAGACTGTCCGATACGGGCTTTAAACCCGCGCCCTTTTCGCACTTGTTGCCCGAAATATAACGACTGCCGTCGGCAAAGGTGATTATGTTGACGTTGCAGTTAGAAGTACAGCCGTGACAGTTAGTCGATTTTGAGGAATATGCAAACGCCTTTAAGCCCTCTTCGTTAATGGTAGAGCTCTCACCCGAAACGTTTTCTTTGGCGTACAGCGCCGCGCCGAACGCGCCCATAAGCCCCGCTATCCCCGGTCTTATAACCTGCTTACCAGTCTCCTTTTCAAACGAACGGAGTACGGCGTCGTTTAAAAAAGTGCCGCCCTGCACGACTATATTTTCGCCGAGTTCGTCCGCGCTTGCCGCACGGATAACCTTATATATGGCGTTTTTTACTATTGACGAGGACAGCCCCGCGGAGATATCCTCAACCGTCGCGCCCTCCTTCTGCGCCTGCTTTACGGCGCTGTTCATAAATACGGTACAGCGCGAGCCGAGCTCTACGGGGTGCTTTGCGTACAGCCCGCACATAGAGAACTTGTCTATCTCCATACCCATAGCCTTAGCGAACGTCTGAATGAACGAACCGCAACCCGACGAACACGCTTCGTTGAGCATTATTGAGTCGATTGCGCCGTTTTTGATTTTGAAGCACTTGATATCCTGCCCGCCGATATCGATTATGAAATCGACTTTTGGATTGAAGTGCAATGCCGCTTTAAAGTGCGCTACCGTTTCAACTATGCCGAAATCGGCTTTTATTGCGGATTTAATTAAGTCCTCGCCATAGCCCGTTACCGCACTGCCTAAAATCTTTATCCTGCCCTCCGATAGCGTATAGATTTCCTTAATTTTTTCTATAACGATGTCAAGGGGTTGTCCGTTATTCGACTGATAATGCGAATAGAGTATACGGCAATCGGGAGTTATAAGTATAAGCTTAGTCGTCGTAGAGCCGCTGTCTATGCCGAGATATGCGCCGCCCTCGTAAGTCTGAATTTCGCAGAATTTAAGATCGGTTGCGCGGTGGCGTGCGACGAACGCCGTGTACTCCTCCTTATCTTTGAATAGAGGTTCACCAGTTATTATCTCTTCACTGCCCGTACTGTTTTCTATCGCCGCAATTATTTCTTCAAGGTTGCGCGACTGGACGGTCACAGAGTGCAACGCCGCTCCTATAGCCATAAAACAAGGCGCGTCGTCGGGAAAAATTGCGTGCTCGTCATCTAACTTTAAAGTCGTCTTGAAAGCCTTTTTCAAGCCTTTAAGAAAGTGCAGAGGTCCGCCGAGAAAGAGGACTTTCCCCTTTATTCTGCGCCCCTGCGCCAGCCCCGACACCGTTTGGTCGACTACCGCCTGAAAAATCGAAGCCGATATATCCGCCTTGCTTGCGCCCTGATTGATGAGCGGCTGAATGTCCGATTTGGCGAACACGCCGCAACGCGAGGCTATGGGGTATACGCGCTCGGCTTTGAGAGACAGCTCGTCCATCTCCTGCACGGTTACGTTTAAAAGCGTCGCCATCTGGTCGATAAACGCGCCCGTGCCGCCCGCGCAACTGCCGTTCATTCGCTGTTCCGTTCCACCCGTCACGAATATGATTTTCGCGTCCTCACCGCCAAGCTCCACAGCCGCGTCCGCGTCGGGATAGAATTTTCTGATTGCGGTATAAGCCGCCTGCACTTCCTGAACAAAGGCTATCCCGCTACGTTGAGAAAGCCCTAACCCCGCACTGCCCGTGATCGACGCGCTGAAATCGCCGCCGTGCCCATTCAATACGTTTTTCAGCTCCGACAAAACCGTCTCTTTTACCTTGGCAAAGTGGCGGACATATGATTTATATAAAATTTTACCGTTTTCGTCAATCGCAACCACCTTGACGGTCGTTGAGCCGACGTCTATTCCCAATAGCTTTGACATACGTTTACCCTGTCCCTACCGCGCTCATTTAAGGCACGGCGAGGGCTGAATTGTAGTTGTTGTGTACGGTCAACATTGCTTTATGCAAAAATTCACCGAATAGATTATATCATACCAAACGGCGTTTTACAAATTATAACGCTTATAAACAGGTGGAATTTTTATGAAAAATTTTTCCTCTTATCCGCATATTTGCTCTTCGTTGCCATACCGCCGCGTATGTGCCGCTCCGACAGATTTTTGTCGAGCACCTCGCGCACAAGCTCGAAAAGGCGCTTGTCTATCTCCTCCAACCGCTCCGTAACGTCTTTATGTACGGTTGATTTGCTTATGCCGAAGTATTGAGCGGCGGCTCGCACCGTCGAATTGGTCTTGATTATATATTCGGCTTCCGCCAGTATACGCATATGAATATCCCACATATCTCTACCCCTTTACCGGTAAATATATGTGGGATTTTGTCGAATTATGAATGTTGTAAGCTTTTTTGCGCTTTTTATGCTCCGCCGCTTAAATGTCTCACATTACGCGCAAATATTCATTTATCTTGCGCGTTGGAAAGCAATAATCAATTATACGACTTGACATATATGGATAATAAATCAAGGTTTTTGGGCAACAAAAATTTGTCGAACATCTTTCTTGAGCAAAATACTGCACCCGAAATAACTATCTAATCATATCTGATACATTTAACGGTGAAGCAAGTACCGCCGTTTCCTCGGGTGTTTTTCCTGTTTGAAAAATGCTTTTCCAATAGTCATAAGTATTTTTTTCGCCAAAAATTGTTGCAGACATGCTTCTGTCCTTCCAAACAGGCAAGTCGCGTTGGTAATTTCAAGCCTATCTTCGATTTATACAGGCATCATAAGCGAGTTCGTGAATTTGGCGGTAAACTCATTTATCCCTTTGGAAAGCTCACTTACCGCGCTAATCTTGCCTTTTTAGATTTTCTTAATCATTTCAATTGATAATTTTTACTACTTTTTTAATCAACGACAACGGATAAGGAGCGCTTTCTTCATCGGTAAACCTCTTTCCTCTTACCACTCCCTGTTGCAAACCGTTATGTCTGCCGAGAGGCGCTAATACCTTACTCCCGACATCAATTTCCCGGAATGGGCACAGATACCAGAAAGTCCGCCCTTCAACATTTGGATCGTCAACAAACTCGACTGTTACAAAGCAGTATTTTCTCTCAAAAGTTAAACCGCATTCCATACAAAATTATCTTACGTTCAGCTCTTCCAATGTAAGCCACTGTTTGTCTTTGTCACTTAAATTTAAGGGTGTGCCGTCGGGCAAAGTATAGCCAGTGCTGTCTGCCGTGCCGCAGTAGTTACCACATACGCCCCACGCAACTGCTATGTTAGGATCATTCCATGCAATACCCCCCTCATCGTTGGGGTGATAAAAATCGGTCACTTTGTAACAAAATTCCGCCGTATCCGATAATACCAAAAAGCCATGAGCAAATCCCTCGGAAATATAAAACTGTTTTTTATTTTCGTCGGATAGTTCCACACCAAACCACTTACCATATGTTTTACTTCCTTTACGGATATCGACTGCAACATCAAAAACTTTTCCTTTGATTACGCGTACAAGTTTGCCCTGAGGAAAATGTTTCTGAAAGTGCAGGCCACGAAGAACTCCCTTTGTGCTCATAGACTGATTGTCCTGAACAAAGACCATATTCAAGTCCGCTTCTTCCATATCGCGCAAGTTATAGGTTTCCATAAAATATCCGCGGTTGTCACCGTGTACGGCAGGCTCTATAATATGCAATCCGTCAATTCCGCCAACGTTTTTTTTAACCTTAATTTGTCCCATTTTCAAGTTCCTCTAAATATCTACTCAGCGCGTCCCGCCAGTCGGGCAACGGCTTAAACCCGTTTGCAACAAGCTTACTTTTATCCAATCGACTATTAAACGGACGCGCCGCCTTACTTAAACCGTATTCCGCAGTAGATACGGGGACAACCTTTGTGCCGTACCCTACTTGTCTGTAAATTTCCTTAGTGAAGTCATACCAACTTATATAGCCCCCCTCATTGGTTGCATGATAATAGCCATACTTTTCCGTTTCCACCATATCAACTAACAAACGCGCTAAATCAAAAGTATATGTCGGAGTGCCTATTTGATCGTTAACTACCCTTACCGTATCGTGAGTTTTACCAATATTTAACATTGTTTTTATAAAATTTTTGCCGTTCTTACCGAACACCCACGCAATACGCACTATAAAAAAACGCTCAAGCCTTTCGGCTACCGCAAGTTCGCCTTCAAGTTTGGTCTGTCCGTATACGTTAAGCGGTTTATAATCTTTGCAATCGGGTTGCCAGGGTTCTTCTCCCTTTCCGTCGAAAACGTAATCGGTTGAGATATACACCATTTTACAACCGAGTTTATTGCATTCTGTAGCGATATTTTCAGTTCCTACTGCGTTAACAAGACGTACTTTCTCTTCATTATCCTCGGCGGCGTCCACAGCCGTCCACGCGGCGCAGTGAATTACCGCATCGGGTTTAACTTCACTCATAATGCGCGACACATTTACTTTATCGGTTATATCCATTTCAGCGATGTCAACGCCTACCGCTATATGACCGCGCTTTTCAAGCTCGTTTACAGCGTCGTAGCCAAGTTGACCTTTAACGCCCGTTACCAAAACTTTCACTTTCTGTCACCGTACATTTTTTCGTAATACTTTTTATATTCGCCGCTGATTATGGTTTCCCACCACTCACGGTTTTCAAGATACCATTTTATTGTTTTCTTGATACCGTCCTCAAATTTAGTTTCGGGTAGCCAGCCAAGTTCCTCGTGAATTTTAGTAGGGTCGATAGCGTAACGCATATCGTGCCCTTTCCTGTCGGCAACGTAGGTAATAAGGCTCTCGGGTTTACCGAGCTCCTTGCAAATAAGCTTTACTATGTCGATATTTTTCATTTCGTTGTGACCGCCGACATTGTAAACTTCGCCTACCCTGCCATTATGAATGATTAAGTCAATAGCCTTACAGTGATCCTCGACGTACAACCAATCGCGTACGTTTTCACCCCTTCCGTAAACAGGTAATGGCTTATTGTTCAGTGCATTTGCAATCATAAGCGGAATAAGCTTTTCGGGGAAATGATAAGGTCCGTAATTATTGGAACAACGGCTGATTGATACTGACAATCCGTAGGTTCTGTTATAAGCCAACACAAGCAAATCAGCCGACGCCTTGCTTGAAGAATACGGGCTGCTTGTATGAATAGGAGTGCGTTCCGTAAAAAATAAATCGGGTCTATCCAAAGGTAAATCCCCGTACACCTCGTCGGTAGAAACCTGATGAAAGCGTTTTATTCCGTATTTACGACAAGCGTCCATAAGTGCCGCCGTACCGAGAATATTAGTTTGTAGAAAAATGCCAGGGTCTTCAATACTTCTGTCAACATGACTTTCGGCGGCAAAGTTTACCACAATCTCAGGCTTTTCTTCTTCAAAAAGTTTAAAAATCGCCTCTCTGTCGCAGATATCTGCCTTTACAAAACGGAAATTCGGTTTTCCCATTACCGTTGAAAGCGTTGACAAATTGCCTGCATAGGTGAGCTTATCCAAGCATACTATTCGGTAGTCTGGGTGCGCCTTAAACATATAAAAAATGAAATTACTACCGATAAACCCAGCGCCACCGGTTACTATAATAGTCATTTATTTATCCTCCTTTATGCCCGCAATTTTTTTCAAATGTTCACCGTAAGGAGACTTACCGTATTCACTGGCTATTTCCATTAGTTTTTCTTTGCTAATCCAGCCGTTGCGATAAGCAATCTCTTCCGGCGCGGAAATAGTTACGTCTTGCCGTTGCGATAAAACCCTGACAAACTCTGCCGCTTCAAACAGACTGTCCATTGTGCCCGTGTCCAACCACGCAAAACCACGGTCTAAAAGTTGAACGGTTAAATCCCCCGCTTCTAAATATTTAGCGTTCAAATCGGTTATCTCAAGTTCTCCACGTTTAGACGGCTTTATTGCCTTTGCAAATTCTACCGCCCTATTATCATAGAAGTATAAACCGGTTATGCAATAATTTGATTTAGGATGTTCGGGTTTTTCCTCAACGGACAATACTTTTCCGTCCTTGTCAAACTCTACTATACCAAAACGTTGAGGGTCCTTTACACCGTAGCCAAATATTGTAGCCTTCCCGTTTTCTGCATTTTGCTTTGCATCCATTAACATCTTGTTAAAACCGTGACCGTAAAAGATATTATCGCCCAAAATCATAGCCACGGCATCGTTACCTATAAACTTTTCACCGATAATAAAAGCTTGCGCCAACCCGTCGGGTGACGGTTGAATCGCATATGACAAATTAATACCGAACGAAGTTCCATCGCCTAAGAGTTCTTCAAACCGCGGAGTATCCTGAGGTGTGGAAATAATTAGAATTTCTCTTACGCCTGCACTCATCAAAACCGATAGGGGATAGAATATCATCGGTTTATCGTACACCGGCAACAATTGCTTACTTGTTACTTTTGTAAGCGGATAAAGTCTTGTACCCGACCCGCCCGCAAGTATTATTCCTTTCATTTAGTCCTCCCCTTCCGTATTTTCATCTTTGCTGATAGAAGAAATTTCTGTTGTAACGTCGGCACACTCACTGTCCACACCTTGTCGAACAATTGGCTCAGTAATTTTATTGCGCTTGAACAGCTTTTTAAACAATTCAACTATGGACTTATAGTTAACGGCGGCATATACGGCAAACAGCCCCGCATAAACCGCACAGCCTATCCACCGGCTCAATAGAGAAGCGCATAATATAAATCCAACAGTCATAACGCCCTCAATGATAAACTCTTTAATTATCTTAATTTTTATTGTGCGCAAAACGAAAATTTCTGATAATATCGAATTGAACATTATTACAAACACTACGCAACATAACAGAGCGATCAAATTGTTGAAGACATAAGCGCAAAGAACGAAAAGAATTGCCCCCAAGGCAATAGAAATTGCATTGGCAAGAAGCATAAGCTTTTCCTTCCTATAAACCTTCAAATAGTTGTTAGTCAGTAAACTTACCTTTGACGAAAAAATAATTATCGGAAGCAATATGCCAAGATATTGTAAACTCGCCGAATATTGCGGAAGCCACTTATCCAAAATCCAACAGCCGACAAAATAAAACAGCATTATAAAGAATAATAGCGGCGACAGTATATTACGGATACTTTTGTACATTGCAGGCAACTTATCTTGCTCGATGCGTTGCAATGAAGGGAAAAGTACAACGCTAATAGCTGTGACAAATACCAAAAAAACATTTGAAACGCTAAATGCAAAAGAAACCTTACCAAACACCAACTCGTCCCATCGCCACTGAATGATCATTTTAGCTCCGCCAATCATAAGCATAGCGGACCAATTTGCCATCATTAAAATTATGCCTGACAAAACATTGATTTTGCACTCTTTAAAAGCTTCTTTGATTGGAAGAGATTTCCCGAAAAACAGTCCGCCGTTAAAAATAATACCTATTATTATACCTATAACGTCACCAAATAAATCTGCAATTGCGTACCAATAGAAATCGTTCACCCGCAATGCAAGGAGAATTAAAACAAACACCCCGTAAGCAAGACGCTGGGAAATAATCATTATAACATACTTGCTTATTCTGTTTGTTATCTGGAACATATAAGAACCGTAAGTTACCAGATTTTTGGTTATAACACCGCAAGCAACAAGTATAACTATAATTTTACTCGCTCCGCCTATAACCGTGAGAGCGACTATTACAGCAATTGCGGACAGAATACTGATAAAAGATAAAAGAATTTGTAGTTGCGAAAGAATTTTTTTCTTATCCAACTCTTCGTAATCGTATTTGGAATAGCGTAAAACAAGCCCGTCGAGCAAGCCGAAATGTAGCACACCCACGTAACCAACGTACAAAACGAACATCTGCCAGTAAGCATACTGATATTCGTCAATAAATTTAGGTACTATTAAAGTAAGAATAAAACTTACCGCCATAGATATTATTTGCGCGGTAATAGAAAGAATTACGTTTGTCGCAAATTTTTTTGTCGTTATCTTCTTTGCCATTTGTTAGATTATATCATCATCCTTCATTATCGATGAAAAAACTGTCCATTTGACATCACTGTAATTATTCGTATAAAAATATATTTTCTGCTTAAGCAGTTTTGCTTTTTTACGACTTAAACCGGATAATCTTCTCTTCAATATGACAAGATTCAAATATAGCATCCTCCACAATTTCCATCTTATTTTACTATAAAAATATTTATAATCAATTATACGGTTAGAAAAATGCACAATATTGCTACGCATTTCTTTTGCATTTTCGCAGCTGCGTTCAATGCTTTGACCGACCTTATGAAAAATTTGTACGCTCAAATCGACACCTGCGGTTAATTTACGTCTTTTTAAATTCAAACAAAAATTGTAATCCTCTTCTCCGTGGAAAAACTTATCGGTAAATAACCCATATTCTTTTATATAATTACAATCAACCAACATTGCACAGCCAGTTATATACTCTGCTCTGATATATTTAACTTTTTTTGATATTAATTTGTCAATTTTACTTTGCGAATAATATTTCCGATCTCCATACCATTTAAATACCCCACCTGCGTTCCACAATTTATTACGGTCATAATTATACCGAATGTCACATGTAACTGCGACATCGCCATTACATTCAATTGTTTCTATCATAGACTTGATACTTGATTCAGGCACTAAGGTATCATTATTTAATAAGAGAATATACTTGTAATTGGCGCATATAATATTTGCGATAAAATTATTACCCTGCGCAAACCCACGATTTATATCGGATTTTACAAAATATAGTTCATGAGCGCTAA
>CAJTTC010000023.1 GCA_910579295.1 uncultured Christensenella sp. | reverse complement strand
TGTGTTAGTAAAATCTAAGTCATCAAATTCTTTAATATTTGCCAACCCGTCGCAAAATAATAAATCAGCATTAGACAAATCCTTTTTTAAAAAATGAACAAAATCGAAAAAGTATTTAAATGCTTGACTATAACTTTTGATTATTTTGCAATTTTCATTAGTCCAAGTTTGTACAACAGAGAAACAATTTCTATGCCTATCATATTGTTTTGTTAGAATATATGTTAGATTATTTTGATATTGTATTGGTAAATTAGTATGTTCATCAATTTTGTATTTAGATAAATCTAAATTTGGTAAAATAGCTTTTGACAAATCACAATAAGATAAATCATATTTCACATAAGCCGCTAATTCATCAAAAGTATCAAAGTATGTTGAAATTTCTACTGTATGGCGGGAACTATTTTCATATCTTCCTACAAGCTGATAAATAAAATAGTGCGTTTCTTCATCAAAATAACTCCGAGAACCCAAAACAATATTTTTATTTTCTAAATCTTCTATGAAATGTTTTAAGTCTTTTTTATATTTTTTTGCTGTTTGTTGTGAGTAATATTGATTATTGTAAGCATCATAAACTTTTTGCGGTTCATAAATTAAACATAAACACTTTTCAAAACCAAATGAATATTCATTATTTAAATAGCTAATTACAATATCAAAGGCTTTTTCCTTATTATGTCTTATAAAATTAAAGAGAAAGAATTTTAAATTGCCTGCAAATTTTGATTTATTGAAATTGCAAATTAGTTTTTTAAAGTCTTCATATGAATTACAGCTGTCAAATTCCTCTATCCATTTTTTTAATTCTTTTTTCCTTTTTTCTTTTTCCTTATATAACTTAATTTCATTCTGTGTGTATTCTAATGTAAAATCATCTATATTGCAACTTATTAGACATTTAAAATTTATGCGGTTTAAATCTATTGCATATTTAGATAATTCATCTTGCGAAAAGTTATATTTATAGTAGCAAGCATTTTCATAAATATCGCCTTGTAAAAATTCATAATATGAATTAAAATCTTCAAAGGTGGTAATTAATTCCTTTTCAATAACTTCATCTAACCAATTTTTACATTGAACTAATTCCTCAATGAAAAAATAATTATGAATGACATCATAACCTTTTTTTACTGATTTTCTAATACCATATTCTCTTTCGGCAGACACAATCAAAGGATGGTTTCTTAATTCTTCTGGAATATCAAAAAAATAAATCAATTTACTTTTTAACTGCTTAATATAATTTTTTATATCTTTTTGCGTTGTCAACAAATTAACATTTAATTTATCGTTTAGCTTATCCGTCATTTTATCCACCGTTTAACCTTTTATAAAATTAATTATAACATTTTAAGGCAAACAAATCAATAGTAAGCAAACAATTATAGCAAAGTTTATCTCACTCAAAATCAAGTTGGTTTACAGCATATTAAGTTGTGGTAACTTATAGAAAATCAAGTGTATTTATAGCAATTTGGCAGATAGGCGTGAGCTCGTTATGAAAAGCTCACGCCTGAAATGAAAGAAATCAAATTTTAAAGTTGATAGTTTTATTTACGAGATAATTATTTTACATAAATAAAGCCGCCGCACCAAACGCTCCCGCCTTGTTGCCCAAAGACGCGGTTACTATTTTTACGGGCGCATACGACTGTCCCGCAAACAACTCCTTATCCAGAATTTTTTGCAGAGGTTGCGTCAGATTTTCCTTTTGATTGCTGACGCCGCCGCCCAACATAACTACCTGCGGACGGAAAATATTTACAAGATTGGTTATTCCGCAAGCGAGATGACTGACGTAATTATCCACGACCGATTTTGCCGCAGTATCCGTTTCCGCGTACTCGAACGCAGTTTTGCCCGTAACCGTTTCAAGCGTATATGTATTCCACATAGCGCTGTTTCTGTTGGCTTCCATAGCGTTGCGCGTCTGTCTTATAATTGCCGTTGCGGAAGCATAAGCTTCTAAACAGCCCTTGCGCCCGCAGGTGCAACTTTCGCCGTTTTCCACGATAACCGTATGCCCGATTTCCGTGCCCGCCGAATTGCCGCCCTCGAACAGCTTACCGTCGATAACAATTCCGCCGCCAACGCCCGTTCCGAGCGTTATCAGAATACTGTCCTTATATTTCTTACCCGCGCCGAACTTTGCTTCGCCCCAAGCCGCCGCGTTCGCGTCGTTGGTGAGCTTTACGGGCATACCCAGCTTATCCGAAATTTCCCTTCCGAGCGGATAATAATTCAATCCGAGATTACCCGCGAACACAACAACGCCGTTTTTGCTGTCGATAAGTCCGGGGCACCCGATGCCCACTCCCGCAAACGCAGATTTAAGCCCGCCGTTAGCCATAACCAAATCGTTTACCATAGCAACGATATTATTGCTCAGCTCTTCGCCGCCCTGACCGTTGCCCGTGACGACGCTTTGCTCGGACAGTATTTCGCCGTCGCGGTTAATGACGACGCCCTTTGCCGACATACCGCCGATATCGACGCCTATAAACAATTTATTCGCCTGTAATTCCGTCTTTTTGTTCATTGTCTTCCGTTCCTCCCTCCGATGTTTTTACGGATTTATTCCTTTTACCCTGCATATATGCCCCGACGAGCAGTACCGCCGTCCTTACAAGCATTACCGCCGCCAACATTATGAGAGGTAAATTGTTGAGTATTCCGCTTGAAATGAAGAAGCCGCAGATAAACATAACAAGCGCAGAAATCAGCGCTCCGACAGCAAGATAAGAAAACTCTATTTTAAGACAAGTAGTGTATTTTTTGTACTTGTCGTCCTTTAAAAGAATAAACCCGAATTTGGCAATCAGCGCAAGTATAAGCGGGATAGCCGCTATGAAGGGTATAAATCTGAAAATATTCATCAGATAGACGCTTGCGCTTAAAGATAGCGAGGAAGCGAACGCGTCCTTGACAAAACCGTCAGCCCCGTCCGCAGTCAGAATCCCGTCAGACATTTTATCGAACGAGCCGTAAAAGGTTACGGCTATGCCGCCGTCCGTTTCGAAAAAGCCGAAGAGCACGTCGTCGAAAACGTAAAGACATTTCTCGTTTTTGCCGCCGTATATGTAATTGCGGTAATAATAGCTCCTTAACAGCGGCACGTTGCCCGCGCGCTCATAATCGGTTATAAGCCCCTTGTAATACGTCGACACGTAGAGAGTGTAAACGCGCCTGTCGTACTCCTCCGCAGACAGGTTTGCTCTGTCCTCCGTAAGCTGAGCCAATTGCTTTACGACGTCCTCGTCCCCGCTTGCCTTTAAATAGCTCTCATAGCCCGCGACAAGCTCGCCCGTCAGCTTTAACTCCCTGTCGGTGTATCTGATTTTGCAATCGTAGCCGCTCTTCTCCTCGTCGGTCAGTCCGAGATACTGCCCGTAAGAAATTTCCTCTTTACCGTCCTTTGAAAGGCAATACGCCTCGAAATCGTCTAACGCCGTCGAAGCGCGCGTATCTATGACGAGGTTATAGCCGTTTTTACCGTACTTCGCCGCGTCCTCTTCGTTCGTGAAAGTGTCGATTATGCCTTGCGAAGATATGCGCCCGTCCTTTAAGGTGAGCGCAATTTCGTCTGCGAAGCCGTAAATAAAGTCTTTGAAACCGGAGGCGTTTTTATAGTGCGTGTAAAACGGAACGCAGTTAGCTGCGAGCACTCCGCAAAAAGTAAAGACAAGCGCGAGCACAAAGCCGAGCACGCAGTTTAACACACCGCGGTTTCTCGCCTCCTTTGCTATTTTATCGGAGAAAAAGCTCAATCCGAAAAATCTCAGCCAACTCTTCATTGCGTTACGTCCTTATAAATTATTCTGTCGCGCTATTCGCCGCACTCTCTACTCATTATAGTCTTTTCCGTCGTTTTGTCAAACAAATGAACGTGCCGTTCTTTAAATGAAATGAATAAACCTCTATGCAGAGCACCTTTGCCGCCCACTGAACCTTTTCGGCAACGTACTTCTTGCTCAGCTTTTCTGCGCTTTACTTTTTGCGCGCGGCGCGCTATAATATAGCTATGAACGTTGAATACGAAAACTTATCCGCGCAACTCGAAGAGCGAATGAAAAGCGACAAGGCGAACGGCGCAAAGAGCCCCTACGCATTCCCCGACGACGGCGCGGTGCGGCGAATTGACAACCCGCACGACTTTGGCACTGTATGGCGTCCCGCCTTCGTGCGCGATATCGATAAAATTATGAATTGCCCTTATTACAACCGCTACGCCGATAAAACGCAGGTCTTTTCGTTCTACAAAAACGACGACATTACGCGGCGCGGGCTACACGTTCAGCTTGTTTCGCGCATTGCCCGCACAATAGGCGGCGCGCTCGGGCTCAACCTCGATTTAATAGAGGCGATTGCTCTCGGACACGATATAGGGCATACCCCTTTCGGGCACGCGGGAGAGGCGTTTCTGGACGAACTGCTGTACGAAAATACGGGGCGGCATTTCTCGCACAACATACATTCCGTTCGAGTGCTCGACGGCATTTACCCCTATAATATATCCCTGCAAACGCTTTCGGGCATAGCTTCTCACGACGGAGAGTTGGAGCTGGCGGAATACAGTCCCAAGCCCATCAACGGCTTTGAAGAGTTCGACGGTCTGATTGAGAGTTGCTACCTAGACAAGGGCGCCGTTAAGCGGCTCGTTCCCTCCACGTTGGAGGGTTGCGTAGTGCGTATCTCGGACATAATAGCCTATTTAGGCAAGGACAGGCAGGACGCCGAACGCGCTAAGCTTGTAAGAGAGAGCGATTTCGGAGAGAGTAAAATTGGCAATTACAACGCCGTAATGATAAACAATTTGATAGTTAACATTATCGAGAACAGCTATGGCAAGGACTATCTTATGCTCGATAAGGAGCACTTTGCGGCGTTGCAGAAGGCGAAGAAGGACAATTACGACCTTGTATATACGAGCGACGTCGCCCGCAAGGACATCACCGAAACGGTTAAGCCGATGATGCGCCTTGTCTACAACCGCCTGCTTGACGGTTTGGTTAAGAACGACGGCAATTCGTTTATTTTCCCGCACCATATCGAATACGTAAAAGCCTCGCGTTACAAGCGCAGAACGCCGTATGAGGACGAAGAGAAAAATCAGATTGTTGCTGACTATATAGCAAGTATGACGGACGATTATTTTACTGACCTGTTCTACCGCCTTTTCCCCGACAGCAATATTAAAATCAATTACAGAGGATACTTCGATTAAACTCAATTGCCCGCCGCATATGCGGCGGGCAATCATTATTTTCATTATCTATATTTTTTGACGACGTTGCTCATTCTGCCGCTCTTGACATAGCTGAATTTATCGCCGACGGAGTTGATTATGCAGTGGTCGAAAAATTTAATCCTGCACATATCGCAGGCAACGGCAATCTTACCCGTAACGTCGTCATCTTCGAACGACGGCTGAACGGAAGCGTTTACGTGATTGTGCGCAAAGAAAAGCCCGTACGCGTTGGAGGAAGAAATGACCGAGAAAATTTCGCTTGCCGAGATATCGACTTTATTGGCTTTGTGCGAGGTGAAGACCTTTATATCCGTCACTTTGCCGTTCTTGTTCACAAGATACATTTCAACGTACTCGTTATCCTTACCGCGGAAGCGCTCGGCAATAACCTTAAAGCATTGCTCCGTGCCCGTCATAAAAATTTCGTTTTTGTTGATAAACTTGTTGATACAGTTGAGAGTTTTAAGATAGAGAGCAAAATTCGCGGGCATTCCGTTCACCGCCTCTAACTCGCTTATATCCGCTTCCATTAACGACTTTACGCTCGGGAAGCGTTCCATAAGCGCCGCAACAAGCTCGGGATTTTCCTTTCCGCCGTACGCATTGCCGTAAATTATGCGTAAAATTTCGTTCTCGTAAAGGTTATCCGTTTCATCAAGTATCCTTATGTATTCCTCACGGTAATCAGCCGCCATTCCCTACTGTCCGCCTTTAAATTATTTTTATTTTACTGCCGCCCGTCCTGTCCTTGGTTACGACAATCTGTTTTTCTATTCGGTCTTTGAGCTCGGCTACGTGCGAGATTATGCCGACCAATCTGTCGCCTTCTTTCAGCCCGTCGAGCGCGCGTATCGCCTGAGAGAGCGACTCCTCGTCGAGAGAGCCGAAGCCTTCGTCTACGAACATTGCGTCAAGCTTTATGCCGCCGGCGTTCGCCTGAATTTCTTCCGATAGCCCCAGAGCGAGAGCCAGAGAAGCCTTGAACGATTCGCCGCCCGAAAGCGTTTTTACACTGCGCGACGTGCCGTTGTAGTGGTCTATTACGTCGAGCTCCAAGCCGCTCTGACTGCGGTTGTTTTCCGCGCCGCGCCGCCTTTTCAGTTCGTACTGATTGTTAGTCATAACAAGCAAACGGCGGTTAGCGCACACTATTACCCTGTCGAAATACGCCGCCTGCACGTAGGTTTCGAGCATAATCTTTTCCTTTCCCGACAGCGTGCCGTTAGCCGTATCGGACAGCGACTTGACCCACCTGTAACGCTCTTCGGTTTCACCGTACCTGCGGAAACAGTCGGCAATATCCTTTGCGCACCGCTTATTGGTATCCAGCCTTAACTGTATTTGGCGGATTTCGGCGGTTATATCGGACTTTTCCGCGTTCAGCTTATCCGACCGCGCCCGAAGCGCCGCGCAATCAACCGTTTCGGCATTGCCCGACTGCGAGGCGTAATTTTCGGTCTGAGCGCGCAACTCCCCCACGCGCTTGTCGCAACTTATGAATTGCTCCCGCGCGTCGGCAAGTCCCTTTTCCAATGAAGCTTTCCGCGCCGCATAGCTTTGCCGCATTTCCAACGCGCCCGACTTGCCCGTATGCGGCAGCCTTGCGCGCAACGCCGTAACGTCGGCTTTAAGTCTTTCCGCGCCGCTCTTCGAACTGCTTGCCGCCGCCTGAGCCTCGGTTATCTGCAACGAAAGTTTTTGACTGCGCTCGCCGCACTCCCGCGCTTCGGCGGCAACTCTCTCGGCTATCGAAAGGGCTTTTTTATATTCGGCAATCGAGCGTTTTAGTTCGCCAATTTGGCAATTGCCCCCCGAATATGCCGAGTTTAACTGTTCTTTTACCTCTTTAAGCTTCAAATCCCGACCGTCGGCAATATACTTTACCGAGCCGCTTTTAACCTGCTCCGACCGCGTTTCAAACGAAGCTTTAAGGTTGCCGGCATATTCGCTTGCCTCTCTCTCCTTCGCCGCAGCCTGTTCACTCGCTTCCTTCAATTTCTCCAATTCAGCCGCGTCGGGCGCGCGCTTTGCGACGGCGGGCGAGGGGTGATGCACAGCCCCGCAGACGGGACAGGGCTCGCCCTCCGTAAGCCCCTGAGCGATTATTCCCGCCTGCGCGTCGAGAAACGCCGTGTATGCCGCCGAATAGCTCTCCCTTGCGGCGGTTGCCAACGCTTTAAGCTTTTCGTAAGCGGCGGCGGACTCTCTGTATTTTGCATATTCGGCAAACGTTCTGTCCGCTTCGGCTATCAGCTTTTCCAACTCGGCGGACTGCGCGCTCAGATTATTCAACGCGTTTTCCGCCTTGACAAGCTCGATTTCCACGCCTTTAAGCTTTTCCTTTTGACCGTCAAGCTCGGCTATGCGCACCGCGAGAGCTTTGACTTCTCCCTGAAATTTGTTTACCGCGTTTTGCCCCTCTTCGGCGCGCCGACTTAAAACAGCCGCGTCGCTAATCTTGCTTTCAAGCTCGTCGTAAAGCGGCATCTGCGCGTCTATACGGGCAATCTCCTCGGTGAGTTTGCCAATTACTTCGCCGTCCGCCTCGCGCTCTTTGAGCTTCGCGCCGAGCTCCTTCAATCTGCTTTCCTCGGCGGCAAGCTGTTCGCGGGAGCGCGCAAGAAGTTCGGCAAGCTTTTGCCTGCGCTCGGCTTCTGCAATTTGCAATGTTACGTTTTTCAGGCTCTCCTCGCACCCTTTGAGGCTGCCGTCAAGAGCCTTAAATTGCAATTCGTCGGCACATATCAGGCGGTCAATCAGCTCCAACACCTCGCTTTGAGGCAATTCGCCGCGCCGCGCCAAAGCCGCGTTTTCGCTCTCCCCGCACCCGTCAGGGCAAGCAATTCCCCGAATATATTGCGCCGCCGCATTGCCCGCCTCTTCGCACTGCGCCCTGAGCTTTGTCGCCTCGTCCTTCAACAGCTCCTGCAACCGCTGATATTTATAGGTCTGAAAAATTCTCTGAAAAATCTGTTTCCTCTCGTCGGTGGGCGAAAGCAACAGCTTGGCGAAATCGCCCTGCGCAAGCATGGCAATCTGCGTAAACTGCTCTCTGTCTATGCCCAAAATTTCGCACACCGCCCTGTTGACGTCCTTGACTTTTGCAATCACCTTGCCGTTCGGCAACGTAAGCTCGGCGTTGGCTTTTTCGTAAGTTATCCCGTCGCCCCGCGCCTTCTTTCTCTCGTACTCGGGATTGCGTACGACCCTGTAAATTTCGCCGCGGCAACGGAAAGTAAGCTCGACTGCCGTTGGCGTATCCGCTTCGGCATACTTGGAGCGAAACATAAACGGCTCTCTGCTCGACCCGCTTGCCTCGCCGTAGAGCGCGAATACTATGGCGTCGAAAATAGTCGTCTTGCCCGCGCCCGTATCGCCGCATATGAGGTAGAGCCCGCGCTCGCCGAGAAGGGTAAAATCAACCTCGGCACGCCCCGCATACGGTCCGAAAGCCGTCATTATAAGTTTTAAAGGCTTCATTGTCCGTCACCCCACGCCTTTTCTATGAGAATCTGCACGAGCTCGCGCTGTTTTTCGCTTAGCTCCGCATTATTCTGCGCCTCGTACAGCGACGAAAACATCTCCAACGGCGAGCGTGCGGGCAACGCTTCCAACTTCTCGGAGGCGTTCTCACGAGTGCGCACATTGTCGTAGCGCAAGCTCATAACGTTCGGATATATCAGGCGCAATTTGGACAGAGCGTCCGTCACTTCATCCTCGTCCGTCAGCACTATATGCAACAAATCGTTACGAAACGCCGCGCCGTCGTAATAGCTTTTGCGCGTCAATTCGTCATACGTTCCCTTAATTTCGCGCACGTCGCGCATCGGTTGAAGGGGCAACGTCTTTACGCAAAGCTTGCCCTTTTCGCCCAATTCGACAACGGTCACAGACTTTTCGTCGTTTGCCTCGGAAAGCGAATATTTCAAAGGAGTACCGCAATAGCGCACACTGTCCGTGCCTACGTTCTGCGCCCCGTGCACGTGCCCCAAAGCCACGTAATCAAAGGGGCTGAATACCGCCGCGTCGACGTTGCCCAAATCGCCCACGACAAGCTCTTCCGAGCCCGACTGCCGCGAGCCCGTCACAAACTGATGCGCCACAAGCACGTTGCGTACAGACGCGTCTACGCCCATTGCGTTGACAACCGCCGCGAGCGCCGCCGTATATCCGTCGATATCCTCCCCGAAAAATCTGCGCACGGTTGCGGGCTTTACGAACGGCAACAAATAAAAATTGATTTCGCCGTATGCGTCGCTGAGCACAACGGGCTTGACCGAACCGTCGTACACGGGCGCAACGTACACTCCGCTTGCACGCATAAGCTTAGAGCCGAAGGCAACGCGCTCTGCACAGTCGTGGTTGCCGCTTATTATAAAGGTCTTTAATCCCCTTTCGGATAGCCCGTTCAAAAACAGGTCGAACAGCTCTACCGCCTCTGCGGACGGCACGGATTTGTCGTAGACGTCGCCCGCAATAATTACGCCGTCGGGCTTTTCGCTGTCGCACAGCGATAGAATTTTATCGAGAATGTAGCGTTGGTCGTCGATGAGCGACAGCTCGTTATACCTCTTACCTATGTGCAAATCGGCTAAATGAAACAGCTTCAATGACTCACCCCGCCGTCTTTTTTCTCATTATTTTCGCCGTCATCCGTCGGCGCGCCGCCCTTGCTCTGTCCGCCGTACACAATGCCCTCTATAAAGCCGAGCCGCACGTTGAACAGGTCGTATTCCTTTGTGCCGTCGTCCAGCATAACGTCGTAGGGGCAAAGACATTCGTGGTGTCGCATACCCCTGCGGGCGAGCTTGTCGGGCTTGGCGAAATCGCCGTAAATCCAGCCGTGCGAAATATGATATCTGTTCCAACGCTCGTGTTCGAGCCTGCCGAGGAATGTAATATCCGCGTCGGACAGCTCGCCTTTAAGTTCTTTTTTGTACTCGTAATAGTTTTCCGCAAAGTCCTGCGCCGAACGGTTGGACTGACGTTTGAACTGCTCTAATCCCCACCATTTTTCGTATAAATCGCGCGTCTCTCTGTAAGCGTTGTAATCGTTGCCGAGCTTTTGCGTAAACACCGACTTGCCGCCGTCTTTCTGCACAATGTCATAGCCGTAATTGTAGAGCTGCGCTCCGTAGTCGTCTATGATTGTGTGATAGGAGAACATATCGTTGCGGCAACCGAACGTTATCACCGACAGATAGGGGCGCGAAGCGCCGCCGACAACCGAAAATCTGTTGCGGTCGTCCTCCGTCCAGTCGAGCCTGTCCACGCTGTCCTTCTCGATGAGGTTGACGTAAATTCTGACGTTGCAACGCTCTCTCTCCTCTGTATAGAACGCACGCTTAAAGCTGTCGATTAACACGTTAGCCATAGCTATGTTGCGCTCGTCGTCGCCCAGAGCAACAACAATCGCGCGTATGTCGTTTAAAACGGCGTCCTTAACGGTCGCGTCCGTACTGCCGCCTCGCATAAGGGGGAACGCAAAGCACGACTGCGGGTGGAATACGGCTATGGGAAAAGCCATTTTTTCCTCGACGTAGTTGCGCGCCGCTTCTCCGCTAAATTTGCCCTTGCTCTTCTTCTCGCAAGCGGAATATAGCGCGTCGAAAGCCGCTCCGTCCATCTTGCCCGCCTCTTCGACAACTTCCCGCGTCGGTCTCGCCGTACCCTCTTTATCGCCGTTTAAGCAACGGAACAGAGGGTGATTATAGGCGAACAATCCCGATTTTTCCTTTACGGTAACGTCGTAAACGTCGGCAATGAATTGCGTGGGCTTGTACTCCCCGCCGCTCTCGATTAAATACGCCGTCTGGGTATACAGCTCCTCCAACGCATATTGCCCCGTCTTGCCGAAGCCGAACACGGCTATGCGGTACGCGCCGTTGCCGTCGGGCTCTCTGTCGTGCTCGAAAGCTTTCTCGCCGTCAAGCCTTAACTGCAATTTGCGCTTTTCGATTAAATCCTGCGAGGAGAGCGTCGCCTCGTTGAAAACGTTGACCTGAATTTTCAATTTTGCGGAGGCGTTAGTTTCTATGCTTCTCTTCGCCTCTTTTTCGGCGTTCTTTTCAGCCCTCTTCTTCTCCTTGGCTAATCTTTTAAGCTCTTGCTTTGTCTTGATTTCAGCCGTTTCCCTGTTTTCGGCGGGCTCTTCTTTCCCGTCGCCCTCAACCTTTACGGGCAGATAGCCGTCAATCAAGCTGTTTACTCTGTGCTCATAGCTCTCGTAATTTATCTCGCCGCCCGTCAATATGTAATAGTTTACGGTCGTGGGGATACCCTTCATCTTGCCGCGCTTGACTTTCGTATAGTGGGCAAGCACGCTCTCGATATCCTCGAACACAACGCCCGCGTTCTCGCCCTCGAAGCCGCCGCAGTCGCCCATTGCAAAGACGTTGAAGAGCTTGCCGTAATTCTCGCCCTTGTCGTCGCGTCTGAAATGGCGCTTTGCAAACTTGAACTTACGCAAAAGAGAAATTGTATCGCCCCTGTCCGTGCGCCGAAAATCGGAGTAGTACAGGAAGCCCTCCTCCATAATCTTGCGGTGCAGCCGATTTTTACGCGAGAACGATTGCTCGCCGTTTTCAAAGAAGATTATAACCGCCCTGTTGCGCCCGTGATTGCCCGCATACTGATTTTTGATGTCCTTGGCAAGCAGAATGCTGTCGGAGGTTATCTCGGTAAATATGAAAAAGTAACGGAAGCGCCAACGCAGAAAAATGGACTGCACGCGCGAGTAAAACTCATAGCTCAGCCCGACAGTGACTACCGCGAGGAAAACAAGGCTTGCGTATACGATTATGCCGTAATATAGGCAAGAGGTCAAGCCGCGGGCAACGGCGCTGAGCTCCAATGGGGATTCGAAGGTCAAGCCGCCCGCCGCCGCCAACACGCCGTGAAAAAACGAAGCTACGCCGTCCGCAAACGTCTTGTCGTCTACGTTTGACCAGCCTATTATCATACGGATTATCAGGCTGCCGACAAGAACGACGCCGACCACCGTAACTTCCGCCCTGAATTTGCGCGAAGGGTGTCTTGCGCTGAACCGGAGATACGCCCCGACCGTTAAGCCGAAAACTATCAGAAGTATGAGCGCAGCCAAAACAATTCCCAATATGAACATAAAGCTTATTCCTTATCCTTGATTATTCTGAAACCGTTTGCTATTACGAATTTGAGCGTTTCCGCCGATGTGCGCCTGTCGTAGTCCTTTTGCGCCTCGGACAACTCCTCGTACTCCACAAGCGACGGGTGAGTTTTTTTGTCCGTGCTCAGCTCCTCCCCGTAAGTCCAGCCCTCGGCAAGCTTGCCCGCCGACCATACCTCGTGCGTATTTTTTGCAAGCGCCTCCGCAAGGGCAAGAAGCTCGCCGTTCAATTTAACGTCAGCCGTATTCAAAGGCTCGGGAACGTATTTATTCACCGTATCAATCCTCGCTTTTTATCCGCATTGCCCCCGCAATATACCGCAGACAACGCATAAATTTGCTCGTTTATTATTTTACAGCAAAAATGTAAAAATGGCAACCTTTTAAAAGCTTTTATCGCCTTAATATATAAATATCCCCCGACGCTTACGCTAATCATTACCGTACCCTCCGCAACCGCGCGTTCTATCACTTATTTTTAAATTTTAAAAAATTAACCCCGCGGCGCGCAGAATTTGCGCGCCGCGGGGCGTTTATTTATTTGGAGCCGTCGCAATCAATCGTCGTCGGTATGCTCTTCCTCGTCGTGGGGGTCGGGGAACTGCGCCTTGTCGTAGGCTATACCGTTCCTGTCATAGTAGTCCTTGATTGCCGAACGTATGGCTTCCTCGGCGAGCACCGAGCAGTGCATTTTATGCGCGGGCAATCCGTCGAGAGCCTCTGCAACAGCCTTGTTCGTCAGCTCCAACGCCTGCGAAAGCGGCTTACCCTTAATCATTTCAGTCGCCATTGACGAAGAAGCGATTGCACTGCCGCAACCGAACGTATTGAATTTGACGTCGACTATTATGCCGTCGCGCACCTTGATATAAATTTTCATTATATCGCCGCACTTGGCGTTGCCCACCTCGCCTATTCCGTCGGCGTCGTCAAGCTTGCCCACGTTGCGGGGATTTGTAAAGTGGTCCATAACCTTTTCGCTGTATAATGCCATAAAAAATTACCTCTGTATATTGTTTGGAAATGCGCTCAGATAAATACGCATTTCGGAATTTTTAAAATTTAAATTAAATAAGGTGAGGTCTTTCACCCTTCTCCAACGCTTCCCACACGGGCGAAATGTTGCGCAGGTACTCAACAATTTTAGGAACTTCGGCTATAATGTAGTCGATTTCCTCCTCCGTGTTGTACTCCGAAAGGCTGAGCCTCAAAGAGCCGTGCGCCACCTCGTGCGGAAGTCCCAACGCAAGCAACACGTGCGAGGGGTCAAGCGAGCCCGACGTACACGCCGAACCCGACGAAGCGCAGATACCCTTGGCGTCCAGAAGCAACAGCAGACTTTCGCCCTCTATGCCCTCGAAACACATATTTACGTTGGCGGGCAGTCTGTTTTTACCGTCGCCGTTCAGCCGCGAATGGGGAATTGCCGAGAGCCCCGCAATAAGCTTGTCACGCAGAGCGCGCTCCTTAGCCATATTCGCCTGCATATTTCCGATAGCCTCCGCAAGAGCCGCCGCCATACCGCATATACCCGCAATATTTTCAGTGCCGGCGCGCCGCTTCCGCTCCTGTGCGCCGCCCTCTATCAGACTTTTGAGGGGAACGCCGCTACGGCAGTACAGGAAGCCCACGCCCTTAGGTCCGTGGAATTTGTGCGCGGATACCGACATCATATCAATATTGTCGTCAACTACGTTTACGGGGATATGTCCGACCGCCTGCACCGCGTCGGTGTGAAAGGTCACTTTTCTCTGTCTGCATACCTCGCCTATCCGACGTATCGGCAGCACCGACCCCACCTCGTTATTCGCGTACATTACCGTGACGAGAGCAGTGTCGGGACGGATAGCCGCGGCAACCTCCTCAGACGTAATATTGCCGTGTGAGTGCACGTCGAGATAAGTCACCTCGAAGCCCTCTTTTTCAAGCTTTTTGAGGGTGTGAAGAACGGCGTGATGCTCGAAAGCAGTGCTTATTATGTGCTTCTTCCCCTTGGCGAGCCCGTTATACGCCGCCGCGCGGATAGCCTGATTGTCCGCCTCGCTGCCGCCCGAGGTAAAGTAAATTTCGTTGGGCTTAGCCCCGACCAACGCGGCAATGCGCGCCCTCGCTCCGTCCAAAGCTTCCTTGGCAACCTGCCCCACCGTGTGCAACGACGAAGGGTTTCCGTAAGTTTCCTTAAAATACGGCAGCATAGCCGCGATTGCGGCGTCGCTCATTGCGGTTGTAGCCGCATTGTCAACGTATACAGTCCTTGTCATATAACTTTTTATATCCTACCGAATTAGTATGGATTTATTATAATAAATAATTCCTACTAAGTCAATAGGAATTAAGCAGGGTTTTAAAAAAATTTTTAAATATAAATTGAGAATGCGCGGCAAACGCCGCGCATTCTTTTTAATTAGTTTTCGCTTTCGTAATGGCAATCGGAATACTGTGTAGGGGGCATCGTTTCGCCTTCGCCGACCCATACAGAATTGATTACGTCGCCCTTGCCGTTTACGACCTTATAAGAGCCGCTCTTAGGGCAAGTATCACCGCAATTTAACTTCATAGTGCTACCTCCGTAACGTTATTATGAGCAGAATTGCGAAGATTATTTAAGCCGTCATGATTTACCTTTAACGGTTTATTTTACTTGATTAAGTCGGCGAGCGATTTGGAATTTAAAAAATTCATTATCACTTCGTCAAGCTCACGCCAAAGAGGCAAAGAAAGGCAGTTGCCCGCATTCTCGCACGGGGTAGAGCCGTCGAGACAGGACACGGGCGCAAGCGAGCCCTCAGCCGCCGTTATTATTTCGGCAACGGTGTACTCCTCGGGCTTTTTTGCAAGCTTATAGCCGCCGAGTTTTCCGCGCGCGCTGACTATAAGTCCCGCGGCAGACAGCTGTTTTGCAGACGTTTCGAGGTATTTGAGCGACTCCTTCTGTCTTTCGGCTACGTCGGCAAGCGAAATATAGCCCTCGCCGCCGCGCGCAAGGTCTATCATTATTTTGAGAGCGTTACGCCCCTTGGTGGTTATAAACATATTTACTCCTCAGCTCCCGCCGTTGCGTTTTGGCGGACAGCCATATATGCGCTATCGGCGCGCCTGTCAACCGCCGTACTCTATCATCTTGTTTATGCACTTCACGGCGGACGATAACAGCTCTTGGCTCATTATTATCTCCTCGCCGCCGTCACCGTTAAGGCAGTTATACACGTCGGCAAGAGTCGTTACTTTCATATTGTGACAGACTAAATCTTTGGAAAGCGGATAGAATTTTTTGTCGGGGCAGGCAAACTGTAAATGCTGAACTATGGCGTTTTCCGTGCCGATTATGAACTCCTTTTTATCCGACTCTTTGGCAAAATCCATAATGCCCGAAGTCGAGCCCACGTAATCGGCGTATTTTACCACCGACGGGCGACACTCGGGGTGAACAAGAAAGAGCGCGTTCGGGTGCTCCTTTTTTGCGGCGAGCGCGTCCTCCTCGTCGATTTTTGCGTGGGTCGGACAACCGCCCGATAGAAGCTTGAACGTCTTTTCGGGCACTTGATTTTTAACGTACGTGCCCAGATTGATGTCGGGGATAAAGAGTATGTTTTTCTGCGGTATAGCCTTGCAGATTTTAACCGCAGACGACGAAGTCACGCAGACGTCGGCAATGGTTTTGAGCTCCGCCGTGGTGTTGATATACGCAACCACCGCGTAATCGGGGTACATTTTTTTAACCGCCTCTATCTCCTCTTTGCCCATCTGTTCCGCCATAGGGCAACCCGCGGCGGGATTGGCAAGATACACGCGCTTTTGCGGCGAAAGCATTTTAACCGTTTCAGCCATAAAGCGCACGCCGCACATAATAACCTTTTTATTGGGCGCGGTTTTAGCATTTACTGAAAGCGCGTAGCTGTCGCCGCAAAAATCGGCAATTTCGCAAATCTCTTCCGACATATAACTGTGAGCCAGAATGCAGACGTCCGCGTCGCGCTTCAACTTTAATATTTCGTCCTGTAAATCTCTTACCGTCATAAAATACCGTCTTTAAATAAATTTCAACGTAGTCCGAATAATGCAAGCGCTTGCATTTTTTAAACTATTATTGCCGTAATTATAGCACAACGCCGCCATTCGGTCAATGTTTTTGCGCGTGATTGAGGATTTTCTTACCCCCTCCCTTTCCTTCCCCATTCCTAAGGGGGAGGCAAGAAGCCCGCGCCCATTCTCACGCCCATTAAAGGAAAGTACAAGAAGCTTCGTCCATTCTCCCGCTTTTATCCCCACAATAAAAATGCGGTTTAATAAAAAAACAAGAGAGGCTTGCGGTGTCTTTCATAGGGATAAAAAAAGCAAGCAAAGATATTGTCCCTTGCTTTTTTATTATTATTTTGATAAAATGTAACTACGATAAACAGTAATTTAACATAAGAAGCCGAGAGATTATCTCGGCTTCTTATAAACACTTACAATAGATTGATTAGAAAGCTATTAACCTTTACTTCTTTTCAAAAATCAGATAGGAGAGCTTTTTTTGAATTGGAATATATATGCGGATTTCGTTATCAAAAACTTTTGAGTCTTTATATAAGATTGGCGGTAGCACTGAAAAATTTATATAATATTCATCATATTTTTCGTCATAATCTATTACACCTTTTAGATTTTTCATTTCGCTTCCGTTGAATATCACTTCATTGTCTTTAGCAACTATTTTGTCGCCGATATAATCTATTACATAAGAGACATCCGTATATTCTTCCAACGTGTCTTTGTCAATATCGCGTAAGATCGCTTCGCCGTTCACGTCAATCATTACCTTTTTGACGACATAGGTATCCTTATTGGACGAACACCCCGTTACAAATAATAAGAGAACACATACAAAGCATAACAATAGTCTTTTCATAGACAAATTCCTTTTAGAGATATATTACATACTATGCGCTTTGTCGGCTCTTGGGTAATATGCTATTACGGCTGTAAGATAAATTTCAATTTAGCGTTCTAAACTTAAAAAAGTTTAGCCCACTATACTTCGTTAACGAAGTTAGTGGGCTGTTTGTTTTTCCACAAGGAAGTCCCTATAACAGACACCCTTTTTGCCTCTCTTGTTTAAATGTTAATTGATTAGTATTTAGGTCTTTCGACGTAGGTCGTGTGCAACAGCTCGTGAGCCTTGTGGCTGTTGGGCTCGCCGAAGAACTCTTCGTAGAGCTTAGTAACGGTTGCATTCTCGTGGGAACAACGCACCGCGCTGTCGCTGTCGTAATCGTACAGAGCCTGTGCGCGCAGAGTTTTAAGGTCGACGGAGTTTCGGATTTCGTCGTGCACGTAGGGCTGACCGCCACCGTTGATACAGCCGCCGGGGCAAGCCATAACTTCTACGAACGTGTAGTTCTTTTCGCCGCTCTTTATGCTCTCTATTATCTTCCTTGCGTTGGCAAGTCCGCTTGCGATCGCCACGCTGACGGTTACGCCGCCGAGAGTGAACGTAGCTTCCTTTAAGCCCGCAGTGCCGCGCACCTCGTTGAATACGATAGGCTCGTCCTTGTCGCCCAAAGCCTTTGCCGCCGTTCTTAAAGCCGCCTCCATAACGCCGCCCGTTGCGCCGAAGATTGCGCCCGCGCCCGAAGCCAAGCCGAACGGGTCGTCGTAAGGCGTGTCTGCAAGGTTGGCGAAATCAAGTCCCGCTTCCTTAATCATCTTTGCAAGCTCGCGGGTGGTGATTGCGCTGTCCGTGTAATTGCCGAGTTCTTCCCTCGTAATCTCGAACTTCTTAGCCGTACATGGAATAACCGATACTATGTATAAATCCTTGGGGTCGATGCCGTTCTTCTGACAGTAGTAAGTTTTAAGCAACGCCGAGAACATCTCCTGAGGTGACTTACAGGTAGAAAGATTGGGCAAATATTCGGGGTGGTAGTGCTCGCAGAATTTTATCCAGCCGGGGCAGCAGCTCGTGAACATAGGCGTAGTGCCGCCGTTCTTCAAGCGGGCTAACAGCTCGTTGGCTTCCTCCATAATGGTGAGGTCTGCGGTGGTATCCATATTGAAGCACTGCACGTCGCCGAGCTGTTTGATTGCCGTTACCATTTTGCCCTCTACGTTAGTGCCTACGGGCAGACCGAACGCCTCGCCCAAGGTTGCTCTTACGGAAGGAGCGGTGAAGAACACGACTTTCTTCGTCGGGTCGACTATCGCGCCCCAAACGTCTGCGACAGAGCTCTTTTCATAGAGCGCGCCCACGGGGCAGGCAACCACGCACTGTCCGCAGTTTACGCAGGGAGTATGCGCCAGCGAAACGTCGAACGGCGAGCCGATAGTCTTAGCGTAGCCCCTGTTTTTAGGACCGATTGCGCCTATCGTCTGCTTCTCGCAAGCCGCAACGCAACGCGTACACATAATGCACTTGGAATTATCCCTTACAACCGACGGCGAAAGGTCGTCGATGGGCTTAATATCGTGGTCCGTGCCGAACTTATCCTCTTCGGCGTTGTACTCCAAAGCCAGCTTCTGCAACTCGCAATTCATAGAGCGCACGCACGACAGGCACTTCTTTTTATGGGTGGAAAGAATGAGTTCGAGCGAAGTTTTCCTCGATTTTCTGACCTTGGGAGTGTTTGTTCTTACTTCCATCCCCTCCGAAACGGGATATACGCAGGCGGCGACAAGCCCCCTTGCGCCCGTTGCCTCTACCAGACACATACGGCACGAGCCGATGCACTGAATTTCTTTTAAATAGCAGAGGGTGGGAATGCGGATATTGGCGAGCTTCGCCGCCTGTAAAATAGTCGAACCTTCGGGCACGCTTACCGCAATGCCGTTTATTTTTAAATTAACCATATTTATCTTAATTGCCCCCTTACTTTTTCTCTATTGCGTTGAACTTACAATGCGCGATACACTGTCCGCACTTGATACATTTTTTCAGGTCGATATCGTGCGGGTTTTTTACAGCGCCGCTGATTGCGTTTGCGGGGCAGTTACGCGCGCAGAGCGTACAGCCGCGGCACTTGTCGGGATTGATATAGTAATTGAGAAGCGATTTGCACACGCCTGCGGGGCAGTGCTTGTCGCGGATATGCGCAACGTACTCTTCCTCGAAATGCGCAAGCGTAGACAGTATGGGGTTGGGCGCAGACTGTCCCAGAGCGCAGAGCGAAGAGCTCTTCATATGCTCGGCAATCTCCTTTATCTTTTCGAGGTCCTGCTCCTCGCCCTTGCCGTCCGTTATCTTGGTGAGCAGTTCGAGCATACGCTTCGTGCCTATACGGCAGGGCGTACACTTGCCGCAGCTCTCGTCGGCGGTAAATTCGAGGTAGAACTTGGCGATATCGACCATACAGGTGTCCTCGTCCATAACGATAAGTCCGCCCGAGCCCATCATAGAGCCGATTGACACAAGGTTATCGAAGTCCATCTGAATGTCGATGAATTTTGCGGGAATACAGCCGCCCGAAGGTCCGCCCGTCTGAGCCGCCTTAAACATCTTGCCGTTGGGAATGCCGCCGCCGATATCGTTGATAATTGTCGAGAGAGTCGTGCCCATAGGAACTTCGACAAGACCGACGTTGTTGATTTTGCCGCCGAGCGCGAACACCTTTGTGCCCTTGCTCTTTTCCGTGCCTATTTCCGAGAACCACTTTGCGCCGTTGAGAATGATAGGCGAAATATTCGCCCACGTTTCAACGTTGTTGAGTACGGTAGGCTTTTGGAAAAGTCCGCACTGCGCCGAGAACGGAGGACGGGGACGCGGCTCGCCTCTGTGACCTTCGATCGAAGTCATAAGCGCCGTTTCCTCGCCGCAGACGAAAGCGCCCGCTCCAAGACGAACGTATACGTCGAAATCGAAGCCGCTTCCTAAAATATTTTTACCGAGCAAGCCCGCCGCACGCGCCTGTCCGATTGCTATGTTCAGCCTTTCAACGGCGATAGGATACTCCGCACGCACGTAGATATAGCCCTCGTGAGCGCCCACCGCATAGCCCGCGATAGCCATTGCCTCCAATACCGTATGGGGGTCGCCCTCGAGCACCGACCTGTCCATAAACGCGCCGGGGTCGCCCTCGTCGGCGTTACAGCAAACGTACTTGACGTCGCCGACCGCGTCCTTTGTGAACTGCCACTTTAAGCCCGTGGGGAAGCCCGCGCCGCCTCTTCCGCGCAGTCCCGAAGCCTTGACTTCGGCTATTACCTCGTCGCCGCTCATCTCGAAGAGCGCCTTTTTAAGCGCCTGATAGTCGCCCGCCGCCAAAGCCTCGTCGATATCCTCAGCCGCGATAACGCCGCAGTTTCTGAGCGCAATTCTCATCTGATGCTTATAGAAAGGAATTTCCGAGAAGGGAATAACGCTTCCGTCCTCGTGCACGGTACCTTTATACAACAGCTCCTTAACGATTTCGCCGCCCTTGACGAGGTGCTTTTCGGCAACCGTCTTAGCGTGCTCGGGCGTCATCTGCGAATAGAATGCGCCCTCGGGATAAACTATCATTATAGGCCCCAACGCGCACAGACCGAAACAGCCCGTCTTTACAATGAGCACGTCGTCGATCTTTAATTGCTTAAAGCTTGCTTCGAGCTGTTCTATTACTTTGAGCGAGCTTGACGAAGTACAGCCCGTACCGCCGCACACAAGCACTTGCTTTCTGTAACCCGTGTTCGCGCTGAGCTTCTCCGCCTGCTCCCTTATTATTCTTCTGACCTTAATGAGGTCGGCTTTCTTTGCTGCTCTTTTTTCAAGTTCTTTAACAGTCATATTTTTACCTCCCCCCCTTTAATTCTCTATGTATTTTTTGAGTATTCCGGGCACGTCCTTTTCGGTAAGTCTGCCGTAAACGTCGTCGTCGACAATCATTACGGGAGCAAGACCGCACGCCCCTACACAGCGGCAACTGTCTATAGAGAACATTCCGTCGGGAGTACATTCCCCGCACGAAATTCTGAGTTCCCTTTCAACCGCAGCCAAAATCTTGTCCGACCCTTTTACATAGCACGCCGTGCCAAGGCACACGCTTATGCGATGCTTTCCCTTAGGTTGAAGCGAGAACTGCGTGTAGAAAGTAGCTACGCCGTACACCTCGGAAAGGGGAATATTCAGCTCTTCCGCAATTATGGTCTGTACCTCTGCGGGGAGATAGCCGTAAATTTCCTGCGCTTCATGCAAAATAGGCATAAGGCAGCCGCGGTCGGAACGGTGCTTTGCGATTGCTTCACGCAGAGCCTTTTCCTGATCGCCCGTGCCGCTAAAACTGTTTTGTGACATAAACTTACACTCCTCATAAATAGTTTTACTTTATAATTTTATCATATTTAACCCTGCTATTGCAAGAGTATTCGATAAAATTGTTGTTAATTTGTCAAGCGTTTGCAAGTAACTTTCTTGAATTTTTTTAGAAAATTTTTATAAAACTTCTTGAAGGGCATAAAAAACACCGCCCAACGCATTGATGACGGTGATGAGTATAGCAAATTTTGAAGCAAAAGTCAAGAAAACGGCAGACTACGGCATAGTGAATCTGTCCTCAATATTGAGGACTTCGATGAAGAGGCTTTATGCTATGCTGCTTTCTTCAAAAATCTTATATGGTAGAGTTCCTTGTGTTCCCTAATCTCTTCGAGAAGTTCTTCTCTCTTTTGTATGGGAGATTGCCAAGCCCTCTTCCCATTTTTATCTCTCAATGAAGAGTGAGGTCGATTGTTATAGCGAATCAACCAATCCTTCATCTTCTCTCGGAGTTCCTCGAAGGAGTAGAATGTCAAAGAATTATAAAAACATTCTTGGTCGGAACGATGACTTCTCTCAACCTTTCCGTTATGCCTCGGTGTGTAGGCTCTTATAAGTTGGTGCTTGATTCCGAGTTTGTTGAGAAGTTTGTCTACGATATGGACTTTCCCCTCCCCGGTGCCTTTGGGATTCGTGAACTCCGTTCCGTTGTCTGTTTGAATGATTTCCGGTATATATCCGAAGTGAACGAGCGCCCTCTTAATGAAGTCAACCGTAGAGAATCCGCAATGTTCTTTATAGGGATAAATGAAGCGTTCCCTTGTTGCCTCGTCTATCATCGTGTATTGGAAGAGCCACTCTTCCGGGAACTTTCCTTTGTTGCACTCTCTCGGCACATACTTGACGTCCATTTGCATTTTTCTTCCGAGCATTTCGGGAGTATCATAGGGCTTCGGAACATACCTTTCCTTCTCTTGCGCCGGGCGAAGGTTGTGCTTTACTATGTATTGATAGAATCCGAAGTAAGTCCTACTATAAGCCTTCTCCGACCTCAATATTCCATAAGCCTCCGAATAACTTATTCCGGGCTTCTCTTCAAGTATTTTCTCAATCCACTCTACCTCTTCCTTCGTGTGTGAGTTAGGGTGCGGAGTATGAGGACGAGACGAAGCATTTTCAAGACTTGCAAGTGTACCGTCATACTTCTTTTTCCAACGATATATAGTGCAAACGTCGCATTTTGTTTTCGCCGCTACATAGTCAATATCGTGCGTTTCTTCGAGCATTTGAAGGGCTTTGAGTTTTTGATTTGCCTTGTATTTTATCCCTTTCATTTATCTTCACCTCCTATATTTATTATACCATATTATATAGAATTTTTCAAGACCTTTTATAGAAAACAAGCCTCAAAATATTGCCTTTTATAGCCTTGTATGGTATAATAAGTTATACATATTTTTTGAGGTATTTCTATGGAAAAACGAATCTCTAAAAAGTTACCCCCCCCC
>CAJTTC010000022.1 GCA_910579295.1 uncultured Christensenella sp. | reverse complement strand
AAGATTATATTGACTATTACAACAACGAACGAATTATTTTAAAACTGAAAATGAGTCCGGTACAATACCGAACTCACTCTCAATTATAATTGTTTAATTTTTTGTCCAAACTTTGGGGTTCACTTCATCGCCGCAGGGGGTGCTTTTGTATTGTTGTTTTGAATGGAGCATACTCCAAATTATTCATAAATAACGTAAAAACTGCCGTTAAATTAAAATTATACAACGTATAATGAATAATTATTAGTAAATTATAGTAAGTAGAGAAAAACGTTTGCATTATTATGATAAATAGTATATAATGTCTACAATATATTTTATCATTATGGAAAAGAATTTTTTAAGGCTCAAAACAAAATATGTATTAATGACAGTTTTAAAGAGCGTCATTTTCGGTCTGTCCTGCGGTTTATTGGCTGTGGGAGCTGTTCTGTTGCCTTTAAAACTCAAATCAATAAATATACATTTCGGCTTTTATATTTTGATTGGCGTCGGCGCGGCGCTTTTGTTCGGCGGCGCTCTGTTCGGCATTTTATTCAAGTTGCGATTGTCGGACGTCAGTATCGCAAAAAAGCTTGACAAGGATTATAAACTCAACGAGCGCGTTCAGACGGTAGTAGAGTACGGCGAGGATCAGAGCGACATCGTTTCGTTGCTCAGAGAGGACACCGAAAACCGTTTGGGAAATCTCCCCAGGCGCAAGCTCGGCTTCGGCAAGGTGCTGTCGGCGATATGGTTCTACGTTGTAATCGGAGCGCTTTCTTTGGCTCTGTTTATTACTTCGATCTGCATACCGACGCGCGTAGAGCCGCCTCCCGTAGAGCCGCCTCCCATAATAGAGCCCGACGCTGACCCCAAATTCGAATACACGTTGGAGCTGCAATCGCAGGTGTACGACCTTATGCGCGATATAATGAATTCGAATTTGCAGGAAGACTTGAAGAACGGTTTCATTGAAGTAATTGAAGATTTAGATCAGAAAGTGCTTCCCAATATAGAGCGTAAAAGTCAGCTTGATACGGCTATAAAGACGGCAATTTACGCCATAGACGGTTTAACCAATAACGCTAACTCATTCCGCAAGATAAGCGATTTGATAAAAGAATTTGACGAAAATTTATCCAAAGCGATAGTCGAGGGCGTAATACTCTACAAAACTTTCAGCTATAAGCTTATCGACCTCGATATGGTTAAGGGCTTGTACGGCAGAGTAAATGCAAATATAGACGATACTCTCGAACGCTATTTTACCGCTTCGTTTGAAGCTCACAAATTTACCGACGAGATTATCGACGGTTCGAGCCAAACGCTTGTGCACGGCGAGGCTGTGCTGGAATTTAAAAATAAGCTCAGCGCGGCGTTGACCGATTTAGCCGACGAGGTGGACGCAGAGGACGAGCTGTACGTCGCTTTGGGCAACTTGCAGAGAAACGTCAACTCCGTTTATAACAGATTTTTGCAAGGCGGATATCTTGCAAGCGGACTGAACGAGGGCAACGAAAACAGCTTAAAGCTTGCTTACGATTCCGATTTGAAAAATTCAGCCGTTGACGGACTGCTTACGCAGGGATATAACTGCATAATGGACGTCTACGTAAGGCAGAAGCTTGCCGAGATTTTCGGCGTATCCATTACGGATATGGGCGGTCTGTACGACGATTTGATTCCCGAAATAAACGACCCCAATGGCGGCAACAACGAAGACGACCCTAACCGTCCGGGCTGGGGCGACGGCGACGATAAGTACGGCAGCAATGACCTTATCTACGATACCGAGTCGGGAGAGCAGGTGGAGTACGGCAAAGTTTATAACGATTATTACAGCAAAGTAGACGACCGGATTCAGAGCGGCGAGCTTCCGCAGGATTTGGTGGACTTCATAGAAGAATATTTTAAAATTTTACTCAACGGCATTAAAGAAGAAAAGCCCGCCGAGTAACAAAAGGGGATTAACAATGGCAAACGTCAATAAAACGGAAAACACTGTAACGTCTGAAAATGCGGAGAAAGTAAAGCAGTTCAGCCAATCGATTTCTATAATCAAATCCGAGCTTCATAAAGACGTCGTCGGACAGGACGATATTATAGATAACGTAATAGTCGCGATAATCGCGGGTGGTAACGTGCTCTTGGAGGGCGTGCCCGGCGTAGGTAAAACGCGTCTGGTGCGTTCGCTCGGAAAGACTTTAAGTCTGCCTTTCTCGCGTATACAGTTTACGCCCGACCTTATGCCGTCGGACGTTACGGGTACGAACGTTATCGAAAAGGGTGAGAGCGGTAAAATGAATACCGTGTTCCAGCGCGGACCGATATTCGCAAACCTTGTGCTTGCGGACGAAATCAACCGTGCAACTCCCAAAACGCAGTCGGCGATGCTCGAGGTTATGCAGGAGCACAAAGTAACGGTAGCTAAGCAGACCTATCCGCTTGAAGAGCCTTTCTTCGTGCTCGCAACCGAGAACCCTATCGAGCAGGACGGTACTTATCCTCTGCCCGAAGCGCAGATGGACAGGTTTATGTTCAAGCTTATCGTCAAGTTCCCCACCGTTGAAGAGCTTAAAGGCATTGTCAATATGACGCAGATAACTCTGGACGAAACGGCAACGGCGGTTATTGACGGCAAGACCATTCTCGAAATGCGCGAGCTCGCAAAGACCGTTCCCGTCATAGACGAGGTTCTGGATTTTGCGGTCAATCTTGTATCGAGCACTCACCCCGAGCTTGATGCGGCTTCGTCGGTGGCGAAGAAGTATATCAAGTACGGCGCTTCGCCCCGTGCGGCGCAGGCTCTTATCACTTGCGCTAAGGTGCGCGCTCTTATGAACGGCAACTACAACGTTTCTTACGACGATATCAAGACGTTGGCATATCCCGTTTTAAGGCACAGAATTAAGATAAACTACAATGCCGTAAGCGAGAAGCTCGGCGTTGACGACGTAATTAAATTACTTGTTTCGGATTTGAAGCATAACTAAGGGAAAGAGTATGCCGAAGCGTCAGCCGTAACGCGGTTGATAATTCGGATTTTGATTGTAATGAGCGGACTTGTAATCAACGAAGAGTTTTTGCAGGAATTGGAAATGCTGCAAACTCTGGTAAAAAATAACGTTGCGGGCTTATTCGGCGGAAACCACCAGACGAAGAATTTCGGGTCGTCGTGCGAATATGCGGATTTCCGCGACTATATTCCGGGCGATGATATAACCAAAATCGACTGGAACGCTTTTGCGCGTTTTGAAAAGCTCTATTTAAAGCTTTATCTCGACGAGCGCCAGAGGCACACGAAAATCTATATCGACGCAAGCCGTTCAATGAGCTACGGAAAGGGCAAAAAAGACGTGCAGGCTATAAAGATAGCCGCGGCGCTTGCTTATCTCTCCGTCAACGAAATGGATAAGGTTTCAATATATGCTATCCACGAAAAGCATATAGAGGAAGTTATTTCGGGTATGCTCGGCAAGGAAGCGTATATCAACTCCATAGGCAAGCTCAACGATATAGAGTTTGTCGGCGACAGCTATATGTCGGAGGCTATTCTGCCCTCCAAGGTTGGCTACGGCGACGGAATGTCGATAATAATATCCGACTTTTTGACGGATAATAATTACGAGGACGCCGTCAATTACCTTGCGGATAAAAAGCGCGACGTATTCTGTATACAGATTTTATCCTCCGAAGAGCTCAATCCCAAGGCGCGCGGTAAGATGCACTTCTTCGATTCCGAAAACAACGAGAGGTCGTACCGCAAAAATATCAACAGGGAGATAATCAAGGCGTATAAAATGGCTCTCGACTATGCGACGGGCAAGATACGCGAGTGCTGTCATGCACGCGGCGCGGACTATATGCTGTGTTCCTCGGCTGATTCCGTCACGGAAATTTTCTTCAATAAATTAATAACAATGGGGGTGCTTAAATGAGTTTTGTCTATCCTTTGGGCTTGCTTGGGCTTATCGGCATTCCCATTTTAATAGCTATATATATTATAAAGAATAAGTATACCGAGCAGGTCGTAACGTCGACTTATCTGTGGACGCTCAGCGAAAGATTTTTGAAAAAGAGGTTGCCCATAAACAAGCTGATGGGCATAATCAGCCTTATTTTGCAGATTATCGCAGTGCTGTTCATTTCGTTGGCGGTATCCCAGCCCGTGCTGTTTATCAGAAACGCGGCGCACGATTACTGCTTTGTCCTCGACGGCTCGGGCAGTATGAATATAGAGCGCGACGGCGTGACGAGGTTTGAAACAGCCAAGGGAGAAATTTCTGCGGTAATCAACAATTCGATGAAAGGTAGCGCGTACACTCTTGTATTTGTGGGCAATACCACCGACAGAATTTTTGAAGGTATAACGGACAAGGAGCGCGCGCTTACGCTTCTTAACGACGTTTCGGCTTCGTACACGGTTGCGGGCTACACCGACGCGATAGGCGTTGCGCAGAACTATTTTAACGAAAACACTTCCGTATTAACCTATCTGGTAACGGACAAGTCCTTTAAAGACAGCGAGAACGTAAACGTAATCAACGTTTCCTCTAAGGAAGAGAACTACGCCGTTTACGGCGGTTCAGCCGAGGACGGAAACGACGACGGTTACCGTATAAGCTGTAACGTGGTTGATGATAAGCTCGAAGTCAGCGCATACGTAATGTCTTACGAGAGCGACGCCAAGCTTACGGTAGAGCTATACGTCGACGGAGCGGAAGAGGCGGCGGATACGCGGACGGTTGACGTCGTTAAATTACAGCCTACCGAGGTTGTGCTCACCGCCGAACAGAATAATTATCAGTCGGTAAAGGTCGTAATCGTCGAGGAGGACTCTCTGTCGTACGACAATCAGATAACCGTCTACAACGTTCAATATGAAAATTCCTATACCGTGTTGCTTGTAAGTGACGAGCCCTCGATTTTCGTTGAGGCGGCGCTTCAATCGGCGGGCAACGCTATAGTCAGCAAAGTTACCGCAAGAGAATATAAGCGAGACGAGGACGCGTATCTGAGCAAGGACTACGGTCTGTTCATATACGAATCGTGCACGCCCGAAAGTCTTCCCCGCAACAGCGCGGTGTGGCTGCTCAATCCTACGGCAAGCGTTGCAGGCTCGGGCTTTGCGTTGCAGGACGAGGTTGATTTGGGCACGGGCGGCACTATCAAGCTGAAATTCAACACGAGCACTTCGTCGGTCGTCAAAAAGCTTACCGAGTCTATGAGCCGCGACGAAAGGGGCTATTCGGGCATTACGGTTGCGAATAAGTATCAGCAGTGCAGGCTGTACAACAGCTTTACTACTCTGCTTTACGCCGGCGGCTCGCCCGTGGTTTTTGCGGGAACTAACGACTATAATAACCGTGAAGTAGTGTTTGCATACGACGTGCATTGGTCGGACAGCGCGCTGTTGACGGACTACGTAATTTTATTCAGAAATCTATTAAACTTCACTTTCCCCAACGTAATAGAGAACACTTTGACCTATTGCGGAAACACGCTTGAAATCAGCGTGCCCGCAAACTGTCAGAGTATTCGCGTAGACAGTCCCGAGGGCAACGTAAATTACCTCGATCCGACGAGCGCCGTTTGCGAACTTGCGCTTAGCGAGGTCGGAACGTATGTGATAACGTTGTCGACGGGGGACAATTCAAGGGAGTACAGCGTTTATTCGTATCTTCCTTCGGAGGAGAGTGTACCTACGGAAGAGAGCGAGCTTTCGTTCAGCTTGGAGGGCGAAGCGGGCAACAAGCGCAGAAACGGAATTTACGACGATCTTCTGGCGATATTTATACTGCTGGCAGTAGTGTTTGCGGCAGATTGGGTGGTTTATTGTTATGAGCAGTATCAACTTCGATAACGTATACTTATTATTTATAATAATCCCGTTGCTCGCTCTTATAACAGTACCGTTTTTTCTGGCGATAAAGAAGGAGAACGCAAACGGGCATAACATAGCTTCTATGGCTCTGCACGTGCTTATGGCGGTTATAATAGCGTTCGCCGCCGCGGGCACGCAGGTCGTTACGGTTATAACCGAAACCAACGTCTACGTTTTGGCGGACGTTTCGTATTCGGCAAATAAAAACCTCGATACGGTGGATAACTATATCCGCGATTTAAGCAGAAACCTTCCCAGAAATTCCAAGATGGGAGTGCTCTGTTTCGGCAAAGACTGCGTTCAGCTCACTTCTCTCGGCGGCTCGTTGAAGTCGGTAAAGACGGCTCAGGTTGACGACAGTGAAACCAACATTGCCGAAGCTATGGAATATGCGGGAACGCTCTTCAAAGACGGCGTAATCAAGAGGCTTGTGGTAATAACCGACGGCAAGCAGACTTATTCGGGCGACGAAAGCGAATTGCGGCGCACGGTAACAAATTTACAGGGGCAGAATATCCACGTCGACGCTATTTTCCTTGACGATACGCTCTCGCCAAACGCCAAGGAGGTTCAGATTTCGGGCGCGGATTATACGCGTAAGACCTACCTCGGGCACAAAGAGGAAGTTTCGGTTACGGTAGACAGCAGCTTTGCAACGAGCAATACGACGGTCGAAATCTATAAAAACGGAGAAATTTTAGAGGATAAGACCAAGAAAAACAGGTCGTTCCCTATGGGCACTTCAACCGTTTCGTTCGAGCTTGACACGGCTGAAATGGGCGTGTTCAACTACGAAGTAAAGATAATAGACGAGAGCGACGAAAGTTCGTTAAACAATAACTATTCGTTTACGCAGACTGTTTCGGGCGAAGTAAAGGTGCTGTTCGTCGGCAGTAAGAATGAGGACGCGGAATACGTAGAGAAGATTTACGGCGAGAGCGCGGAAATAGACAGCTATATCAACGACGCGGATACGCCTTATACGCTTGAAGAGCTTTGCGGTTACGACGAGATAGTGCTGTCCGACATAGATCTTACCGAAGTTATGCCGTACAGATACGAATCGTTTATGCAGAATATAAACACGGCTGTGTCGGCGTTCGGCAAAAGCGTCGTAACGTTCGGCAATATGTTCATACAGGACAAGACGGACGGCACGCTCAAACAGCTTGACGATATGCTTCCCGTAAGGTTCGGCGACGCGGTGGACAATCCCAAGCTGTTCACAATTGTCATCGACGTGTCGTACAGTATGAATATGTGGTCGCGTATGCGTTTGGCTAAACAGGCGGCGAAAGGGCTGTTAAAGACGCTCAGCGACGACGATTACGTAAGCGTGGTTGCCTTTTCAGGGTCTACCGAACAGGTGCTTCCCCCCACAAGTCTGAGAAACCGCGAGGACGTGTTAAACTATATCGACGGGCTGAAATTCGAGCAGGGAACGCTGATTTCGGCGGGCTTGAACAGAGCTTTCAATATGATTAAGTCGCTCAACTATTCCGAAAAGCAGGTTATGCTGATATCCGACGGTATATCGTACGACAGCTATACGGGAGAGGATTCGGAGGACAATAACGAGTGCGTTTCTCTCGTTCAGACTATGCGCGGATACAGAATATATACTTCGGTAATCTGCGTGAGCGGCGGCAACGACGATTACAGAGACTCAATGCGCAATCTTGCAAAGCAGGGCGGCGGCACTTATTATTGGGCGCAGAACGACGACGCGCTTGCGGGCATAATTTTCGGCGAAATACTCGAAGAGAACGACGACGCGGAAGTGACCGAAGATACGTGGGTAACGTTAAGCAAGCCCCGCGACGAAATAGTGGCGGGCAACGAGGATAAAAATCTCGCCGACGTAGGCTTCTCGACCAACAGCGATTTTGTAAACTACTACGTTTTAAGCAGAGCAAAGTCGAGCGCGACGACCGTGCTCAGCGTCAATTACGAATATGTAATCGATGAATCGAGGGTAAATCTCGACTTGCCGTTATTCGCATATTGGAATTACGGCAACGGCAGGGTTGCAAGCTTTACGGGCAGAGTGTCGGAATTGCGCAAATACGGAGGAGATAAATCCGAGAGGAACGACGCATTTTTCAGAAACGTATTGACTTACGCAGTGCCCGAAGAGAAGATAGACGCGCCGTTCACGGTAAATACGGAGCTTGCGGGTAAGAGCGCGATAATACAGTTGACCCCGGGCGAGGTGCGCTCACGTGCCACCGCGCGAATGGAGGTCACTTCGCCGTCGGGCGTAAAGGAAACGCATACGCTTACGTTTGACTCGATGTCATACTATCAGCAATTCAAAGCGAACGAGATAGGCAGATACGGCATAAAGTTGATCTATTCGTACGGCGGAGCCGATTACACAACCGACGTATTTTTAGACGTCCCCTACGAGCCCGAATACAATTCGTTCGAGGTATACGACGCCGCGGTGCTCTATAAAATGCTTGGCGGCGACGGTACGGTAAGTTTAGACGGTAAACTGACGATAGAAAACGACGAAAACGAGCAGGAGACGTACGTGTTACGCCTCGGAATGCCTCTTATGGCGACCGCAGTCATACTGTTTGTAGTCGATATTATAATAAGAAAACTCAAATGGAAAGACATTGTCAGCCTGTTTGGGTTTGGCAGGGGCACAAAGAAAGATAAAGGCAAAAAATGAAAAAGTTTTTATTAATATTTTTATCATTTTTAATATCAATAGGGATTGCGGGGTGCACGGTAACTCCGCCGAACGGCGGAGACAAACCTCCCGTGGTTGAACCTCCGATAGTCGACCCCAATCCACCGCCTGTCGATCCGGGCGATAATGACGATACGCCTTTCACGGTATCATTGTGGGAGGTAAGCCGTAACGCGCCTTTCCCTATATTCTCTTCGGACGGCACGACTGCGCTCTGGACGTCTAAGGACGACGGCAGCGTAATCGAAGTCCCGTTTAATACTGACGGCGTAGCTGAGGCTGAAGGACTTGACGGCGACTATGCCATAACGATTGACAGTCTGCCCGAGGGCTACGCGTACAATCCCAATGCGTTCACGGCTACAAACGACGAAAGGTCGGTGGTAATTCCTATCTACGAAATTTCCAAGGCTTCGGGCGCGGGCACGGGGTGGTACGAGAACTCGCTCAATCTTACCAAGACGGGCGCGGTTTACAGATTAACTCTCAACAGCGCCTCGCAGAAAATTTACTGCACGTATGCGCCTCCCGTAACGGGCGAATATTATATAGAGTCCTGGGCAGATATAACGGCTAACGAAATCAACCCGCGAATTGACGTTCACAATGCCAATAAGGGGTGGATAGAGACGGACAGGGTAATGGAATCGGTAAACTCTACGGAGGACGCGGCGTGTTCGGTATTCACCAAAAATTTTAAATACAAAATAAGCGCGTATGCGACGACTTTCCTATGTGCGTTCGAGCTGATGTGCGACAGCAGGGTAGGCTATCCCGTCGTGGTAGATTTATGCGTGGCGCGCGACAGCGACTACGATTTCGGCGAAGAAACCGAATACGAGCTGTTTATGCCCAAGGAAGAGTTTAAGCAGACCCCGACGTACGACGGTCAGACGTTCGGATATATTGCCGACGACGACCCCGACGGCGTATTGCGCGGCGAGCGCGTAGGCTTCAACAGTGACGACGGCTATTACCATATGCTTGACGAGAACGGCGCGATGACTGAAACTATACTTTACGCCAAGATAAAGGGCGCGATAATTTCTCCGAGCGGCATACAGGTAATAGATTTTCAGACTATGTCGAGCGAGGGCACGGGACCTGACGGTACGCCGTCGCGCGGATTAAACCTGTATTTGGGCAAGTATAATTACACGTTTATGATACAGGGATATGCGGGGCTGGTAAATATCAATTATCCCGGCGCAAGCTATTACAAAAACTCAAAATCATACGTGGACTATGTAAACGGCGACGGGGTGTATGCCGTAACGCAGGAATTAAAAGATTTTCTGCAAGCATACAGTAAGCGTGAATCGTATTTCTACGACGGCTACGGCTTTTTGGAGGGAATAGGATATAACTCCAACGATACAAACCAATGGCTGTTCGCCTGCGGATACTACAAATAAACATTATTATAATTACCTGTTATAGATGCTATAACGGGTAATTATTTTTATACTTAAAAATTAAAAAAAATATACAAAAAATTAATAAAATAATGCACAAAATTTATAAAAATTCAAAAAAGTTCTCTTTTTATGCAAAATCTGATTGACTATTCATTCCACGGGTGATAAAATAAATACAAGATTAATTAGGAGATATGATTATGAAAAGTAAGAAGCTTATAATCGCAGTTGTAGCGCTCACAATGAGTGCAACTTCCGCCTTAGCTTTCTCGGCTTGTCACAAGCACGAGTACAATTGGGAAGTGACGAGGGCGGCAACCTGTACGACCGAAGGTGAAAAAACGGGAACGTGCGATTGTGGCGATACGAAAAAAGAAGTTATAGAAGTCATTGCCCACAGTTATGGCGAATGGGTGATAACGAAGCCTACCGAAACGGCTGCGGGTCAGGCTGTAAAGAGCTGCGCAACCGATTCCGAGCACGCGCACGATATAGAGGTGGAGCTTCCCGAGCTCGGCGACGAAGCGTATACGGTGACGGAAGGCGACGACGTTGATACATACACTTTGGCAAATACAAACGGTGAGATAACCTTTACGGTTGAAAAGGTTAAGGATATCGTTGTAAAAGTTACTGTTTCCGAAGACGATTTAATAGCCGACGGCGAGGACGAAGAGTTTGGCGGCTATGGTAAAGAATTTTCTTTTACAACCGAAAAAGCAGGCAAATATACGTTGACTCTCAGTACCGAGGTTGAGGGCGCTTATTCTCAGGTTTACGAAAGCAGAGCGGCGTTTGAAGCTTGGGGAGCGCCGTTAGTTGAAAACGGTTCCGGATATGACGCCGATTACGGGGCGGGTGACGAACGTACATTGTTTTTATTTACCGACACGGCAGGCGAATATACTTTAACTCTGTCGGTAACAAAGCCCACGGCGTATACGGCGGCTGTAAAGGGCGGTAATGAGGTTACGTTAGAAGCTTCCGAAATGCGTAATTTGGTGGATAACTTATTCGTATTCGAGGGCGAGCCCTCTAAAAAGTATGTCGTCAGCTTTGACGAAGGTACTCAAAACAATCCCTTTATGAGCGCTGTAACGTACATAAATGAATATAGTTATGAGGTATCGGATAATACGGCTTATTTCGAAGACGACAATTATATGGTAATCACCGCGGATGCAAACGGCAAGGCGTACTTCAGCTTGTATACGTACGCAGAGGGAGTATACAGCTTTACAGTCGCGGACTATGTTTATATTCCCGTATCGGCTATCGAATTTAAGGACGACGACAGTAACGACCTCACCGAGTATACGCTCTATGTTGGCAGTAGCAACGACGATTTCGGGCTTGCAAGTAAATTTGTCGCGATGCCTAAAAATGCTTCAAATAAAAAGCTTACGTTTTCAATCGAGGATGACACGGTTGCTTCCTACGTCGACAAAACATATTTCAGAGGACTTAAAGAGGGTACTACAAAACTTACCGTTAAGGCGAATGCGGGCACGGCTAATGAAATAAGTAAGGTAATTACTCTTAAAGTTGTTGAAAAGGTCAACAGCCTCAACGTTGGCGATAATGTGTTTGATTGGAATAACGAAAACGGCAGCTTACCTAATCAAGCTACAAAATATCGCTTTGTCGGTACGGCTAATACTAAGTATGTGGTAACGTTTGCAAAAAAGACCGGTTTTGCTTGGACAATAGCTGACGCAAGCGACGAAAAGAACTATATTGATATGTATGATACCAAAATCACTTATCTTGAAGTTACCGCCGACGCGGAAGGTAAGGCAGAGTTGGTGATTAGCGGAACTCAATGTACGGGTACATTAAGCATAGTTCTTGCAAGCGAGTTTGAATACCCCGACGTGGGCGGCGGTGAGGACGGACCTGCTACGGATCTTGACGGGCGCTACATAGTAAAAGAAGGCGATAACAACGGTTATACCTTTGGCGGAGCGCAACAGAAATATTTCGTGTTTGATGGTGACGCAAATACCGCTTACACCGTTACGCTTTCTCATAAAACTTTCGCGTTAGGTCAATGCGACGAAAGCGGTGAGTGGCTTAAAGACGGGGACGGAAACAACTTAGCTGTCTTTAACGTTGATGATACGACCGACAACAGATTATTTGTAGTTACAACCGACGCGAACGGAGTAGCGTATATTAGAATTACCACAACTTCAAGCGGCGTTGATAATATGACCTTGAATATTAAAAAGGGTGCAGTAGACGAGCACGGTCACACCGTATTGAATGAAGGCGCAAACGAGGGAATTGCTGTCGGCGGCAGTCAGATGAACAGGTACTTCGCGTTTAAAGGCGAGGCGAACTATAATTACAACGTTACGTTATCTCAGGAAGTACACTTTGTTGACGCGTGTGACAGTGCAGGCAATTGGCTTGATAAAACCCATGAAAAGAGCACTTGCGTTATCACTACCGATAAAAACGGCGTTGCGCATATAAGAATAACTTCGTTTAATGCAGCTGAACTAACGGTTACTATTGTTAAAGGCGAAGCGGCAACCCCCGAAACTCCCGACCCCGACCCTACGCCCGACCCTACGCCCGACCCTACGCCCAGCGAAACCGCGCCTGTAATCAGTGCGCCCGTCGTAGACATAACCGAAACGGGCACTGCTTCTTACACAATAGGAGACGATGAATCTTACGACAATGACGCGGAGTGGAAATATTACAGAGCTTTCACGTTTACTGCTGAGGAAGGCGGCGAGTATACGATAACCGTAGAAAGCGGCGACGTTCTGTTTTTAAAAGAAGATTTTGATAAATATTACGATTTGTCGGTTACTGATTTTTATAACTACAGGCCTATAATTAACGAAGTGTCGGGCGGTACGGTATCGTTAGAGCTTACCGCAGGTAAGGTATACACGTTTGTTGCGGTCGTAGAAGGCGGCGAGCATACGATTAGCATTGTTAAAGGCTAAGCTGAATAATTTTACGATAACAAACAAAAATTAATGGCAAAAAGGCTTTCTTCACGGAAAGCCTACTGCCGCATTTTAAGGAAATTTATTTTGTTGAAATTGCGGCGGTTAATAAATTTGAAGAGGACGTTTATGAAAGCTAAAAAACTTATAACGGCAATAGCCGCTATCTCAATGGTTTCTGCTTTTGCATTTATCGCTTGCGACTCGGACAGTCAAGGCGGGCACGCCGAGCACGACTATACATGGTCTGTTAAAACTCCTGCAACGTGCACGGAAGACGGTGTGGAGGAAGGCGTTTGCAGTTGCGGTGACAAGATAACCCGCCCTATTAGCGCGGCTCACAAATACGGCGAATGGCAAATAGTCTCAATGCCCTCCGAACACGGAGCGGGCAAAGCTCAGAAGATTTGTTCCGCCGACTCATCTCACGTCATAGACGTAACGCTTCCCGCGTTTGACCGTGCGGGCAAGCGTGAGTACGCCTCGTTTGAAGAGGACGGACATTTTGTAAATTTCACCTACGCTCACGAGAGCGGAGACATCGTCGCAAAGACGGTTGCTTCGGTCGGCGACGCTCTCCAACTTGGGTTGGAAAACAAGTCTTCGGTCGTAAGCGGAACGGCAACCGTTATTCACGACTATAAAATCTACGGCACGAAGTCAGAGGGCAATTTAACTTACGAATTCGGCGACAATTATCTGCACGTGAACGATACTGCTGTTGACAGAAGGGAGTATTTCTATACGCTCAACGAGGACGGAACTATGTTCCCCGTCTACCTTGAATGGAAGGACGTAACAATGGACGGTCAGGACGAAGAGTCGCCTTCTCCGGTTCGTACAAGTTATCAGGATACGCTGAATAATAAAGACGCTACGCCCGAAATGATGGGCGGCTTCGGATTTTTCTTCACTTGGCTTAACGGCAGCGATAAGTCGTACGGCATTGAGAACTTTATAGACGCTATTTATAAGAATTACTACGAAGTCAACGCTAACGGCGACGCAACGGCAAGCGTAGAGATGCAGAGCGACGGTTCGCTCCTCTTCAAACTAAGCGTAAACGTTCATTCCGTATTAAATATTGACCTGCTCCATAAAATCGACGTGGCTTTCACTCTCGATGAAAATAACGTTATCAAGACGGCTTTTGTAAGAGATTGCACGTGGAATAATCCTGTGCAGGATCCCAATACTCTGCTTTGGTCGGTACCCGAGAATTCCGAATACGTTGTAATGGACGAATACAGAGTCGTTCAGCAAACCGAGCGCGAAGAGGGGGCGGAAGTTCCTACCAATCCATATAAATTAGAGGATATGCTTGTCACGTCTTACGATATGTATTTAAACGATACGAAGATTGAAGACGGCGCAACTTTGGAAATAGACGCAAACCAAGTGTCGGTAATCGACCTTAAAAATATTCAGCCCGCTGAAACGTTTAATCTCAACTTCGACGAATTTACGGTAACGCTCACCGACAGCGACGGTAATTCCAAGCCCTGTATTCCCAACGCAACGCACCTGTCCGACGGTGAAATCCTCGCACAGATTATAACCTTAGTTTCTTACGACGGACAAAAGATAACCCGCCGTCACACGTTGCAAATTAAGAGCTTGCTTGCAGGTGAGTTTACTTTGACCGTTAATTCGGCTAAACTTACAAAGACGTTCAAGCTTAAAGTCAATACGGTAGCTCCCGCAGAGTTCGGCGCGACGGTTTATGAAAAGAACGCTATGAAAGACGTTTGGGATATCGATAACTACAATTCCGAGTTTACCGTATACACTGGTCAGTCCTTTAACTTTACGTCGTATGTAGGACATCCCGCATATGAGGAAACGGCGTTCACGTTGTCTGTAAGCAGAGGCGAGGACGTGGATATCGAAAGCGATTACACTGTCGGAGAAGCAACAATCGAGGGCGTAAAAGTTAAGCGTTTTGCGGCGACTGTTGCGGGCGATTACAAGTTGACGCTCATCAATATCAAACAGTTGGACGGCGTACCCGTAACCTACGACGTAATCGTTCACGTCGTTCCCGCTCCCGAAATGACCGACGTGCTTAACGGTAAGTACTTCAATATAGACGCGGGCTTCGAAATCACGTTCACTCCTTCGGCTGACGGCGCGGCGGACGGTACGGCGATTCTTAAAACGGGCGTGGGCGGCAAGAATGAAACGAATACCGTTCTTTCTTACAGCTATGCCAAGGAAACGGGCGTAACGCTCAAATACGTTTCGGGAGGACTTGAAAAGTATAAGTTCGACTTAGTATTCGACGACGCTTATAATATGTACTTGTCGTATACGACGGCTATGGGAACTAACAGATCGGTTTATCTGTATAACGAAATTCCTAACCTTATCGAGGGTACGTACAGAATTACTATGTCGTCGTCAAGTGCGGCTAAATTGGTTGTAAATATAGACGGCACGTATTCTATTACGACTAACTCCTACGCGGGCGTTTACTACGGAATTTGGGACGCTAAAACGGACAGGCAAATAGGCGATAACATTGCGCTTACTCCCGACGCGCGCGTCGATTTGAGCGTTGGGCAGGTACTCAGGGTATGGTGCATAGGTCAGCAGCATGACGATGAGGGCAAGCCTGTGGAAATGCCTACCGAATACACCGTAACGTTTATCCCCGAAGAGGAAGGCGCTGAGTAATAATCAAAATAGTGAATTGTCAAACTAAGTGCAACACTTAGCTAAGAAAAAGTTAAATAAATCAACGGGTTTTTTAAAGCCCAAAATCTTTTTCGGTCTGGCGTTAATTAACGCCAGATTCTTTTTTAAGGTTATTTCGGAAACGCGAGATAAATCTCTGCCTTTCGGATAAAATTCCCTAAGTAATCCGTTTAGATTCTCGTTAGTTCCTTTCTGCCAAGCACAATATGGGTCAGCAAAATACACGTCGCAGTTAAGCTCTTTTTCAATCTGCCTCCAATTAGCAAACTCGCTGCCTCTGTCGCAAGTAATTGTTTTTACTGCCCCTTTCGGTAGTTTTCCTAACGCTTGTATTATTGCTTTTGCCATTGTTTCACCGTTTCTGTTCGGTATTTTAACTGCTATGTAAAACCTTGTAGTTCTTTCTGCAAGCGTTGCAAAACAAGCCTTCGTTTTACCTCGTCCGGATACAACAGTGTCTGCTTCCCAATTCCCGAATTCTTTTCGCTTATATACGCTTTTATCTCGTTTTCGTATACTTTTGCCCGTTGTGAATCTTCCGCCGTTCCCTAATCTCTTGCGTGTTTTGCCTTTTCTGCGCAATACTTTTACGTTACCTTTAACTAAATATTTTTCATATATCCAGCGATATATCGTTTTAAACGACGGTAGCTTTAATGCACAAGGTGTGTCTGCTATTTGTTCGGGTGACCACGTTTGTTGCAGTTTTTCGTTTATGTATTCAATTACTTCGTTATTCCAGAACATCCCCCTATGGCAGAGCGAACGCCGGAGCAGATATTTCTTCTGTGCCGTGTGGGGATAATATGTATTTATTGCATAGCGGTGAGTATAATTTCGGTTAATTTCGCGCGAGATTGTGCTTACGTTTCTACCAAGCAAACGCGCTATTTCTCTGTAACTTTTCCCTTCAACGTAATATTTTCGTAGACAAGCGCGTTCTTCTATGCTAAGATGGGTATAGTTCATATATTTCTCCTGTGTATAATGGTTGGTAGCCTTATTATAACACATTGATTTATATGAACTCTTTTTTACTTAAACTGTTGCACTTGATAGTATAATTCACCAAAATTAACAAAATATCCTCCGCGTAAGCGGAGGATATTTAATTTTGGGGATATGTTTTAAGAGCGGTACTACGGGTAATCGAACGGTCTGTTTAAAAGCAGTTGATAGCTTTCACGCTGTCGGCTATTTAAATTTTTCAATATATAACGGCGCCGCTGTATTTTAATAGTAATTTGTTAATTGCCCATAATATAAAAAATGGCTTGGAGCGCTATAAAATATCGTGCTATTTTATTGCTTTTCACCGCCGTTTGTTGTATAATAAATTATGTAATTATGGCGAATTGTGGAAAATAATATCAAGGTTTACGTTGAAGCGTTTGATACTCTCAATATAGGTTTTATTTATGTACAAACATTTTTTAAAAAGAGTTATTGATTTAGTTCTTTCCTTTTCAGGTATAATCATATTGGCGCTTCCAATGCTTATTATTGCGGTTGCTATAAAGTGTGACAGTAAAGGGCCTGTGTTCTTTAAGCAGAAACGCGTGGGGAAAAAGAAGAAGTTATTCAAAATTATAAAATTTCGTACTATGAGAATTGACACGCCGCACGATGCGCCTACACATGAGTTGAACGACCCTAAAAAATGGATAACTAAGGTCGGTGGATTTTTAAGAAAAACTTCTCTTGACGAACTTCCACAGATATTTAATATCTTCGCCGGTCAAATGGCGATAATCGGTCCTCGCCCCGCGCTTTGGAATCAGGATGACTTAATTGCTGAGCGCGATAAATACGGAGCTAACGATATAAAGCCGGGACTGACAGGTTGGGCGCAGATAAACGGAAGGGACGAGTTGGAAATTCCGGTAAAGGCTGCGCTTGACGGCGAGTACGTAAAGCGTATGGGTTTTTTCTTTGATATCCGTTGTTTCTTCGGTACGTTCATTTCCGTCTTAAAACATGATGGCGTGGTTGAAGGCGGCACAGGTGAGATTCATAGGCAGGAAGAGGAAAAATCCGACCAATCGGAACAAAAGAGCGCTGATTCTAATGAAGAGTTAAGCGCAAATTCCATAGAAGTCGTTAATGATGACGAATCTATAGAACGGAAGGAAGGCGAGATTCTTGATTGAAGGCATAGTCGGTGAGTATTTGCCTGACGAACAGTAGTTGTGATGCGTATGTGGTGAGATATAGAGAGGTGGTTTAATGAGTAAAACAATTTGGATAATCAATCATTATGCTTTAACGCCGTCGCAAGGTGGATTGAGCAGACACTACTTCTTTGCGAAAGAACTTATCAGTCGCGGTTATGCGGTGCGAATTTTTTCTTCAAGCACAATTCACAACACCGATATAAATATGATTGAAAAAGACGAAAAATGCTTTTTTAAGGACGTTGATTACAAGGGGGTTATGTATACTTACCTAAAGTCTACCCCTTACCATGGCAACTGGATATCACGCATTAAAAACATGTTGGGTTTTGCTTTCAGTATAAAAAAGATTTGGAAGAAGTATTGTTGGGAAAAGCCGGATATAATATACACCTCTACGCCGGATTTATTTACCGCGTGGAAAGCAGAAAAATTTGCAAAAAAGCATAAATTGCCTTGCGTAGTAGAGGTGCGTGATTTATGGCCTTTGTCAATTGTCGAATACAAAGGTTTTTCAAATTCAAATCCCGCCATAAGAGTGTTATATTCATTAGAAAAGAAGATTTATCGTCGTGCCGATGCTTTGGTATTTACTATGGAGGGCGGTAAAGATTATATTAAAGAAAAGGGTTGGGGTAAAAAGGTAGATTTAAACAAAATTTTCAATTTGAATAACGGCATAGATATTTCTGAACAAAACAGTCATAGGGCTGAAAATGCATTATCCGATACGGATCTAAACAATAATAATTTCAAGGTAATTTACGCAGGTTCGATAAGAATGGTTAACGCTGTCGATATGCTTGTTAAAGCCGCTGAAATTTTGAAAGAAAAAGAGGATGTGTCTTTCTTGATTTACGGTGACGGCGATATGCGTGGAGAATTAGAGTGCTATTGCGCTGAAAAAGGAATAAACTCGGTTAAATTTAAAGGACGGGTGGATAAAAAGTATATTCCGTATATTTGCTCGAAAGCGAATGTGAATGTCATAAGCGTAAAGCAGACCGGAGTTTCAGAGTACGGCGTCAGCTGGAACAAGTTGTTTGATTATATGGCGGCGGGTAAACCTATATTGTCTACCGTGAAAGTAAATTACGATTTGATAGAAAAATACGATTGCGGTTTCAGTTTAGACGATCAAAAGCCCGAATCGATAGCAGAAGCAGTATTAAAAGTTTATAATATGTCTGACAGTGAGTACGCGCGGCTTTGCAAAAATGCGGAGAATGCGGCAAAAGACTTCGATTATTCCATATTGACAACTAAACTTGAAGAAGTTATTGACTATGCGGTTGAGCATTACAAGAGGTAAATAATATGCAGTTTATTGACTTGCAAAAACAGTATCAAGTATTAAAGTCGGGAATTGATTCCCGCATTCAAAAGGTACTTGACGACGGTCACTATATAGGCGGCGAGGAAGTGAAAGAACTCTCGCAAAAGCTTGCGGATTATTGCGGCGCGAAGTACTGTTTGACTTGCGCTAACGGAACGGACGCTTTGACTATCGCTTTAAGATGTTTTGGTGTAGGAAAGGGCGACGCTGTTTTTGTCCCTGATTTTACGTTTTTTGCGAGTGCCGAAACGCCCGCGCTCGAAGGCGCAATCTGCATTTTTGTGGACGTTGAAGAAAGAACTTTTAATCTTGACGCGGACAAGCTGGATAAAGCTATTACCGAAGTCTTAGCCGAAGGTAAATTAACGCCTAAATGTATTATTGCTGTGGATTTGTTCGGGCAATGTGCTGATTATACAAAAATACGCAAGGTGGCAGATAAATACGGATTGCCAATATTGGAGGACGGTGCGCAGGGGTTCGGCGGAAGTATAAACGGTAAAAAAGCTTGTTCTTTCGGCGATATTTCCACGACGTCGTTTTTTCCTGCAAAACCCGTCGGGTGCTACGGTGACGGCGGCGCAATCTTTACAGATAACAAAGAATACTATGATTTAATGTGCTCGCTTGCGGTGCACGGTAAAGGCTCTTATAAGTACGATAACATAAGAATCGGTTACAATTCAAGATTGGATACCGTACAGGCGGCGATTTTACTTGAAAAGCTAAAAGCCTTTGAAGATTACGAGTTAGTAAACAGAAACGTTATCGCTAATAAATATACCGAGTTATTAAAAGAAAAATACATTACGCCGCTTGTGCCGAAAGGTTTTGAAAGTAGTTGGGCGCAATATACCTTAATTCTTAAAGATGCCGAAGAAAGAGTTAAAGTGCAGAATGCCTTGAAATCGAAGGGCATACAGACGATGATATATTATCCGATTGCAATGCATAATCAGACGGCGTTTAAAAACTATAACTTTAATTTGAGCGACTTGAAAGTTTCCTCAAATCTTGCGGACAGGGTATTGAGCATACCTATGCATCCGTATCTTGAAGATAGCGATATAGAATATATTTGCAACGCGCTTTTGGAGATATAAATGAACGCGGAATACTTCGTGCATGAGTCAAGTTATATCGACGAGCCCTGTCAGATAGGCAAAGGAACTAAGATTTGGCATTTCAGCCATATTATGAGTGGATGCAAAATCGGCGAACGCTGTAATATCGGTCAAAATGTGGTTATTTCTCCGCAGGTGGTAATTGGAAATAACGTAAAAATTCAGAATAACGTTTCGGTTTATACAGGTGTTGTTTGCGAGGACGACGTTTTTTTAGGGCCGAGCTGTGTGTTTACCAACGTAATTAATCCAAGAAGCCACATAATCAGAAAAGATGAATACAGAGAAACTATTTTAGAAAAAGGTTGCAGCGTGGGTGCGAACAGTACAATAGTATGCGGTCACAGGATAGGTAAATATGCTTTGATAGGGGCTGGTAGCGTCGTAACTAAGGATGTGCCCGATTACGCGATAGTAAAGGGTAACCCTGCGCGAGTTAGTGGTTACGTGTGTTACTGCGGCGTAAAACTGAACTTTGAAAACAATATTGCAATTTGTAAATGCGGTAAAAAATATATAAACTCAGCAAAAAGGGTTAAGGAGATTTAACTATGAATATGAAAGAATTGTTATTGAAGAAGATTGAAGAAAAGTCTGTCATCGTAGGCGTGTGCGGGCTTGGCTATGTTGGACTTCCACTTGCGGTTGAAAAGGCAAAGGCGGGCTTTAAGACAATTGGATTCGATGTCCAAGAATCTAAGGTGAAAATGGTAAACGAGGGACATAACTATATAGGTGACGTTGTGGATTCCGAGCTGTCGGCTATCGTAAAAAGCGGTATGCTTTCCGCAACGACCGATTTCGCGTTCATTAAGGACGTGGACTTTATCGCAATTTGCGTTCCCACGCCGCTCGACGCGCACCAGCAACCGGATATCAGCTATGTTCGCGACAGCGCAATAGCAATTTCAAAGCATTTAAAGAAGAATACAATGGTTGTGCTTGAATCTACGACCTATCCGGGAACTACGGAGGAATTGATAAAGCCTATTTTGGAAGAGGGTAGCGGCTTGAAGTGCGGCGAAGATTTTTATCTCGGATTCAGCCCCGAACGCGTCGATCCGGGTAATTTAATTTATAAGACGAAGAATACTCCTAAGGTTGTCGGAGCTATTGGGAAAGACGCCACCGAAGTTATTGCTACAATGTATCGTGCCGTTTTACAGAGCGATATCCACGAAGTGTCGTCGCCTGCGGTTGCGGAAATGGAAAAGATACTCGAAAACACTTATCGCAATATTAATATCGGTTTAGTAAACGAGCTCGCGCAGCTTTGCCATAAAATGGGTATCAGCATTTGGGAAGTCATCGACGCGGCAAAGACTAAGCCTTACGGCTTCCAGCCTTTCTATCCCGGACCCGGGCTCGGCGGGCACTGTATTCCTCTCGATCCCTATTATCTTTCGTGGAAAGCAAGAGAGTACGGTTTCCATACTTCTATGATAGAATCGTCTATGATGATAAACGATAAAATGCCCGAATATACAGTGGAACGTTTGGGTGATTTGCTGAATAAGCACAAAAAATCGCTTAACGGTGCAAAAATTTTGCAGCTCGGCGTGGCATATAAAAACGATATCGACGATTACCGTGAAAGCCCTGCTCTTGTTGTAAGAGAATTGATGAATGCGGAAGGTTGCGAGGTTGATTACTTCGACCCGTTTGTAAGCAGTTACCGTTACCATGGAAAGCAATATAGCAGTTTACCTGAAATTACTGCTGCAATAATTAAGAAATATGATGCTGTTATAGTGACGGCCGGTCATACAAAAATGGTAGATTATCAATTGGTTGCAGATAATGCAAAGGCAATTTTTGATACCAAAAACGTAATGAAAAATATCAAAAACAGAGCCAATATCGAGGTGCTTTGATTTATGAAATATGCATTGATAGGTTGCGGAAGAATTTCAACCAATCACATTAAAGCGGCGGTTGCAAATAAGCTTGAAATCGTGGCGGTTTGCGACGTTATTCCCGAGCGTATGAATGACGTTCTTGCAAAGCATGGGTTAGAAAGCGATGTGAGTATTTTGCATTATTCCGATTACAAAAAGATGATTGCCGAGCACCCTGATTTGCAGTTGATTAGTATTGCAACAGAAAGTGGCAAACACGCGGAAATCGCCTTATTTTGTATCGAACACGGAATTAACGTGATTATCGAAAAGCCTATGGCGATGAGTTTGGCGGACGCCGACAAAATTATCTCGCTTTCAAAAGAGAAGGGTGTAAAAGTTTCGGCTTGTCACCAGAACAGGTTTAATATAGCCGTTCAGCAGACAAGGCAAGCTCTCGAAAACGGAAGGTTCGGCAAGCTTTCGCACGGTTCGGTTCACGTCCGTTGGAATCGTAATAAAGATTATTATGAGCAAGCAAAATGGCGCGGTACGTGGGCGCAGGACGGCGGCGCTTTAATGAATCAGTGTATTCATGGTATTGATTTACTTCGCTGGATGATGGGCGATGAAATTGAATCAGTTTACGGCGTTACAAAGCAACAGTTCCACGACTATCTGGAATGTGAAGATATCGGTATGGCGGTCGTCAAATTTAAAAACGGCGCTATTGGTACTATTGAGGGTACGACTAATGTCTATCCTAAAAATCTTGAAGAAACGCTGTATTTATTTGGCGAAAAAGGTACTGTAAAGTTGGGTGGAAAGTCCACGAATGCGATTGAAGTGTGGGATTTTTCCGACGAAACGGACGCTGACCAAAGCAATAAAGGGTTGTTTGAACAGACGGTAAACGTATATGGCAATGGGCATACCAGCTTATTTGCAGATATGATTTCCGCAATTGAAAACGATAGAAAGCCTTACGTTGACGCGGTTGCGGGAAGAAACGCATTGGAGCTTGTATTGTCGGTGTATAAATCTGCGGCGGAAAATAAGGCTGTTAAATTACCGCTTAAAGAGTGTGCGTCTGTTGATTTTAAAGGAAGATTTGATAAATAAATGAAGATAGCTTATATTTCGGCTGCTAAAAGTATCCATATTGTCAGGTGGGCAAACGCTTTTGCTGAACGAGGACATGATGTTACGGTCATAACTTGTAAAAACGATTTAGGGGATAATGCCGGGTTGTACAATAAAAATGTTCATATTGTTCCTCTTAAGTTTGCGTCGCCTTTCGGATATTATTTGAATGCGGGACAATTAAAGCGTATTGTCAAAAAAGAAAAATTTGACGTTATAAATATTCATTACGCCAGCGGATATGGGACTTTGGGTAGAAGAGCAAAATTGAAGCATTCACTTTTAAACATCTGGGGAAGTGATGTTTATGATTTTCCGTATCAAAGTAAGTTTAAGTACAAATTAATAAAGAAGAATCTCGCTTTTTATGACGCTGTTGCTTCCACGTCGAACTGTATGGCAAGACAATCCAAAAAATTAGTAGACCGCGATTATTTCATTACCCCTTTTGGTGTGGATATCAGCCGATTTAAACCGATTAGCGCGGTTAAACCTAATGATAAAATTATACTAGGCACAGTAAAAACACTAAGCCCTAAATACGGTATAGCTGATACTATTAACGCATTTGTATTATTGCATAAAAGATTAATAGCCGAAGGAAGAAACGAATTGTTGGATAAGGTATGCTATGAAATTTATGGGAAAGGTGAGTTGAAAGATGAGTTGCAAAAACTTATCGACGAAAATTTCATGCAAGAAAAAATAAAATTGTGCGGATATATTGATAATAATCGCTTGCCTGAAATTTATAATCGGTTTACATTCAGTAACAGTAACAGTAACAGTAACAGCGAATCCTTCGGCGTTGCTGCGGTTGAAGCGATGGCTTGCGGTATTCCTGTACAAGTTAGCGATGCCGACGGCTTTGCCGAAGTGGTAGAGGACGGCGTCACCGGTTTAATTGCGCCCAAAGGCGAGGTTAATGCCATTGCGGAAAATATGTATCGACTTTTGATAGATGAAGATATGAGAATGAAAATGTCGAAAGCGGCTGTTGAAAGGGTTAAAAAGCTTTACGACTGGAACAAAAACGTTGAATTAATGGAAAAAATTTATTTTTCATTATTAAAAGATTAATTTTATGCTAACAATTTTTAATTTTTTGATGATATCAATGATTTATATTGATTATAAAAGATATAAAACAGTTTTTACTCCATTCGTCTTGATATCATCCGTGTACCTGATTTTAATAGATCTTAATAATTTGATTATTCACGATTTATATGGGTTTAACTTGGTAACCGCCACGTCTTTAATGCGGTTGCTTATATTATTTATACTTATTTTTATAGTCAGTTTTTTGTTCAGCATTTTCTATTGTTACATTAAAAAAAGTAAAGCGTATAAAATAGAAGACAGCATAAGTTTCAAGACGGTTAGCATTGTTTTTATTGTTGGATTTCTTGCTTATTCTATTTCACTCCTTAAAGATATTAGTGCATATGGATTTGGCAACATAAAAGGAAAAGAAAGTGGCTTATTGGCTCATTTGGCGGAACTGACATTTTTGTTTTTACCAAGGGTAATCCCTTAAAAGCCGTTGCCGCCGCCGTCAGACGGTTGAAGGGCGCGTATGCTCTCGGCGTGCTG
>CAJTTC010000021.1 GCA_910579295.1 uncultured Christensenella sp. | reverse complement strand
TGCACCGCGAAAAATTGACGGTAACGATTTTTATTTTACTACCAATACTTCTTCTATGAGAGTTTCGCAATACAATGCCAATGAAAAAGCGTGCATTTATTTTTATAAACGCGGACGGTTCAGTTACACGGGCGTTATGCTTGTAGGGACAATGCAAGTATTGAAAGACCAAAGCATTAAAGATGAGATTTGGCGTATGGGTGATACTATGTTTTATAAAAAAGGCAAAACTGATCCCGATTATTGCGTGTTGAAATTTACAGCGCAGAAATGCAGAGTTTACAAAGACTTAAAAACGACTTGGTTAGACATATAAATTTCAATTTATCTTTGTAAATGGTTTGCAGTAAAAAGCTCTCGAACATATCGTTCGAGAGCTTTTGTCCTTGCTTGAAAGTATAACTCTTAATAATTTAGTTTTTTAATTCCCTATGGGAAGTACGCATATGCGCTTCTTTATTTTTCTGTAAATCAGCAAATATTTTCTTAAATTGTGATGTTTATGTGCATTAGGCGCAGAGCTTAACTTCTGGGAACCAGCCGCAAAGAAGAAGCGCGGGAAGAGCTTATCTGATTTTATGCGTGTAACCGTGTTATTGCAATCAGACCGTTTTTAGGCTTTTTGACTCGACGCATCAGATCGTAAATTTTAGTATTAGCTTTAAGTAAGATCGTAAAAGTCAAAATGCAGAAAAGTATAAAATATACAGTCTTGCTTTTTTGATATGATATTGCTATAATAAAATTACGATAAACAGTAATTTTGAGGAGAAAATCATTATGTCATATTCATTAAAGAGCGTAACGATACGCACAGACAATTCCGAAAGTGGAATGGCAAAAATCAACGAACTTTGGGCGGATATTATGACGGGTAAAGTACCGTTGGATTTTATTGAAAACGGCGTGCCCGTAAAGGGGCTTTCGCCGATTTCGGCATACAGCGACTACGAGAGTGACGAAAGAGGCAAATACAACTTATCCGTTATGACCGTAACTGCCGATTTCTTTGCAAAATTGGAACAATTAGTTGCGCAGGACAAGTATATTAAAATCGATGAGAGCGGCGCAACGATTACCGAATGCGCAAACAAAGCGTGGTCAAAGGTTTGGCGGCTTACGGCAAACGGCGACATAAACCGCGCTTTCTCTATCGACTACGAAAGCACTGTGCCCGCAGAATATACCAAAGACGGTAAAACGCATTGTTATTTATACATAGCACGCCGCTAAATTTCAATTTATACAAGGAAGATATAAAATGCAACCTAACGAAATACTCAAATACTGCCTTGATAATTTGCCGGATACGGTTTTGGTAAGCAGTTGGGGTGAAAGCGGAATTTTCTATAATCCGAATAACACGCTTAAACGTGGAATTTATATTCTGACTGTCAAAGAAAAAGACGGCGATAACGATGAAGGTTCGGATTTGAATAGAGAGAATATTTATCGTGTAAATATAGGTGTTCGTAAACATACTTTTATAAATATGTTCGGTACTGTTCCTGCACGTCCGTCAAAAGGTGGGATTGTAGATATGCCGTATGACTTCACGCAAACGGATAAAATACTACCGCACCCCGTTTACGCTTGGATGAGTTGGGTGTGTGCGCTCAATCCGTCCGATACTACCTTTGAAAGATTAAAGCCGTTAATTCAAGAGGCTTATGAGTACGCAAAGGAAAAATATTCTAAAAGAAAGTAAGCTAAATTTCAATTTGACGTGCGGCGAAGTCGGTTAAGCCACTCGGCAATAAAGATACTTGGCTGCGGCGACACGCCGCCAATTTGACGTGCGGCGAAGTCGGTTAAGCCACTCGGCAATAAAGATACTTGGCTGCGGCGACACGCCGCCAATTTGACGTGCAGTGAAGTTAGTCAAGCCACTCGGCGAAAAATATTCACTTTATGGCAATGCATCGTCGCCTATAATAAATCTGGCAAAATCAGATTAATTTATTAAGTTCACGGCATTTTGGAAGAAATGTCGGCTAAACAATAAGGAACAAATTATGGACAATAAAGTAGAAAAACGAAAAATTTCATATTCAAGTTTGCTTGCTATTTTTATCCTACTTATACTTTTAGGAGTTGGCGGAATGATTTTTAGTCATGGTGATTTGGAAATCCATAAAAGCGGTTGGAGTGTTGAGGGGACGATAGTAAGTTATGAAGTAAAATTTTCCCCAAGTAGTAATAATGGAAAAGGTAAATATAGATGTTTTTTCAAATGTGAATATGCAGATGCAGAAAGCGGTAAGCATTATTCCGCAACTACTTACTATCCCGTAGCAAATGAAACAGAGTCCAAAGAGTGGTGCGAAAGTAAGATTGGTACATCAATCGAATTAGTCATTGATAAGTATGGGCATTGTATGGCGGAACGTGATATGACGTTTGATTTGATTCAATGGATATTTTTGCCGCGAGGGATATTCATTATCGTTGGCATTATAGGAATAATTGTAATAATCGTCAAAAAATATTGTTTTGATAATCGAAAAAAATTAGCTGAAAATGAGAATATAGAAGAACAACAAAACTCATAAATAAGGAAGTTTTATGGCACACGCTACCGAACAGAAAATGTAATTGCTTGTATTGTATGACTTGCCAAGCCGAGTATTTATATGAAAATGGCATGGAGGTTGATGCACGGGGCAGAAGAAAATTGTCAGATAATTAAATGCGTAATCTTTAACATCTTCTATATCTCTTCGCCGTCGGTGAGGAGATATTTCTCTATAATTAATGCGCATTGGTGAATTTTGTCAGGACAGGGGCGGCGCTTATAATAGTCGGGAGTGCGCTCCTCGGGCTGCGGCGAATTGTCTTTCGGAAGTGATAAACCCAGCAATTCGGCGCAAATTATAGTGCCGTTGTCGGTTTTAAATTCCTCGACCATTTGCCGAACTACCGCGTAAATTTCTCCGCGCCGCTGTAAATCTCCCGGTTGTCCGTGGCTCATTTTCATTCCCGCAACAATCGCCATAGCATTGACCGCGCCGCAGGTTAAGCGCATTCTGCCTAAGCCGCCGCCGAACCCCTCGGCAAATTTCATAGCCGTAACGGGGTCAAATCCGTACAAATCGGCAAACGCTCCGACAACTGCCTGACAGCAATTGTACCCCTGTAAAAACATTTCTCTTGCTCTGTCGGCTCTCTTACCCATAATAATCTCCTTTCTACCTATAATAATTATAACACGTTGTCGAGCGCGTTGCAAGTGTAGCGTCTTATTGACAGTGGGCGAAAAATGTGTTATAATGCCAGATAAAGGTGAATGTATGAGAGAAGAGAACGACGGCGCGGATATCGGCGCTGAAATAAACGCAGAGGATATCACCGTTGACGTCAAAGCGGAGGAGGAAGCTCGGGAAGAAACGCCCGCAGAGGAAGCCGACGCTATGCCTGCGGATAGTGAGAACGCCGCCGTGAGTGAGGACGATGTAAGCGCAAACGGGACAGGGAGCGGTGAGGAGGATGAAGTCACCGTTACGGACATAGGCTCTTGCGGGGATTTCCTCGTATACGAATTTTCTCTTGAAGCCAACGTAAAGCGTGCAAGCAAATATATAAAGTTACCCGAAAAAATTGCGGCGTACATTTTTGCATTGATATATATTGCGGTGGGAGCGCTGTGTGCGGCTATACCCGAGCACATAGAGTTTGTCCTGCCGTACATTGTCGGCGGCGCAATCGGCGCGGGCGCGCTTGTGCAGTTTGTGTTTGCCATAGTTACAAGGGAATATAAGAGTTTGCGGTCTAACAAGACGGCTTCGTCGCTTATACTCATAGGGCTGAGCATAATGATTATTATCGAGCATGAGTGGGCGCATACGTTTATACCCATTGTATGGGGCGTAATAGGGCTTTGCGAAGCCGCGCATGCGTTCAATCACGCACTTTCGCGCATATCGGAGGGAATTCGGGCTTCTTATTTCATAGTAAAAGGCGTTATAGAAGTAGCTGTTGCGTTCCTGTTGCTGTATAAACCCGAACGGTACGGGGAACTGCACATTATAGTGTTCGGCGTTTCGCTTATAATCGACGGTATCACCGCTCTGCCGTTTGTCAAAAAGCTGATAGAAAAGCTGTAAGGAGGGATTATGAAGGCTTCCAATTGGGACTTGATGCGTTTAGCTTCGGCGTTTGACGGCGAGTTTTGTCTGTCCGATTTCTCGCCCGAGGAGCTTGACGAATTGCTTGGCTTGATTGCCGACGACGACACCGTAGACGATATCCGCCGAAAGTACTTCGAGTTTTACGACGACGTTAAAGACAGAACGCTCGAAAAACATAAATGGTCCGATTAAATCATAACTGATTGTGGGAACGCGTAGTTTGTCAAAGTCCTGAACAAGGTTTTATCCCTCATTCCACCTTTCCACTTAATACAACAAAAAAACCTTTCCGCGGAAGTTATGCGGAAAGGTTAATTTTATGTTTGGTGGAAGTTACATAACTACTATGTTGCTCTGTTCGAATAACAGCTTGTATTCCTTGGGGAAGTTGTCGTCGGTGATAAGTACGTCAATATCCTCGATATGCGCAAAGGTGAACGGATTGATCTTGCCGATTTTAGAGCTGTCGAGCATCATATAAACGTGCCTTGCCTTTTGGAAAACCTGTTTTAAAAGGTCGCTTTCAACCTGACTGTTGCAGGAGAAACCGTTTTGCGGGGTAAACGCCGTTGCCGAAACTATCGCAAGCTCGAAATTGGTAGCCGCGAAATACTCCTTGGCAAGAGGGGAGGAGGTTGAAAGATTGTCTTTCATAAGCTGTCCGCCGACGACCGTTATGTTGATATTCTTTTTCTGTGCGAGCGCCATTGCTACGGCTATACCGTTGGTGAATATGTTGCAGGCAATATCGGGAATTTCCTTGGCGAGATACATTGCCGTAGTGCCGCCGTCGAGAAAGAGCGAAATGCCCTCGTCAATGAGCGTCGCCGCTTTCTGCGCAATAACAATCTTCGCGTCGGTGTTTATAGTCGTCTTTTTTGTGTACGCCTCGCCCGACACTTTCTGCACTTCCTTGACGGACATTGCGCCGCCGCGTATACGAATAATGCGCCCGTCCTCTTCGAGCTGATACAAGTCGCGCCTCAACGTCATCTGGGAAACGTTGGGGAACTCCTTTTCAAGCTGTTCGAGCGTCATTTTGCCGCGTTTGTCGAGTATTTCGGCAATCTCTTCAATTCTTTCGCGCTTCATAATAAAACCTCTTTGTTAATTTCTAACATTCAATTTTTATTTGCTAATGACATTATATATCTGATAAGGCAATAAGTCAAGGGAATTATGCGGTAAAATCACATTTATCAAATTATCGTGTTAAAAATTTTCAAAAAATATTTTGTTTATTTAAAACTCGCGCACAATAAATTATAAGTTGATTTTTATTGCGTAAAGTTATATAATAACTATGATTATGCTTAAAACACACAAGTTCAAACTGCCCGCGTCGGGAATAGTTGCGCTAAGCTTTTTTATGATAATATGTTTAGGCACGGCTTTTTTATGTATTCCCGCCGCAACTGCGGACAGAAGCGTAAATTTTTTAACCGCGCTGTTTACAGCCACGAGCGCAACCTGCGTTACGGGGTTGTCGGTTGCGGACACGGCTACGCATTGGTCGTATTTCGGGCAGGCTATAATACTTTTATTAATTCAGATAGGCGGCTTGGGCTTCATAACCATAATTTCCCTGTTTATGCTCTACGTGAAAAAGCATACGAGCCTTTCGCAGCGTAAGCTGGTTATGCAGTCGGCGGGCAGCGTCGACCTCGCAAGCATAAAGGCGTTGGTCAAGATTATCCTTTTGGGCACGCTCATCTTCGAATTTGTCGGCGCGTTTTTGCTGAGCTTTGCCTTTGTGCCCGACTACGGCTGGGGCGAGGGGATATGGCAAGCGGTGTTCACGTCGGTGTCGGCGTTCTGCAACGCGGGCTTTACAATCACCGATAAGACGGGCGGCGTTTCGCTGTGCAACTATATAAGCAATCCGTTGGTAAACCTCACTGTAATAATGTTGATAGTTATCGGCGGTATAGGCTTCTTTGTCTGGGGCGACGTTATACACCACGGCATAAGGATACGCAAGTACTCTTTCCATTCCAAGGTGGTTTTGTCGACTACGGGCGTTCTTATTGTTTTAGCCTGGGCGCTGTTTATGGCTTTCGAGTGGAACAACCCCGCGACGATAGGCGATAAGGGAGCGGGCACAAAGGTGCTTGCCTCGTTATTTATGGCGGTTACGCCGCGTACGGCGGGATTTAACACCGTCGATTATGCGGGAATGTCGGGCGCGGGCACGACGCTTACTTCGGCGCTTATGCTGGTCGGCGGCTCGCCCGGTTCGACGGCGGGCGGCTTAAAGACGACTACGCTTGCCGTATTCGTGCTGTCTATGTGGGCGACTTCGCGGCGCTACGACGAAATTCATCTCTATAAACGCAGGTTCGAAGCGGACGCAAGCCATCAGGCAAGCGCGATTGTCTGTCTTTACGTACTTGTAGCCATAGCAAGCTCAATGCTCATTTGCGCGGTGGAGGGAGCGGGCGCTTCGCTCGAAGCCGTGGCGTTCGAGGTCATATCGGCTGTCGGCACGGTTGGGCTGTCGCAGGGGATAACGGCGGGTCTGCACGCCTTTTCTAAGGTCGTTTTGATACTGCTTATGTTCTTCGGCAGAGTGGGCGGCTTTACCTTGGTGCTCGTGTTCTCGGGGGAGAAAAAGCCCGTTCCTCTGTCAAGGGTTGCGGATAAAATTATAATAGGTTAACTCTTTTACTTAATTATATATACAGGAAACATCTATGAAAAAATCGGTACTTATTATCGGAATGGGCAGGCTTGGCAGTCACCTTGCCGAAAAGTTGCAGGACCTCGGTCACGACGTTATGATTTTAGACAACAGGGAGGAGCGTATAACCCGCCTTGCCTCGCGCTTTGCCGACGCGAGAATTGCCGAATACACTCACGAGGACGTGTTGAGCGCGCTCGATATACCGTCGTTCGACCTCTGCTTTGTGACGATAGGCGACGACCTCGAAGCTTCGATGCTGACGACCATAACGCTCAAAAAATTGGGAGCTAAGTACGTCGCCGCACGCGCCCGCGACGATATACAGTGCGAGCTGCTTAAAAAGATAGGCGCGGACGAAATCATATACGCCGACGGAGAAACGGCAGACAAGCTCGCGATAAGGCACAACGGCAATAACATTTTCGATTACGTCGCTCTGACCGACGGTTACGCCATATTCGAAGTGCCCATAATGAAGATTTGGGAGGGCAAGTCGATTATAGAGCTCGACGTGCGTAAAAAATTCAAGATAAATATTGTGGCGATAAAGCGCGGCGAGCATCTCGACCCCTCGCCGATGCCCGACTTTGTTTTCGAGGAGGGCGACCATATTTTCGTTATAGGCAAGTCGAGAGACGTCTTTAAAATGGCGGCTAAAACCTGACGTAACTTAACGTTGCGGCTCAACATATAATATAAACGGCGAAAACGCCGTCGGAGTGTGATTTAATATTTTTAAAAGACTGAAAATGGATATAGACGCGGCTATGCGGAACGACCCTGCCGCGCGCAATAAATTCGAAATATGGCTGACCTATTCGGGAGTCAGGGCGCTTGCGCGTCACAGGCGGGCGCATTTTTTCTACCGAATACGTTTCAGGTTGCTCGCGCGAATGATAAGTCAGCGTACAAAGCGGCTGACGGGGATTGAAATTCATCCCGCCGCAAAAATCGCCCCGGGGGTATTTATCGACCACGGCGAGGGCGTCGTAATAGGTGAAACGGCGGAGATAGGCACCGGCACGGTGCTCTATCAGGGGTGTACGCTCGGCGGCACGGGTAAGGAAACTGGCAAACGCCACCCCACGGTGGGAGAAAACTGCGTTATATCGGCGGGCGCTAAAATCCTCGGCAATATAACGGTGGGCGATTACGCCAAGGTAGGCGCGGGAGCAGTGGTTCTGCGCGACGTTCCTCCTCACGCAACCGTAGTCGGCGTGCCCGCGAGAGTGGTAAGAATAGGCGGCAGTAAAGAGGGCGTCGATCTGGCGCAGGAAAAGGACGACCCTATGCTGAGAGAGCTGTGCGCTCTGCGCGAAAGGGTGTTCGCCTTGGAGGAAAGGCTGAGTATAAAACACGAGGTAAAGAACGATGCGGATATACAACACACTGACGAGGACTAAGGAAGAATTTGCGCCGTTGGAGAAGGGCAAGGTCAGGATGTACGCCTGCGGCATAACCGTGTCGGGCGAGGCGCACATAGGTCACGGCTTTCAGGCTCTCATATACGATATAATAAGGAAATATCTCGAAAAGAAGGGATACTCTGTAACGTACGCCCGCAACTACACCGACGTCGACGACAAGATAATCGCGCGTTCGAGGGAAACGGGCATACCCGCCGACAGGTACGCGGCAATGACGATAGAGAAGATTGACCGCGTAATGCGCGAAATGGATATCGACGACCCTACCGTTTGGCTGAAAGCGACGGAGAATATAGATAACATAATAGACTTTATATCCGAGCTGATCGCAAAGGGACATGCCTATGCCGTGCCGTGCGGCGACGTCTACTTCGACGTGACGAGCTTTAAAGGCTATGGCTGTCTGTCCAACAGAACGGTAGAGGATATGCTCGACGGCGTGCGTATAGACAACGGCGAGGAGAAGAGAAATCCCGCGGACTTCGCTCTGTGGAAGGCGGCGAAAGAGGGCGAGATAAGCTGGCGTTCGCCCTGGGGCGAGGGCAGACCGGGCTGGCACATCGAGTGCTCGGCTATGAACCGCGCCGCATTCGGCGAGCAGATAGACATACACGGCGGCGGGCGCGACCTGATATTCCCGCACCACGAAAACGAGATAGCTCAGACCGAAAGCCTTACGGGCAAGAGATTTGTAAAATATTGGACGCATAACGGGCTTATCAAGGTCAACGGACAGAAGATGTCGAAGAGCCTCGGCAACAGCCTGTTGCTTGAAGATTTATTGAAGAGTTATTCCAACGAGGCGATTAAGTTCGCGCTGTTGCAGACCAATTACCGCAACGACATAAATATAACCGACAACCTTTTCCCCGACGCCGAAAAGCATCTGACGGATTTTTACCGTACTATATCGGCGGTTGAAAGCAAGTACGGCAAGGGAGTTGCGGGCAATTCAGAAATAGACAGCCGCTTTGACGAGTGTATGGACGACGATTTCAACACGGCGCTCGCGCTGTCCGATTTGTTCGGTATATTCAAAAAAATTTCGGCTAAGCTTGCGGCGGGCGACAGCACCTGCGCCGACGACGTAGCGCAAGTCAAAAAGACTTATTCGCTTCTCGGCATATTCAAAAAGGACGCGGCGCAGTACCTTGCCGAGGTTGAAAGCAAGGCGAATAACGTGGAAAGCGTTCCTGCGGAGGTGGTCGGGCTTGCCGAAAAGCGTTGGCAGGCTAAGCTTGCGCGCAATTGGGCTGAGGCGGACGCGCTCCGTGCGGAGATAGACAGGCTCGGTTACGCCGTCAAGGACGGTAAAGAGGGCTACGAAGTCGTTAAAAAATAAAACAAATCAATGCGGAAATATGATTGCGTGATCCGTATTTGAAAATTCCGCATTCCGCATTAAATAAAGAGGATAAAGATATGAAAACGTTGACAAGTGAAAGTTTGAGAAAGATGTACCTTGATTTCTTTAAGAGCAAGGGGCACGCCGTAATAGCGTCGGCTTCGCTCATACCCGAAAACGACCCCACGGTGTTGTTCACGACTGCGGGAATGCACCCGCTCGTGCCCTATCTTCTGGGCGAAAAGCACCCCGCGGGCAAACGGCTCTGCGACGTGCAGAAGTGCGTGCGTACGGGCGATATAGACGAGGTGGGCGACAGCTCGCACTGTACTTTCTTCGAAATGCTGGGCAATTGGTCGCTCGGCGATTACTTTAAAAACGAAATGATTCCCTGGTCGTTCGAGTTTCTCACTTCGCCCGAATATCTCGGCATACCCGTTGAGGACATCGCCGTAACCTGCTTTGCGGGCGACGACGACTGCCCCCGCGACGAGGAGAGCGCAAACAAGTGGATAGAGTGCGGCATTCTTCCCGAAAACGTCTACTTCTTGCCCAAGAGCGGCAACTGGTGGGGTCCTGCGGGCACGACCGGACCGTGCGGGCCCGATACGGAAATGCACATAATCCGCAACCACGCGGCGGCGGACAAGCTCGCTTCCGACCAATTCGACGACGCGCCCAAGGGAACGTTCCTCGAAATCTGGAACGACGTGTTTATGCAGTACAACAAGAACGAGCAGGGCAAGTACGAGCCTCTCGCTCAAAAAAACGTCGATACGGGAATGGGGTTGGAGCGTACGCTCTGCATACTCAACGGCAAGGACAGCGTTTACGAGACGGACATATTCGAAAAGGCTATCGCTAAAATCGAGGAGCTGACGGGGCACACCTACGGCGAGAACGGGCAGACGACAAAGGCTTTCCGCGTAGTGCTCGACCATATGCGCACGGCGACATTTATGCTCGGCGACCCCAAGGGCGTAGTGCCCTCCAACACCGATCAGGGCTATATTTTAAGGCGAATTATAAGGCGCGCGGTGCGCTTCGGCAGAAATATCGGTTTGCCGCAGGGCGCGCTCAACGAAATTTCCAAGACGATTATAGGGAAGTACGCCGACGTCTATCCCGAGCTTGTCGCAAACGCGGCTAAAATCGCGGAGGAGCTCGACAAGGAGGAAACCAAGTTCTCCAAGACGCTCGCGCAGGGTATAAAGGAGTTCGAAAAGGTTGCGGCTTCGCTTCCCGCGGGCGGCGTAATCGACGGCGTAACGGCGTTCCACCTGTACGATACTTACGGCTTCCCCGTAGAAATTACCGTAGAAATGGCGGCGGAAAAGGGCTTAAAGGTCGACGTGGACGGCTATAACGCGGCGTTCGGCGAGCATCAGGCGAAATCGAGGGCGGGCAGCGAGCAGAAGTTTGCCTGCGGACTTGCCGACCACAAGGAAGAAACAACCTATCTCCACACCGCAACCCATCTGTTGCACGCGGCTCTCAAAAAGGTGTGCTCGGAGGATATCTCGCAGAAGGGCTCTAACATAACCGAGGAGAGATTGCGCTTCGACTTCAACTTCTCGCGCAAGCTCACCCCCGAAGAGGTAAAAGCCGTCGAGGATACGGTTAACGGCGTAATCAGGCAGGATTTGCCCGTCGTTATGCGCGAAATTCCCTTGGAGCAGGCGCGCGAAGAGGGCTTTACGGGACTGTTCGAGAGCAAGTACGGAGAGGTAGTCAAGACCTATACCATAGGCGATTTCTCCAAGGAGATTTGCGGCGGACCTCATGCTGAGCGCACGGGGCTTCTGGGTGAATTTAAAATTACCAAGCAGGAAAACGTGTCGGCGGGCGTGAAGAGGATAAAAGCCGTTCTTTTAAAGAAATGATTTGAGCGCGGGCGTGTTGGGACTTCATTTAAATAACGTAAAAAAGCCTGTTAAAAAATAATTTAAATTTAATAAAAAAGTTTGCTTCCGCACGCAAAACGGCTTGACATAAGTGTCATTTAATAATAAAATAGTCTTACATTGACGGAAATAAAGAAAAATTCGGTGAAATAGCGTCGGTTTCCGAGGGGGGCCGATAAGGAGAAAACAATGAAAACCTATATGGCAAATGCCCAGACAGTAGAAAGAAAGTGGTACGTTGTCGATGCGGCCGGCGTTCCTTTGGGAAGACTCGCGTCAAAGGTAGCGGCTATTCTTCGCGGCAAGAATAAGCCCACTTTTACGCCTAACGTAGATTGCGGCGATTTCGTAATAATTTTAAATTCGGATAAGGTCGTTTTGACGGGAAAGAAGCTCGACGATAAGTTTTACAGATATCATACGGGTTACATCGGCGGCTTGAAAGAAATTTCTTACAAGAAGATGCTCGCCGAGAAGAGCGACCTCGCCGTATACGAAGCTGTAAGAGGAATGCTCCCCAAAAACTCTTTGGGCAGGGATATGATAAAGAAACTCAGAGTATACAAGGGCGGAGAACACAATCATTCCGCGCAGAAGCCCGAAGAGCTTAAATTATTTTAAAGGTAAGGTTAAGGAGATATTATGGCTAAGGCTAATTTGAAGAAAAAGTTGCAGTTTTGGGGAACAGGCAGAAGAAAGAAGGCTATTGCCCGCGTTCGTCTTATTCCCGCAGGAACGGGCACTATTGTAATAAATGACAGAGCCTTTGAAGATTACTTTCCTCAGGGACTCATTCAGTATCAGGTAAAGCAGCCCCTTGCGCTCTTGGGCGTAGAAGGTAAGTACGACGTTATGGTAAACGTATACGGCGGCGGCTATACGGGACAGGCAGGCGCTATCCGTTTGGGTATAGCACGCGCTCTGTTGCAGGCTGAACCCGATTGCAGACCCGCATTAAAGAAAGAGGGATTCCTTACGCGCGATCCGAGAGCGAAGGAGAGAAAGAAGTACGGCTTGAAGAAAGCACGCCGCGCACCTCAGTTCTCAAAGAGATAAAAAAAACACACCCGCAAGGGTGTGTTTATTTTTTTAATAGGGAAGCGAGAGCGGCGTGCATTATTTTCAAAGTATTAAAGAAAGAGGGATTCCTTACGCGCGATCCGAGAGCGAAGGAGAGAAAGAAGTACGACGTCGTTGATCTGTCTACTCAGATTAAAAACGATTTGGATATGGATTTGCTTAACAGCTCGCCGTCGTCCTTCCTCGGTTCGTGCCGTTACAAGTTGCCTGCGATCGAGGGTAACGAAAAGACTTACGACAAGATTTTTGCTACGTTGAAGAAGCTCGATAGTCATAGCCGTTTCAGAGGGCGTCAAGGTTGCCGACGGCACGTACGTAACACCCGAGCTTATTCACTATATCCGTCCGCTTATTCAGTCGGAAATTACTCCGCTTTGGGTTGACGGATTGCCCCGTCATTTAAGACTTATAAAATAGCGGGGTGTCCCCGCCGCCAAGTCCTTTAATCGCTTGCGCGGCAGACAGACGTTACATCAGCAAAACGCGGGGTGTCCCCGCCGCCAAGTCCTTTAATTACTTGCGCGATAATCAGACAAAATTTAAATGCCGCCCGCGCGGAACTGAAGTGAACCCCAAAGTTTGGACAAAAAATTAAATAAATTAGAATTGGTAATGAGTTCTGTATTGTACAGGGCTCATTCCTTTTAGTTTGAGAGAAATTCTCTCATTGTTGTAGTAATAAATATAAGAATGAAGCTTGTCAATGAAATCTTCAACCGAGCTGAACCTTTCGCCGTAAAACATCTCTACTTTCAATCTTCCAAAGAAGTTTTCCATTGCTCCGTTATCCATACAGTTGCCCTTGCGCGACATACTTTGGATAATGTTATGCTCCTGCAAATATCTTTGGTATTCGGAGTGTTGGTACTGCCAGCCTTGGTCTGAATGGAAGATGGGAGTTGCATCGCTCGGCAGTCTTTCCGTCAAGCCTTGCAGCATTTCACGTATCTGTTCAAGATTTGGGCTTAACGATATAGAGTAAGATATTATCTCTCTGTTGTATAAGTCCATTATAGGAGATAGATATACCTTGTCATCACAGACGTTAAATTGAGTTACGTCGGTAGTAAGTTTCTCAAACGGTTTGCTTGCATAGAAATCTCTGTTTAATAGATTATCCGCAACATTTCCAACTTCGCCTTTATATGAATTATACTTGTCGTTCTTGCGCTGTTTACCCCTTAAATTAAGGCTTTTCATTACCTTTAATACCGTTTTGTGGTTTAAAACTATGCCTTTTTCTCTTAATGACGAGGTTATACGCCTATATCCGTAACGCTGCTTATTTGCTTCAAACAGTGCTTGTATTTCTGCTTTCTCAACTGAATACTTATCTGTTTTACTCTGTTTAAGGTAGTAATAAAACGTACTGCGTGGTAGCTTTGAATATGTAAGTAACCAACCTAATTTAAATCTTTGCCTTAGCTCACGCACTACTTGCGCTTTTTCTCGTTCTGTTGCTCTCTCGCCTGAACTAAGGCATCTAATTTTTTTAAGTATTCTATCTCCATTTCGAGATATTCATTGCGTTCTTTTAACCGTTGGTTTTCCGCAATTAAATCGTTTTCAATTTCTTTATCTAACAATTTCTTTCTCGGTCTGCCCGTGCTTTTTCTCCCGCGACGTTCTGCCATTAGTCCAGCCGCTCCTTCTTCCAAGTATATGTGTTCCCACAAGCGCACCTGTGAACGGTGTTTGGAGCATTCCGTTTTTGTTTTTACTCCCCAATATCTTCTCACAGTATCGCTGTAATTTAAATGGTTCTCACGCATATCCATTATAACAGCTATCTTAAATTTTGGCGAGTACTTTGTGTTAAATTCCTTTCTTCTTGACATAAAAATATGCACCTCCAAATGTTTGTCTAACTTTTGGGGTGCATATCAGGAACGCGCGGGCGGCTTCGCGTAGTTACTTATTATTTTGTGCGGCGGGCGCGGGCGGCAAGCTGTTCGTGGCGTGTGATAACGTCAGCCATAACGTTATGTACGCTCTCGGCGGCGGGATTGACGGTGGCGGAAGGGCGTTCTGCGGTCTGCGGAGCGGCGGAATAGTCGTTTAAATCCTGCGCGTCTTTTGCGCTCTGCTTTGGGTTTTGTTGCGGCGCAAGACCTCCCAATAGTTTCAAAACATCAAAAAAAGCAAAATTTTCCGTGAAATATGTTCTCCTTAATTTATTTTTTTAAATAAACCCCGCCGTTTTTATTGCGTAAACGGCGTTATTGTTGTATAATTACAAGGTATAAGAAGTAGTGCGTGTGTTATCGTCACGTACGTTACGGAGTTTTTATGAGTAAACGGTTTACTAAAATTATATGCGCGGCGGTTGCGGTAATTTCCGCCGCTACACTTGCATTTGCTCCCGCATGCGGCGCTAATTGGTCGGGAGTTACCGAAAAGGATACTTCTGCATACGTAGAGGGCTCGAACGGCGGATTTATAACACAGACGGAAGATTACGTCTATTTTATAAACGGCAAGGCGGCTAATACCGACAACAATCAGTTAGGCTCGGTTGTTAAGGGCTCTGTACAGAGGATTAAGACGCTCGACGTAAACAGCGGCAACTACGCAAATACGCAAACCGTCGTTCCCTCGGTTATCTATTCGGGCAGCTACAACGCGGGGCTTTATATCTATAACGGATATCTTTACTACACGTCGCCCACGACCGAGAAAAATTCCGACGGCGAGGTGCTCAATTCCAACCTCGATTTCAAGCGCACGAAGCTCGACGGAAGCGACCTGTCCGCTGACTATATCTGGCAGTGTTCGAATAACGCTGTCGATTACCGCTTTGTGCCCGTCGGCGACACCGTTTACATTATCTACGCGCTCAGCGAAAAGCTTTACGGTACGTCGGTTACAAATATCCATTCTGTGAACTGCGACACAGGGGAAAACACACTTCTCGCCTACAACGTAGCAAGCTACGCTTTAGATACCGTGGACGTTGAAAATCCCTATATTTATTACACTATGGCTGTTCCGCAGTTTATGGGCAGTACCACGAATATGGGCTATAATCAGCTCTATTTCGTAAGAGCGGACGCTACTCAATCCCCCCGTGAATATAACTTTGACGACGTTGAGGACTACGACGCGTCGAAAAATCCCGTTTATTTGAATTACGGCGAGTACGTATTCGACGGCATAGGCAAGACAAACTACGAATCGCAGAGAGTTTCTCAGTTTAATTACGCTCACTATTCGCAAAAGACTTACGAGCTCATCAACGACGACTACACCTATGAGATTAAGTGGTACAGGGACGGTACGCTTTACTATACGAGGAAGAGCAAGGGCAACAGCAGTCTGACGAGCCTGTACGCTCTTGACGTAAAAGCTGTCGACAGTGACGGCGACGGCAAGACGGATTCCTCGTGGGACGCGGTTGAAGCCAATAAGACGCAATCGCCCTTAATTCGCGGCGCGGATACTACCGAGTACGAATTTGTTGAAATGGGCGGCGAGCTGTACGCGATAAACGCGGGTTCGAGCGGCATAACAAAGAGCCTTGTAAAGGACGGAAAGGTTGAGGAAGCGCTCACAATGGCGACGGACGGCTCTGCAACCATACTCAAAATAGCATATAACGAAAACGGACATACCAATCTTTATTATTCGGCTACGGGCGGAAACGGCTACACGATTAACCGTATCGCAATCGACGGCACGGAAGAGGACTATCGCAAGCTGTCGTCTTCAATCGAGCCAGACTTGACTTTCAGAAGTATAAAGGTGCTCGACCTTGACGCTACAAGCGCCTGGTACAAGCCCGAATTCGTCGGCAACAAGCTGTTCTTCGCAAGCGAAACCGAGGGTATGAGCGCGTATAACTACATTATGGTGTGCGACCTCGAAGGGGCTGACGGCGGCATTATGACCAACGCTGAAATCGACGCGCTCAACAAGAAGTACGAGGCGTTGACGGACAAGATAGAGGACTATGACGACGAGGAAAATGCGGACGGGACAAAGGCTTACGACGGACTGTCCAAGGCGCTTAAATATCTTTCGTATACCTCCGACGTCAGCTATATAGACGACCTCATTCAGGCGTATATTGACGTGGAGGACAGGGATAAGGAATATGCTTATTCCGAAGCTTCCGTCGGCATTTATAAGGATTTTGCTCAGGCGGAGGGCGATTGGGTCGACTATAAAACCGACCGCAAGACGATTAACGGCAGAACGGTTTACGCCAACTCGCACGATTACTACTACACGCTTGTAGGCAAAATGACCGAGGCGGACAGCGAGGGGCTTGTAAAGCATTTCAGGGACGAATTTATGAAGAGCTATCCCGTTGACGACAGCACGTGGTGGACGAAAATGTCCGCGGGCGCGCAGGCGGGCTTTATTATCGGTATGGTATTCCTCGGAATGGGAGTTATCGGCGGCGTTACTATCCTTGTTACGGTGCTTGTAATGCGCAAGAAGCGCAGAGCAGAGCTCGGAGCGGGCAACAATATCCACGTTGATATAACCGACGACAAGAACGTTGACGTTTACGGCGACGGTTCGGAAGAGTAAAATTTAAAATATAATTAAAGCGGACGGGCACGAAATACGGTGCATCGCCCGCTTTTTTTAATTTTCGGTAAATATTTTTATAAAAAACGCTAAAATAATTTATTAAAACAGTTTACAAACTTTTTAAATACTAATATAATGTTACAGCAAAGTAAGAACGGAAAAGGCTTGCCGTTCACAAAGGGGGATTTACTATGATAAAATATGTAAAATGTCCAAGGTGCGAACTCAATTATATTGACGCCGACAAGCAGGAGTATTGCGACGTGTGCATAGCTGAAATGAAGGGCAACAGATTGGAGTTTGCCGACCTCGATGATGAGGAGTTGGAGGAGGAGCTTGAAAACGAAGCTTCGGAGCTTTGCCCTGTCTGCGGCGTTAACAGTATGCGTTACGGTGAAACAATGTGCGACGCGTGCAAAAAGAAGTCCGAGTATGAAGACGATATCACCGAGGACGAGGATCAGGACGAGGAGTGGAAGAGCTATCTGAGTGACGATACCGAGGATTTGTCGCTTAACGAGGACGAACTTGCCGAGGAGCTTGCCGAAGTCGAGGAGGAGGAAGAAGAGGAGGAATATGCCGAAGAAGAGGACGATTTCTTTGACGAGGATATTGATTCGCTCGACGACCTTGAAGACGACGATGACGATGATGACGACGATGATGACGACGACTTGTTTTAAAATTTAAAAAAATATGGGAGGCGACTGCACTTCCCATAGGGAATTAAACAAAGTTGCATTTTTATGCGACCGCAAAAGCTCTCGAACAAATTGTTCGAGAGCTTTTATCTACACAGTATTAATTTTTCCGAATTTACCGCTATTTCTTTCTTTTAATGAAAACGCGGCGTGTCGCCGCAGCCGCGTATCTTTATTGCCGAGTGGCTTGACTAACTTCGCCGCACGTCAAATTGGCGGCGTGTCGCCGCAGCCGTGTATCTTTATTGCCGAGTGGCTTAGCTGGCTTCACTGCACGTCAAATTGAAATTTATAGCACTTTCATATATAAAAATGCCTTCGGTTAAATATCATCGTTACTATCAGTGATTTCATTTCCCTGTTCTGCAATCAGACTATTTATGCGATAAAGTTTATACCAACTAATAAACAGCATAACTAAATCTGCAAGCATAATAACACAAAATATAACAGCCAAAACAAAAAATGCTATTGAATTAAAATCTGTGAGTTGTTTTACGATTGATAGCACTATAAAAACAAGCAATAGTACTAAATCAATAGCCAAAGTAATTCTCTCTGTCTTTTTCCATTTCTTTTTCCATTCAATCAAATCATTACTGTTCTTGGGTTGATTATTGTTGTTTGTCATTTTATTATCTCCGCTAAATTACTGTTTATCACTCTATTATTACATAGAAATAGGCTACATATTAGGCTTTTTTCGAAAATTTAATAATAATTAGTAGCGGTTACTGGTAGTTAATCGGGGTAGAAAGTAGTATATTTCTGCATTATTCCTATACTGCCGTAGCCGCTCTTTTTTATTGTATTTTTTCAATTTCTTCTTGGAGCCAACTTAATTCTCTTTTGGTGTAGGTCTTTTCAGTTATGTCTGTTATCTTGTGACCCACGATGTACTTTATCGCGTATTCATCTACGTGATATTTTTTTGCCATCGTAACAAAATGTTTTCTTCCGTCATGAGGACGATGATTGGTATCAAGATTTAAAATCTGCTTAATTTCAGCAAATCGTTTCTGATATAAGGCATAAGTGTAATGTCGAATTTTTCCGCTCTTTTTAAGTACTGTATTGAAAAGATATTCGCTATTTAGCATTCGAGCTTCTTCACAACGCCGTTTAATTAGCTCACGAATTTTTGTATGAATGGGAACTTTTCTATTCTTTCCAGCAGCTGTTTTCATTCCGCCAACAAAAATCCATTGTTCAAAATCAATTTCTGAAAGCTTAATTAAGCTTAATTCTTGAGGACGCCATCCCGAATAAGACTGAATAAGTATCATATCAATGTCTTTAATCTCGTTAACATTTTTCCAAAGCAATTCCATTTCTTCAGCAGTAAAGGGAATATGACTATTTTTAGTCGTTGTTATTTCTTCTATCAATTCATCGGATAAAGTAAACGATCTTGCATAATTCTTTTCTACTAATTCATATTCAAGCGCGTAATCAAACATTTGATTAAATAAAGTTTTAATATCGTTCTTTGTTCTTGCGCTGGGGAATGCATCGGAATCAGGCAAGTGTCCGTATTCCATACAACCTTTTACGTGTCTTACTCTAATATCTACAGCTCGCATATCGTAAACATTTGAGCAGTATTTCCAAGCGCGTTTAACAGCATAAGCGGCAGACTCGCTAATCGTTGGAAGATATTCTTCCATCCATTTTTCATATAGTTCACGTACGGTAATAGTCCTGCTTAAATCGTAGGGGTTCTTGTTATATTCTACGAGCGCGGAGTACGCTTCATTGTAAGTCGCAAAATACGATATAGGTTGTAACGGTTTTGATATTGGTCTACCAGTATCAGTCTTTCCGACAGTAACCATGGCTCTAAATGGCTTTCTCAAATTACGCTTTTTAATTTCGCTAATTTGACCGAATCCATTGGGAAGACGTTTCCGTTTATTTGTAGAGATACGGTTTGTCTTCGAAATAATTTCTGGTTTCATTGGATACCCGCAATGCGGGCATATGAATGCTTTATCGCTGACTTGTAGTCCGCATTCCGAACATGTTATGAGCATTATTTTATCACCTCCTTTATAGACTTCTTTTCCGTTATTATATATAATGATATAGGAAATGTCAATTCCTACACCAAAATATTTTTGTAATTTTTAATCTAGATTAAAAAAATAGCAATTGGTAGTAGGATGTTTTTATGTATTATCAAATACATTCCCTTTTATTTTTTCGCTATATTTTACACTTTAATAACAGTTATTTCTAATCTAGGTTAAAAACCGCTAATCTTCAGTACGGAGGTGACGAAAAGTTATGATATTTTGATAAAAACGAATAGGAGGTTGTTTTATGGAAGACTTAGGTTTTTCAGAAGGTTCGGTTCCGGTTATCATAGCTGCGAAAGTTTATGGAAAAGACGCATCGTGGATACGTGCTGGAATCATCGCTGGATGGTTACCAATAGGTAAAGCTACCAGAAAAGGCCACGTGGTTACTAGGATTGAAGAAATGGATTCCAAATACGGAAGAATTAATTTCTATATTTCCCCGAAATTATTGTGGGAGCAAACAGGATATATTTGGAAGGGGGAAAGAAAATGGGTACAACAATAAGACCTGAGATTTCTAAGAAAAATAGGTATTGGATAGACAAGCATAGGTATTATGAATTAAAGCATTTTTGCTTACAATATCCAATGTGGAAAAAAGCGCATGCTAGTTTAGATAGTATGGTTAGATTTGCTTGTGATGCAGTTAGTTTGGGTAGAACAAATAAAATACAAAGACCCGTTGAAGACACGGTAATTGCAAGAGAATATTATTCTGAAAGGATTTCAATAGTAGAAGATACAGCAAAAGAAACAGATGAAGATTTGTGGAAATATATTTTAAAAGCAATTACAGAAGGTCTTTCTTATGAATGCCTTAGAGCACAAACAAATATACCTTGTTGTAAAGATACATATTATGATTTGTACCGACGTTTCTTTTGGATCCTAAGCAAAAGACGCAAATGAAATTCGCGTATAGAACATTATTCTTTATGGAGTAATATAGGAGGTAATTAAGATGTCAATACCAGTAACTGATATTTACGAGTACGCAAAAGAATTTGATGCTGATTATTACGATATGAGTACCGGATACACTTATCACGTACAAGAATACAATCGTTTAGTCGGGTTAGGAATTGCTAATGCAGAAATAAAAGTAACTGATATTTCTGGATGTACCGTAGGTTACGCAAAAAGAATTAAAGAGTCTCAAACATAGACTCTTATTTCTAATTCGCAAATAAAACACGCTTTTTTATGAGGAGGGTAGTTATATGCGTTATTTAGAATTATTTTGGAATTGCTTGTATGCGCTTACGCTCGGTTCATTATTTGGAGCTGGCGTTGTTACATGCGGAGAAAAAATTGCAGAAGCGTTTAGAAACAACCGTAAAGAAAAAGAGGAGTCTTAACAATGACTCTTCTTTTATATTTTGAAAGGAGGTAAAAATCGTATGTAAAATTAACTAGCTAGCTTTACAACAATCTGGCTCCGTGACGTGGTGTCGTCGGCTTGTTTTGCTTTTGTGAGCTACGATGGCGATGCGGATTGCAGCCGCGCCTCGCACTCTCGTGGGGTGCTTCCGTACTCAATAAAACACACAAGTAAAAAAAAACAAATTAAAAATTATATTTAAAAAGGAGAAATTTAAAATGCAAGTATCAAGAAAAACACAAATCGCAACTGAAGAATTTAAACTCTGTGACCAAATCGCCATAAAGCTTAAGAATTTGGGTGATTTCACTGCAACCGTGCGCAAAATAAGTGACGATGGAGTATTGCTCATATTTGATTCAATTGTTGTAAGACGGCGAATGAATAGCGAGTGGACAAACGAAGGAGGATTTGAAAATTCCGAGCTTAACAAATGGATGCAGTCAGAATTACTCGATGCATTTCCCGAAGAGTTAAAATCGAGAATCAAATCCATTTCAATTCCTACATACGGTCAGATGTTTGGACACGACGACTTCTATAAAAATTTCGAAGAAGATGACGATGAACAACTTCTTCTTATGAAAAATGAAAAGAATCGTGTGGCGACATTCGAAGATGAAACGTGCAGTTATTGGCTTAAAAATGCAACAAAGAAAAGTGTGTCTTCGGATTACTTTGCTGATGTGTACTACGATGGTGGTGCGGCCTACAACGACGCGGGCTTTGACAACGGCGTGCTTCCGGTTATCCTATTGAGCTAAACTCGGTTGCCCTTTATGGGCACCGTTAAAATTTATATTTAAAGGAGGATTAAAAATGTTTTATAAGGGATTATGTATTACCGCTTTGATTGCGTCGGTTACACTTAATGTAATCACTCTTCAGCATTACGGCGTTATTCCTAAATTACAGTTTAAAAAGAAAAACGATATTAAAGCATAAAGGTTACTGAAAAAAGTGATATTTTTGTATCGTGAAATACTGTAAAGGAGGAATACATTGCAAACTTGGGCTATCGTTCTGATAGTTGCGGCAGGAATATTGGCGGGGTTCTTTATCGGACTTATATTTCAGAAAATTCGGCAGAGAAAAGAAAGGGCTATTGGGAATCTTATAATTGCTGATTCTGAAGACGATAAAGACACTCATTATATTTATTTAGAATTGTATAAAGACGTTGAGTACATATATTCAAAAAAATCTGTTGAATTAAACGTTAAACACATTTCGCATAAATAACAATTTCCTTTATGAAGTAATTATATTTTATAAGGAGAAACAACTATGGAACAAGAACTTAGAGAATTGTTATCTGGTGAAATAAGTAGGGAATTTGAATTAATATCCCAAACCGAAGCCGGAAGCAAAGAACAGCAAATGGTAGTTAATAATGCTATAGCACTTTATCGCCTAATGATAGACGATTTGAAAGTGGAGTCCGAGACTAAACGTCTTAATGCAGAACATCGTTTAGCGTTAAGAAAGCAGAAAGAGGAAGTAGAGCTTAAAGGAAAGCAATTTAAACTTGATGAAGAAAGAATTAAGGAAGAGCTATACTTTAAGAAGAAGCAATACGAAATCGACGAGGCTAAATATTATAACGAGAAAACGAATCGTGTAGAAGACAAGAAGGACGAGCTTAAAGATCGCATATTCAAATGGAGCATAGGTGCTGCAGAATTAATGTTACCAATGATATTCTATGCTGTATGGATGAAGAGAGGGTTTGAGTTTGAAAGAACCGGAACTTATACATCGACAACATTCAGAGGATTATTTAATAACTTTAAACCTGTAAAAAGATAATTAAGCAAAAAATAAGGGCAATACAATAAATCATGTTGCCTTTATTTCCCAAAAATGGTAGAATAAATAAAAGGAGATAATATCATGAAAAAAATATTAGCAAGTTTGGCAATTGTATTGTGTATAACTCTTACCATGATGGGGGGGGGTGCGGTGGATGCTCCTCTGATTTAAAAGATAAAGAAAATGGAGGGCAAACACAAGTGGAAACAATTACAACTTTGGAAGGTATTTGGGAAAGCGAGCATGGGCGTGGTGGCGAACACGAGAAAATTGTTGTTGAAGGGACGTCAATAAGATGCTATACGCATGAAGGAATAAACTACAGTTATAAATTAGAATGGGCTGGTGTGTACATTCCTTTTACAGAACCTATTACTGAAGGGAAATGGGTTTTTGTCGAAGATATAGAATATTATAAACAGCATGAAGAAGAATGGGGTGCGAATGGACATGGAATACCAACTACACCAAATACAAGAATATTTAATTATTCTAATAAAAAATTATCTTGCAACATGAGTTCTGCTTTGGGCGGTTTTTATGACATAACCTTCACCAAAGTCTCAGATTAAAAATTTAATAAGCAAATAGTAAAAGCCTGTACTTTAATTAGTACGGGCTTTACTTATATCTTTCGAACGTTTTCAAAACCTTGCAAACTCTATAGTGTTATGCAATAAGGGATTTAGATTTTTCCAATTCTAACAGTTTGCTATTTTCCTTTTCTCGTAATTCAATAAGGAAATCTTTGGTTTTATCCAAAACACTTATAGCAAAGTTAAGTAATCCGATTCGAACTTGTGGAATTTCTAAGATGCCTTCAACAATACTATTGTTCATTTGTAAACCTCCTTAAAATTTTACTACGTGCTGCTACACGTAAATACATTGTATCACATTTTATGGCTGTTTGCAAGGTTCTGAAAGCGTTCGAAGACTATTTAACAAAATTATATTTAAAGGAGAAATAGAAATGAAAAAATTTTTAAGCATTATATCCGGAATAGTTTGGATTATTCTTATTCCAATTTACATAATTGCTATGATTTTTGTAAGTTTGTTTACGGACGCATCGATACAAGACTGCTTAAAGTTCTGGGCATTGTGTATCTTTACGTTATTTTCTGGAAGAGGGTTTGAAGAATATGACCCATCACAAGGAGACACAGATGATTGGCCTTTCGACGATTAATCGCAAAAAAATTGTATTTATCTGTTCGCCTTATAGTGGAAAAACAGAGGCGGAACAAATTCGTAATATTGAATTGGCTAGAAAGTATTGCAGTATTGCTTGCTCGTTGGGATTTACTCCATTTGCGCCACATCTTTTATATCCTCAGTTTCTAGACAATTCTATAAGAGAAGAAAGAGATACTGGAATAAATTGCGGTCTTGATATTTTACAACTCTGTTCCGAGCTTTGGATTTGTGGAACTAAGGTTACGGACGGAATGAAAAGAGAGATACAATTCGCAAAGCTCTGCGATATTCCTGTAAAAGAAGTTCAAATCGACCTCGATATTATGTGACATATTTATGCGGTATCATTTTGTTAAACCACAACTTTATAATCCAAGATACGGAATTATTTATGAATGTAATCACGAAGTCTATTCCAAATGTACTTTATATTTAATAAAGGACAAAGGCTTGGCAGTCATACAGCAAAGGTATGACAAAGAAACCAAAACTACTTGGTGGACTGAAATAGATCCTTATTTGGTAGATGCATTATATTTAAACCAAAACTTCGAGGAGTATTTTAATCGTTATTCAGGAATAGTCAAAGGGGGATTATATCCTACAGTAACGATTAGACAAATTATGTGGGCTTTAAAGATGAAACCGATAAAAAGAGAACGATGGGAAACGACATTCGACCATCGGGATATTTGATTAGCGAAGAAAACATTCACCATTGTGAGAACATTAATAAAATGGAGGTTGAAAAAGAAATGAACTTGATTAAGTCGATTATTGGAATGTTCGACGTTTCTGACTTCAAATTAATTAAAAAAAGGAAGAAGAAAGAGAAACCGTCGACAGTCAAGGATTTGATTAATAATCCGGATCAGTACAAACTCGAGATGTTCGTTGAGAATAACGAGATAGTCGTTAAGATCAGAAAACGAGAAGAGGAGTCTTAACAGAGACTCTTTTTCTTTATATTTTAGAAAGGAGAAATTACTTTGATTAAACCAATGATTTTATATGTTTGTGATAGAAAAGCATGTAAAAATTGTTCGCCTGATTGCAATCACACAAGTAACATAAATCATGCTACGAATTTTAAAAACGACGATGTTGAATATCCCATCGGACATACACCGGTATATGTTGAAAAAACTACGACTTTGACAGAGGAATCGAAATTCAATGAAACACAAACTGAAATAGATTTCGACAACAAAATGCGTCAGATACGTTATGAAGTTTTAGAAGAATTCAGAGACGAAATGAAAAAAGAGTTTAACCCGGAGGCTTCCCATTTTTCATTGGAATATATATTTCAAACTTTAGACAAGAAATGTGAAGTGATAAAGAAAGGAGAAAAACATGAATAAAATTACCATATTTTTTAAAAGACATTCGGGAACAATATTATCAATAATATCTTCTTTCGGTGTCGTAAGCACGGCGGTTCTTTCAGGAATGGCTACATACGATGCAATTAAAGCTATAAATGAAAAAAAAGCAGAAACCAAGAAAGAAAAATTTAAAGTAGCAGCTCCTATTTACATTCCTACTGTACTGTCTGGAATGGCTACTATATCTTGCATTATATCTGCTAACTTGTTCAATAAAGTTCAGCAGGCAAGCATTGCAAGTGCTTATGCTCTTCTTAGTAGTTCGTATAAAGAGTATCGTGATAAATTGAAGGAGTTACACGGCGAAGAAGCTGATTTAGAAGTAATTTCTAATATTGCGTCAGAAAAATTCCCGGAAGGAAAAATTCCAGAAGGTTCTGAATTATTTTATGATGAGCACTCAAAAAGATATTTCTCGATGCCGATGGAAGATTTTATACTAGCCGTTTATAATTTAAATAGATTATTTTCTTTTAATAGCACAGTATCGCTTAATGATTTTTATAAATGTTTAAGTATTGAAGAAATTGTGTCCGGGGACGCTCTTGGTTGGTCATCTTGGGAAATGAGCGAAGAAGGACTTATTCCTTGGATTGACGTACACACTGTTCCCGTAATTACTTGTGAAGGTGAGCAATATTTTATCGTAAATTTTGATGTTGACCCGATAGAGGGATATGAGGACTACTAATGAAAATTACAATACTTGATATTTTGAAAAGAACTTTTATGGTTGTAAAAGATAAGAACACGACTGTTATTTCTTTCACAAAACCAAATAGAAAGTTTAAAAGGGCTGATGGGTTATATTGGTTTGAATCTGGATGTTCATCGCAAATGAATAAAATACCGTTAAAAGGCTGGAAGCCTACTTCTATTATGAAGATATTTTCGGTGTTCGGATGATAATTGTTCCTTATTTGAAATCGTACAATAACCCATTGCCTGAGTCACTTATACCGATTGATATTTGTGTGGTTCAGAATCATGACATTCAACCGGTTGCTACTTTATATATTCTGTCAAAAACACAAGACCAAAAAATGGCAAAATTCTTTAAAAAGAATTATGTCGAGTCATTCTTATTTCTATATAGAAAATATTTAGAAAAAGAATTAGACTTTCAAAAAATTAAAAGATATTTAAGACTGTGCGGCTTTGATCCTTCAACTTGGGAGGACAAGCCGTTTTTGAGTTTTAGAGCAGGACAAAAAATTACTCCGGCAGTTATTGAAATCATTACGGTTGCCGAAGATATTTGTCACTACGAAATTATTAAAAATTCATAAAGGAGGTAGAAAACATGAGTAATAAGCGTGCATTTTTATCGGGTATTGCTGCTGTATTTGGCGTTTATATTGCTATGGGCGTTGTTGCTGAGATTGTTGAAAATCGTGTAATAAGACATTTGAATAATGATATAATCGTCGTCGATGGCATTATCGTTAAGAAAAGCGTAACCAAAAGCAGTAAAAAAGACGCAAAAGAAAATGAGAAGGAAGGGTCTTAAAGGCTCTTCTTTCTCTTTATATTCAAGAAAGGAGAATTATACCAGTGGGTGTATTTAGCGCAATAGACCAGCAGATAAGAGAAATGGGAACAGTAATTTTACCATATTTACAGCAACACAGTTCTACTGTTTGGTCGCTCATATATCGTTCACCTAAAACTAATTTAATCAAGAGCAGGTATTTTATAGCTTGTGATGAGGAAGACGCTCGTAAAAAGATGAACGAATATTTGATAGAAATAGTAACGAAAGGAGATTTAAAGCAGGATGAGGATTATTGAACCGAGCGCAGAAATCATAACACATAATTCGATTAGCGGGATTGATATTTGTAAGCATATCGAAAAGTGTGGAAGAGTTTGTTACAAATCTGAAGGAAAGATTACGAACGATAGTTATATTTCCTTTATTCAAAAAATCATTGAACGTGGACACGAGGCTGTTCTCGAACACTATTCCATAACTATAAAATTTGTATGCGATAGAGGCGTATCTCATGAGATTGTTCGCCACCGTATAGCGTCATATTGTCAGGAATCTACAAGATACTGTAATTACAATAAAGAAGATTTCGGAAGTGAGATTGCAGTCATTAAACCTTGTTATTTGGTTGAGGGCACGAAAGGATATTCTTATTGGAAGGAAAGTTGTGAAAAAGCCGAAAATTCATATTTCGATATGCTTGAATTTGGTTGTAAGCCGCAAGAAGCGAGGGCAGTTCTTCCAAACAGTTTAAAAACGGAAATAATGATGACTGCAAATTTAAGAGAGTGGCGTCATTTCTTTAGATTACGTTGTAGTAAGGCTGCTCATCCTCAAATGCGTGAAGTTGCCTTTAAAGCACTTGTTGCAATGCAGGAGTACATTCCAATTATATTTGATGACGTTGCAAACAAGGTTATCCCTTTTTGAAATGATAGCGAAAAAAACAAACACTATTATGAAACAATAAACTAAAGGAGGATTAGCTATAATGTGTACTAAACTTATCAAAGTTCTTAGCATTGTTACCACGGTTCTCG
>CAJTTC010000020.1 GCA_910579295.1 uncultured Christensenella sp. | reverse complement strand
GGAAAACTTCTTCGGAAGATTGAAAGTTGAAATGTATTACGGCGAAACATTTTCTTCAACGGATGAGTTTATTCGTTGTTTGAAAGATTATATTGACTATTACAACAACGAACGAATTATTTTAAAACTGAAAATGAGTCCGGTACAATACCGAACTCACTCTCAATTATAATTGTTTAATTTTTTGTCCAAACTTTGGGGTTCACTTCACTGCCGCAAGGAGCTGTTTTTATTATTCGATACGTCACTCATCGGGATTTTTTAAAGCCTTGTCAAGCCCGTCCGAGAGCTTGTCCATATCAACGCCGAGAAGCTTTAAAATTTTAACTGCCAAACAGCTCTGTTGCATAAGTGTTACTAGTAGCAAGTGCTCCGAACGCGGTTTTGCGTCCACGCCGCCGATATCCTGCGCCAACAGGAACGCGCGATCCATTAATAATCTTGTCCGCGGAGTAAACCCCACCGTCCAAAGGCGCTTGTCGTAGACGTAAAAAAACTGCTCCCCGTAAGTCTGCGCGTCCGCGCCCGCCGCAACCAGTAGCCCGCGCGCGCCGCAGTCGCAGTTGAGCATAGCGTAAACTAAGTGCTCGGGAGAAATGTAACCGTGGTTGCTGTCCTGCGCGATTTCGAATGTCGTTTCTATAACGTTACAGAAGTCGTCCGAATATAGCTCGCGCCTGCGGGAAAAATAATCCCTCGCCTTTTCCACGCACTCGCAACCCGTAGCCGTGCCGTTAAAGCCGAAAACGTCGCCGTTTAATATATCCCCGTCGTCGTCATCATCGTTTTCTTCGTCCTCGCCGTCGGCTATTAAATCGTCTTCGCCGTCACCGTCGTCTTCCGCGACGTAATCGCTTTCGTCGCAGAACAATATATTGTCGTCCTCACTGTCTTCATCTTCGTCTTCTTCGTCCTCGCCGTCCTTTTCAACTACGTTGCAAAATTTATTAAAGCGGTTGAACAGACGCTCGAAGTAGTCCGCCCCGTCGCCCTCTTCCTCTTTGGCTTTGCGCACTGCGTCCAACTTTTCGACAAGGCGCGCCTGCGCATCTCCGAGAGCACCGAACGGCTGACGGCTTGTCAGAACGCGGTCGGCATAGCCCTGCACGTCGCCTATGAGCCGATACGTTTTCAAATCGTCCGTAGCGGCAACGCCGTCGCACACAAGCCCGTCGAGCACGGCTTTTAGCGCGGAGTACGGCAAACTGTGCTCATACAATAAGTCGAACACGTAAGTGTCCGCGCCGTTATTGTAATTTTTGAACATTGTCATAAAAATTTTTGCAGACTTATCGAGCATATCAGAAATCCCACCTCCCCTTCTTGGTTTTCTTCATCCAGGAAGCGTTGTAGTGGTACTTCTTGTTGCCGAAGTCGATAGCGGGCGGCTGTTCGCCGACGGCTCTGGGATAGCTCGTGTATTCGGGGCAATCGTAGTACAGTTCGAAGTAACCCTTGACGGGCATATGGTTGTTGAGCGTTATGTACGCGTCGCCCGCCCTGACCCTGTGCATAAGCTCGTCCTCGGACACGACGTACGCCTCCATAAATTTGAGCTCGCCCTGCAAGTACGTCGCGGGGTCGGGCACTATATGTCTACCTATTTGCTCCTTGACCGCCTTAGCCGTGTTTATGTCGTTAGTACCGAGAAAGTAAGTCAGATTACAGTTGTTGCGAATTTGTTGCGCTACGCCGTCGGAATAGCACGTTTCCAACTGGGTATAGTCCTGCACGATTGCCGTCATAAACAGATTTAATCCGCGCCCAACACTGAAAATAGTCGGATAAATATCGTCCGCCTGCAACGTGGGGAACTCGTCGAGCAGGAACTGAACGGGCACTGTAAGCGGAACGCCCGCGTCTATCGACTTCTTTTTGAGCGTATCCAGCGCCTTTACGATATACTGATTGACGAACCCGCGCATACGCGCGTCGGACATATCGTAGGTAAGGAATATTACCTGCGGCTTGTCGCCAAGCGTTTCCACGTCGAAGTTGTCGGTTATGGTGAGATTGCGTATGTCGGGATAGCTGTAATCGTTGAGATAGCTCTCCACAAGCTGTATGTAGCACGCCCTTGTGTTAGACGCGTCGTTCATTATGCCGCGGACGTAGCGAAGGCATAGGCTGTCTTTATCGCGCGATTCGAAAAAGCCGTAGTCCTCGAAGCCGCTGCTCGAATTGTCGCAGTGATAGAACACCTCCGAAATTGCCTCGAAATTGATTTGCTCGGGCAATATGCGCCGCCTGCCCGTTTTGCTCTCCTGCTCCTTGTTGAGAAGCATATCCTCGAAAAGCCCGACGGTTATGCCGTAGATAAAGCCCCTCGCGCCCTCGTCCCAGCTGACGTCCTTCTGCGAACGGATAGGGAAGAGCTTGTCGAAAAGCTTCTTTAAATCCGCCAGCACTTCGTTGCGTATAAGGTGTTTTTTGTCGGGGTAAACCTCGGCTTCGAGATAGCGCCTAGCCAAAGTCGCTATGGGGTTGAAAAGTATCTGCGAACGCTCGGGGTGAATGTAGTCCATATATCTTACGTTCTCTTCGCCGTACACGCCCTTCAAAAAAGGCGCGGTGTTGCGGTAAAGCTCGCCCTTTACGTCGGCGACAATCAGCGAAGTAGCGCCGTCGAGATTGAAGAGCACGTTTTCGAGATAGCGCATTGATTTGCCGCAGCCCGTACTGCCCGCAATGAGCGCGTGACACAGCCCGTCCCGCTGAACGACGGTCAGAGCCCCCTCGGCGTTACGGTACACCGCAACGGGCATACCCAAGGGGTGAGGCGACATTGCGGGATAGGTGGTAAAACCCTTTTCGCCGCGGATATCGTCCACCGTCAGGAGCTCGGTCTGTTCGCCCGGCACGTCCTTTACGTACCTCTTTATAAGTTTACTGTTATATTTCGTCATATTGCGCCTCCCGCTTTAAAAGCCTATTGTGTGCTTGCCGCCGTGGCTGACGTTGCCGCCGCCGAACTGCCGCGAAAGGACTTTCATCTCTATGGGGCGGAGGGGCATATCTGGAGTGAGCGCGAGCTCGTCCATTATGTCCTTGTGCCCTTCCTGAACAACGTGCAGAAGCGCAATGCCCGCGTCGCTGTTCTTGCTGTCGGTGAGCTCCTTCCTGAGAATGCTTTCGACAAGCTGACGGCAGTCGCCGTCCCTGTTGACGAAAAGCAGGTTGAGCGCATAGAGCACCGCGCCCGCGTGGTCGCGCTCGTACTTGTGCGAAAGCGAACGCTGCCGCATAGCCTTGACGCGCGAATTGCCGAACAGCTCTTCTATTTTCATAAGAGCGTTGTGCTTCAATTCAAGGATTTCGCGCTCTGTTTCGGTGTAGCCGAACTCGCTCTCGTCCTTGCAATAGCCGCTTAAATAGTTGCGGTGGATTTCTATGTTGCCGCACGTAGAAAGCTCGGCGAGCGTTTCGTCCGTAACCAACTTTTCGTAATATTTGATTTCGCGCGCCTTAACGCCGAAATTCTTTGCTATAAACCGCCATGCCTGCACGCCCGCGTCGTCCGAAATTTCACGCATTAGAAAGTAATAGTACAGGCTTCTCTCCGTAAAATAATTCATAATATCCTCTATATCCTCCTCGAATTATCCTCTTCTCCTCTGCCACTGCCGCCATTTTGCCCGATACGCCGTCCAAATAAATTTTGTGCTTATTCTTTGCCACTTTTTTGACCCTCCAAATCCTTATTTCTTTATTATTATATCAATAGCCGTTTTCGCCCGCAACGGCGGACGTTATAACAAAATACAGCAAATTTAACAAAAATAAAAGAGAACCTGCAAAATTTACAGGTTCTCGATGAAAACGAAAAAATAAATTAATTAATCGGCAAAAACAACGACTTTATATAAATCGATTTTACAAATCTGACTGTAAAAAATCAAATCGTCCAACTGCGGTCTGCTCTTATTATTTTCCCAATTAACTACCATACTTTCCGAAACATTGAAAACCTTTGACAATTCCGACTGACTGATGCTGTGGTCCATATCGAACGTGCACGCGTCGCAGTTACCTTCGCAATTGCCGCTATCGCGGTTGAGCTCTCCGCAAACGAAGCGGCGCAACTCAAAATTATTCAAGCGCAGCAATTTAAGATTTTTTGCCGTCTTTTCCCAATCGATGAATTTACGCTTAACTGCTGCCATCCCGGTCTTCTCCTTTTCAGATTTGCCGCTTGAAATTAGTATTTTTAAACTTATTTTTTCAAACAACTATTAGATTATATCACAAGTTTTTCAAAAATCAATAGTTTTCACAAAAAAAATTGTCATAAATTGTAAAATTTTTTTACCTGCGCCTGCTCCACGGAGCGGGCTCTTCGCCCGCCTTAAAATTGTACACGGGCGTTATGACTTTATCCACCGTCACCGTATCCGCGATATTTCCGACGATATCGGTCATGCTCTTGTACGCCATAGGGCTTTCGTCAAGCGTATTGCGCCCGACCGACGTCGAATATATGCCCTCCATCTGCCTCGCAAATTCCTCGACGTCGAGTGTGGCGAACGCCTTGCCGCGGCTCATCAGCCTGCCTGCTCCGTGCGGAGCGGAGTAGTTCCAATCGGCGTTGCCCTTGCCCGTGCACAACAGCGAGCCGTCGCGCATATTGACGGGTATCAACAGCCGTTCGCCCGCGCGCGCCGACACGGCTCCCTTGCGCAAAATCATACTATCCGTATCTATATAGTTATGGATTGTCGTAAATCGGTCGGCGACGGTCAGCCCCAGCCCGTTAACTATTTCGTCTATCATAGCCTGTCTGTTGATTACGGCGTAGCTCTGAACTAACTTCATATCGTCAATGTAGTCGTCGAAGAGCGCGCCCTCGACGTACGCCGTTTCGGGAGCGACGCCCGCCGCCGCGTTTGCCTTTGCCGCCGCGATTGCTCCGCTTATTTCACGGTCGCGCCCCTCGGCTTTGAGCGACGCTATTATTGCGTTGATTTGCGCCTGCGAACGTCCGCAGAGAGCGGCATAAGCCTCTTTCTGATAGTAATTGGCAACTTCCAGACCGAGGTGACGGCTGCCCGAATGCACGACGAGATACAGCCGCCCGTCGTCGTCCCTGTCCGCCTCTATAAAGTGATTGCCGCCCCCGAGAGTGCCCACGCTGAGCCGAGCAAGCCGAGCGTTTATGTGCTTAAAGCACTTCAATTTGGAGAGGTCGATTTTATCGGCGTAGGCGTGCTCCTTTTTGCGGCTGTTCATTCCCGAGGGTATTTTTTCGCGAATGAGCGCGTCGAGCCGCGCAAAGTCGATCTGTTCGTCGTCGAGGATTGCCACTTCCATTCCGCAACCGATATCCACGCCCACCATATTGGGAACGATTTTGTCGGTTACGGTCATAGTAGTGCCTATCGTGCAGCCCGCGCCCGAGTGCACGTCGGGCATAATGCGGATTTGTCTGCCCGCAAACGCAGGATTGTCGCACATAGCCTGTATCTGCGCAATAGCCGAGTCCTCTATTATCTCCGTATAAACCTTTGCTTCGTTATATATTCCTTTTATTATCATTCAACTCACCTCGCTTTTTTCATAAACTCCTTAATATTTTTCGGTACACACTCCAACCTTCTCCCGAGCAAAAAGATGTGCGGATGAAACCCTATACTTCTCCGCACCGAAACCGAAATTCGTTTTCAAGTTTTTGCGTAGTCCTCAGCCTGTTAAGCAAAATATACTTTGCACTGCTCTTCAACCTTAAACAATAACCGATAAAGAACAACGGAAAAACCTTAACAGTAGCGATAAACCCGCAACTATAACGCACACTAATATCCTTCTCGATAAGACCAAAAATGTGCCGAGGTTACGCGGGAAATGAATTTTACGCCTCCACCTCTATATAGTTTGTAAGGTTCGCTCTGTCTATGGCAATCTGCAATTTACAGATTTTACCGTAGACTTCCTTCTGTTCGCGCTCCGCCTCCTCGGGGTCGTACAGGCACTCCGTGTATTCGAGAACGCCGTTTGCCGTTATGCGGCGCGAGAGCTTGTCGAAACGGCTCAACTCGGACAGCCGAGAGTATTCGCCGTTGAGTTGCGCCAGATATACGAGTGCCTCGCCGATAGTTATGTTGAAATTGTCGACTTTGACGCGGCTGTTGGACACGGCAAGCGCGTGCTTGATACCCCTTATCTTTTCGTCTATCTGCCTTATCTCTTTTCGGGTTGCGGCGTAGTCGTACTTGGTGGGCTTCATCGCCTCGCCCTCTTTATATGACACGCGGCTGCGGCTCCCCTCGTTATATATAGCCAGCATCTTCTTCTCTTCCAATTCCTTAATGAGCTTCATTGCCTCGCTGTGACACATTTTCATAACCTTTCCTCCTTTTGATACGCCGTACGGCTCTTTATTACAATACTATTATAATCATATTTTATCACACTTGTAAATACTCAATTTCCAATTGTGTTGCGCCCCCTTATTTCAGGTAAATATTGGCAAGAATTAAGTTATTTTTGTATAAAATGTGTAAAAAAACACTATTGTCAAAACTTGTATTTGCCCCCTTTTTATGGTATAATGCGTAAAGCGAGGAAATAATTTATATGGAAAAATTGAAAATTTACGTCACGCGATATATAGCCGACATAATCGAAAAGGACGCCGAGGCGTTCGAGTTTTTCAAGCGCGACGGCATAACTCTGAACAAAAACGCGCTTCTTTCACAGCTTATCGTAAACTATCACAACAAGTTTTCGGCGGAGCAGGACGCTCTTCTCGGATTTTTAAAGGAGCGCATATCAAACGCCGTCGGGGACAACGCAAAGCTTGACGGCGTGTGCTTCGACATCTGCGAAAGGATAAACAAGCGCAACGCCGCGCCCAACGACGAAAAGTTCGACGTGCTTCTCCACATAAAGCCGACAAGGCAGTCCGAGCCCGTTTTGGAGTACATAGAGCGCTATTCGCTTGCGGGGAGAACGCTTTCGGAGTATTTCCGCAGTATGCTTGCTTCATACGCCGCAATGCCGCAAAACAAGCGCGAAGAAATAATTTTCAAGCCGCAGTACGACGCCGTATTGCGCGCGATTAAGGAAAAGAAAAAGGTGTTTATAACTCTGAACAACGGGCGGGGGTCGGGAATGGAAGCCGCTCCGTACGCAATTGCGGGGAGCAAGGAAGAGCTGCACCTGTACGTTTTAGCCGCCGAAAAGACGTGCGCGCCCATAAGACTTTCGCGCGTCGCCAGCGTAAAACAGCTGAACGCCGACGCCGTTTTCGACGGGCAACAGCTGTTTCTGTTCGACAAAATGCTCAAATACGGACCGCAGTTCATCTACCGCCCGTTTGAGAGCGAAGCAATGGTCGAGTTGACGGACAGGGGCGTGGAGAAATATAAAAAAATTTACGTGCACCGCCCCGTGCCCGTAAAGATTGTAAAAAATTATTATTACTTCGAGTGCTCGCACACCCAGCTTTTGCAGTACTTCACGCGCTTCGGCAACGACGCGAAAATTATTTATCCGCAGAGCCTCCGCCGCGACGTCTGCGCCTTTCACCGCCGCGCCCTCGAACAGTACGACGAATAACCGCGCGGCAAACGAACGCACGGCGGAAGTCGCCGTCGGAAGAGCCCTCCGCATAATAAACCGTGCGCCCGCAACGTCATTTCAGCTTAAAGCAAAGCTTTACGGGATTGTGGTCGCTGTAAGCGTACTGCGTGTCAACGGTAGCGTTGCTTATCACTTCAACGTTGTCGGACACAATGAAGCCGTCTATAACGGTAACGTAATTGACTCCCTTTTCGTACGGGATATCCGCGCCGCGGCAAGTCGCCTCGTTCATACTTGCGACAAGCTTAAACCCCTCGGCTATCTCGTCCTGACGCAGTACGGAATTTTTAACCCAATCGGGCGTTTTTTGTCTGCTTTCGAAGTATGACAGAGCTTCCCCGTCGCTGTCGAAATTGTCGGCGATAAGGCAATGGTTGAAATCTCCGCCCGCCACGACGTAATTGCCCTTGGCGCGTTCCTCAGCCAAAACCCCGTTCAGCATTTTAAGCTGTTCGGCTCTTATCAAACCGCCCTTATCGTAAGCCGACATATGCAAATTTATAAGCGCGAGCTTTACCTCGCCGCTTCCGACGGGCAGATAGCTTATCGAGAAACAGCGGTCAAGGTCGAATAATTTATCTATGAACGCCGAAGTAACGGGAAACGAGCGCCTTACAGAGCCGCTCACGCCGTAACGCGAAAAAGTCATTATCCCCGCGTTTGTAACGCCGATCGGGTCGTTGAAGGGATAGAACAGATTTGCCGTATGAAAGTTTTCGGCATACACCGAGCCGTATTGTGCTAAATTGCCGCGCAGGCTCTCGCACATATTTATTTTATAGCTCCTGTCCGCTTTTTCGTCCACTTCCTGAAAAAGATAGAAGTCCGCTTCCAGATTTTTGACCACCCCGATTTGCCCGTTAACGTTTTTCTGCACGTCCTCTTTACTCATTCCCTTTGCGTAAATGCCCGCGACCTCCGTTCCGTCGTCCATTACTCCCGTATCCATAAAAAAGGAGTATTCGGGCGAATACGCTCCGAAACCGAGGTTATAGGTGACGACCGTATATTGAGTATCCGTTTGAACGCAAGAAGTCGGACTGTTGTCGACGGTTAACGCCAGATTATCCTCTATGCGGTAATATTGGATAGCTACGTAGCCCACGTAGCCTCCCACGATAAGCGCAAACAGCAACACGACGGCAAGGAGCGAAAAGCCGACCGCCTTAATTATCTTTTTTGTGTTCATAACAATATTTTACAACCGTTTTACCCTTTTGACAATACAAAAATAAAAAAACAAAGCGGATTTTACCGCTTTGTTTTTGGTGCGCCCGAATGGATTCGAACCATCGGCACCGAGCGTCGGAGGCTCGTGCTCTATCCAACTGAGCTACGGACGCATTGTATGCGGTTTAAATCCGCATAAATTATTATATCCGCGGCGGCGGCAAAAAGCAAGAAAATGAACGGCTATATTCAAATTTAGCGCAATGTTACTCCGCATAAGCCGCTACGATATTAAGCAAAATGCGCACGACCTTTTGCATAGCCTGCACGGATACGTACTCATTCAGTCCGTGAGCGTTGCGCCCGCCCGTACAGATATTGGGACAGGGCAAGCCCATAAATGACAGCGACGAACCGTCCGTGCCGCCCCTTATGGGGAATACGAGCGGCAACACTCCCTCGTCCGTCATTGCGCGCTTTGCGTTGTCGATTAAATGCGAATGCGGAGCGATGACCTCGGCGCAGTTGTAATATTGGTCGCGCATAGCAAGCTTAACCCTGCCGCCGTACCTTTTATCCAGCTCTTCGGCAACGCCGCGCACGAACGCCTTGCGCTGAGAGAAAGTCTTTTTATCGTGGTCGCGTATTATGCCGTGCACCGAGCACTTCTCCACCCCGCCCGCGATATCGGTTATAAAATAATACCCCTCTCTGCCCTCGGTCGTTTCGGGGCGTTCGTCAACAGGCAGAGCGCAAATGAATTCGTTGGCTACGGTTACGGCGTTAATCATTTTGCCCTTAGCCTGACCGGGGTGGATATTCACGCCCGAGATATCCAAATCGAAGCACGCGCCGTTGAACGTTTCGTAGGAGATTTCGCCCAGCTCCTCGCCGTCCACCGTGTAGGCGAAATCGCAACCGAATTTTTTGACGTCGAATAGCTTTGCGCCGTGTCCTATCTCCTCGTCGGGAGTAAACGCAACGCCGATTTTTCCGTGCCTGATTTCGGGGTGAGCAATAAGATATTCGAGCATAGTCATTATCTCGGCAACGCCCGCCTTATCGTCCGCGCCGAGCACGGTAGTGCCGTCCGACGTTATGATATCCTGCCCCGTCAAGCCGTCGAGCTCGGGAAAGTCCTCGGGGCTGATTTTACCCTTTGACAGGCATATATCCCCGCCCGAATAGCCCTTGTGCACCATTGGCTTAACTCCAATACCGCAGGGCTGACTAACCGTGTCGATATGCGCTATAAAGCCTATCGAATAGCGCGTCTTGCAGTTTGCGGGAAGGCACGAATAGACGTACGCGTTTTCGGTGACTTCCGCTTCCAGCCCCATAGCCTTTAACTCTTCGCACAGCATACGGGCGAGATTTTTCTGACGCTCGGTCGAGGGCGTGTTGCCGAAATTGTCCTCATCGCTCGGCGTATCGACGCGCACGTAGCGCAAAAATTTTTCCTCTACCTTTTCCATTCCTATATCCCCTTGAATTTATTCTCTTCCCCGTCGAACGCGTAGCCCGCGCCGAACAGCCTTGCAATGAGCTCGTCTTCCCCCACGCAATAATCGGCGCAGAAATCGGAGAGCTCCTGCCCGTCCCTCAGCCGCGTATTCACAAGCGACAGCAAAATAAAATCGTCCTGCGGTAATTTATCCATAACCGAATTATACCACTAAAAAACGCATAAAGCAAACGCATTTGATTGCAAACGGGCGGTCGGGCGTGCTATAATTTTGTCGATATGAAGACTGTTGTGGTTGGCATGAGCGGCGGAGTGGACAGCTCGGTCGCCGCGCTTCTGTTAAAGGAGCAGGGTTACAACGTAATAGGGCTGTTTATGCTCAATTGGGAGGAGAACGACGCAAGCGGCGCGTGCACGGCAGATAGCGATTACGCCGACGTGCGCAGGGTGTGCTCGCTTCTTGATATCCCGTATTTCAGCGTGAACTTTGCAAAGGAGTACAGCGAGCGCGTGTTCCGTCACTTTTTGGACGAGTACGCGGCGGGCAGAACGCCCAACCCCGACGTCCTATGCAACCGCGAAATCAAATTCGGGCCTTTCCGCGAATACGCGCTGTCGCTCGGAGCGGACTATATCGCTACGGGGCACTACTGCGGCATAGACCATAACGCGGACGGACGGCACTACCTTTTAAAGGCGGCGGACGGCGGCAAGGACCAGACCTATTTTTTAAATCAGGTTACACAGCCGCAGCTTGAAAACGTGCTGTTCCCCCTTGCCGATTTACCCAAGGAAGAAGTGCGCAGGATTGCCGTTGGACGCGGACTTGCCACCGCGCAAAAAAAGGACTCCACGGGTATATGCTTTATAGGCGAGAGGAATTTCAGAAAGTTTTTAATGGAGTACCTGCCCGCGCAGTCGGGAAAAATACTGACTTTGGACGGCGAGGAAGTCGGCGAGCACGTGGGGCTTATGCACTACACGATAGGTCAGCGCAGGGGCGTGAACATCGGCGGCAAGAGCGGCGAGAGCGGCAGGTGGTTTGTCGTCAAAAAGGACTTAGCCAACAATATTTTATACGTATCTCACGGAGACGAAAGCCCGCTGTATTCGAAGAGCTGTCTTGTCACGGGACTGAATTGGATAGGAATTGACCCGCCGAAATCCCCCTTTGAATGCACGGCAAAGCTGAGATACAGGCAGAGCGAACAGCGCGTGACGGTTATGCCGACCGAGGACGGCGCGGACGTAATCTTCGCCGACAGACAGAGAGCCGTAACCGAGGGGCAATACGCGGTGTTTTACGACGAAGCCCGTTGCCTCGGCGGCGGCGTTATAGATAAGGTTATATATTAAATCAGCCCCTCTTATTTGCGCGTACGCGGGGGCTCCCCTCTTTTTGTCATAGCGTACTTTAAAAAAATATAAACGGCTTTGCAAGGTTGTGCGCTTTGCGAAGCCGTTTTTTTATTCAGTTTACTTCGGAAACGTCAACGGCGTAATCATCGTCGCGTTCTTCGTCGGACAGAGCGGCGGCACATTCGTCGGAAACCTCTCGGCTCTCTTCGCCGTCCGAATATTCGTCGGTTGCGACGTCGTTCACCTGCTCGAAGGTCGTCACGTCGACGTGCGGAATGGCTTTCCATTTAACCTTGACAAACAGACATATGACGTCGAGAGGAATGGAAAGTAAGATGAAGAGCGGCCACAGCAACACCGCGCCCAACATAACGCCGAACCGCGCGTTTTTTATGCGCTTGCCCTCTACAATAACGGTAATTAACCCCGTAATGAAGTTTGCCAACAGAAAGCTTGCCGCGGAAAAGCCGAAGTTGATTGCCCAGTTGATCCAAACCTCCGCCGCGCCATACCCGAACAACGGCGCGAGCGCGTAACAAATAAGCTGAGCGGCAAACAAGAGCAGAGATATTGTGCAAACGGGCAAGATGTTTAAGGACATATCGTACAGAGAGCACTTGTATAATCCGCCGCCGCGCTTTGCGGGTTTGAAAAACGCTTTAAGTATATCGCGATAGCGCGTAAGGCAAACCAGCCAATGCCCCTTAGCCCATCTTAAACGCTGACGGAGCATCATATGCACGCCGGTGGGCTGTTCGTCGTAGAACACAGCCTCGTCGCAGTAGATAATTTTTCGGTTATTTATAATCTGATCGGCGGAAAATTCCCAGTCCTCGGTGAGCGTAACGTACTTCCAGCCGTCCTTTACGGCCTCGACGGGGATAAGGAAGCCCGTTCCCGACACGCGCGTAGAGCACCCGAGCACCGTTCTTCCTCGCATTTCGAACCGACAGCCCTGCATAAAGTAAAGCCCGTACATTGCGGAAATTAAGTTTGTGCCGAAATTTTTGGAATTGCGGAACGAGGTTATGACCTGTTGCCTGCCGTTGGCGACAAAGGCGTCGTTCATTTTTTCTATGTAGTTCTCCGCAAGAATGTTGTCCGCGTCGAGCATAAGGAAGCCGTCATAGCCGTCCGTGCCGTAATCCTCTTTAATTCTGTCAAACAGATATTTAAGCGCATAGCCCTTCATACGCTCGTTCGGATTATTGTATTCGTAAACGGTCGCGCCCGCCGCACGCGCGATTTGGGCGGTGGCGTCGAAACAGTTATGCGCGATGACGAATACGTGAAGCTTGTCCTGCGGATATTTATTTTTCTTGATGCTGGCGATTAGATTGCCTATGACCTTTTCTTCGTTTCGGGCGGATATGACCACCGCATAATTGAGCCTTTTATCGGTTTTGGGATATTTTTTACGGGTAAACAGCCCGACAAAATAGAACAATAAAAAATGAATAAGCAATAACCCCAATATGCCTGTAAGTATTTGGAATATTAAATTGACAATATCTAAATACTGCATTGCTTAACCCTTAGCTGAATTATATACTCTAGAATTTTAACATATCGATAACAAAAATGCAATAGAATTGAGCCACATACGACAATTTTCGTCTTTTTGCTTTTTTACATTATTATAGTTAACCGATAATCTTCTTTTATTTTCCCATTTCCCTGCGGCGGTGAGGGATTTCCCCGTTCCTTTACAATATTATAAAAACACCCAAAGTTTGCGGACGCCGTTTACGTAACGCCAATATTTGCCAGGCTCGTCGGGCAAGCTCTCGGAATAATAGTACACCTTTTCGACGGAATTCGAGTACTTATCGATAGCCTCCCACTGCTCTTCCGTACCGCGGTAAAAGACTGCCTTAGAGCGCAACGCAGCGTACCCTAACCTGGTCACGTTGACGGAAAGTTCGACAAATTCGAGCTTAACGCAATAATCAAACGCATAGTCGCCTATACTCGTAACGCTGTCGGGTATAATAACTTCCGTCAGCGATTGGCAATCATCAAAGGCACGGTAGCCTATACTCGTAACGCCCTCGGGAATGACGATACGCGTTAAATTCTTGCAACCGTAGAACGCATAGTCGCCTATCCCGGTTACTCCCTGAGGTATTACGCTGTTTTTACAGCCAAACACAAGCTTTTGGGTCTCTTTTTCAATGACGCAATTGCCCTGCGAATAATATACGGCGTTGCCTTCGTCCACGGTTATACTATTCAATTCGTAGCAATTGGCAAACGCTTTGCTGCCGATACTTGTAACGCCTGCGGGAATATGCAGACTTGTTAACGACGGACAATAGTTAAACGCCGCATCGCCGATTTGAGTTACGCTGTCGGGTATAATAACTTCCGTCAGCGAATGGCAATACTCAAACGCACGGTCGCCTATACTCGTAACGCCCTCGGGAATGCGCAGACTTGTTAACGACGGACAATTAATAAACGCCGCAACCCCGATTTTGATAAGCCCCTCGGGCAAATCAATTTGCGCTATATCGGTTGAAGCGAACGCATAATCGGCGATAACCTTGATATCCTGCGGAATTACGCTGTTTCCGCACCCTTCAAGAAGCGTTTTGCTCTCCCTTTCTATAAGACAGTTATCCTGAGAATAGTAGACCGCATTGTCTTCGTCGACGGTTATACTCTTCAATCCGTAGCAATAGGCAAACGCTCTGCCGCCGATACTTGTAACGCCTGCGGGAATATGCAGACTTGTTAACTCACTGCAATGGTAAAACGCATCGTCGCCGATTTGAGTTACGCTGTCGGGAATGATAATTTCCGCGAAATCGCAGTAATAGAAAGCACGGACGCCTATTTTCTGCAAATTTGCGGGGAGAGTGACCTTTTCAATCTGATAGCATTCGGAAAAAACCTCCTTGTTTAATACGGTTATGCTGTCGGGAATGACGAGCTCTTTAAGATAATTGCAATGTTTAAACGCCCCGTCGCCGATTTGAGTTACGCTGTCGGGAATGCTTAAAGTGCTGACCGTGTAGCATTTAGAGAAAGCGTAGTTGCCTATTTCCGTTACGCCCTGAGGAATTGTTATTCCGTTTATTCCCGTACAGTTATAAAATGTATAAACGCCGATTTTTTTAAGCCCTGCGGGAAGAACTAAATTCGGGACCTCGCGCTTATAATACGCATATTCGCCTATTATTTCAACCTCTGCGGGGATTGCGCCGTCGTTCACCCCGAGAAGAAGCGTTTTGCTTGCGCGCTCGATAAGGCAGTTGTCGCGTGAGTAATATGCGGAATTGCCCTCCGCAACCGTCAGGCTTTCAACGGCATTGCAGTAGATAAAAGCCCGCTCGCCTAAGCTTGTTAAACTTTGAGGTAAGCTTATGGACTTTATCCCCTCGCAACTTCCGAAAGCTTCTGCGCCTATTTCCGTTACGCCCTCGGGAACGTTAATTTCCTTCAACTTTGTGCAATCATAAAAAGCTAGCTCACCGATTGACGTCAAGCCGACGGGCAAATTTACTTCGGTCAGCGCTTCGCAGTCATAAAAAGCCTGCTTACCGATAGTCGTCAAGCCGTCGGGCAAATTTACTTCGGTCAGCGCTTCGCAGCCATAAAAAGCCCGCGCGCCGATTGACGTCAAGCCGACGGGCAAATTTACTTCGGTCAGCGCTTTGCAGCCATAAAAAGCCTGCTCACCTATACTCGTAACGCCCTCGGGAACCTTAATTTTCTTCAACTCTGTGCAGCCCAAAAAAGCCCGCTTACCTATAGTCGTCAAGCTGTCGGGCAAGGTAACTTTAACGGCTCTGAGATAGTATAGCCCCCTCTCGCCTATCTCCTTTACGGGTATGCCGTTTTCAAACTCAGGCACTTTCACCTCGGTTTTTATCTTTGCCGCAGAATTCGCGCCGATAACTATGTAGTAGCTTCCGTCCGCGCTCAGCTCATACCTCAGCTTAGTCGCCTTGCAGTACGTACACTCGTAGTCGACGTAGTTATGCGCAAGCGTTTTAGGCTGGTCGGGGTCGGGTATGGCGTGGATTGCATTGCACCGAGAGCACTTTGCCGACATTGTGCCGTACGCCGAGCAGGTCGCGTTATTGTCCGCCGTGTACTCGCCGTAGTCGTGCCCGAGCCGTTTATGCGCTTCGTCGGGAACGGTATCCTCTTCACCGCAACGCGAGCACCTGCCCGTCTTTGTGCCGTCCACCTCGCACGCGGCGTTGTTGTCGTAAGTATATAAAGGAACGTCGTGCCCGAGCGCGCTTCCGCTGTCAACGACGGTAAAGCGCGTGTTGCATAGCGTGCAATATCCCGTTACAGTGCCGTCCTGCGTACAGGTCGCGTTGTTGTCCGAAACGTATTCACCCATAACGTGGTCAAGCTTAGTGCCCGCTTCCTCGACCGTTTCGGGCTGTCCGCACACCTCGCATATACCCGTGCGCGTGCCGTTGTGCGTGCACGTCGCGTTGTTGTCAGATACGTATTCCGTAACGGTATGCGGCAGGCGCGTACCCTCGATTTCCACAACGTCCTTAGCCGTACAGTACACGCACCTCGAAGTCTTAGTGGCGTTGTGAGCGCAGGTAGCGTTATTGTCGTTGCGGTACAGAATAAAGGTATGCCCGCGCTTACTGCCCTCGTCGATTACGGTCAGGCGCTCGCCGCAACGTGAGCACTTGCCCGTCTTTGTGCCGTCGTCCGTGCAGGTCGCGTCATTGTTGGAGGTATACGCCCCGACGCTATGCCCGAGCCTTTTGTGCTCTTCGTCGGCTATCGTATCGGTAGCTTCGCACCGCTCACATATCGCCGTCTTTGTGCCGTCCGTCGTGCAGTCGGCGTTTTCGTCGTAGACGTATTCAATAAAGCTGTGACCGAATTTTTTATGCTCGGCGGACTGTCGGTACTGCGCCGCCGTACAGCGTATGCACTTGGCGCGTTCCGTGCCGTCGCGCGTGCACGTCGCGTCGTTGTTATACACAAATTCGCCGAATTCGTGCCCGAGCTTTTTGTGCTCTTCATCGGCTATCGTGTCGGTAGCCTCGCACCGCTCGCACTTAGCCGTCTTCGTGCCGTCCTTCTCGCACGCGGCGTTGTTGTCGTATATGTAATTTACAAAGTCGTGACCGATATGTAAATGCTCTTCGTCGGCTATCGTGTCCGTAGCCTCGCACCGCTCGCACTTAGCCGTCTTCGTGCCGTCCGTCGTGCAGTCGGCATTGCCGTCGTACACATAATTTTTAAAGTCGTGTCCGATATGCGTGTGCTCTTCGTCGGCTATCGTGTCCGTCTTTCCGCACCGCTCGCATACGCCCGTCTTCGTGCCGTCCGTAGTGCAGTCGGCGTTGCCGTCGTATACGTAATTTTTAAAGTCGTGTCCGACCGCGCTCTCCTTGCCCAATGCGCTGCCGATATCCGTAACAGTGTCGGGCAATCCGCACTTACTGCAATGCGCCGTCTTAGTGCCGTCCTGCGTGCACGTGGCGTTGCCGTCCGAAACGTATTCGCCGAAGGTGTGATTATGCGGCTTTTTTACGCCGAACACAACGCCCAAAGCAATCGCCGCCGCGCAAACCGCCGCGCAAACCGCCGCAACCGATACACATATTATAATTAGCGTTTTCTTTTTCAGTTTTATTTTCATTGCCGTTACCTCTGAATAACCGAGCGCGGATTATACGGGGATAGCGCCGTTGCGCTTGCTCCGCTTTCTTAACTCCTTTTCTATATCGTCGCACGTTTCCGCAAGCTCCTCTTCCGTTTCGCCGACCTCTACGCCGTCAAGTATGTTTTGGAGCTTGTATTCCGTGTTGAGATACTTAATCGTCTGATAGCCTATCACCGCCGAGAGCGTGCCGTTCGCCAAACCCTGCACCGAGCTGTCGACTATGACGGAAATTACCGAGCCTAAAAAGGGTATTCCCTTTGCCGCGTCGCCGACAGTGCGCGCTATGCCGTTGCCGAGTTGCAGTCCGCCAAGACCGTAGGCTATCAGCGAGTTGCGCACCACCGCCGCGAAAATTTTCAGCAGTCTCGAATCGGACGGACGGAAGCCGTACAGAAATACTATGTCCTTTATCATTTGCAGATTGACCGTCGCCACAAGCATACTGTCTATCTTGCTTTCCTGCGAGAGCGCGGAATACATAGCCGCCTTCATAGAGCACTTGAAAATGACGTCGCGCGCGCTCCTTTTAACCGAGCCGCCGTACAGCGCGGTCAGCTGTTCCTTGATTACTTCGTCGTCGCGGTATTTTACGCCCGCCTCCAACTTCTCGACGGTCAGGCTGTCGTACCAGCCCACGCCCGCTACCGTATTGCACAAATCGACTATCCTTGTCGCTATGTCATAGCGCAATTTTCTGTTCTTGCGCTTAGCCGCTCCCGCCGTCTTGTAATTGACGTTGGTTATGAAATAGTCCGACTTGAAAATTTTTACGACGGGCGTTATGTATACGACTATGAACAGCACGACCGAAACGCCCGCCGCCGCATAGCCCGCGTACTCGTTTAAATTCCAGATTTCCTTGCTTACCGAGAAGAAGCACCAGACGAAAAATACGCCGACAAGCGCGACTATGAGCCGAAGTAAAAAGGTTGCGCCCTTCGTGTTCTGCCGCTTTACGTACTTCTCCTCGTACTCGTAAATGGTCATCTTCTCGGGCTGAATTTTGCCCGCCGACTTATCTGTTTTGGGCTTGCCCGATTGTACAACCGCCGTCTTCTTTGCCGCAACGGCGTCGGTTGCCGCCGCTTCGCTTCTCTTATCCTTTTTCATAGGTTTTACACCTCCGAAGTTTCCGTGTCGTTTATATTATACCGCATTATATAACGCTTGACAAGTGAAATTTTTTTCTCGCGCCCGCGCTCACAAATCGACGGAGAAGGGATAGAGGTCGGATTTACTGACGCCCCTGTCGCGCGCCGCCGCCTTTAACGCCTGCTTTTTGTCCATTCCCTGCGCCATATAGTGGGCTATGTGCTCGCGCTCGGACAACGCGTTCAGCGGATTTTCCCGTTCCTGCGCGCCCTCGACTATCAGCACGTATTCGCCCCGCTTTTCGCCGTCAAGCCCGCCGCTTAAAGTAAAGGGCAAGACCTGCTCGTGGAGCTTTGTTATCTCGCGCACGGCGCAAGCCCGTCTGTCGCCGAAAACGGCGTACATCGAGGATATGTGGCGGTCAACGTCCTGCGGGGCTACGTGAAAGCACAGCGTTAAGTCGCAATCCCTGTACCTTTCGAGCATCCTTTTCCGCTCTCCCTCCTTATCCGGCAGAAAGCCGATAAAGGCGAACCTGTCCGCGGGCAGAGCCGAGAGCACGAGCGCGGATAAAAACGCGTTTGCCCCGGGAATGACGGTGTATTCCAAGCCCGCCTGTCTTAGCGCCGAGCACACAACGCTGCCCGGGTCGGAAATCACGGGCATTCCCGCGTCGGACACAACGGCAATCTCCTTACCCCCGCGAGCCGACGCTATTATCTTTTCCGCCGCCTCGCGTTCGTTGAATTTATGGCACGCTATGAGCGGCTTCTTTATCTCGTACGCGTTGCAAAGCTTTACCGTATGTCGGGTGTCCTCGCAATATATTTCGTCGACGGCGCGCAACACCTCCAACGCCCGCAGAGTTATATCCTTTAAATTGCCTATCGGCGTCGCTACAAAGTAAATCATTTCGTACTGCCTCCGTTCTGCGGTGTGTTTACTATATCGGGCATAATTTCTACCGTCGGCTTGCCGCCCTTTACCGCCTCCGCCATTACCGCATACGGCGGCGCGCCCTCGCTCCCCCTGATAAACTGCATTCTTTTCGGCTCTAAGCCGCAATTTTTCATTGTGTAGAACAGCTCCGCCAATCTGTCCGCGCGGTTGACTATCGCAAGCCTGCCGCCGAATTTAAGCTTCTTCGAAGCAACGGAAATTATCTCGGGCAGAGTTACCGTTATCTCCTTGCGGCATATAGCGCGCTCGTAGGAAATATTCTCAAAGCCTCCGCGCTCGTACGGCGGGTTGCATAGTATGAGAGAGAACGCGCCGTTATATTCCGCGCCCGCGTCCTGCAATCTGCCCTCCTCAACCCTTGCGTTAAAGCCGTTGTATTCCGCCGTTCGCCGCGCCATATCGGCAAGCGCGGGCTGTAATTCGAAGAGCGTCAGGCTGTTTATCTGCGGATTGAGGCAGAGAAAATGATAGCCCACCGCGCCGCAACCCGCGCAGAAATCGGCTACGTCGTCCCTTGCCTTTGCGCGCGCAAAGCGCGACAGAAGAATGCTGTCCGAAGTAAAGCGGTACAGCGCCGCGTTCTGTATTATTATCTTGTCGCCGAACAGCTCTTCCGCCGTTTCTCCGTCCTTTAAAACCGTTTCTTTATCTTTACTCATTTTACTTAATTTTACAATCGTTCCGCGCCTTGCGACGGGGAATGCCGAGGGGTTAGCCTCTATATAAAAAAATAACGGGGCGCACGTCGCACCCCGCTACTTGTTGCCTCTTAAATTATTCGGCTGTGATTGCACCCGTAGGGCAACCGTCTTCGCAAGCGCCGCAGTCGATGCATACATCGGGATCAACCACATACTTATCCGCACCCTCGGATATTGCGCTTACGGGGCATGTAGCAGCGCATGCGCCGCAGCTTACGCATTCATCAGAAATAACGTGTGCCATTTATATACTCCTCCATAAATTGTTTTATACGGTTACGGGCTCTTAAACGCCCCTCTTCCTCTTATGATTATATCACAACAATTTCCCGCTGTAAAGAGTTAATTTAAAATTTTACTATCTTAATTTTGCGGCTTCGGATTAGCTCCGCCGTTCTTATTGGCGTTCGGATTGCCGTTTTTATTGCCGTGACGCTTGCCGTTCTCCCTTGCGCCCCTGTTCTCCGCCGCTTCACCCGCGGGCTCGGGCTTGCCGCCCCTGTTTTTGTCGCGGTTGTTCCGATTATTATTGTTCCTGTTATTACGGTTGTTATTGTTGTTATTGTTATTGCCGTTGTTATTACTATTGTTTTTAAAGCGGTTGTCGCGGTTATCCCTGTTGTCGCGGTTATCCCTGTTGTCGCGCCTGTCGCGTTTTTCCCGCCTGTCGCCGACGTCGGAGCTCTCGGTGCGAACCGTCTCGGTTTCTTCGGCTGCTTCAAGCTCGTCTGAGTCGTCGTCGAAATTTTCCTTGCCCATAACGACGTTGCCGCGCATAAACCTTATGCCGTCTACGGGGTAGTCGCGGAAAGCAACCGTGTCGCCCTGCTCGATTTTTACCTTTACGAGCATTTTAAGCATATTGACGTTTACGACAATGCCCTTGCCGTCGGGCGTTTCAGCCTCGCTGCCGATTTTCGGCACTTGCTTGCACGCCTCGGAATAGTAATCGTTTTCATACGCAAGGCAACACATCAGCTTGCCGCAGAGCCCCGAAATTTTAGTCGGATTGAGCGACAGCCCCTGATTTTTCGCCATTTTGACGGAAGTCTTTAACGGGTCGGACATACAGCGGACGCAACAGCACTCCCTGCCGCACTGACCGAAGCCGCCCTTCATCTTTATCTCCTCGCGCACGTTTATCTGCCTCAGCTCTATGCGCATATGGAACGCCGCGGACAGGTCTTTGATAAGCTCGCGGAAGTCGACCCTGCTCTCTGCGGTGAAGAAGAAAATGACCTTACTGCCGTCGAACGCAAACTCGCAATCGACAAGCTTCATTTCAAGCCCGCGCGCGGCTATCTTTTCCTGAGCCGTCTTAATCGCCTCGCCCCTGCGCTCGCGGTTGCGTTTTACCTGCTCCTCGTCGCGGGCGGTGGCTATGCGCACTACGGGCTTTAAGGGCGACACTATCTCGCCGTCATCGACCTCGCAGTCGGGCACGACGACCGTGGCGTACTCCAACCCCTTCGCGGTTTCGACTATTACGCCCATTCCCTTTTCGTAAATATCCTTACCGTTGGGGGCAAAGTAATAGTTTTTACCGCTGTTTTTAAATTTAACGCTTACTACTTTAACCATATTATAATCACCTTAAAATCAGCCCTTGGCGACAATGCGCAACAGAAAATCGTACAACAGCGAGGAAAAATTTGCGTTGAACTTTAAATCGGCAAACGCGCCGTTAACGCCCTCGACGGCAAACAGGCACGCCCCTTCCGAAAGCTTTCCGCTGTAATTTCCGCACGCGTATTTTTTGACTTCGGAGAAATACGTGCGTTGCATTTCGGCAAGCAATTCCCTTTTGTACTTGAAATCGCCGTATTTAACCGCCGCGTCCGCCGCCTCGCCGACCGATGAAGCGGCGCAGATTTCCCGCGCGGCTGTCACCGTTTCCGCATACCAATCGCCGCCGAGCATATTCTGCGCTATTCCCAAAACGCCGCCGCACGCCTCGGAGGCCTCGCGGTTAAGCTTGCTGTCGCCCGACCTCTCCAACGCGGCGTAAATCTGCGCGGGAGTAAACAGCGGCACTTCAAGCATTTTTACACGCGATTTTACCGTGTCGAGCACGGGCGAAAGCGTTGTCGCGCCGAGAAGAAAGTGCACGCCGACGGGGGGCTCTTCCAAAATTTTCAACAGCTTGTTCTGGAATATGGGCGAAGCGTCGTTGAAGCCGCTTATTATATACAGCTTTTTATCGTACTCCAACGGGCGCAGAGCCGCGTCCTCCACGATTGCCGCCGCCACGTCCGCAGTCAGCTTTTTATCGGTCGCGGGATATACCTTTAAATCGGACAGCCCCTCGGACATAATCAGTCTGCCGCTACGGGTCGATTGGCTCTCGCCGAAAAATTCGAGTGCGAACAGCTTTAACGCCTCGCGCAGGTTGCGTTCGTCGGCAAAGTACAGCATATATGCGTGCGAAAGTCTGTTTTTCGCCGCGTCGCCGCTGAAAATTTTATATGCCGCCGTTCCGCAAATCAATTCTTTCATAAGTCCGTTTTTTATTCCCAATCAGCTATGCGTTGCGCTTAAATTATTTTTTTATCCTTTAACAGCGCAAAGATTTTTTCCGCCGTTTCATACTTAGTCCCGTCACATTCGACGGCGCATATGCGGGGGTATTTATCTAAAAGCGCAAGATATCCCGCATAGACCTTGCGGTGAAATCCCAGCCCCTGCTGTTCCATTCTGTCGCCCTTGTCCGCGCCGTGCTTCCTCTCGAACGCCTTGTCGGGCGGGATATTGAGAAAGACCGTCAGATCGGGCGGATATTTTTCGAGAGCAACCGAGTTGATATCGGATATATAGTCCTCGCCCAAGCCGCGCGCCGCGCCCTGATACGCCAGCGACGAATCGACGTACCTGTCGCATATGACAAGCTTACCCCCGGCAAGAGCGGGCTCTACTATTTCTTTAAGGTGCTGAATGCGCGCGGCGGCGTATAAAAGCGCCTCGCACTCGTCGCACATATTGACGTTTTTTCCGTCGAGAATAATTCTGCGTATCTGCTCGGCGACGTCGCTGCCTCCCGGCTCGCGCGTGACGACGAAATCGACGCCCGCCTCCGTCAGCTTCTGACAGAGCAGCCTTATCTGCGTGCTCTTGCCCGAGCCCTCGCACCCCTCGAACGTTACGAATGCGCCCCTCATTTCTTTACCGTCTTTATCTTGCCGTCCACAAGACCGAAAGTCTGCTTAGCGGTTAATAGAAGCTGAACCGCCTGTTCGGTAATCATTTCGCCCGCAATAATTACGGGCAGACAGGGCGGCGTTATGCCCGCGTTGTCCGCGCACATTTTGCCCACCGACTGTTTGAGCGGAGTCCACTCCGTCCGCTGACGGTATGCGTACAGGAAGCTGTACGTTCGCTCCGCGGTGGGCTTCTGCGGCAAGTCCTTATAGGTATTTTGCAGTTTTTTGTTGGCGGCTATCCACAATAGCGCCGTCTTTAATTCGGTGAGATGATAGGGCTCGACGGACGGCGAGAGATAAAACAGAATATATCTGCCGTCGTTCATTTCCGCATATATGCCCTTCTTTTCAAGCGCCGTCTGCGCCATATAGGGCGATATCCCGAGCGGCTTGAAATCGACCGCCAATTTGGTCCAATCCTGCGAGGGATATAAATTGATAAGCCCTTCGAGAGAAGCTTTAAGCTCCTCAACCGCCGCAAGCGTGCGTTGAAGATTTTTGGGGTTGTTGACAAAGTATTTTACGCCGTACTCGACGCTCGCCATAACAGGATAGCTGGGCGAAGTGGTGCGGAATATCGACAGCCCCTCCTCCGCGCGTGCAATCAGCTTTTCGTTGTTCACGCAGACGACCGCGCCCTGCGTCAAGGTAGGCAGACTTTTATGCGCTCCGTCCACCCACATATCGGCGTACACGCCCGCATAGCCCGCCCTGTCGGGGTTTAACGCGAGGTGCGCTCCGTGAGCGCCGTCTACGAGCAGAAGTCTGTCGTACTTTTCAACGACGTCCCTGTAACTTTGCAGGGGCGCGATATTGCCGTAATAGTCGGGCGAGGTAATAATGATACCCGAAATATTCACGTCGTTGACGAAGAGCGTTTCTATCAGCTCGGCGTCGGGCGGAGTAAGCACGCCGTCAACCTCCGCGCCCTGTACGATGACGGGCTCGATATTGAGCAGGCGGCAGGCGTTGAACACGCTCTTGTGCGAATTGCGCGGCACGATTATTTTGTTGCCGTAAGCCGCCGCGACAAAGAGCATCGCCATTACCCCCGACGACGAACCGTCGGTTGTGATATAGGCTTTCTTCGCGCCGAGAATTTCGGCTATGTCCTCCTGCGCCCTTTTGATTGCGCCCGATGGACAGCTTAAATCGTCGGTAAAATCGAGCTCCGTAAAGTCGATTGCCGCGACGGGAAAACGCGACTTGAATTCGCCCGCGTTCTTGTGCCCGGGCATATGAAATCTGTGCCTGTCCTTGCCCTTGTGCTTATTTAGTTGATTGAGTATTTCGTATTTGTAAGCCATAGTAATATAGATGCGTTCGCGGATTTTAAGTTAGTGCATATCACTGTTATTCCGCATTGACAATTCCGAACTCTTTATTATTTTTTAGGTTTCATTGTAGGGAAGAGTATTACGTCCCTTATCGTCGCGCTGTCGGTGAGAAGCATTACGAGCCTGTCTACGCCCATACCCAGACCGCCCGTGGGGGGCAAACCGTATTCGAGCGCGGTTATGAAATCCTCGTCCACCTGCGCGTTGCAATTGGGCTCCGCCGCCCTCTTCTCCGCAACCTGATTGACAAACCTCTGCTTCTGGTCTATGGGGTCGTTGAGCTCCGAAAAAGCGTTGCCGAACTCGTGCGAGCAGATAAAGTACTCGAACCTCTCGGTAAACGCGGGGTCGGAGGGCTTGCGCTTTGCAAGCGGTGAATTTTCTACGGGATAGTCGTAAATTATTGTGGGCTGTACGAGCTTGTCCTCGACGAACGCCTCGAACAGCGCGATGAGCACGTGTCCCTTCGTCGCCCTTTCGCCCTCGGGAACTTCACAGCCGAGAGCCTTTGCCGCCGCGCGCGCCTGAGCGTCGTCCGCCCATTCGTCGTAGTCCGCGCCGCAATACTTCTTGACGGCGCCCTTCATAGTCAGCCTTTCCCACTTCGCGCCCATATCTATCGGCGTGCCCTGATAGCTGATTTGAGCCGTGCCGCACACGTTGAGCGCCACCGTTCTGTACATATCCTCTATGAGGTCCATCATACCGAAATAGTCGGTGTACGCCTCGTACATTTCTATGGTCGTGAACTCGGGGTTGTGGAAAGCGTCCATTCCCTCGTTGCGGAAAATCCTGCCCACTTCATAGACCTTTTCGAGCCCGCCGACAATAAGTCGCTTTAAATAGAGCTCTGTTTCTATACGCAGATACATATCGAGGTCAAGAGCGTTGTGGTGCGTCTTAAAGGGGCGCGCCGCCGCGCCTATTTCAAGCGGGGTGAGCACGGGCGTGTCAACTTCGAGATAGCCGCGGCTGTCGAGATACGCCCTTATCTCTTTGAGGATTTTAGAGCGCAGTACGAACGTGTTTTTAACCTCGGGATTGACAATCAGATCGAGGTCGCGCTGACGGTAACGTATATCGGTGTTTGTCAGACCGTGCTGTTTTTCGGGAAGAGGCAAAAGCGCCTTCGACAGCATTTCGATATGCGTGCAGTGCACGGAAATTTCGCCCGTCTGCGTCTTGAACACAAAGCCCTTTACGCCGACGATATCGCCTATGTCATAGTCCTTTTTAAAGGAGGCGTAGTCGTCCTCGCCCACGTCGTCGCGGCGGACGTAAATCTGAATTAAGCCCTCGCGGTCGGATATGTGCGAAAAGCTCGCCTTGCCCATTATACGGCGGCTCATAAGCCTGCCCGCAAGGCATACCTCTTTGCCCTCTAAGCTATCGAAGTCCTCTTTGACCGAGCGCGAATTTCCGCTCACTACGAACTTAGTTTTCTCGTAGGGGTTTTTGCCCTCGGCGGTAAGCTTTTCGAGCTTTTCCCTGCGGATACGCGCCTGTTCTATCAGTTGTTCTCTCTCTTCCTCTTCCGTGAGAGGTGCGTTGCTGTTGTTCTGTTGCATAAATTTTTCCTTGAATATAAAATTGTACCTTGCCGCCGAAAGCCGCGGGGTTTGCTCTTATTTAATCGCCAGAATTTTAAGCTTGTAGGTGCTTCCGTCGGGGCAGACAACCGTAACCACGTCGCCCTTCCTTTTTCTCATTAAAGCCGAACCTACGGGCGATTCGGACGAAATTTTGTTGAGCATAACGTCCACGTCGGTGACGGAAGATATCGTATATACTTCCTGCTCGCCAAACTCCTCGTCCAATACGGTGACGACGGAATCGAGATGCACGTAGGAGTTGTCGGTTATCTCTTCCTGAATGACCGCGTTTTTAATCTGATATTCGAGCTCGGCAATTTTGCCCTCGTTGGAGCGCTGTTCTTCCCTTGCCGCGTCGTACTCCGCATTCTCCGAAAGATCGCCGTGGGAACGCGCCTCGGCAATTCTCTCGATAATTTCGGGGCGCTTGACCTTTACAAGGTTGTCAAGCTCCGCCACAAGCGCGTCGTAATTCTTTTTTGTCATTACAAATTGTTGATCCGCCATGATATTTTTACCTCTTTTACGCCGTATTTTGTCGGCTTTTTTATTCTTTTTAATCAAGATAGCGACCCCGCAATTACGGAATCGCAATCCACTATACTTTATTATATACTTTTTACCCGCCGTTGTCAATTATAAACCAATTCGGAATTTAACTTAATGCGCAATACTCTCGGCTTCTCCCTGCCAAGGGGGTGAGGCAAGGGGATTTGGGCGTATAGTACTTTCTTAATTCTTCGTGATTTTTTGCATAAAGTCGGTTATTCTGCCGATTGCTTCGGAAAGATTTTCCTGCGAGGTTGCGTACGAACAGCGCACGTGATTTTTACCCGCTTCCCCGAACGCCGAGCCGGGAACTACCGCCACTTTCTCTTCACGGAGCAGACGGTTTGCGAACTCCTCGCCGTCGAGCCCCGTCGCTTCCACGGAGGGAAACACGTAAAAAGCGCCCCTCGGCTGAAAGCATTTAAGCCCCAGCGAATTGAATGCGTTTACCATAAACCTGCCGCGGCGGGCGTACTCTGCGCGCATCTCCTCAACCACCGAAAAGCCGTCGGAGAAGCCCTCGATAAGCGCGGCGGCGGCGGCGTGTTGCGAAACGCGCGGCGCGCACATTATGCCGTATTGGTGAATTTTAAACATAGCGTCGTCAAGCTCGGCGGGAGCGCACACGAAGCCCACTCGCCAACCCGTCATTGCAAACGCCTTTGAAAAACCGCTGATTACTACCGTTCGTGCCCGCATATTGCCCAACGAAGCTATCGAAACGTGTTTGCCGACGTAAGTCAGCTCCGCATAAATTTCGTCGGAAATGACAAGCAAATCGTGCCTTTCTATTACGGGAATTATCGCTTCCAACTGCTCCTTAGTCATTATGCCGCCCGTGGGATTGTTGGGATATGCAAGTATGAGCGCCTTGGTTGACGGCGTTATTGCCGCCTCCAATCTTTCGGGCGTTATGATAAACGCGTCGTCAGCCACGCACTGCAACGCTACGGGAGTACCGCCGGACAGCGTTACGGTGGGGGCGTAGGACACATAGCACGGCTCGGGCACTAAAATCTCGTCGCCCGCCTCGCAGACAGCGCGTAACGTAAGGTCGATAGCCTCGCTCGCGCCGACGGTGACAATGGTATGCTCGGGTTCGCATTCAACGGCGAAACGCTCGCGCATATAGCGGCAGATATTTTCCCTTAGCTCGGGCAGCCCCCTGTTGCCCGTGTACTGCGTCAAGCCCTTTTTTATGGAGCGCACCGCCGCGTCGCGTATGTACCACGGCGTAACGAAGTCGGGCTCGCCCACGCCGAGGGATATCGCGCCGTCCATTACCTGCACTATATCAAAAAATTTTCTTATGCCGCTCGGCTTCAAGCTCTTCGAGCGTTCGTTGACAAAACTTCTCATAATAATTTACAATTATGAATTACGCATTCCGCATTAATTCACGGCTGAACGGATAACCGCCCCTCTTCGTTCTTCTTCATAAGCGCGCCCTCTACCTTGTACTTCTTTAAGATGAAGTGCGTAGCCGTGGAGAGAACGGTGTCGTACGTCGAAATTCTTTCGGAAACAAAGCGCGACACGCTCTTTAACGAGTTGCCCTCTACTATTACGGCGAGGTCGTAACCGCCGCTCATAAGATAGAGATTTTTAACCTCGGCGTGCGCGGCTATTTCCCCCGCGATAGCGTCGAAGCCCGCTCCGCGCTGCGGCGTAACCTTGACTTCGATGAGCGCTTCGACCTTGTTTTCGTCGAGGTCGTCGCTGTTGACAATCGCCGTGTACTTGACGATAACACCCTGCTCCTCGAGCTTTCTGACCTCTGCTTTCGCCTGCTCCTCGCTTATACCGAGCATAGCCGCAAGCCGTGCGGCGGGAATGCGCGAATCGGCTTCCAATATAGCTAAAACGTCCTTCTGCAATGTTTCCATATGCGTTACCTCTCTGCCCCTTTTAAAAGCGGCTTAATTTATTTTAACTTTTTTATGGCGATATGTCAATTTATTGAACGTAAAGCGTTTACTTTTGCTTGCGTTTTGAGTAAAATATTATTAAACGGCTACGGCGCACGGCTAAACGGTTGCGGCGCACGGCGCAAAAAAAGGAGTTTTTATGTTCAGGATATGGGCGAAGATAGTCAGCGACGGAAAAATAGTTAAACAGCTGACTTACGAGAGAGAGGACAAGTTTACCTATTCAAACTTTTTCACCTACCTTGCCGACATTTGCGAGGGGTTGGATATCGCCACTCCCGTACTTATCAAGACGCACATATTCAACTACGCCAAATTCAATACGGTGCGCTTTTTGCCGCGCGACTTTGCCGAAAGCGTTGATTTCGATAAGCTCATTTTAGAAAACATCGTCATTTAAAAAAACTTATAATCCTATTAAAACGGCGCATACTTATCGTATGCGCCTTACTTGTACAATTTGCACTTTAAATTTGATTATTCTGGGCATATGCGGGGGTGTATTTGCTTTTACGGGCTTTAACCTGCTGCATTTTTTATGCTTTTACAACACCACCGCAATGAGATGCTTTCTCGCCGTATGCTCGGTTTCGGCTCTGTTCGAGGTATACGTTCTGCTCGTATTAAAGCCGTTCAAGGGGCTTAAATAGAGAACGGGAATTGTATGAGGTTGAAAATCCCTCGCCACTGCTTGCGCAGAGCCTCACCTCTTAGAAAGGGAGAAGCCGAGAGTATGAACGCGACCCCTTGCCTTCCCACTTGCATTTAAGAGGGAATGTGTCACTAAGTGACGGATGAGGGATAAAATTTAATTCCGCATTATCAATTGTTCATTATCTTAATGCTGACTCCCGTGGCGGCGTCCTGATAAGTCATCCAATAACCGCCGCTTGACGTGGGAACGTAGCTTGCGCAGTCCTTTAAGCTCGGCGGCGGAGTGTCGCCCTTTTCCGACGGCACGCCGTAACAGATATAGCGCGGCTTGCCCTCCACCGTGAGCACGCCGAACACATAATATCTGCCCTCGCCGTAAGCAATCTTAGCAAACCGACTGCCCTCCATAACCGCCTCTATCTCGGGCTCTTTCGGATAGGTTGCGAAAATCTTTTTTATATCGCCCTCCATACGGCTGTAAAAATCGCCGCCCGCAAGACCGCCCGCCGCGCCGCCTTTCTCTTCCACTCGGAAATGAGCACTTGCCTCGCCGCTTCCGCCGCCCTTATTATCGTAGGACGTAGCCGCCTCGTTCAAGCCGACTTTTTCTTCGAGCGGGACAACGCGAGTATGCGCTTCATTTTTATCGCCTGCATTCCGTTTTTTTTCCTGCGCCTTAGCCTCGCGTAAAGCGGAACTGCCTTCATCAGCACTTTCATAATAGTTGACCTCCGCTATTGCTTCGTCGTCGTACGCCGCGCCGTCGGTCTTGGGGCGGACGTTTTCGCGCTTAGCCATCTCCTCTTTTAAATCGGGCAGAGCGCACGCCATCTGTCCGCACGCCGCGCTTGCAACGGGCGCAGTACCGTCACGGCAGAAGCACACTAAAAAGGCAAACCCCGACGAGAGGTTGAACGGAGTTTCGCTCTCGTAATTGTGCCCCTCGAAAACGGCGGTATTCAAGCCGTCGGTAATACCGAAAACGTATCGTCCCTCGCTTAGCGGCGCGATATTTATTAAGGAAACCTCGACTTTTAAAAAGCCCGCGTAGGTTTCCGCCTTTACAAGCCCCGTAATGTTGCCGCCGTCTGCGGAAAACCCGCCTTTAACCTGCTTTATTACGGCAATTTTTTTTATGTATGCGGACAAAGCGCACCCCCTGAATTATCCTTTACGCTATGATATTACACAAACGCATAAAAATTAACTGTCATTTTGCTTTTTTATGGATTTTTATGTCGCAAACGGCTGTTAATCAATTACGGTGAACTTTACAAACGCATTCTTTTCATATTATTTCACTTTAAAATATTTGCCAAACTTAAATAATATTGATATAATATTATTGTGATATTCTGCGGCTCAGCGGATTGCTTCACGCCTATGCGGACGCGACTGACCGCCGTGACGCATACGGTTATCATTGATTAATAAAAGGAGTATAATTTATGGCACTTACAAAAAATCAGAAGATTCTTGAGTTTGTAGAAGAGAGCGCAGAGCTTGCCTGCCCCGACAAAATCGTATGGATTGACGGCAGTCAGGCGCAAATCGACGCGCTCAGACAGGAAGCCGTTGTTTCGGGCGAGCTTATTAAGCTCAATCAGTCACTCCTCCCCGACTGCTACCTTCACAGAACAAAGGTGAACGACGTAGCGCGCGTTGAGGACAGAACTTTTATTTGCACGAAGAATAAAGAGGACGCAGGTCCTATCAACTATTGGATGGACCCCAAGCAGGCTTACGAGCTCTGCGCGGAGATTGCACGCGGCTCTATGAAGGGCAGAACGATGTACGTTATCCCCTATTCGATGGGCGTCGTTGGCAGCGACTTCGCCAAGTACGGCATCGAAGTTACCGACAGCATTTACGTCGTTTTGAATATGTGCATTATGACGAGAGTCGGCAAGAACGTTCTGGACGCTCTCGGCAAGGACGGCGACTTTATAAAGGGCTTCCACGCAAAGTGCAACGTTGAAGCGGAAAACAGATACATTATGCACTTCCCCGAGGACAATACGATTATTTCGGTTAACTCCGCTTACGGCGGCAACGTGCTCCTCGGCAAAAAGTGCTTTGCACTCCGCATTGCTTCCTATCTCGGCAAGTACGAGGGCTGGATGGCTGAGCATATGCTTATCCTCGGCGTGACGTTCCCCGACGGCTCGAAAAAGTACGTTGCGGCGGCGTTCCCCTCGGCGTGCGGCAAGACCAACCTCGCAATGCTCATTCCCCCCAAACACTATCTCGAAAAGGGCTACAAAATCGAATGCGTAGGCGACGATATCGCTTGGATCAGAGTAGGCAAGGACGGCAGACTTTGGGCGGTCAACCCCGAGAACGGTTTCTTCGGCGTTGCTCCCGGCACTAACGACCACTCCAACCCCAACGCTCTGGCGGCTACGAAGCGCGGCACTATATTCACCAACGTTGCGCTCAACACCGACGATATGACAGTGTGGTGGGAAGGCTTGAACAAGAACTTGCCCGAGCACTGCATCGACTGGACGGGCAAGCCTTGGAGTCCCGCTAAGTTCGACAAGAAAGACAAGTCGACCTATGCGGCTCACCCCAACTCCCGTTTCACCGCTCCCGCTCAGAACTGCCCCTGCGTTTCTCCCGATTTCGATTCCAAGGAAGGCGTTCCCCTTTCGGCTATTATCTTCGGCGGCAGACGCGCTTCGACCACTCCCCTCGTTTATCAGTCGAGAGATTGGAATCACGGCGTGTTCGTAGGCTCGGCTATGTCCTCTGAAACGACGGCGGCGGCAACAGGCGCGGTAGGCGTGCTCCGTCACGACCCTATGGCTATGAAGCCTTTCACAGGATATCATATGGGCGATTACTTCCAGCATTGGATCGATATGGGCAAGGTTATCAAAAATCCCCCGAAGATATTCAACGTAAACTGGTTCAGAACGGACGAAAACGGCAACTTTATGTGGCCCGGCTTCGGCGACAATATGCGCGTGCTCGAATGGATTTTGAAGCGCTGCGACGGTACTGTGGACGCCGAAGAAACGGCTATCGGCTACGTTCCCAAGGCTGAGGATATCGATTTGACCGACCTCGACTACGAAATCTGCGAAGGCAAGAAATTCGGCGTAGAAGAGCTGAAAGAAATTCTTACGATTGACAAGGCTAAGTGGGCTAAGGAAGCAGAGGAAATCGAGGGCTATTATAAGGGCACTGTTAAAGACCGTATCCCCGCAGAACTCTTAGAGTGCCTTGCAACTTTAAAGAAAAATTGCAAAAAATAATCATTAAATTAAAACAAAACCATCTCTCGTACGGGAGATGGTTTTTTTGTTGCGATATTTTTGGATAATAAGGTAATGTGCAAGGTGCTTCTACTCCGCTCTTGCTTCCCACTTCCTAAGGGGGAAGCTCCGCGTCAGCGGTGATGAGGGATTTTTTATTGATTTGTTAGGCAAATAAATTGACTATTTTTTTGTGTGTTTTGACAGCGTACTGATAAGTTTTGTATGCGCCGCTGTTTTCTCTTTGCTCTACACAGAACAATATCAAGTCGCTTTGGTCTATCATTGCTACGTTGCGGAAAAATATTGCCGTGTACCAATAATTGACCCT
>CAJTTC010000019.1 GCA_910579295.1 uncultured Christensenella sp. | reverse complement strand
AGATCAGATATCTCAAATTATCGGGATATTTTATCCGCATAGAATTGATACGTACGTAAAGTATGTTCGAAGTCAAAAATATTATGGTAGATATATGGATGATTGGTATATGGTATGCGATTCCAAAGAAGAGCTTATTGATATTTATGAAAATATTTGTCGAATAGCTCAAGAATTAGGAATACATATCAATACTAAGAAAACAAGAATTGTTAAGCTTTGTAGTTTCTACAAATTTCTGCAGATTGATTATCATATGACTGAGAATGGTAAACTTTATAAAAAGCTAAATTCAACAAGGATTGTAAACTTTCGTCGTAAACTTAAGAAATTAGCTTTAAAAGTTATTGACGGATCTACTACATACGATAATGTAGAGAATTCATTCAGAAGTTGGATGGGGGCTTTCTACAAATTACTTACAAAGATACAACGAAAAAATATGATAAAATTATATGAAGACCTTTTTAATAAGCATATCGAAATTGTAAATAAGAAAATGGTCATTACAGATTAGGAGTAATATGGAATTTTGGGCTGAACTTATATTTGGGCTGATATGTTCAATTTGCGCGTCAACCGGATTATGGGCATTTATTCAAAATCGACGCGACAGAAAAGATAATAAATCAAAAATGTTAAAGGGTCTCGGGCATGACCGAATAATGGATCTGGGTAAAAAATACATAAAAAGAGGATATATTACTCCAGATGAATATGAGAATTTGGTCGATTATTTGTACGGGCCTTATTCTGATCTTGGCGGTAATGGTTCTGCCGCAAGAATAATAGAAGAAGTAAGACACCTTCCAATACAGGACAAACCAATCGATAGGAAAAGAAGTCAGAAACCTAAAGATTGAGTCTTAAAGGAAGGTGTCTATATTTAGTTATGAAGTTGTAGTTAAAAGTAGAAAAAAGCGATTAGGCTTCGTCTATTCATAGCCTATTCCTACATATGTGCCCCAAAACCCTTGATTTTAGGGCTTTTTCTATGATATTATTATACAACAACCCAATTAAAAGGTAAAGCAAAAACGCACTTACCCGGCTTGCAAGGATAGTGCGCTTTGTGAAAGCCCTTTTTCTTCGCGTAAGGCTTTCAATCTCTCTCAAAACTCAATCACAATTTAATTAATAACAATCGTTATAACAGTGAAAGCTTATATTGGCATTTTAGCCGAATGCTTCGGGGTGACTGCGCGGTGAATAAAAATTGGAAAAATTGGTAAAAATAGTAGTATGATTAAACCCGAAATAACTATTAGTACCGTTAAGAAAAACATTCAGGACTGCTATAAAAAAGCCGTAACAGTCAAGCTCAACCTCGGAAGAAACAAGTTTGTTACGTTTCCCGCAACTCTGTCGGGTATTTATTCGTCAATTTTTACCGTCGAGCCGCAGGACAAAAACTTTTTGGGCAAAACGGCGTATTCCTATTCCGAAATTCTTTGCGGTAAGGTGTTTATAACTTTGGCAGACAAGCGCGCATAATCTCAAAGCCGTCGGCATATTATACTCTGTAAACACAAGGGCGCACGCCCACAAGGAGCTATGATATGTTAAAACCGTTGCAAAATTCCGAAAGCTATAATGCTTTGCTCACGCAGATTAAAAGCCAAAGCGTAGTAGAATGCCGTTTTCCGCAGTCGAGCGAAATCACCGAAATAATAGCGGTCTATCCTCAGGTGTCCGTCGTTTCCTGCGAGGCGTCGTCGGGGCGTATAAATTACAGCGGAAAGCTCATTCTGACCATAGTGTACTGCGACGAAGAGGGCAAGCTCTGCCGTATGCAAAAGGGTGCGGAGTTTTCGCACTTTGCCGACGATGATTGTCTTGCGCCCTCTATGAACGGCGTGTGCAAGCTCGCGTGCGAAAAGACTACAATCAAGCGCGAGGGGTCGTCGTTTGTCATTGCGGCGATTATAACAGCCGATATCGACGTTTACGCCCGCACGGAAAGGGCTTACGTCTGCGGCGCGGAGGGTGCGTACGTCAAGACGGAAAAGGTAATGCTTACGTCTGCGGTGTGTTTTACGGGCGAGAGCGAGGTAGAGGACGATTTTGACGCGGACAGCGTGGTAGACGTGCTTATTCCCTGCGCAAAAGCCGTAGTTTTGTCGGCGGTGTGCGGCACGGGCGAGGTCGAAGTGAGCGGCGAAATCTATCTTTCGCTCTTTGCAATGCGCCAACAGAGCCCGACTTGTATGGAGAGAATAATTCCGTTTAAGTGCACGCTTCCCTGCGACGACGCGTCGGCGGGGCGAAGAGCGGCGGCTCACGTTGAAATAAGCGATTTAAACGTGACGGCAAACGTCAACGAGGACAGGGGCACGTGCGGGATTAATTTTGTGTGCAATCTCACCGTCAACGGTTGGTTTGACGACGAGCACGCCGAGGAAGTCGCAACGGACGCATTCTCCGACACTAACAGTCTTACGCTGTCGGACGGCGGCGAGCGGGCTTTGCAGTGCCGCGATATAAAGGTTTACACCGAGCGTGTGACGGGGCTTGCCGCAACCAAGAGCAAGCTCACGTACGACTGCAAGTTCCTTGCGGCGGCTCTTCCTCACGCCGAGTGTGCATATAACGTGCAGACGGGTTGCGTTGAGGGCGCGGTGTTCACCGTGCTTGTATACGAGCAGAACGGCGAAATCAAGAGCACGGACGTAAGTCTGCCCTTCGCCGTGGCGCTGAACGGCGTTGCGGAGGACGGCGAGCGCGTTGCGGAGGACGTTGCGGTGTGCGGCGTGAGCGTGCGCCTGAAAGCCGAGGGCGAGGCGGAGGCGGAAGCTACGTTAAAGATATGCGCGTCGGTGTGCGGCGAGCAGAGCGTGCGCTACTTAACCCGCATAGAAGAGGGCGAGCCCGTCGAAACTAACGACTGCGCGGTATCCGTGTTCCTGCCTGCCGCGGGCGACGGACTGTGGGAGATTGCAAAGAAGCTTAACAAATCCCCCGAAGAGGTTTCGTCCTGTAATTCCGACCTCACTTTCCCGCTGTCGGGCAAGGAAAGAATAATAGTTTACAGGAGCAAAAAGGCTCATCAATGACAATATAGGGACTGACGGGCGCGCGCTTAGGTAAAAAACCTTGGCGCGCGCCTATTTTATTGCTCCTTTATTATTGAAAATGATACGGCTTTGTGTTATAATCTATCTATGAGTTATGCGCGCGTAAAGTCGTATGCAAAAATAAATCTCACGCTCGACATCACGGGCGTAAGCGGCGGCTATCATAGCATTGACAGTGTGGTTGCCTCAATAGATATAAGCGACCTGATAACCGTAAAGTCGCGGCGCGACAGGCTCGTGTCGGTGACTATGCACGGCGAGGGGAGCGAGAGCATTCCTTTCGAGAGTAACAACGCGGTTAAGGCGGCGCAGGCGTTTGTCGATGAGTTCGGCTCGGACGGCGCGGATATAACCGTGTGGAAGAATATTCCTATGGGCGCGGGCTTGGGCGGCTCTTCGGCAGACGTGGCGGGCGTGCTCAAAGCAATGGCTAAGCTGTACGGCGTAAACGATTTTAACGCGTTAAAGCGCATTGCCGACGGAATAGGCAGTGATTGCGGCTATATGCTGACGGGTGGCTATGCAAGATTGAGCGGCAGGGGCGATACGGTCGAGCCGATAGACTGTGATTTAAAGCTCTGTTTAGGGCTGATTATCCCGAGCGGCGGCGTGTCTACACCGCAGTGTTACGCTCTTTACGACAGAATGCAGACGGGCGGGGGTAATTCGTCGCAGACGGCTGAAACGGCGCTGAAAAACGGCGATGTCGCGGCTTTGGGCAAGAGCCTTTCAAACGCGCTCACTCTGTCTGCAACAGCTTTACACGGCGAAATAGGCGAAAATCTGGCGGCGCTGAGGGCTTTCGACCCGTTGGGCGTAAGTATGACGGGCTCGGGCAGCGCAACCTTTGCCGTATTCGAAAACGACGCTTTTTTGCGGTATGCGCAGAGCAGATACCGCGGCAAAAATAAATTTATTATCACTAGGACGGTTGTACCTAAAAAGGAGGGCTAAGTATGGCGGAAGAGCGGCTTATTGACGAGGATAAGGACAAAAAGTACCGCATAAAGATTAACGCGGACGGCGAGGAGGAGCTTGTTATTGAGGGCGGCGAGCAACAGCCCGAAGAGGAAGCTGTGTTCGACGTGCCCGTGGTCGAGGAGGACAACGAGGAAGAGGCGGTTATGACTCCCGAACAGCTTGCCGCCAAGCGCGAGCGCGAGGAGCAGGAGCGCAGGGAGATAGAACAGAAGGTCGGAGAGCTGATGAAAAAGGCAGAAAGCGAGTGCGCGCTGTACCGCTACGCCACGGCTCTGGAATTTTTGGAGCAGGCGGAAGAGCTCGACGGGGAGAACGGCGATTTGCACGCGTTAAAGCTGTCGGCATACACCCGCAACTTCACGGATTATTCGCAAGTCGTTCCCGCGGCGGCTGTCGCCGAATGTGTGGACAAGTATACCTCGGCGGAAAAAAAGGCGGAAATGCTTAAATTAGCCGAGCCGTCTTTGGAGCAGAATATCGCTCAGCTGAGGGCGAGCGTCACCGATATGAAGAACCGCAACGATCAGGCAAAGGCGGAGCGCGCCGTCAAGTTCGAAAAGGACAGGCGCACGTCTGTAATTGCGTTTGTCGCCGTGTTTGCCGTCTTTGCGTGCCTCGCTGCGCTTACGGGCTTCTTTGCTTCGAGAATGTATTCCGTATCGACGGGCACTTTCCTCATTCTTACGTGCGTGTTCGGCGGGCTTACCTTAATCGCGCTTATCGGGCTTGCCGTCGCCGCGCGCTATCTCAATATTATGTGCCGCAGGGTAAGGCTGAACAAGCGTAACACTTCCACTCAGCTCGGGCGCGATTTGCTTGCCGAACAGGAGAAACTGAGGGCAAGTCTTGCGGTATACGCCGCTCTCAAAGTAAAATGATATATCTTGACCATGCGGCTACGACCCCGCTTGACGGCGGCGCGTTGGAGGCGATGCGCCCCTATCTGACGACGGTGTACGGCAACGCTTCAAGTCAGCATTCCTACGGGCGGGCGGCGGCTAACGCAGTCATCTCCGCGCGCGACAAAATCGCGGGGATTATGGGCGTTTCTTCCGATAATCTGTATTTCACGTCGGGCGGCACCGAGGCGGGCAATACCGCGTTAAAGGGCGTGTGCGCGGCAACCCGCGGCAAGGGCAGGCACATTGTTCTGTCGGCTATCGAGCACCCCGCGCTTCTGTCTTCCGCGCGCGATATGTGTGCGTACGGTTATGAGCTTACGCTTGTCAATCCGTCGGAAAACGGCGAGGTGAGCGCGGAGGACGTTGCAAGGGCTATCCGCCCCGATACGGTGTTCGTCGGCGTTATGTCGGCAAATAACGAAACGGGTATATTACAGCCCGTCAAAGATATTTACGCTGTTTGCAGGGAGCGCGGCGTGTTCTTCTATTGCGACTGCGTGCAGACGGCGGGCGTGCTTCCGTTTGCCGATTTTCCTGCGGACGGCATAGGCTTTTCCGCACATAAATTTTACGGCCCTAAGGGCTTCGGCGGGCTATATGTGGGGGGCAATCACGTTTTTAAGCGTTTACTCTCGGGCGGTGAGCAGGAGCGCGGCTTGCGCGGCGGCACAACGTTTGTCGCGGGCGCGGTTGGTTGCGCCTATGCGCTCGAAAAGGCTTATGCGAACGCCGACGTAAACAACGCTAAGGTCTGCGCACTGCGCGACGGCTTTGTAAACAGGGTGCTTAAAGAGATTGACGGCACGCATTTAAACGGCGGCAGTTATGGCAGATTGCCGTCCAATGCCAACATATCGTTCGACGGTTGCGACGGAGAGCAGATTTTGTTTGCTCTCGATTTAAGGGGAATTGCCGTTTCCACGGGCTCGGCGTGTTCCTCGGGCGCGGTTACGCCCTCTCACGTTTTAACGGCTATGGGGCTGGACGAAAAGCGGGTAAAGGGCGCGGTTCGCTTTACTTTCGGCAAGTACAACACCGAGGAAGAGGCGGATATAACCGTAAACGCGTTAAAGGAAGTCGTGCGGAAAATCCGCGGCTTATGACGACGGTATACCGCGGCCGCTTTATGGACGGGAGAACAGATTAAAAGGTTTATTATGAGGTCGGCGGCTTGTCGACCGATTGAAAATTAATATTGTCCGCATTGTATTGACAGTTGTATTGACCCGCGCTTATCGCATTGACCTGCATAAGCGCTTTAATTTTACGCGCAAAAAAACAGAAGCGACGCTAACCCAAAGCTAACGCCGCTTCCGTATGATAAGGGGGAAAATGAATGAACAAATTCAATAAACGAACTTGTCGTTTACATTTACAATTATACTTGCGCTCACGCTTAAAGTAAAATATTTTAAAAAAATTTTTTCGTTGAAATCGAATTTATTATTTAACAACAAATTTTGTTATATTTTTTCAAAATCTCATTTTTTATTATGAATAAGGCTTATAGGTGATATGAGATTACATAATTCTGCATAAAAGGCAGGCGAAAATTGTTGAAATGAAAGTGGCAAACAAAATTATGAGTATGGGCAGAAGTCGGCGTTTTTCGGCGCATTTGGCAAAATATATGACGGATATATAGAACACCGTTTCGCTCGAACCGTACAGTACGCAGGCGCAACGCGCGATATAGCTGTCCGCGCCATACTCCGAAATTATGTCAGTAAGGTATGCAAGCGAGCCGCTCCCCGAAAACGGCTTAATCAGAATTAATTTGGATAGCTCGGCGGGCACTCCCAAAAAGCCGAACATGGGCGAAAGCGCGCGCGACAGCATATCCGAAAGGTGAGAGCGCTCGAACAGCTCGCACATAATAAAGGTGCAGGCGAGCAGAGGTATAAGCGACAGCACGAATTTTACCGCTTCCCCCGCCCCGCGCGAAAACGAGCCGAAGACGTTTACGCGCTTGACCGCCGCGTAGCCGATTATTGCTATAAAAATCAGCGGGATTACGTACTGCATTCAACTCCCCTGCGCTTTATTTTCCGCGTTTTGATCTTGTCCGACAGAATAAAAATCGCCGCTCCCGTAGTCGTAGAAATAATCGTCGCAAGCAACGAGGGCAGTGCGATATCGTGAGCCGCTGCGCTCCCCGCCGCCGCCCTTAGCGCGATTACGGTCGTGGGTATAAGCTGAATGGAAGTGGCGTTGATTATGAACAGCAGGTTTTGCGCAAAAGTATTCTTGTCGGCTTCGAGCGCGTTAACGGCTTTTACGCCGTACGGAGTAGCCGCTCCGCCTATGCCCAAAAGGTTACAGCTTATATTCATAGCAATGTCCTTGACGGCTTCTTTGTTATCCGTCTTAAAAATTTTCCTGCATACGGGGGTGAGCAGCCGCGCCGCCTTCTCTGTCAGTCGGCAGTCCTCGGCTACGGCGGAAAGTCCCATCCAGACCGTATAAATGCAAAACAGAGTCAGGGCGCACTTTGCCGCGCTTAAACCTCCGTTCAGCATAGACGGCAAAAATTCGGACGGAGCTGTCGCGCACATTACCGCCGCAGACAGCAAAAATATAACCGTAAAAATGACGTTCATATACTAATAATATTTGTCCCGACAAACTATTATGCTTTAAATCAATTTACAATTTTCCTCCGTTGTGGTATATTTTTAAATGAGTAAAAACAGGAAGGCAGATCTGATGAATAAAAAGAATTTTTATATAACCTCGGCAATAACTTACACGTCGGGCAAGCCGCATATCGGCAACACCTACGAAGCCGTGCTGTGCGACGCCATAGCGCGATTTAAAAGAATGCAGGGGTATAACGTAATCTACCAGACGGGCACTGACGAGCACGGGCAGAAGGTCGAGCTCAAAGCCGCCGAAAAGGGCGTAACGCCAAAGCAGTTCGTCGACGAGGTTGCGGGCGTTATCAGATCTATATGGGACTTGATGGACGTGTCCTACGACAAATTTATTCGCACGACGGACGACTATCACGAAAAAACGGTCGCCGCAATCTTTAAAAAGTTTTACGAAAAGGGCGATATCTACAAGTCGTCGTACGAGGGTTTGTACTGTACCCCGTGCGAGAGCTTCTGGACGGAAAGTCAGCTTGTCGACGGCAAGTGTCCCGACTGCGGCAGGGAAGTAAAGCCCGCCAAGGAGGAGGCGTATTTCTTCAAGATGGGCAAGTACGCCGACAGACTTGTCAAGCACATTCTCACTCACCCCGAGTTCATTCAGCCCGCGGCGAGAAAAAACGAGATGATGAACAACTTTTTACTTGCCGACGAGTTCGTGGGCAAGAGCGACGAAGAGCTGCTGTCCGCAGTTGAAAGCGGCAGGTTAAAGACTAAATTGCAGGATCTTTGCGTGTCGCGCACGTCGTTCAAGTGGGGCATACCCGTGGACTTCGACAGCCGCCACGTCGTTTACGTATGGCTGGACGCTCTTACCAACTATATCACGGGTCTGGGCTATGACGTGGATAATCCCTCAAAAAAATATAAGGATTTCTGGGTCGAGCCTCTGCACGTGGTCGGCAAGGACATAATACGTTTCCATACCATATATTGGCCCATTTTCCTTATGTCGCTCGGCGAGCCGTTGCCCAAGACGGTTTTCGGGCATACCTGGCTGTTGCAGGGCGGCGACAAGATGTCGAAGTCCAAGGGCAACGTCATTTACGCCGACGACCTCGCGTCGGTATTCGGCGTGGACGCGGTGCGCTATTTCATTCTCCACGAAATGCCCTACAACTCCGACGGCATTATAACCTGGGAGCTTGTCTGCGAACGCGTAAATTCCGACCTTGCCAACACTCTCGGCAATTTGGTAAAGCGTACCGTTTCGATGACGAATAAGTATTTCGGCGGCAAGGTTGCGCCCACGGGTGTGAGCGCGGAGGTCGACGGCGAGCTTGCGGCGGTTGCGCGCTCCGTAAGGGATAAGGCGGCGGCGAAGCTCGCAGAATACAAAATAGCCGACGCTCTCGACGAAATCTGGACGCTGTTCAGACGGGCGAACAAATATATCGACGAAACCGCCCCTTGGATACTTGCGCGCGACGAAAACAATTCCGACCGCTTAAAGCAGGTTATGTACAATTTGTCGGAGGCTATCGCCGTCGGCGCAAACCTGATTAAGCCGTTTATGCCCTCGACCTGCGCTAAGATTTTAGGCGAGCTGGGCGTATTCGAAAGAGCGTGGTCGGAATGCGACAAATTCGGATTGACCCCCGAATATGCCGTAACAAACGCGCCGTCAACGCTCTTCGAGAGGGTTAATTTCGAGGATATAAAGGGCAAAATAGAGGAGATAACGGCAAAACAGCTTGCCGAGGTTGCGCCCGCTCACGAGGAAGAAAGCGTTGCGCAGATAACCATTGACGACTTTGCCAAAGTGCGTATGCAGGTGGGCTTGGTGGTTGCGTGCGAGGCGGTAAAAAAGAGCAAGCTTCTGCACGAAACCGTCAAGGTCGGTGACAGAACGCTCTCCATATTAAGCGGCATAGCCAAGCACTACACGGCGGAAGAGATGGTCGGCAAAAAGGTAATCGTCGTAACAAATCTGCCGCCGAGAGAAATGAAGGGCATATTATCCGAGGGTATGATTGTGTGCGCGGAAGCTCCCGACGGAACGCTGTCAATCGTCAGCCCGGAAAAGGATTTGCCCGACGGAAGCGTGCTGTCATAATGTATATCGACGTGCATTGCCATTTGGATAAAACGACGTACGGCGACCTGTCCGGGCTCATCGGGCGTTGCAAAGAGGTTGGAGTGGGGCGTATGATAACCGTCGGCTTCGACCTTGCCTCGTCCCGTCTTGCGGCAGAGCTTGCCGAACGCTATCCCTGCGTGTACTTCACGGCGGGCTTCCACCCGACCGAGCTGAGCAAGTACAAGGAGGGTGACCTCGACGAAATCGCGAAGCTCTGCAATCACCCTAAATGCGTTGCGTTGGGGGAAATCGGTCTGGATTATCACTATCCCGACACTCAAAAGGAGTTGCAAAAGCGGGTGTTCGTGCAACAGTTGGAGTATGCTCATTCGCTGAAATTGCCCGTGCAGATACATTCGCGCGACTGCGCCGAGGATATGTTGGAATTGCTTAATAGGCACGGACGTCTGTTGGAGTACGGCGCGCTGTTGCACTGTTATTCGCATTCGACTGAGATGGCTTACGAGTTCGCAAAGCTCGGACTGTACTTTTCTTTCGGCGGGGCAAGCACGTGGAAAGGCAGTAAAAAGGCTAAGCGTACGATTGCGGAGTTGCCGTCTGAAAGACTGCTCACGGAAACCGACAGCCCGTATATGCCCCCCGCAAGCGCGTACGGGACGTTTCCCAATACTCCCGCCGCTATACCCGAAATCTGCGCTTCGTTGGCGGATATTAAGGGGGTAACTGCGGAAGAAGCGCAAACAACCGTGTACAAAAACGCGTGCGAGCTGTTTAAAAAGCTTGGCTGAAAAAGCTGAAAGCCGAAGCGTTACGCCTCGGCTTTTTTAATCATTTGTAATTATTTGTACCTGTGCGGGGTACGATACTATTATCTTTAATATTGCGCCCCGTTATGCGGCGCGTCAAGAGGGAGTTTATGGAAAAGGGCGATATAAGGAGCGCCATTGCGGATAGCGGTTTTACGTTTAAAAAGAAGTTCGGACAGAATTTTATTACCGACGCCGAGTTGCTCGACAGAATTGTCGTGGGCGCGGGCGTAGACAAAGACAGTACCGTTATAGAGATAGGCTGCGGCGCGGGCACTCTTACGCGGGCGATTGCGGCGCGGGCTAAGTTTGTGTACGGCTACGAAATAGACGCCTCGTTGCGCCCCGTGCTGGCTAAAACGTTCTCGGGTGTAGAGAACGCCGAAATAATCTTCAAGGATTTTTCGCGGGTGCGCCTCGACGAGCTGGAAAAGACCTTGCCGCCCTACCGCGTCGTCGCAAACTTACCCTATTATATAACCACGCCCCTCATTATGACCTTTGTCGAGAATTCCCGAAAGTGTCAGTCGCTCACCGTAATGGTGCAGGAGGAGGTTGCTCTTCGGCTTTGCGCTCAGCCCGATACGGCGGACTACGGCGCAATTACGGCAAACGTTGCGTTGCGCGGCGTGTGCTCGATTTTGGAGCGCGTGGGCAGGGAGCGTTTTACCCCGAGCCCCAACGTTGACAGCGCGGTCGTGCGTATTGATTTGAGCGATTGCCGTCTGCCCGTCAATAATGCGGAGCTGTATAAAAAGACGGTGCGCGCGGCGTTTTCTTCGCGGCGAAAGACTTTGGAAAACAATCTTATTAACGGTTTTTCGCTCACGCGGGCGCAGGCGCAAAAGATTATAACCGACTGCGGACTGCCTGCGGGAGTAAGGGGAGAGGCTCTCTCGCCCGAACAATTCGCCCGACTTTCCGATTTGTTGGGCGCTCAAGTAAAAAAATAAATTTCAAGCTCCTTTAATTTTTTTGTTCTTAAAAGCTTGTCCGTGACGTATATTTAAGATAGGGTGGCGGTTAGAGGGCTTACCCGAAAAAAATTCGGTCAAATTAAAGGAGTACGTTTTATGAATGAGTTGGAATATGCGCAGATGCTGGAAATACCCGTCAGCACGGTAAACGTTGTTAAAAAGAGAAGTTTGTTTTCCCGCAAGCCCAAGCCCGCGGACGACTTGAAGGACAGAGTTGTAGAGAGCGTCAACGACCGCCTCGGCGAGCCCGATTACGTAGGCAACGGCTATGTGGCGACGGAGGATTTGACAGCTCCCCCCGAACAGCCCAAGAAGAGCAAGGGCGTTGCAGGCAAAATTTTAATAGCGGAAGCGGCTGCGGCGTGTCTTATAGCGGCGGGCATATTTTTGACTAACGTGTTTGTTCCCAATACCGCCATAAATACTTTTATGGGCAGTCTTACGGCTGTAAAGGAAAAGGAGGCGGCGTACAACGAAATCACGCTTACCTCGGTTGTGAGCGAGCTCTCCGACGCGGAAATTGCCGTGACCGACGACGGCGTAATCCACTTCACCGAAAAAGCTACGGTCTATCCCGTTTGCGACGGCGAGATTGCCTCCGTCAGTCAGACAGAGGGTGCGTATACGGTTAAAATCGCGCACACAAGCAAGTTTTCGAGCGTGATAACCGGTCTTGATACAGTATATGCAAAGGTGGGCGATAACGTTAAATCCAACCTGCCGTTCGCCTATTCCAACGGCGAAAAAGAGGTGCGCGTGAGTATGTATGACGGCGATACGCTTCTCAATTGCTATACGCTCTCAGGCGCAGTGCCCGTCTGGAATTCGTGAAGCTGAGTATTCACCCGCTCTTCTTTGCGGTAATGATTTTTTGTGCGCTCTTCGGCGGCTTGCCGACTGCGCTCATATGCCTTGTGACCGCGCTCATGCACGAGTGCGGTCATATTTTCTGCGCCGCAAGAATGGGCTTTAAATGCGAAAAAATAAAGATTATGCCCTACGGTGCGGCGGCTATGTGCGACGTGGAGGGCATACGCGCGGGCGATGAAGTTAAGCTTGCGCTTGCGGGACCTGCCGTAAACGCCGCCGTGTGCGTCGCGCTTGCGGGGCTGTGGTGGTTCTTCCCCGAAACGTACGCCTATACCGACACCGTGTTGTACGCCAATCTCGCTATGCTTGCGGTGAACCTGCTGCCTGCGTATCCTCTCGACGGCGGCAGAGTGGCGGGTTGCGTGCTTACAAAGCTCTTTTCAAAACGCGTTTCTGCGATAGCTTTAAGAGTGATTGCCGCGCTGTGCGCCGCGTTGCTCACCGTCGCCTTTTTCCTCTCCGGATACAACCCAACGCTACTTATATTCGCGCTCTTTCTCGTTTGCTCGGCAATAGAAAAGCCCCCCTCGGCTCAGCTCGTCAACTTCTCGTCGGCTGGCAAACTCAAAAGGGGCATAGAGGTTAAGTACGTCCTGTGCGACGGCAATATCACCTATCGCGAGGCGTTTAAAAAGCTGGACGACAAGCGCTACCTTGTCTTACAGCTGTACGACGGCGGGGTTGCCGACGAAATTACGCAGGACGAGTTGTACGCGCAGGCGACCGGGCACTCCTTTTACGACAGGGTTTTCGACGACGGTAAAGAGGAGGGCTATTTTTCGAGGAACGATTTGGAGAATAATTCGCCCGAGACGTTGCCCTCGGTTATCGCCCTGACGCAATCTACGCCCAACGAGAGCGCGTCGTCCACTGCGCCCGAGAGCGAACGGTAATCGTAGTTGAAGGTGAACTCCTGCTTCTTGTTTTTAAGCAGAGTGCGGGTATAGGCGAAGTGTCGTTTTAAGCATCGTTCAACGCCCGTTACGGTTATGCGCGGCTCTATCTTGCTTATGCAGTCGTAAAGGCAAAAGGTTTGACTTAAAATGCGTTCGCGGGGCAATATGTTGCGGGGAATTGCAAATTTGCGGCTTATATACAGCCCCAAATCGTTCTCGAAACGCACGTGCGCCAAGGGCGATTTCGAGCTGTTTTCAAACGCGTATATGGCGGGGTGCAGTGTGCAGTCCAGAGCGTAGTGGGTGGCAAATCCCGCCGCATAGCTCAGATTGCCGTCCTTTAAGGTGTTGAACAGCTCTTCGGCGTTCAGACGGTGCATTCTTCTGCCAAGGTTGGCTTGGCTGAAATTCAGCTTATACGCAAAAAACACGTCGCCGCCCTGCGCCCCCAATAGGTACAGAGTGTGATCGCTTATCTTGTTTTTAACCTCTCTCGAACAGCTTTCGAGTATCTTCTGTGCGCATATTTTGTGTGAAAAATAATCGGGCATATTATAAGTTTTGCCGTTTACAATAAAATAAATACTGCTGAACGTAGCCCGAATATTCGCCGAACAGCGAGGTAAAGTAGGCGTTAATCTTGTTTCTGTCCTTTAACGTGCCGCCGAAATCCTCGCGGTAAATTTTTTCTATCCACGTGTCCACGGGGAAGCTCGCCGCCTTGCCGAAGCCGAAAAGGCACACGCAGTCGGCAACCTTAGGACCTATTCCGTGATAGCTTAAAAGGCGGGTCTTTAAGTCTGCGGAGTTAAGCGTATACAGCTCGTCTATGCCCTCGGCGGCAATTCTCTTTGCGGTCTGAACGATAAATTGGTCGCGGTAGCCCGCGCCCAACGCCTTATAAAACGCCGCGTCGCGCTCGGCAAGCCGTGCGGCGGTAGGGAAAGTGTAGTAATCTTCGCCCATAAATTGACGTTTTTCACCGACCGTTTCGCATATCCTGCGAATAATGCCTTTAATTCGCGGTATGTTGTTGTTCTGCGAAAGGATAAAGGAGAATATGGTTTCCTCGGCGTTTTGGTTGAGCAGTCTGAGCCCCTTTCCAAGCTCGCACGAACGGGTTATTACGGGCACGTTGAATTTCTTTATTTCTTCGATAACCGCGGCATATTCCCGCCCCAAATCGAAATAACGGTAAAAATAATCGGGGTAATCGCTCTCGATAACCGTGCGGCTTCCGTCGGTATATACATAGCACGCCTTATCCGTCGTAAACGCCTTATATCCCTTGCCGTACGGCTCGAAGCGGAAAACCTGTCCGCATTCCAGAACGTCTTTCGGGTTAAAGTACTGACTGTCGAAATCTATCTTTTGCATAAAAAAATACACCTTCTTTCAAAGGTGTATTTTATCATTTTTATATCGGCTTGTCAATCGGTAAAGTTGAAGTGGACGCTACCCGCAGAGAGGTCAACGTCGATCAATTTACCGCTGTACGAACTGCCGGGAGGAGGGGGATTGTCGGGCAGATTGCAACTACCCGCCGACTTATTAACGGTTGTACGGTATTCGTTTACGCTGCCCGCGACGGTAAAGTACGCCGAGCCTGCCGACAGGTCAACAGTGATATAGTCACTTGTCAGCTTGTTGACGGTTATAGCTCCCGCCGACATATCGAAGGACGACGAAACGCATTTCAACGCGCCTACTTCGAGGTTGCCCGCCGAGTTTTCGGATGAGTATTTTTTGCACTCTATTTCGCCTATTTTCAGCCAACCCGCCGACATACCTGTCTTAAAGTCCCCAAACTCTCCGTCGGCAATTGTTGCCGTGCCCGCCGACATATCCAATTCGAGATCGACGACCTTTCCGCGCGGTATCTTTACGGTGACTGCGGGCACGTGCCGCCAACCGAACCATAAAAAGAAGTTGGTCTTTGGCGTTACGCTCAGCGTGCCCTTGCTCTCGCTGACGGTGTAGCCGAACTGAGGGGAGTCGGGGTAGTTGACTTCGATTGCGTCGCCGTCATAAAACTCAACGTTCATCTCGCCCGCCGACAGCCCGAGGTCGAGTGACGTGTTTTCTTCCTGCGAGACGTATGTGTTCATAGTGTATTCGACGGTCAGATCCCAGCCGTTCATAGACAGCCCTATAATGAATACTACTATGCCGATAACCAACACGGTTATGCCGATAGGTAAAATTATTTTCCACGCTTTCATATCAGCAAGCTCCTTTCATAAAATTTTTTAATTTGTTCCAAAGCTTTTTTAACAGCAGTTGGAAAGGAACGAGTAAGACTAACGCAAAGCCGAAGTTTATAAGCCCGTAGCCGACGTTTAAAACGGACATCGCCGCCGTGCTCTTGCCCGAAACCAAAACGCCGATTGCCATTCCCACGGTCGCCGCGCCCTCGGCTATGCCCGCAATGCATACGCCGATTAACGATATCGAAAGTATTGTGAGCAGTATTCCGAGTATAACGCCCGCAACCGTGCGCCCCGCGTCCCTTTCCCGCGGCTTCGGCTCTATGTAATCCAAAGGCACGCCGTTAGGCATAGCGCCCCCGCCCGGCGTTTGCGCGCTTTCCGTTCGCTCACCCGTCGTCTTTTCAACCGTTTGCCCTGTGTGAGGCGGTTGCGGCGCGCCGCCGTAATTATAGTTATAGTAGTTGTAATTGTAGTTGTTGCCGCCGCTGACGTTGCCAGAGGGAGCGGAGCTGTTGTCCCCGCCTGCGGGCGCACCCTCCTTACTGCCCTCCAAAATGCGCTTGGCTACGTCGTACGGAGCGCCGAACTCCTCGATAATCTGCGCCTCGCTCTTTCCTGCGTCGCGCTTGTCGGCGTACATTTCGGAAAAGTATGAAAAAATTCTCTGCTTCTCCTCTGCGGGGAGAGAAATAAGATAGCCTTCGACTTCGTCTTTCCATTTAATATAGGTCATTTTTTTTCACCGAAAATTTTGAGATATATTGCGTTAATCGCCTCAAAATCCCTCTTGCTTTCATTCAGCTTTTGCCGCCCGACTACGGTTATCGTGTAGTATCGCCGCAGTCTGCCGCTGTATTCCTCCGTTCGCGTAGTAACCGCGCCGCACGCCTCCAATCTCTTTAAAATGGGATAAAGGGTGCTTTCCGAAATTATTATTACGTTCTGCAAATCGCTTATTATTTTATATCCGTAGCTCTCGCCGTTGCTGAGCGCATACAGCACGCAAGCGTCAAGCACTCCCTTTTTAATCTGTGCGTCCACCGTTTAATACCTCGCTTCGTCTAATACTATACAATACATAGTATGCCGTGTCAAGTATTTTTATAAAAAAATTGCAAAAAATATTTTCACTATGAATTATTCGATAAAAGAGAGGATAGAAGAGGTCAAGGGGAAGCTCACCTCCGAGGACATATTGGTCTTCGAGTTTGACGCGCAGTCGGGCAAGAAATTCGCCTGTATTTACGCCGACGGCATAGTCGATAAAAATATGATAGGCGAGCTTGTGATAAAGCCCCTGCGCGCTACCCCTATGGAAGCTACCGCCGAGGAGGTCAGGCGGCTTCTGGCTTCGCCCGACGTGAAGGACGGTAAAAACACGGCGGACGCAATCAAAAACGTATCCGACGGCAACGCCGTGCTGTATATCGACGGCGAAAAGGACTTCTATATAATAGGCGTAAAAAAGCCCCCCGGAAGGTCGGTTGCCGAACCTCCGACCCAAATTTCGGTAAAGGGTCCGAGAGAGGGGTTTACGGAGGATATAAAAATCAATCTGGGCTTGGTGCGTAAACGGCTCAAAAGCGATAAGTTAAAGGTCAAAACGCTGAGCGTGGGCAAGCAGAGCCAAACCGCCGTCGCCATTTGCTATATCGACGGAGTGTGCCCAAAGGGGTTGCCCGAACGCGTCGAAAAGGAAATAAAGCAGAACGAGATCGATATTGTTCCCGATTCGTCGTACGTCGCGGGGTTTATTTCCGAGCGCCCGAGCTCGCTGTTCAAGCGCAATGCGACCTGCGAAAAGCCCGATATTTTCTGCGCCAAAATAAGCGAGGGCAGAGTGGGCATAATTTCCGACGGCTCACCGATAGCCCTCACCGTTCCGTATATGCTCGTCGAGGACTTTCAGGCGGCGGAGGACTACTATTCTGTCAGCTATCGCGCAACCATACTGCGCATTATACGCTTTGCCGCCGTTCTGATAGGTATTATTCTGCCCGCGGTGTACGTGAGCGCCCAACTGTTTAAAATTCAGCTCATACCCGAACTGTTGCTGTTAAAAATTGCAAGCTCGGTTGCGGGCATACCTCTGTCGCCGAGCGTGGAAATATTTCTGACGCTGTTCGTGTTGGAGGTATTGAACGAGGCGTCTATACGAATGCCGAAGTACGTCGGGCTTGCTCTCTCGGTTGTCGGCGCGTTGGTACTCGGCGACACTGCGGTAAAGGCGGGTATTATCTCTACCCCCGCGGTAATCATAATAGCCTTTTCGGCAATATGTCTGTACACCGTGCCCGACCTTGTCGAAACTTCGACTACGCTAAGACTGATATTTCTGATAGTGGCGGGCTCGTTGGGAACGTTCGGCATAGTGCTGGCGATAGCCTTTATAATGTGCTATCTCGTAACCGAACAGGATTACGGCGTGCCGCTGCTCTCGCCCTATGCGCCGCTTATCGGTCGGGATATGCGCGACGCGCTCTATAAATCCGACTTATATACTCTCGGCAAACGTCCCAAAGTATTGCGGACTAAGGATAAAGTGAGGTTGACTACAAAAAAATGACTGATATTTCTTCCGGTAACAAAATTTCGGTAAGGCAAATTTGCTTTATCCTTACGGCTTACAACGCAGCCTCGAAGCTCCTTTTGTATCCCACAAACGCCGCGTTCGAGGTGGGCAACGCGCTCATTTTTTCCGCGCTCTTCAATCTTATTCTGCAAACGGTCGTTATCTGGTCGGTTTCCTATCTGTGCTCGCGTACGGATAAAACCTTTTTCGGCTTGCTCGAAAACACCTTCGGCAAGGTTACGGCGAGAATTGTTTACGCCTTTTTCGCACTGTATTTCATTGTCACGGCGATAATACCGACGGTCGAACAGCAATGGCTTGTGAACGATGCGTTTTACGACACTATGCCTAAGCTCGTCATCTTTCTGCCGTTCTTCATATTTTCGGTCTATGCGGGCGTAAAGTCGTTTACAAACGTCGGCAGGTGCGCCGATCTGTGTCTGCCGATATTCGCAGTGACGGCGGCGGGCTTCCTCATAATGTCGGTGGGAGAGGCTGACTTTTCCAACCTGTTGCCCGTAATGCGCCAACCGATTAAAAGCGTAGCGGGCTACACCCTCGCGTCAATGTTCCGCTTTTCCGAGAGCGCGTTTCTGCTTATGTTTATGGGGCACTTCAAATATAAGAAAGGCGACGCGGCGAAGCTGACCGTGTCGTACGTTGTGGGTGGACTTGTAGTCATTGCCGTAATGGCTACGTTCTATTCGCTGTACGGCGCGCTCACTCCTACGCGTTCCTTTGCAATAAGCAATATTTCGGTATTTTTCCCCGTAATCGGGTTTGTCGGCAGGGTCGACTTGTTCTTCGTATACGCGTTCGATATCGTTGTGCTTTTTGCAATCGTGTTGAATATACAGATGAGCGTGCACTGTATGTGCTTGACTTTCAACCGCGACTTGCGCATAATCTATTCGCTGTGCATAAACGCCGTGTTGATTGCTCTTACTTTTATTTTTAACAACAGATATCTTCTGTTGCGTAACGCTATCGGCAGATGGCTCTGGATTCCCGCTCTGCTTTTCGCGTATATCATACCCCTGTTGTGCTGGGCGCTGAGAAGGAGGGACAGAAAATGAAAAGACCGCGCCTCAAACGTTCACTTAGTATCTTTTATGCGTTGTTATTCATCGCGCTGACTTTTTTGTTTTTTACCAACGATTTCGGACTTCTCGATTTGCGAAAGACTTCGGTCGTTATCGGCGTTGGGCTGGACATCGAGGACGGCGAGGTGGCGCTCACCGCGCAGTTAGCCGTGCCGCAACCCGCCGAAAACGGTGAAAATACCAAGTTCAACGTCATAACGGGCAACGGAGCTACCGTAGCCGCCGCGCTCAACGACGTAAACGTAAAGACGGGCTATTACCCTAAGCTCGTGTTCTGCAAGCTTATAATTGTCGGCGAGAGCTGTTTCGACGAGGATTTGTCCGACCTGCTCGATTATTTTTACCGCAACGAATACACTGGGCTGACCTTGAACGTCGCCGCGTGCGAGGGCAAGGCGAGCGAGCTTATCGCTCAACAGTTCCCCTGCGGCAATTCGGCGACGGACGTCATAGATAAACTGCTCTCTTCCGAAGCTCAGGCTTCGGGCAACGTTACCGCGACAACTTTAAAAAATGTGGGCGAATCGCTTTATTCCGAGAGCCGTAGCGCCTATATGCCCTATCTCGAAAACGGCATTATTGATGAGGAAGGCGGCGGAAGCGGAGGAGAAGGCGGCGGAAGCGGAGGAGAAAGCGGCGGAAGCGGCGGAGGCGGCGGCAGTCCGCAATGCGAAGAGAGCGAACTGACTTGCGACAAGTGCGCCGTGTTCCGGAACGGATATTGCGTGGGCGTACTGCCGCAAAAGGAGACGTTCGTGTTCAGCCTTGTCGAAAATAAAGTCAGCCATGCGTTTATGGAGAGCGGTACGGGCGACGACGTAGTCGTTCTGGGCTTGCGCGACTGCAAGGGCGGCGTCAGCCTGACGTTTGAAAACGATAAGCCTGTTATCGAATTTAAGTTTAAGGCGACGGCAAAAATACAGGACAGCGGCGACGGCTTTTCCCCCGAGGTAATAGATGATAAGGAAAAGAATATGCAGGCGTTAAAGAGTGGAGAGGAAACGCTGGCTCAGCTCTTCAATTCACTTATGGATATTTTGAAACAAGCCGATTGCGACGCGCTGGGATTGCGCACGATGCTGTACAAACAGCACTATGACAAGTACGAAAAGCATTCCCGGAACCTGCTGAACGCCGTGCAAGTCAGGCACAGTATAAAACTTAAAACTTCAGGCTGAAAACGCATTGTTCGGGGCATATGTGCCGTCCGATTGAAATATTCCGCGTCTGCGGCGGCTGGACGAAGGATAACAAAAAGCACACAAAAAACGTTGGCGGAATTTGCATTCCGCCAACGAAAGTTTTAAGGGTTGTATATAATATTTTAATCAGTGCTGATATGCGCAAGCGTTTCTATGATGAGGCGGGAGAGCAGCGTTATATCGTTTTCGCTCATCTCTTCGCCGTTTGCCGCCGCCGACAGTATCTCGGCAGTCTTTTTAGCTCCGCTTCCCGTAACGTCCTTTTCAATCGCCAAAGCAATCTTTGCGGAAATTTCCTGAACGCTCTCGCTCGGCACGTATCCCTCGATGAGCGTCGCTATAACGCCCTCAGCCGCGCTTACCGACTTTTTATCGCGCATAAACTGCTCGTACCAAACGTATATCAGCGTAGACAGCGCGCCAACCGAAAAGCCGTGCTCCAAAACGTTAACGTAGTTATCCAAAAGATATTTAAAGCTTAAATTGATAAGCGCCTCATAGCCCGCGTACAGCAGACTGCCTATAACGAACGGCGCGAAGGTTAAAACCTTTTTGCGGCACTTTTTAAACAGCGTCAGCTTTAAAATCTGCACTGTTATGCTCGTAGCCGCGGCAAGCGCTATTATATCCAAACCGTAAAACGTAAAGGCGTCAATAATTTCTATTACCGTCAATGCTTGTCCTCCTTTCAAGCAGGCGTGGCGTGCGTTCACCCGACGCGAAAAAACGCCGCCGCACCCCAAAATTTAAAAATTACTTTCACCCGACGCGTTATATATAACTTGCTTTGCGGAGAATAAAACGCCGTTGACGATAATAAAAATAAAATTAATCCGTGCGTTTTTCACTTGCAACATAAGGGGAGCGTATGGTAAAATTCTGCGTATGAGAATGCACAGAAAATCACATTTGGACGAAAGACTTGCTTCTTGCGGCGATATCCTGACGGTTGCCGACCTTGCCGACAAGAATATGAAAAACGCCGCGGCTCAGCGCGACGAGCTGGACTATAAAAAAATTTTCGGAAACGACAATCCCGTTCGTCTGGAAATAGGTTGCGGCAAGGGTAAATTCGTTTGTGAGCTCGCGGCGCGTACGCCCGAAGTCAACTTCATTGCCGTAGAAAAGATTTCGAACGTTCTAATAGAGGCGGCAGAGCGCGCCCGCGCGGAAAATTTACACAACGTTCACTTTATAAACAGCGCGGCGGAGGTTTTGCCGAGGTATATAAGCGAGGGGTCAGTGGAGATAATCTATCTGAATTTTTCCAATCCGTTGCCTAAGCTCGGATATGCGAAGCAGAGGCTTACTCACCCGCGCTTTTTAGAGGAGTACAAAAAGCTGTTAAAGGCGGGCGGACGGATAATTCAAAAGACTGACGACGGGGATTTTTATGCGTTTTCGCTTGAAAGCTACGCTCTGTGCGGGTATAGAATAGTGGAGAGTTGCGAGGATTTGCACGCTCTTGCCGACCCCGAGAACATTGTTACCGAGCACGAAAAACGCTTTTCGGATATGGGCAAAAACATATACAGAATTATCGCTGAAATTTAAATGAATCCAATATATATTGCGTTGATTTGCGTTGCCTGCGTTGCTTTGCTTGCGGCTTTCGTAATTTATTCCAACAACTGCATAAAGATATCGAGGTATAAAATCGAGAGCGAAAAAGCTCCCGACGGCGGCGTTAAAATCGTCCACCTTTCCGATTTGCACGGCAAGACTTTCGGCAGGGGCAACTCTAGGCTCGTAAAGCGCGTTAAGGCGTTGGCTCCCGATTTCATTGCGATTACGGGCGATATCATTCACAAGTACCGCGGGCGGGACATAGAAGTCGCCCTTAACACCGTCGTCGGGCTTGTCAAAGTCGCCCCCGTGTATTACGTTAGCGGCAATCACGAAATGCGCAGTACGCGTTACCGTTACCTACGTGAAAAATTAGCCGAGGCGGGCGCGGTTGTGCTTGACGACGAAGCGGTAAATACGTGCGGGATAACTCTAGTCGGAGTCAATTGCGCGCACATAAAAAGCGGCGGTTTTTTTGCTCTGTCACAGGGCGAGGGATTTAAAATTCTGCTTGCGCATCTTCCGCAATACATCGACCGTTACGCGCTTGCGGGCTATGACTTGACGCTTTGCGGGCACGCTCACGGCGGACAGTGGCGCATACCCTTTACCAAAATCGGCGTGTATGCGCCCGGGCAGGGATTATTCCCGAAATATACAAGCGGAGTGCATTCGTGCGGCAATATGCGGCAGGTAATTTCCCGAGGGCTCGGCAATTCTCAGTGTCCTCTGCGCCTTTTCAACCGCCCCGAAATATGCTTTATTCAAATAATAAAATCATAACCGACGTATCTTCGGCTTCCTCCTTTTGAGGGGGAGGACAAGGGGGCGTGCTTCTTGCTTTTTAATCATTAAAATAAGAAGACTTATCGTAAAGCGCAATTCTCGTAGGGAATAAAAAATGAGTTTTTAAGAGGTGCGCTTTCAAGCGATGGCAAAAGTCTCTCGGACATTACGTTCGAGAGACTTTAATTTTCTTATTAAATGCGATTTTTATTCTTCGTCATCGCTTTCCGTAGGCGTAAACTTCCTTCCGTCACCGTCGCCGCTTATCGCTCCGACTTTATGACCGCCGATGTCCCGCGCTTCTTTCCCGTTGTGGTCAGCATAGATTGTTTGCGTGTAACCGTGTTCGTCAGTATAAGTATATTCGTCCTGTCTGTAATATTCGTCTGTAGGGCTTGAATCTGTCGACGTGCTTTTTGCTGCTGTTTTGTTATAATCTACACATATATCGACCACGTCAGAGAAAAAGCTTTTTTCGGCATAATAGCCTTTCACTTCTTCAAGTTGTTCAAAGCCGTATCCTTCGGGAATAACCAGTTTCGTGTTCAGTAAAGAGGGAATAATCGCAGAAAGAACTGCCAACACCAAAAAATAAGGCTCGCAAACGGTGCATAGAATAAGCGTCATAACTACGTCTGCAAATTTTGCGCCTCCGGAAGTTTTCAGCTCTGTATCAAGCGCCTTTTTATTTTCGGCTGTGAGTTTTTGTTTTGTTTGGCTGAATGACTGCTGTATCAAGTGTCTGCGCACGCACAACGTACAGAAAATGAGATAGCCCAGCGCCAGAATAATCACGCCCACAAAGCTTTGCGTAAGAATGGTAACTACTATACCGACAGAAACCGACAACAACAATGCAAGCGTAAAGAATAACGTGCATTTACGTGTTTTTGCAAGCCAAAGCTTCATTCCCAAGCCGAGAACGAGCAGTTCGTCTTGCGCCGCTTGATTGCGGTACTCTTTCCATTCTTTATCGGGAATGGAAATAATTTTGAGCGGAATATCCTTTACGTTATTCTGCTCACCCTGTTTTTCTGCTTCTTTTCGTGTGTTCATTGGTTTTACCTCCGTAAAATAAATTTTGATAAAAAAAAGTGCGCCAACCGAAGTTAACGCACGAAAAACGCAAACTCCGACTGTCGCGAAACTAATCTTATGCAGTACGGATATATTCCAACACACACATAAAAGGAATTTGCATTTTTACCAAATTCAAATTGTGTAATGTTGAAATAAATTTCTATTAAATTAAAAAATACCCATACTCCTTATTAAAATTATAAGATTAGTTTCGCATAATCAGTATAACATAATTGCAAATAAAAATCAAGGGATTTCTCTACGATGTTTATATATCTTGTAGTCAAGTTTGTCCACGCCTAAAAACAATAAAAAAGGTATGGCTCTATGCCATACCTTTTTTATAATCTGCGGCTTATATAAAATTCCATATGGAAACTAAGGTAAGAGGGGAAGTTTTTTGTTTGTAGAAAAATTTATTTAATGAGAAGGGCAAGGATAGCTTTAATTGCGTGAAGCTTGTTTTCAGCCTGTTCGTAGACGACGCTCTGCTTGCCGTCTATAACCTCGGGCGCAACCTCTACTCCGCGGCGTGCGGGCAGGGGGTGCATAAATATAGCCGTTCCCGCCGCCTGCGCCATAACCCTGTTGTTTACCTTGTAGGGGGCAAGCGTTTTCGCCTCTTCCCTTGTCATTTGCGAATGGTAGTGATAGCTGTCCGTGTATACGACGTCGGCGTTCTTCGCGGCGAATAGCGGGTCGTCCGTTATGGATATACTGCCGTACTGCTCGGCTCTTTCAAGATGCTCGGGCTTTAAAGTAAATTCCTCTGGGGTGGCGATTGCAACCTCCATACCGCATTTAACCGCGCCCATAACAAGCGAGGCGGCTACGTTCGTGCCCTTGCCGATAAACGCAATCTTAACGCCCTCCAATTTCTTTTTCCGCTCCCATATAGTATACAGGTCGCTTAACGCCTGCATAGGCACGAAGTCGGAGTTGGTTGAGTTTATGACGGGGATAGAGGAGATTTGCGCAAAGGTTTCAAGCTCGCTCTGCACAATTCCGCGCGTTATCAGCGCGCCCACGCCGTAGCGGCAGATTACGTTGACGACGTCGCGGATATTTTCGCCCGCGCGCATATCGCTCTCGTTATACGGCAAGTCAATGCTCTCGCCGCCCAATTGCCGAATGCCTATTTCAAGCGCCGAGCGCGTTCTCAACGAAGCGTCGCCGAATAAAAGGGCAATCGTAACACCGCGCAGTATGGCGGTGTTTTCGTGCGCGGCGAACTTTGCTTTCATCTGCCTCGTGGCGTAAAGCAATTCGAACAGCTCCTCGGTGGTGTAGTCGGCGAGCTTGGTCATATGTTTCTGTGTCACCGAATAGCTCGGCGAATAGCGGTTTATATCCATTTTGCAGTCCCTTTTTTGTGTCTGTTATTAATTTGCGTTATCTCGGAAAATTTCAGTTCCGTTTCTCATTTCCCGTCGTAATGGCTGTCATTCTTTTGTTTTGGAGAAAACGCAGCCGCAGTAATTCTGGCGGTACAGCGAGTATTCCTTGCTAAGCTCTAAGCTGCGAAGATATCCGTTTGACTTTTTAAAGTCGTTAGGCAGCCATTTAACGCCGTATTTTTCGGCAAGGCGTTCGCCGGTTGCGTTGATTAGCCGTGCGTCTTTCAGCGGGCTTAAAGTAAGGGTGGTGGCGAAGTAATCAAAGCCGCTCTCTTTCGCCGCCCGCGCCGTTTCTTCAAGCCGCAGTTCAAAGCACTTTGCACAGCGCGCGCCGCCCTCGGCACAGCTTTCAAGTCCCTTAACCGCCCCGTAAAATCTGTTTACGTCGTGGTCGCAGTCGGCAATTTCAGCCCAACCCGTCAGCGTGATAAAACGTATAAGCTCGGCTTTGCGCTTTAAATATTCCCCGTCCTCGATGTTGGGGTTATAGAAGAACACGGTTATATCAAACGCGTCCTTCAACCGTTCGAGACAAGAGGAAGAGCACGGCGCGCAACAAGCGTGCAACAACAGCTTGGGGCGTTTACCGTTCAGCCCGTCGATCAATTTAAGCATTTCCGCGTTGTAGTTCCGTGCGTTCATAGGTTTATTTTACAGCAAACGCGGCGCTTTGGCAAGGGATAAAAAAGGCGGCAGCAAATTATTTTTGCAAAATTTTCAAAATTCGGCGTTATGCGGTTGGTAAAATATTACGTTATGTGGTATGATAAATAAAACTAAAAGCGCGGATATCTCCCGCGTACATCAAATCGGAGAAAAAGGAAATGGCTAATTCAGAGCTTAAATCGGTGAGCAAAATATATCCCTCGGGCGAGCTTGCGCTCTATAAGGTAAACCTGACGTTCGGCGACGGCGAATTCGTTGCGGTAGTCGGCGGCGAAAAGAGCGGTAAGACCACGCTTCTGCGCCTCATTTCGGGGCTTGACGAGGTGACGGAGGGACAGATTTTTATCGGCGATAACGACGTGACGTCCGCGCCCTCCCGCGACAGGGATATAGCTATGATATTTCAGGGCGGTTCGCTCTATCCCTCGCTTAACATTTTCGAGAATATAGCGTTCGGCTTGCGTATGAGGAAGGTAAACAATACCGTAATAGAACAGCGCGTCAAGGCGGCGGCGGATTTGCTGGGGCTTAACGACGTGCTCTTCCGCAAGCCAAAGGCGCTCTCCGCCGAACAAAAGCAGTTGGTGGCGTTTGCAAGAGCTATCGCTCGCGAGCCTAAGCTGTACCTCCTCGACGACCCCATTTCGGGCGTCGCTCCCGAAGTCCGCGAAAGACTGCGCTCCGTGCTCATCAATTTACAGGTCAGAATGAAGGGCACGTTTATTTATGCGAGCAAAAACGTCAACGAGGCGCTTACAATGGCTACGCGTATGATTGTCCTGCGCGACGGCTTTGTTCAGCAATTCGATACACCCGCCAACCTGTACGACTACCCCGCCAACGCTTACGTGGCGTTTACGGTTGGCTCGCCTACGATTAATTTCGTAAACGGCGCGGTCATAGAGAGGGAGGGGGAGAACGTCTTCGCGCTGTTTGACGGCGTGCGCTTCCCGCTTACGGAAAATACGGTAAAGCGTTTTACAAATATTGACGAGTACGCGGGCACGGGTAAGAAGGTCATTCTGGGTATCCGCCCCGAGGACGTTACGGTCGGTAAAGACGGGCTGTTCGCCGCAACCGTAGCCACGTCGGAAAGCATATGCGGCGATATTTACGCCGATTGCGAGAAAGGTCAGCTTTCCCTTGTAGTAAAGTCCGAAAAGGAGCTTGCAAAGGGCGACAACGTAGACCTCGAAGTGGATATGACTCACGCGCACCTCTTCGACGCCGACACGCGTTTAACTCTATTGGCGAGGGACGAGGGCTATATCAAGACCGACCGCGCGGAGGCTGACGTCGTTCCTTTTACCTACGACGAGGAGGAACAGCTCAAAAAGAAGTTCAGCCTTTCCAAGGCGGATAAAAAGAAGAAGAAATAACAGGCGCGCAAAATCCGCGCTATTGCGGGTATAAGTTTGCGGCGCGCGGGGAATAAGTAATACAGTTTAATATTCGGAATGAGTAATTAAGAATTGCAATAGCTTATTTTCTGTTGGTTATCGTTTCCGTAAAGGTTTATTTTGGAAGTTATACTCGACGCATTAAAGGATACGTTAATCGTATTCCCCTTTATCTTAATAATATATATGCTCATCGAGCTTATGGAGAACGGCACTTCCGCCGCCAAGAGCCGCAGGGCGTTAAACGGCCCGCTTGCGCCCCTCATCGGCGGCGCGACAGGGCTTATTCCGCAGTGCGGATTTTCCGTAATGGCGGCTAAGCTCTACGACTCGGGGCTAATCCGCACGGGCACTATTATGGCGGTGTTCCTCGCCACAAGCGACGAGGCTCTCATTATTCTTTTGGTCAACAGCCCGTTGAGCACGCAGGCGGCGCAGTCCATTCTGCCGCTCATTCTCGTCAAATTGCTCGTAGCCGTTGCAGTCGGATATCTTGTTAACGCTATTATTCCCGATAAGCACAGCGAGGCTCAGCCTCTGTACGGCAACAGCGAAATAATGTCTTATTCGTGCGGTCACGACCATTCGGGAAAGACTACCGTCAGACTGTACGTTCTCGAACCGCTCTACCACGCGCTCAAAGTCACGGCGTTTATTCTGCTCGTCAACTTGGTGTTGGGATTTATCATTGCGGAGGTCGGCGAGGATAAGCTGGCTTCGGGGCTCATCGGCGGCGCGTATTACGGACCGTTTATAACGGCGGCGGTGGGGCTCATTCCCAACTGCGCTTCGTCGACGGTAATAACCGAAACGTTCGTGAGGGGCGGGATATCGTTCGGAAGCTGCGTCGCGGGGCTGTGCACAAACGCGGGTCTGGGACTTGTAGTGTTGCTCAAAAACACAAAGAAGATTAAGCGCAATATCCTGCTCGTCATATCTATGTACGCAATTTCCGTAATCGTCGGAATAGTAATAAACGTTATTGTCGCGGCGATATAAAAATTTTATTTTAAACGCCAATAAAACGGTTGACTTTTAATTAAGGGCTTTGGTATAATTTGTAAGCGTTTCAAGCGGCGCAATCTTTGAAGCGGGGAGGTGAATAGCGATGTCGACAATAAGAGTAGGCGAAAACGAGTCTGTGGAAAGCGCACTCAGAAGATTTAAGAGAAAGTGCTCCCGCGACGGTATTATCGGCGACCTCAGAAAGAAAGAGTTTTACGAATCCCCTTCCGTAAAGAGGCGCAAGAAGAGCGAAGCCGCAAGAAAGAGAAGCAAAAACTAATCTTAAAAAAATCAAACTCTACCTAAGATAAAACTTCGGTAGAGTTTTTTCTTTAAAAAATTTGTCGTAAAAGCGCGGAAATTAAAGAATTTCGGCGGCGCGCGGAGGGTGTATGGACGATTTAAGGACAATGGCTAAACAGGCGAAAAAGCGCCTCGGCACGGACTTTTGGCGGCGGTGTAAGGAGGACGTGGATATGACCGCGAGGGAGGCTGAAAAGTGCGGTAAGAACCCTGCGAAAGTTAAATCGCACCTGTACGGCAAGGTGAAGAGCGCAATCCGCGGCGAGGAAGAGGACGGGTTTTATCTCAGGGTAAAGGCGCTTTTGGACGAGCACGGCGAGGTTTCGGACGCAATCGGCAGACTGACGGATAAGGAGTATTTCCAAACGCTCTCCTACGAGGAAAGGCAGCGCTATACAATGGAGCTGTCCACCAAGTATCTTGCCGCCCTTGAAAAGTACAGAAGGGAAGCGGAGTTGAGAATTAAGAAGTGACAGGCGCAATATGCCGAATATTTCTTATCGCCTTAAATAATAAAATCGGGGCGCGTTGCGGTCAATTATCTTGATTATGCGCGCCCTTTGTGTTATAATGACAACGTTATTAATGCGGACGGATTTACAATGGAAGATTTACTTGAACAACTCAACGAAGAACAGATAAAACCCGTGCTCGATACAGAGGGCGCCGTGCTCGTGCTTGCGGGCGCAGGCAGCGGTAAGACGCGCGTGCTCACCTCGCGTATTGCTCACATACTCGATAAAAGACTGTGCTCGCCCTCTAACGTGCTCGCCATAACCTTTACCAACAAGGCGGCGAAGGAAATGCAGGAGAGAATAGCCGCCATTCTGGGCGACGTCGGCGGTATGTGGATTTGCACTATTCACTCTATGTGCGTGCGTATTCTGCGGCGGCACGGCGAGGCTGCGGGCATTCGCTCCAACTTCTCCATATACAGCGAAACGGAGCGAAGTAACGTAATCAAAAAAATTTTTAAAGAGCTCGATTACGACGAAAAGCTTTTAAAGCCCGTCAAGTACCATATCGCCAACGCAAAGACTCTCGGCTTAGACCCCGACCAATACGGAGTGCGTTTCAAGGACGAGAATTACATAAAGCAGGCGGTCGAGGTGTTTTCGCGCTATAACGATTATCTGCGCGACTGCAACTCGCTCGATTTCGACGATTTGCTTGTTGAAACGCTGCGCCTGTTGCGCGGACACCCCGAAGTGAAGGAGTACCTGTCCGATAAATTCAAGTACGTTCACGTGGACGAGTTTCAGGATACGAACTCCGTGCAGTACAACATAATCAGGTTGCTTTCTTCGAAGCACGGCAACCTTTTCGTCGTGGGAGACGACGACCAATCCATATACGGCTGGCGCGGCGCGGAAATAGAGAATATTCTGAAATTCGACCGCGACTATCCCCAAGCTAAGGTGTATAAGCTTCAACGCAACTACCGTTCCACGGGCTCTATTTTAAAGCTTGCAAACGAAATTATAGCCAAAAACGGCAAACGGCATAAAAAGACGTTATGGACGGAGGAAGAGGACGGCGTAACCCCCGAATACGTGCAGGCGGAGGAGGAAAAGGACGAGGCTCTCTTTGCCGCAAAAACCATAAACGCCGCGGTATATGCGGGGGGCAAATACTCCGACTTCGCCGTTTTGATGCGCATAAACGCCCTTACACGGTCGTACGAGCAGGAGTTCGCTAAATACGGCATTCCTTACAGGGTGTACGGCGGATTCAAGTTCTACGAGCGTAAGGAAATCAAAGACGTGCTCGCATATCTCCGTCTTATCTCCAACCCGTTCGACGACGAGGCGTTTATCAGAATTATCAACGTGCCTCGCCGCGGCATTGGAACGAAAACTCTGGACGTTATGGCGCGGTACGCGCAGGGCAACGGGCTTTCGCTCTACGACGCGTGCATAGACGTCGACGACTTGCCTCTTACTTCGTCGGTCAAGTCCAAAATCAACGACTTTTCCAATTTGCTCAAAAAGCTGATTATCTCCGCGCAGACGGAAAATGTCGGTAATCTTGTGCGCGAGCTGATAATATATACCGACTTGAAGACGGCTTACGACGACCATACGGACGAGGGCGACGCAAAGCTCGCCAACCTCGACGAGCTTATCGCGGCGGCTGACGACTTCTCGCGGCTCAATCCCGAGGCGACGCTCAACGACTATCTCAATCAGATTACGCTCGCTTCCGATACGGACGATATGGACGACGGCAATTACGTCACGCTTGCGACAATCCACTCCGTAAAGGGGCTCGAATTTAATAACGTTATAATTTGCGGCTTGGAGGACGGCATTATGCCCACCTCGCGAGCAAAGGACGACCCCTCGGCAATCGAGGAGGAAAGGCGGCTTATGTACGTCGCGGTAACGCGTGCAAGAAAGCTTCTATGGCTCACCCGCTCCAAGAGCCGCTATCTCTACGGTCACAGGGAAGCCACCGTGCCCTCGCTGTTTCTGAAAAATCTGAGCGGCTGCATACATATAAAAGAAGACGAAAACTCATACGGCAGGCGCTCATCTTACGGCAACCGCGGCGGCTACGGCTCGGGTTACGGCTCTGGCTACGGCTCGGGTTACGGAGTGCGCAGTACTTACGGAAGCGACGGCTATGAGGGCGATTATTGGCAGGAGAGCGGGCGCGGCGCATCGGACGACCGTAATGCGGGTTACGGCAGGCGCAGCGTGTATTCTTCGGACGACGGCTATTCCTCGGACGTTACGCCCAAGGTGCGTACAGCGGGAGCGGCGGCGCGGCAACAGCCCAAAACGTTTTCGCCCGCGGCTTCGTTCGGCGTAGGCGCGGCTAAGCCTAAGGCGGGCGGCAAAAATTACACCGTCGGCTGTATGGTGCGGCATCCCAAATTCGGCGTTGGCAGGGTTGTTGCGCTTAAAAACGGCGGCGCGGTCGTCGATATCGCTTTCGACGGTCAGGGCGTTAAGGAGCTTTCGGCGGCAATCGCTCCTCTCGAAATAATTTCTTGATATCCCAATCAGACTTGTGTATAGAGGACGGTCGGATAAGAAAGGGTCATTATGGATAAAAACAGAGTAAGATATTTAATTGATACGCTCAACAAATGGGCGTACGAATACTACGTTTTGGACAACCCGTCGGTTTCGGACAGGGAGTACGACGCTCTCTATGACGAACTTAAAGCAATAGAGGAGCAGACGGGCGAGGTGGAGTTTGACAGCCCGACCAAGCGCGTGGGCGGCGACCCCGTAAAGGGCTTCGAGAGGCATACGCACGTTCACAGACTGTACAGCCTTGACAAGTCCGTCACTTACGAACAGCTCTCGGCGTTCTTCACGCGCATAAAAAAGGCGGTGCCCGAGCCCAGCTTTACGGTCGAATACAAGTTCGACGGACTGACTATGTGCCTGACGTACGACGGCGGAAGGTTCGTGCGGGCGACTACGCGCGGCAACGGCGTGGAGGGCGAAGACGTCACTGCGCAGTGTCTGACTATAAGGAGTTTCCCCCTGACAATCGATTACAAGGGACTTTTAGAGGTGCAGGGCGAGGCTATTATCCGACTGTCCGTGCTCGAAGAGTACAACAGGACGGCGAAGGAACAGCTTAAAAACGCGCGCAACGCGGCGGCGGGAGCTATAAGAAATCTCGACCCCAAGGTGACGGCGGAGCGCAAGCCCGAAATATTATTCTATAACGTCAACTATATGTCCGAGGGCGAGCTCCCCACGCAGGAGGCGCACTTTGAATTTTTACGCAACAACGGCTTTAAAGTCTTTCCCTTCCTGCGCGTGTGCGCAAGCGAAGAGGAGGTTATTTCCGCGGTTGAGCATATAGAGGTGGAGCGTAAAACTCTCGACGTGCTGACGGACGGCGCGGTCATAAAGCTCAACGACGCTACGGTGCGCGAGCAGATTGGCTACACCGACAAATTCCCCCGTTGGGCTATGGCGTTCAAGTTCGAGGCGGAGGAGGCTGAAACGGTCGTACAGAATGTGCGTTGGCAGGTCGGGAGAACGGGCAAGCTCACCCCTCTTGCCGAAGTCGAGCCCGTCGATTTGGGCGGCGTTACGGTAAGGAGAGCCACGCTGAACAACCTCGGCGATATCAAGAAAAAGGACGTCAGAATAAACAGCAGAGTGCTAATTCGCCGCTCCAACGAGGTCATTCCCGAAATTTTAGGCTGCATAGGGCACACGGATAACAGTCGGGAAGTGCCGAAGCCGACCGTATGCCCTTTCTGCGAGCAGCCGTTAACCGAAACGGGCGCAAATCTTTTCTGTACAAACAGATACTGCAAGCCGCGCATTGTGGCTAACTTAACGCACTTTGCAAGCAAGGGGGCAATGGATATAGAGGGCTTTTCGGAGGCGGCGGCAACCCTCGCGCACGACGTCCTGAACGTTACGCGCCCCTCGATGCTGTACTCGCTGACCGCCGAAGATTTGGCTGAGTTGGAGGGGTTTAAGGACAAAAAAATAAGCAATTTGCTTGCCTCGATAGAAAGAAGCAAAAGCGTTGAGTTGGACAGATTTATTTTCGCGCTAGGAGTGGACGGCGTGGGCAAGGTTGCCTCTAAGGCGCTTGCCGAAAGGTTCGGCGGGATTGAAGCTTTAAGCAACGCCACGGTTGAAGAGCTTGTCGCGTTAGACGATATCGGGGAGATAACGGCGCGCGCAATCGTCGGTTGGTTTGCCGACGGCTTCAACAGGCAAGAGGTCGATAATCTTCTTAAACACGTCGCCGTAAAGACGGTTGAAAAGAGCGATAGTTCGGGCATATTCGGGGGGCAATCGGTTGTTTTAACGGGTTCGCTTGCTTCCTTTACCCGCAGTGAGGCGCAAAAAATCATAGAGGCGAACGGCGGCGTGTGTCAGAGCTCGGTCACTTCGAAAACCACGTTGGTCATTGCGGGCGAGGCGGCGGGCTCGAAGCTTGCTAAGGCGCAAAAGCTGGGTATAACGGTAATTGACGAAGCGCAGTTCAAACATATGATAGAAGGCGTTAATTAAACACGACAGCGCACATTCTTAAAATAGTAATTCACATATTAAAAGCCCCCCGCCGCGCAAATACTGATATGCACCCCAAAAGTTAGACACTTTTGGAGGTGCATATTTTTATGTCAAGGAAAAAGAAATTTAACACAAAGTACTCGCCAGAATTCAAGATAGCTGTTATAATGGATATGCGTGAAAACCAA
>CAJTTC010000018.1 GCA_910579295.1 uncultured Christensenella sp. | reverse complement strand
AAAAATTACGCATAAAAAATAAAAATTTTTAAAAAAGCCTTGACAAATACAAAAAAATACTATATCGTATATATACGATTATAATAAAAAACGGAGGTATGGTTATGAACGTACAGGAAATCATTGCAAAAGCAGATAGGGGCGAAGGCTTGACGGTTGAGGAGATTAAGGTGTATCAAGCGAACGTAAAGACCGTTCAACACGTTTACGGTAAATACGGAACGCTTAAAAGAAAGTATCTTGAAGATAAAGGGCTTGATTGGACAATAGCCAACCTTCCCGAATATCTGCACAGTATTGACAAGGCTGCTGACGAACTTTATAACACTATGTTTGAAAAGCTATCGAAAGACGAAAGGTATAAGAGAACGGGAAACTTTATAGAAGATTACCGCAGACAGACGGAAATGCAGAAGCTCATAGAAGAAGAAATTTTATCAGAACTTATATATGTGGCATAGGAGAAATTATGGTAACGAAAAAGCCCGACACGCCGAAGCGGTTAGCGCAAAGACGATACGAAGAAAAGCATAAAGAAGAACGACAAGCAAAGAACAAAGTGTTTGAAACAAGCATAGACCGACAGCTTTACGAAGAAATAACGGTCTTTCTCAAAAAGAACAGTATTACAAAGGTAGAACTGATTTACGCAGGGTATCAAGCCTTGCAGAAGCAGTATGGCCCTAAAATAGAATAGAAAAAAGCCTTGATTTTGTTTTAATTATTTCTATTAATTGGCAATAATTATTAAAAATCAAGGCTTTAAATATTTTTGGAGGATTATGATTGAAGAAGTAGAGATTTTCATGGGGGACAATAAAATAAAACTCAATGACTTAAAAAATTATATTTGTATCAACGAATATATAAGCGATATTGTGAATGAGATTTATTACAAATATTATCCCGAAAGAAAACCTATAAGATAAATTATACTTTGGAGAAATATTTATGAAAGAGAAAAGCAAGGTAATTAAATTTAACTATCCGACTTACGAAGAAATCACGGACGAAATGACGGATATTACGGCTATATATTTGCGAGTATCAACTGATTCGCAAGCGCAGGACGGTTATGGATTAGATGTCCAATATGGAGCAAATGAAAGATATTGCAAGGCTTACGATATACAAAATGTAGTAGTTTTCGTTGACGACGGTTATACGGGTATGAACGATAAACGCCCTGCATTTCAGTGCCTTTTAAAACTTATGAAGGAGAAAAGAATTAAATTTGTAATTACTCATTCTCTTGACCGTATAGGCAGAACGCAAATGCTTATTTTAAAATTTTTAAAAGAAGATTGCGCCAAAGCCGAGTGCGACTTTTTTGCCGTTAAAGACAGTATTGATTCCCGAAGCAAACAGACATATGGAATATTGATTTCCATACTCTCTATATTTGCTGAAATGGACCACGATGCTATCGTTACTAAATTATTTTTAGGGCGCAAGCAAAGAGCGTTAGAAGGATTATGGAAAGGTGGTGGAAATCCCCCCTATGGGTATTATTATTCAAAAGAAATCAGAAATCTTGCAGTTGACCCTGATAAAGCAATAATAGTCCGTAAGATATTTGAATTATATAATTCAATGGAATTTTCTCCTTTAAAAATTGCAACAGTGCTTGGACTTTCTTCTGATGTTGTCGTTTTTAATGTTTTAAAGAACAGAACATATTTAGGAGAAATAACATTTAAGGGCGAGCAGTATCCGGGCGTACATCAAAGGCTTATTTCGGATGAAGATTTCGATAAAGCCCAGCGCATACTTAAAAGCAGAAGCGTAACAAGAAATCCGTCAACTTATCTATTGTCGTCATTGCTATATTGCGGAAGATGTGGCGCAAAAATGAGATATATGCAATATGGGAAAGGGAAGAATAAAAAACTAAAATTAATTTGCTATTCTCAATATGAAAGTAATGGAAAAAGGAATTTAATTAAAGACCAAAATTGTGCTAATTATAAGTATGATGCCGAACAAGTTGAAGAAGCTGTGGTACAAATAATTTTAAATTCATCAATGCGTTATAAAGACGATATAAAAGAAAAGCTGACAACTGACGGCGATGTAATCGAGGGATTAACTAAAAAGATTTCTGAATTAAAAACTGAATATGACAGATTAGTTAAGGCATTTCAAAGACTTGGCGATGACAGTATTTTAGACGAAGCCGAAAAAGTAAAGTTTGAAATTAAGAAGCAGGAAAAGAACATTGAAGTCGAAAAGGAAAAAAAGGGTATTACAAAAATGATGGAAGAAAAGGCTGAAATGTTACGAACTTTACCTGATGTTTGGGGCAAGTTAGACGAAAGACAAAAGCAAAATGTTGTAAGAGCCATTGTGCATAAAGTTGTATTGACAGCCGGAAAAATTCAGGTCTATTTGAAGCAAAATGAATATGAACAATTATTGGTTGGGAAAATGCCTTTAAATAGTAGCGATTAACTTTTTATAATCAAGGAAGTCTTTGGGAACTCTTTTCCAAAGACTTTTTTTATGGGAAATTTTACTAATGTTCAAAATTTTTATTTTTTGATTCCGCTTGCAATTGCCCCCATAATATGCTATAATAACCTTACTAAAACATTGAAGTCGGTTTCGCAGTACAAAGGCTATTCCTATGATTTTGGGCGAGATAAAGAGGTATTTGCGTGACGGCAATTCTTTAAGGGTTTCGCGCTCGATACGCGACACAGCCTATAAGGTTTTAAAGGTGCGCGAGAAGCTGGAAGAGGAGTGCGACGACGTAACCTACGACAAAATTGCCAGGGAAATGAATATCGCGGTGTCGGAGGTCGCCTATGCTCTCGACGCCATTTCCGACCCCGTTTCGCTATACGACCCGGTGTACAACAAGCAGGGCGATACGTTGCTTTTAATGGATCAGATTTTCGACGTTAAGAACAACGACGAGGTGTGGACGGAGAAAGCCGCTCTGTACGAGGCGATAACGCGACTTGGCGAGAGGGAGCGCAACATTCTGTTCCTGCGATACTTCGAGGGCAAGACGCAGACTGAAATATCCGAACAAGTGGGCATATCGCAAGCTCAGGTTTCGCGCCTTGAAAAATCCGCTCTCAAAAGAATTAAGGCGGATATATGCTGAATTGAACAAGAGAGCCGCCGCGCGTTAAATCTAAGTCAACGGCGGCTTTTGATTTTTTAATGATGACAAAAATGGCAAATTATAATTAAAACCAGTAAAATTTACAGAAAAACAGCAAAATTTATCCAATCAAGATGTTTGAAATTGTAAATTTGTGTGCTATAATTAGAGCATACAGGAGGATACAATGCAACTTGTTGATTGGATTGTAATAGGCGTTTTAGTTTTATCGCTGTTAATAGGCAGCCTTGTCGGTTTCGGCAAATTGCTTAAAATTTTTACGGGCGGCATAGTGGGCGTAATTATTTCCGTTGTCGTCACATATTTCTGCATAGGCATTGTATCGAGCTGGGGCTTTGTACAGGAATTAATGGCAAAGCTTTTAACCGTGATGAAGAACGCCGATAACACTATCGTCAACTTCCTTATAGATATAGGCATCGAAAAGATTATTCTTGCGGTTGCAATCTTTATAATCGTGCAGATTGTAAGGATAATAATCGTCAATATAATAAAGGGAGTTGTCGAAGCGGAAAACGCCGTAATGAAAGTCGTAAACAGATTTTTCGGCGCGGTGTTTATGGTGGCTATAGCCTGTATGATAGCTCTGCTTGTTTTCCACGTGATCGACCTTATCGGCGGCAATACGGAGCAGGATTTCATAAACAGCATAAGCGGCAGTAAGCTTAGGATAGACTATATCTTCGAGCACAATCCCCTGCAATACATTATCCAAAGGATTATTCCGTCCGAACCCGAGGCGTTCGTAGGATAATTTTACTGAAAAAATCAAACGCGGCAGACAACATTCGGTTGTTTGCCGCATATATTTTTATATGGAATTTTTATTCAGTCAATTAAAGAAAATGGACGCTATATCCGTGTCGGACGGCAAAAACTTAGGTAGAGTGTGCGACCTTGCCTTTTTCTTCCCCGACAATAAATTAAAGGGGATTTTCGTTACGGGGAGCAAAGGCTTTAAATTTTCCAGGAGCGATATATTTATTCCCGTAGCCAATATCGTAAGGATAGGGGAGGACGTCGTGCTGGTAAAGTGCGGTCAGGAGCCGCCTAAGGGAGAACGCCCGCCCGCGCCGCCGTGCCCGCCGCCTTATCCTCCGTGCCCGCCTTGTCCGCCCAACGGTAAACCCAATTGCCCGCCTAACGGCAAGCCGTATTATCCTCCGCCCGACCCGCGCCGCAACTTCGACGATTACGAGTAAATATTATTATGCTCTTATATTATGTTTTTGAAAAGCCCCGCCGCCCGAAAGCTTTCGGGCGGCGGGGTGGTAATATGTATAGGTTATTAATATATGCTGTTGCCCTTGCTGTCCATTGCGACTACGGCGGGGAAATCAATTACTTCAAGCCGCCGCACGGCTTCGGATAAAAGTTCGGGGAAAGCGACGAGCTCGCTCGACTTTATAGCCTTGCCGTAAAGCGCGCCCGCGCCGCCGATTGCCGCAAAGTAAACGCAATTGTTGCGCATAAGCGCCTGCCGCACGTCCTCGCACATCTCGCCCTTTCCGATCATTCCGCCAAGCCCCGCGTCCAACAGCACGGGCGCGTAAACGTCCATACGCGCCGAGGTGGTAGGACCGCAGCTACCGCTCGCATATCCCGGCTTAGCGGGACACGGACCTGCATAATAAATAAACGCGTCCTTAATCTCAAAGGGCAATTCCTCGCCACGGCAGAGCATTTCAACCAGCCGCTTGTGCGCGCAGTCCCTCGCCGTGTAAATAGTGCCCGAAACGAGTACGCTGTCGCCTGCGCGTAACTTCTCAACTTGTTGTTTGTCAATGGGTAAAGTCAGTTTTATCATATGTGTTGCTCCTTAGATAACCGCGCGACGGCATCTCACGCAGTGGCACTGAATATTGACGGCTACGGGCAGTCCCGCAATGTGCGTATAAGCCCATTCACAGCTCACGCCGATTGCCGTAGTGTTGCCGTGAAATCCCTGACAGCCAATGTCGAGGGCGTTTATTCTTTCGAGAGCAATCCGCTCTATTTCGGCAATATCTTCCCTGTCGCTGTGAGAGCCGACCTCGCGTGCAAGCGCCTTTTTTGCAAGGAACGCGCAGGTATCGAAAGTGCCGCCGATACCCACTCCGACGTAGACGGGAGGGCAGGGGCGCGAGCCTGCGTTTGCCACCGTCTGCACGATTGCGTCAATAATTCCGTCGACGCCCTGCGCGGGTTTAAGCATATACATCGCGCTCATATTTTCACTGCCGAAGCCCTTTGGTAAAAAGGTGAGCGAGATCTGTTCGCCGCCGCATATGTGCGTATGAATTACGGCGGGAGTGTTGTCGCCCGTGTTCTTTCTCGTTATCGGGTCGCATACGGATTTGCGGAAATAGCCGTCGCTGTACGCCGCTCGCACCGCGCCGTTTATGGCATCGTCGAGGGGCGCGCCCGTCAGCTGTATGTCCTGTCCGATTTCGAGCAGTACGACCGCCATACCCGTGTCCTGACATACGGGCAGTTTGTCGTTTTCCGCCGTGCGGCAGTTCTCTATCAGCGTTTCAAGCGCAAACTTAGCCGCGCCGTCGCGCTCATTCTCAACCGCCTTATTCAATGCGGCTTTACAGTCGGGGGTAAGGCTTACGCACGCTTCGAGCGCCATTTCGTACACCTTGTCTGCAATTTCTTTTGTGTCAATAACTCTCATACCATAAATTTTAATATATTTTTATCTAAAAGTAAAACGTTTTTATTTACTTTACCGCCGCCGATAATGTATAATCAGAGTATGTCAAAAAACAGTAATCCACAAAATTTCAGCGACCGGCAAAACTATAATGCGCCAAGACAGCCGCGATATCGGCTCGAATTGCCTCTCGGCGCAAGGGCGGGCGGACTGTCGTACAGCGTTGCGGTACTCATAAATCTTTTTGTCGGCTTGATTATGACGGGCGCGATAATGATTTTCAGCCTCGGCGGTACGGAAGCGGAGAAATATTTATCGTTGCTCGCCTCGCCGATAGCAATAGCCGTATTGCTTACGCTTGTATTAAAGGTTGCAAAACAGCCCGCGCGCCGCATTCTGCCCGTAAAAACTCACCCTAAATATTATCTGATCGGGCTGTTGCTCATTTTCGGCTTGCTTTTTTCTCTCAGCTCGGTCAACGAATATCTGATAAGGCTGTTCGAGCTTTTGGGCTATCAGCGGCGCGACCCGTTCGTGCCCGATATAAGCGGTTGGAGAGTTGTGCCCGTCTTTATCGTCGTCGCAATCATTCCGCCCGTAATGGAGGAAATTTTCTTCCGCGGCATACTGTTGCAGAATACGGAAGAGGAGGTCGGTTCTCTTCGCGCCGTACTGCTCGTCGGCTTCTGCTTTGCCCTCTATCACGGCTCGGTGGAGCAGACAATCTATCAGTTTATATGCGGTTGCGTGTTCTCGTTTTTAACCGTGCGTTCGCGCTCCGTGTTGCCGTCCGTAATGATGCACGTCGTCAATAACGGTCTGATAATTTTATTTATGGCTTGCGGATTGACCGACCCCGTGACGGGCGATATTGTAATGTCGCAGGGGGCGTTTATTGCCGTAACCGTGCTCTCCGCGCTTTCGCTTATAGGCGGCTTGGTTTGGCTTATACTTGACAAGACGGCGACAAAGCCGCGGCAAAAGGGGAGCGTTAAAACGTTCTTTATCTTCGCTTCGGTCGGCGTCGGCATTATGGCGCTCTCGTGGATTTTGGGAATTTTCAGTATTTAAAAGGCAATGATTAAAGTCAATATAGTGTGCATAGGCAAGATTAAGGAAAGCTACTTGCGCGAGGCGTGCGGAGAGTATATAAAGCGACTTTCGCGTTTCTGCAAGTTGGAGATTAAAGAGCTTGCCGAAGGGAAAAATTTAAAGGACGAGGCGGAGGCGGTTTTGCGCGCGGTCAGCGGCTATAAAATCGCGCTTTGCGTGGAGGGCAAGCAACTGTCAAGCCCCGCTCTTGCCGAAAGATTAAAGGCGCTTACGGACAGGGGCGGGGAAATAACCTTTATAATAGGCTCGTCTTGCGGGCTGGACGACGCCGTTAAGGACAACTGCGATTTAAAGCTTTCCTTTTCGGAAATGACGTTCCCCCATCAGCTTATGCGCGTGATTCTGCTCGAACAGATATATCGGGCGTTTATGATTAACGCAGGGAGCGAGTATCATAAATAATCCGAACGCAAAATCAGTAATTACCGATTAAAAGCTGTATTCATTCCCGCTATTTTTTCATATACTTATACCGTGTTATATGAAAAAGTATCGGAATTTTACAGCGGGTATCCGGCAAAAAAGTGCGTGATAGGCTATTCGGCGCAGGGCAGAAATATTTACGCCTTCCACGTCGGCGACGACTTCGGCAAACAGTTTATGGCGGTGTACGCCGTGCACGCCCGCGAGTACGTTACGGCTCTGCTCGCCCTCGAACATATAAAACAGGGGGTTAAGGGCGGCGGTTGGATAATTCCGCTCTTAAATCCCGACGGGGTTGTAATATGCGAAACGCGCAATCCCCTGTGGAAAGCCAACGCACGCGGGGTTGACCTGAATTGCAATTTCGACGCCGATTGGGGCTCGGGCAGACTTAACACCCGCAGGCGCGGCGCGGAGAACTGTATAGGCGACAAGCCCGTATCCGAGAGAGAAACGGCGGCTCTCGTCAGATTTACTCTGCGCATAAAGCCGTACGTAACGCTTAGCTTTCACACAAAGGGCGGCGAAATCTATTGGGAGTTTAACGGCGCGGGCGACGAAGAGGGCGCAAAAATAATCGCCGCGTACACGGGGTATAAGCCGAAAAAAATCACGGGCAGCGCGGGCGGCTATAAGGATTGGTGCATTCAGAAGCTCGGCATACCCGCCTACACGGTGGAATGCGGCGACGATAGCTTAACTCACCCCATAAAGAAACTGCGAAGCATAAAGGAGTGCCGCGGTCTGTTAAAATACTTTACGGAAAACTATGGAAGAAAATAAATTTATGAAGAGCGCATTGAAGTGCGCGGAAAAGGCTTTTGCGGAGGGCGAAGTGCCTATCGGAGCGGTCGTCGTATGCGACGGGAAAGTCATAGCGCGCGGGCGCAACCGCAGGACGAAGAGGCAGATTGCAACTGCGCACGCCGAGATAGAGGCGATTGAAAAGGCGTGCAAGAAGCTTAAAAGCTGGCGCATACCCGAGTGCGATTTGTACGTTACGTTAGAGCCGTGCCCTATGTGTATGGGGGCGGCGTTAAACGCGCGCATACGTAAAATTTATTTCGGCGCGCCCGAGGATAAGGGGCGGTCGTTGACGGGCGAGCTTGCTAACGCCAATCTGCTTAATCACAAAATCGAGGTGGAGGGCGGCGTAATGGAAGAGGAGTGCCGCGCCATTCTGTCGGGCTTTTTTTCCGAAATGCGGATAAGGGAAAAGAAATAGCGCGTACATTTAACGTCGGGCTAACCGTTTTCAAAGTCGGCGGTTTTGCTTCGGTTCAATGAACAAAACGGCTTTTTCACAAACTTTTCACGCGTAAGTTACTTTTTAACATTTTGTTGTTGATAATTTTTCATTTTATATAAAGGTTGACATTATATTTTGTGTAAAGTAAAATTAGAATGCTGAAACAATAATTTACGGGCGGTAAAGCCCGATAAAAATATTACTTAAGAATTGGGAGGCTAACCTGATGATTAACCACGGCAACGAAATTAAGATTTTTTCGGGCAATTCCAACAGACCTTTGGCTGAAAAAATCGCAAAACAGCTCAATACGACGCTCGGCGAAATGGAGGTAACGCACTTTTCCGACGGGGAAATTTACGTCCGTTTTGACGAAACGGTGCGCGGCAAGGACGTATTTTTAATACAGTCGACAAGCTATCCCGTGAACAATAATTTAATGGAGCTTCTCATAATGATCGACGCGGCGAGGCGTGCAAGCGCGGGTCGTATCACGGCTGTAATTCCTTACTTCGGTTATGCCCGTCAGGACAGAAAGGCGCGCTCCCGCGAGCCGATTACGGCTAAGCTCGTTGCCAATCTTCTGACGAGCGCAGGCGCGGACAGAATACTTACAATGGATTTGCACTGTCTGCAAATTCAGGGCTTCTTCGATATCCCTCTCGACAATCTCGTGGGCGGACCTACGCTCTATAACTATTTCAAACCCAAGGTTGACGACAACTTCGTCGTAGTATCTCCCGATATCGGCTCTGTCGCCCGCGCGAGAAAGGTTGCGGCGAGAATGGACGCCAAAATGGCGATAATAGATAAGCGCCGTCCCAAGGCTAACGTTATGGAAGTTATGAACATAATCGGCGACGTAGACGGCAAGAACTGCCTTATGGTCGACGATATGATCGATACAGCCGGCACGATTGTACAGGGCGCCAAGGCGTTAAAGGAAGCGGGCGCGAAGGAAATTTACGCTTGCTGTTCGCACGGCGTTTTGTCGGGTCCCGCAATAGAAAGACTTGCGGCTTCGCCCATAACCGAGCTTGCGATTTTGGACACTATAAATATTCCTCAGGAAAAGATGTTGCCCATATTCAAGATGATTTCGACGGCTACCATTTTTGCAAACGCAATCGAAAACGTCTATATGGACAGACCTATGTCCAAAATTTACGACTGATTAACAAGTGTAACATCTCAAATCGCTAAAAACGCCACAGCTCTTTTGTTGTGGCTAAATTTTTAAACGGTGCGTTTATGTATATAATAGTCGGTCTCGGCAACCCCGAGCAAAAGTACTTTAAAACTTTTCACAATATGGGCTATCTTGCGGTTGGCGACGCGGCGAATATACTCGGCGCTAAGTTCAAAAAGCGTGAGTGCGAGGCGCTCACTGCCGAGGCTAACGTAAACGGCGAAAAGGTAATTCTGGCTCAGCCGCTCACCTATATGAACAACTCGGGCAGAGCGGTAAAGCAGTTGCTCGCAAAATACAGGGCAACCCCGTCGGAGCTTGTCGTGCTGTACGACGACTACGATATACCAAAGGGCAAAATCCGCATACGCCCCGACGGAAGCGCGGGCACGCACAACGGAATGCGTTCGGTCATTGCCGAAATCGGCACAGGCAATTTTGCGAGAATACGCATAGGTATACGCGATACGGAAGTCAATATTCCCATTATGAACTACGTCCTGTCGAACGTGCGGGAGGAGGACTACGACCTGTTCGTTTCCGCTTGCAACCGTGCGGCGCGTGCGGCGGCGGAGCTTGCCAAGGGCGTTCCGTGCGAGCGCGTAATGACGGACTTTAACGGCTGATTGCCGAATGGCTTTTTTGAAGGTCGCCGCGAGCGTTTCGGCGTTCGGGCGGCTGACGGAGAAGGCGGTGAAAGACTTTTTTACGTTTGAAAATTTAAAGGGCGATTATCCCGCTCTTGCCCACGACCTCCGCCTCGGTGCTCCGACGGCGGTTTTCGGCGTTGCCGACAGTCAGAAATATTTAACGGCAAGCGTAATAGAGCGCCCCGTTCTATACATAGCCGCCGATGCAATCACGGCTGGCAAGGCGTACGAAGCGATATGCACGCTGTCGGGCAAGCGCGTTGCGCGGCTCTCGGCAAAGGACGACGTGCTTCTGTACAAGGACGCAATTTCAAAGGACGCGCTGTTCAGAAGAATAGAGGGCATTTGCGGGTTGCTCGGCGGCGCGGAAATAATAGTGTGCGACGTGGAGGCGGCTCTGCAACTCGTGCCGTCGCGCCTGCCGCAGATAACGCTTGAAGTCGGCAACGACTACGACTACGCCGCGTTGCCCGCTCTGCTCGTGCAAATGGGCTATGTGCGTGAATATTCGGTGGAGAGCAAGGGCACGTTCGCCGTACGCGGGGACATTTTAGACATATTCCCCGTCACGGCGGAAAATCCCGTGCGCGTCGACTTTTTCGGCGACAGCGTGGAGCGCATTCGCCCCTACGATTTTGTCAGCGGCGACCGTCTGCCCGACGTTAAAGAGGTGACGTTCGCCCCCGCAATCGACTGCATAATCGAGGCGGACGAAGTAAACGGACTTATCGCCTCGCTCCAACGCAGTGTAAAACAATGCCCGACCGACGCGGCGTTTAAGCGGCTCAACACGATATGCGGCGAGGTGACGGGCAGACTTGCGGCAAACGCGCCGTTCGCGGGTCAGGATTGGCTGTTCCCCGAGCTGAGGTGCGCGCGCACGCTGTTCGATTTGTTGCCCGACGGTACGGCGATAGTTTTCGACGAATGCAAGTCGGTGTACGACAGGCTCAAAGCAGTATGTAAGGAGCACGCCGAGAGGTATTCCGACCTGTTCGCGGGCGGCGAGGTGTGCGCATTTTCGCGCGGGCAGCTACTCAATGAAGAGCAGTTTCTCGCGGGCGTTTCCAAGTTTCTTAACGTGGCGTTGCAGACCTTTACGACGGATATAAAATTCTTCCGTCCCTTGCGCACGTATAATATACATTCCGTGCCCTCGCCGTCCTACCTCAACAACTTGCCTTTGCTGTGCGACGACGTAAAACGCTGGCTTTCGGGCGGGTACAGGGTGCTCGTATATGCGGGCGGAGTTCAGCGCTACGAAAAGCTTTGCGAGGTGTTAAACGAGGCATATATAGGGGTCAATCCGCTCCCTTACAGCCTTTCGGCGCTCAAAGACGTGTGCGTTTGCTCGGACACGCTTGACAAGGGCTTCGTCCTTCACGAAGCGAAATTAGCCGTTATAGGAAGCGGCGATATCTTTACCAAACCCGTACAGAAGCGCATACGGCGCAGGCGCGGCGATATGTTCGTCGCTCCCGAAATAGGCGACTATGCGGTGCACGAAAAGCACGGCGTGGGCAAGATTACGGGCACTAAAAAGATTGAAACGACCGACGGCATTAAGGAATATGTAGCCATAGAATACCGCGGCGGCGACGTGCTGTACGTTCCCGTCGAGCAGATGGACATACTTTCCAAGTACGTCGGCGACGGCAATCCCGCGCTGTCCAAAATAGGCGGCGCTGAGTTTGAAAAGGTCAAGGAGCGCGTGCGCGCCTCTATAAAAAAGCTTGCGTTCGACCTCAAACTTTTATACGCGGAGAGGGGTGAGCGCAGGGGCTATTGCTTTCCCGAGAACGCCGTTATGATGGAGGAGTTCGAGAACGCGTTCATCTACGAGGAAACGCCAGACCAACTTACCTGTATCGAGGAAATAAAGGCGGATATGTGCTCTGATAAGGTTATGGACAGACTGCTGTGCGGCGACGTGGGCTACGGCAAGACGGAGGTTGCTTTGCGTGCAATCTATCTGTGCGTGCTCGGCGGCAAGCAGGCGGCGCTTATGTGCCCGAGTACAATTCTCTCCGAACAGCATTTCAACACTGCGTGCGAGAGGTTTGCGGAGTTCGGCGTGCGCGTCGAAAAGCTCAACAGATTTAAAACGCCCAAACAGCAGGAGCAGACTTTAAGCGCGCTTGCAAACGGCGATATAGACCTGATAATAGGCACTCACCGCCTGCTGTCGAGCGACGTAAAATTCAAGGATCTGGGGCTGTTGGTTCTCGATGAGGAACAGCGGTTCGGCGTGGAGCACAAGGAAAAAATCAAGCACATAAAATCGGACGTCGACTGCCTGACAATGACGGCTACACCCATTCCGCGCACGTTGCATATGTCGCTGTCGGGAATAAGGGACATAAGCACGATAAACACCGCGCCCACGCGCAGACTGCCCGTGCAGACCTACGTCGTGGAGGAAACGGAAACGCTCATACGCGACGCGGCGCTCAGGGAGATAACGCGCGGCGGACAGGTTTTTATTCTGTACAACAGGGTGGAGAGCATATCGCAGTTCGCGGGTAAAATCTGCGCAATAATACCCGAAGCGCAGGTTACTTACGCCCACGGCAGAATGGACAAAACCACGCTCGAAAACAACGTGTTCTCATTTTACAGGGGCGAGAAAAACGTGCTCGTTACGACGACTATAATCGAAAACGGCATAGATTTGCCCAACGCCAACACGATAATCGTCATCGACGCCGACCGTCTCGGAATATCCCAGCTCTATCAGCTGCGCGGCAGGGTTGGCAGGGGCGCGCGCCTCGCGCAGGCGTACTTCACCTTCAAGCCCGAAAAGGTTATGACGAGCGACGCGGCGGAACGGCTTAAAGCCATAATGCAGTTTACAGAGCTCGGCTCGGGCTTCAAGATAGCCATGCGCGACCTTGAAATAAGGGGAGCGGGCAACGTGCTCGGCGCGGAACAGCACGGGCATATGGACAAGGTCGGCTACGAGCTTTATTCCAAGCTTTTAAAGGAGGAGCTCACGGGCGAACAGCTCTCTTGCGAGCTCGATATTCACGCCACGGCTTATATACCCGAAGCTTATATAGAGAGCAGTGCGGGCAGAATGGACTGTTACAAGCAGATAGCCGAAATACGTTCGGTAGACGACTACAAGAGGGTGTGCCGCTCCGTGGAGGAAAACTACGGCGCAATGCCCGACGAGGTGCTCAACCTGCTTATAATAGCCGTGCTTAAATCGTACGCGGCGGCGTTCAACGTCAAAAAAATTACGGTGGACAGTCAGGGCGGCGCTCTCGAATTGCCGTCCGTCAACAGTCTGCGCGGCGCGGGATTGTCGGCGGCTATCGAAAAATACCGCGGTATGATAACGCTGTCTATGGCAAAAACGGTGCAGATTGTATTCGTGCCGCAGTCAACGCAGACAAAAACTATGCTTGCTATGACGAAATTTTTGAAATTTGCTTCAAGTTTTGCTCAAAACGCTTAAAAATTAATTGTCAACGGCAATTAAATATTATATAATTAGTAAGACCGCTTTTATGCGGTAAACCCTATTTTATCGGGGAGATGACACGGACAATGAAAAGTAAAAAGATTATTTGCGCGGCGGTTGCCGTCGCGCTTACAATGGGCGTAGCGTTCTCGACGGCGGGCTGTATTGTGACCAAAAACGAAGAGGACGTAAAACAGGTCGTGGCTACGGTCGACATCACCAAGAACGAGAAGTTTGTAGAGGAGTTCAGGGACGAAGCGACGGCTATAACCGAGGAAACGTTTATAAAGCGCGATATGATGATTGCGTTTGTCAACGGCTATTATCGGTACGTGCAGGAAAACGGCTATACCATGGCGCAGACCTTCGAACTTATAAAGGACGTTCTTGTGCAGAATGCAATCGTAACGCAGTACGCTACGGCTTCGCTTTTAAAGGACAAGGCGGCTGAACCCGACAGCGGAGTGACGCTCTCGCAGTTCAATCAGCTGACTACGCAGACGGAGAAGTACGTATATATCCTCGGCGGCGAAAATTCCGACAGAGTAAAGGAAGCAAAATATAACGTTGCGCTTATGCTCAACAACTCTCTCGACAGCAGAGAAAAGGAAAGCCTCGATGAGAAAAAGGGCTATACGGGAAGCGGCACGCGCGCAACTCCTACGGGAATAAATACGGCTAAGGAAGATTATATCCCTTCCGACTACGGCGTTTACACGGGCTATGCAGGCTACGAACTTGCCGACGCCGGCGACGACTACGAGCCTCTTGACGGCACCGACCGCAATTCGCGCCGCAGGGCTTATTCGGAGTTTGTCGGCTACCTTAAAGGCAACTACCTCCTGACTGCGGAGGACGAGGAAACGACCGACATAATGCAGCTGTCCTATACGCAGGACTATTATATCTCTCAGCTCGAAGCTATGATAATCGACGAGTACAACGAGAGATTTGAAAAGAAGCAGGAAGAGATAATAACTCATACCGACGCAAACGGCGTTTATACCTATATTCAGAACAAGTACAACGGCACGGACGACGGCGAGTACACCTCGCAGGAGAAGAATTATTCCTCCGTTTCTACCTTTGAAACGGCTATGGGGAATATGTCCGACAAGTCGTTCATACTCTATGCGCCCAATACTGAAAGCGATACGGCGGAGCAGGACGGAACTTACGGCACGTTCGGATACGTCTACAACATTCTGTTGCCCTTCTCTTCCGTACAAAGCGTAGGGCTCAAATCCTTGCAGAGCTACCGCGACAACGATATCATAGACGAGAGCGGCTATTTCCACGCAAGAAATCAGTTGCTTAAAAATATCGAAACGACCGACCAGCGCGAGGCGTGGTTCAACGGCGAAACGCAGTACGCGTTCGATGCAAAGGAATACAACAAAGACGCGACGGAAAAGCTCGGTTATTTCGATAACGGCAACGCCGACAGAACGTACCTGTTCTTTGAAAACAACCTTACAAAGACGGACAAATACGAAGCTCTCAGTAAGTACACGGGACTGTATACCTACAACGGCAAGGTTACAAAGAATACGAACGGCAGTTACAAACTTGTTCCCGAAAAATTAGACGTTGACGATATGTTGCAGGAGTTTTCCGCATATATTAATTTTGTACTCGGCGGCACTGGCAACGTGCACTATGCTGCGGGCGATTCGATAAGAGGCAGTACTAACTTCTCCGACTTTTACAGCAAAACCGACTTTTCCAAGAACGGCGACGCTACCGAGATAGATTATTCAAAGCTTGTATACGCTACGGGCAAGGTCGATTTTACGGACGGCGCTTCGCGTGAGGATATGTTCGTAACAACCTCTCAGCGTTACAAGGCAATGTCGGCTGTAAACGAATTGCAGTACGCTTACACGACAGATACGGGCGTGCTTTCGCAGTATATCGGTTACAGCGTTTCGGCTTACGATACAAGCTATATTGCCGAGTTCGAGTATGCCGCGCAGGAAGCTTTAAGAATGGGCGCGGGCGCGTTCAAGGTGTGTGCGGGCGACTATGGCTGGCATCTCATCTACGTGACCGAAACGTTCGACACCAACGGCGGAGAGGTGTACAACGCGCAGTTCACCAAGGCGAGAGTAGAGCAGGAGGGCACGTTCGAAAACCGCTTCTATAATTGGTATAAGGACTCCTCGCTCAAAGACGAAATCAACTTGAATCGCGCGGAAATCTTAAAGGATTACAATACCGATGCGGCAGTCAAGGTGTTCAAGGACGCCTATAAAAATCTGACGGGGAAATAATAATAACGGAGATTAATTATAGATGAAATGGTGGCAAGCTATCGTTCTCGGCTTAACACAGGGGTTAACTGAATTTTTACCTGTATCGTCAAGCGGTCACCTGACATTTTTGCAAAGAGTGCTCGGCGTCGATATAGGCGGTGCCGAGCTTTTCTTTAATATAATATTGCATCTGGGTACGCTTGTGGCGGTGTGCGTCATATTCCGGCGCGACATATTGGAGCTGTTCAGAAAGCCCTTTAAAACGCTGTTGTATCTCGTTGTTGCAACCATACCTGCGGGCGTCGCGGGGTTGCTTCTGGACGACGTGATAGAGGAGCATTTAATGGGCGGGCAGTACGTCGGCGTAGTCCTCGCTGTGTTCTTCACGTTGACTGCGGCGGTGCTGTTTGCTACCGAAATTTTTGCAAAGCGCAGGAAAAAGGTGTTGCCGCTCGGTTGGCGCACGACTCTTCCTATGGGCTTTGCTCAGGCGATTGCAATCCTGCCGGGAATATCGAGGAGCGGCTCTACGATTGCGGCGGGCACGTTTGCGGGCGGCACTGCGGAGGATACCTCCAAATTCTCCTTTTTAATGTCGATACCCGTCATTCTGGGAAGCTTTTTCGTCGAGCTTGTAAAGGGCATTATAGATAAGGAGCACGGCTTTGCTTATTCGTTCGAGGTGGCGGGTCCGCAGTTCGGCTGGTGCATTGTAATAGGCTTTATACTTTCGTCGGTGGCGGGGCTGTTCGCTATAAAGGTTATGCTTACGGCGATAAAAAAAGCGAATTATAAGTGGTTCTCGCTGTATCTTATCTTGCTCGCGATAGCCTGCGTAGTCTTACATTGTCTGGGGCTTTTCAACTAAAAATAAAACACTGATTATCTTAATTCGTTGCGGCATATCCCGCAACGAATTTGTTTTTAAGCCGTCCTGTAAGAATTGCTGCAAAGTTGTAAAATATACAGTAATACGGCAAAAAATTACCGCAATAATTGTTGTGCGCCATACTTCCCGTATGATATAATGCTTTCGTAAAAAAAATTGCGGAAAAACCGCGCAAAGGACCATTTATATGGAAGAAATTTTACAGATAAAAAATTTGACCAAATCTTTCCGACTGTCGCGTAAACAGCGCAAGCTCGAGGGCGGCGGAATAACGGTAAAGACGGCGGTGGACAACTTGTCGTTGACTGCGTACAAGGGCGAAATTTTCGGGCTGTTAGGACCTAACGGCGCGGGCAAAACTACCACGCTGAGAATGCTTGCAACCTTAATCAAGCCCGACAGCGGCGACGCCATAATCGACGGTTCGAGCATAGTTGCCGACGAGTACGGCGTGCGCTCCAAGATAGGCTTTCTCACAAGCGAACTCAAACTCGAAGACTTTTTTACGCCCAACTATCTGTTCGACTTTTTCAGCGGACTGTACAGCGTGCCTCCGCAGATTGCCGCCGGGCGCAAGAGTAAAATGTTCGCTCGGTTCGGTATAGATAAGTTTGCCGAAGTCAAGGTAGCCAATCTGTCCACGGGTATGCGCCAAAAGGTGTCGATAGTCATATCGCTTGTCAACGACCCCGACTTTATCATCTTCGACGAGCCGACGAACGGTCTTGACGTGCTGACGGCGAAAACGGTTACGGACTATTTAAAGGAATTGCGCGACGAGGGCAAAACGATAATCTTGTCCACGCACATATTCAGCCTTATAGAAAAGCTTTGCGACAGAGTGGGCGTCATCATAGACGGCAGGCTCGTCGCTCTCGACACTCTCGAAAACCTGACAAAGGAAAAGAATTTAGAGGAAAAGTTTTTCGACTTGTACGCGGCTGAAAAGGGGGCTCAGGAATGAAGACGGTGCTTACGATAATCAAAAAGGAATTTGCCCGCTTTTTCAAGGACACACGCCTGTGGATAACGGCTCTTATTTTACCCGGGCTGCTCATTTTCGCAATGTACTCGCTTATGGGCACGATAATAGCCGATATCGAAGAGAAGGAAACGGGCGGAACGAGCACCGCGTACGTCCTCAATATGCCGCAGAGTTTGTCGCAGTCTCTCGGTTCGGCGTTTACGGTAAACGGTGATATAACCGAAGCCGACGCGCAGGCGGCTGTGCGCGAGGGCAGGGCGGAGCTGTTAATTGTGTTTCCGCAGGACTTCGACGAGGCGATAAAGGACTATTCTCCGTCGCTCGGAACGCCCGCGCCCAACGTGCGGATATACTACAATTCGGCTGAAACCAAGTCGTTAACGGCGTACAGCACGGCAACCGCGCTTCTGTCGGCTTACGAGGAAACGTTGGCGAATAAGTTCGACGTCAACCGTCCCGCAACCGAAAACGACCTGTTTGACCTTGCCGACGCTCAGTCGACGGCGAGAACGGCGCTCGCTATGGTCGTGCCTATGGTGCTGTTGATGTTGCTTTTCAGCGGCTGTATGTCGGTTGCTCCTGAATCTATTGCGGGCGAAAAGGAGCGTGGAACGATTGCGACGTTGCTCGTCACTCCCGTCAAGCGCGGCAGCGTGGCGATAGGCAAAATTCTCGCGCTGAGCGCGATTGCCCTACTCAGCGGACTTTCAAGCGCTCTCGGCTTAGTGCTGTCGCTTCCCAAGCTTATGGGTTCGGCGGGCGGCGGGCTAACGCTCTCAATGTTCGGCTTCGGCGATATCGTTGCGATACTTGCCGTCATACTTTCGACCGTGCTCATCTTCGTAACGCTCATTTCGATAATTTCGGCGTACGCCAAGAGCGTTAAGGAGGCAAGCGGACTTGTCGTGCCGCTTATGATAATTGTGTTGCTGTGCGGCGTGTTCAGTATGTTTGCGGGCGGGCTGACTTCCCTCGGACTGTATTTCATTCCCGTGTTCAACAGCGCGACGGTCATCTCCTCGGTAATGTCGGGCGCAATGAGCGCGGCGGGAGTGGCCATAACCGTCTGTGTGAACGTAGCGGTGGCGGCGCTGTTGGTGTTCGTGCTCACGCTTATGTTTAAGAGCGAGAAAATAATGTTCAACAAATAAAAAAATCCCGCCGCGCGCAAAGCTTTGCGCGCGGCGGAAAAGTAAATTCAAAAAAACCGTGCAGCCCCTTTTGCCAACCAAAGCCGAAGCGTAACCCGTACAGGTAGCTACTGCAAAGCAACCCTATGGCACACCCATCACTCCGTTTAGTGCTGCTATATCCCTATCCTGACACGGTTCGCGGCGAAGAGTTGCATAAGACCTTGTTATCAACACCCCTTATACGGGGCTGCCTTCCACTTTGGAAGTCGGGAGGGGCAATTCTGTCCCGCTGTAGCGGATTGCGGGTACAGGGCACCGCTATCTCCCCACTTAGCACGGCAGAAGCATTATAGCATATCCGCCTTTAAAAAGGCAACTAAAATTTCAACCGATTATAAATAACTTGACTTTTCTTTGGTAATAACATAGAATGTAGTCCGTAATTGCAAATTACGAAAGGAGATAAATTTATGGCTGAAAATTGTACTCACGATTGTTCGAGTTGCGGCGAGAGCTGTTCTTCGCGCAAGCCCGAAAGCCTTATAAAAAAGCCCCACAAGCGTGCTAAAATAAAAAAGGTCATTGCCGTAGTTTCGGGCAAGGGCGGCGTAGGCAAGTCTATGACAAGCGCAATGCTCGCCGTATCCTCGCAGAGGCACGGCTTTAATACGGCTGTAATGGACGCCGATATAACAGGACCGTCTATACCCAAAATGTTCGGTATTCACAAAAGGGCAATGGGTGGAGAGGGCGGCATTCTCCCCGTAGACAGCAAGACGGGAATACAGGTTATGAGTATGAACGTGCTGCTGGAGAACGAGGACGACCCCGTTGTCTGGCGCGGTTCGCTCATTTCGGGCACGGTTCTTCAATTCTGGACGGACGTTATCTGGGAAGACGTCGACTTTATGTTCGTCGATATGCCCCCCGGAACGGGCGACGTTCCTCTGACCATATTCCAAAGCCTGCCCCTTGACGGAATAATCATTGTCACCACCCCGCAGGATCTCGTCGGTATGATAGTGCAAAAGGCTGTAAATATGGCTACGATGATGAACGTGCCTATCCTTGGTATTGTTGAAAATATGAGCTATATTACCTGCCCGGACTGCGGCAGAAAGCTGAGCATTTTCGGCGAGAGCGCGGTGGACGCGCTTGCGCTCGAATACGGCATACCCGCGGTTGCAAAAGTGCCCGTGGACAGAGAGTTGACGGCGGCGGCTGACGGCGGCAATATCGAGGACGTTAAAAATAATTATCTCGACGGATTTTTCCTTAAAATTGCCGACGGTTTAAACAAGTAATTTTCACGGCTCGCCGATAATTTCTTGCAGACGTGAATATGAATAAATACGGGAGAGAAATATGAGAGCAAGAGATTTCAGGAGTAACGCCTGGGCGTGCCTTACGGGCAAGTGGGGCGTTATGATTTTGACAGTTCTGATTTTTGAACTTATTATGGGCGCATGTTCGGGTTTGAGTTTGTTAGGCGTGGGCAGTATTGCGCTTCTCCTTATTACGGGTCCGCTTACGTTGGGGCTGAGTCAGCAGTTTTTATGCCTTGTACGCGGGCAGAGAGTGGAAGTTGCTAAAATGTTCGACGGCTTTAAAAATTTCGCAAACGCGTTTTTGCTGTCGATTATCAACAGTATACTTATCGCGCTTTGGTCGCTCCTGCTTGTAATTCCGGGAATTATTAAGGCGTATTCGTACAGTATGAGCTATTACATTCTCGCCGACAATCCCGCAATGAGCGCAAACACCGCGCGCGTGCAGTCAATGGAGCTGATGAACGGCAACAAGTGGAGGCTGTTCTGCCTCGATTGCAGTTTTATCGGTTGGTATATACTTTGCGCGCTCACGTTCGGCATTCTTACCTTATGGGTTAGGCCCTATCACGAGGCGGCGCGCGCCGTATTCTATCAGGAGATTGTAAGGGAGAGAAACGTGATGTCGAGCGGGGTGAGCGGCGGCACGGGCTCGGCAGACAACGTAAATACTGACGACGTATTCAGCGGTTCGACGGGCGGCAGTGTGTTCGGCTCGGGATATGAGCCCGACGTGCCCTCTGCGAACGAGGAAGCTCCTTCAAAGACGGACAACGGCGATACTCAACCGCCTCTCAACGCCGACGATTTATAAAGTTAAAGCTTAATATAAAGCAGTTTGCATACTGAATACCGGAAGTAGTGCGGCTGCTTTTGCTATAAACGCCTGATTGAAAAATATCCTACTGTTTCCGTTTAATTAAATATCGGTTTAATTCTAATCGAAACGGCTTGGTTCTATCTCTTTTCGGGCAAAAATTTCCAATAGCGCACGGGCATACTTCCGCGCATCTGTTTTTCGTGCGGTCGGCTTTCGATATTGACCGATTTGTAGTACTGCCGCCAGAGCCCCTCGAAATATTCCTCGTACTCCGAAAGGCAGATTTCCGCTCCCTCGGCGCGCGTCATAACAATTTCGTTTCCGTCGTACAGCGCGGCAATCGCCCTTTTGATATCGTGAATGACAAAGCGCTTGCTTGAAAACCGCGCCGCGAAGTGCACGGCAAGCAAGTCGGTTATATCGTTATCGGGCGAGTAGGGGGCGTACAACACGCCGTCTGCGTTCTCCATAAACCGCAAAAGCCCTTTAAGTCTGTGCGTTTCGCCGTAGACCCTCGTGCGGATTTCCGTCATTTCGATTACGGCTGGGTGAGCGAGCATTCCGCGCACCGCGCCACCTTGAGCAATAATCAGTTTAATATACTCGAACGCCGCATTCTCTTTCAGTGCGGCGTTGCTCTTTAAAACTAACTGTATATCTTCCTCCGCGCCCCTGTCCAGAGCGTGCAGTTTTCGCTTAACTCTTTCGGCTTTCTCCCCGTCCGCAACCACGTCTACGGTCGTCACGTCCAACCCGAGCTGAATACTTCTCTCCGACGTGATAATGCAATCCTTGTCGCTATACGCAATAAAAACCGCGGTGTAAAAGCTTTCCTCGCTTCCGTCCGTCAAATAATAGGTCATACCTCTCCCGTGAGGGCGCTCAGAGCAACGGAGGGGGAGGAGAACATACTCAACTGTTGTTCGTGCTCCTTCATTCCGTCGAGTACAAGCGCCGCCTTGACTGCGCCCGTGCTGTCCGAGCCGTAAAATTTGCCCTTACAGGTAATAAAGTGTTTTGCCCTCTTCAATATTATGCGCATTTTTGCAAGATTATCATAGTCCAAAGCGCCGAATTTACGCGCCTCGATAATTCTGTACGCTCCCTTAGCGCCAATCCCGGGCACGCGCAGCAGCATTTCAAGCGGCGCGCTGTTAATCTCTACGGGGAAGAGGTGCATATTGCGCATAGCCCAACCGCATTTGGGGTCGAGGTCGAGGGAGAGGTTTTCGCCCGCCCCGCATATTTCTTCCACGTCAAAGCCGTAAAAGCGGATAAGCCAATCCGCCTGATACAGGCGGTGCTCTCTCAATAGTCCCGCGCCCGCGTCGGGCAGTTTGGCGCTCCTGACTACGGGTACGTATGAGGAGTAGTAAACCCTCTTCAAACCGATTTTTCGGTACAGAGCCTCCGTCAGCCGCAAAATCTGACCGTCGCTCTCGGGCGACGCGCCGATAATCATCTGCGTAGTCTGTCCCGCGGGTATAACCCTGCCCCGCCGCACTTTGTTCTCCCTGTCGTAAGTCATTGCCGTGCTCAGCTGTTTCATCGGCAGTAACAGGCTCTCTTTGGTCTTTTGCGGAGCAAGCAGTTTAAGCGACCGTTCGCTTGGAAGCTCCACGTTAAAACTCATTCTGTCAACGTACTTCGCCGCCCGCATAATCAGAGCTTCGTCGGCGTGCGGAATGCCCTTTAAATGAATATAGCCGTTAAAGTTATACACCTTTCTCAGCTTTATAACCGTTTCCGTCAACAGCTCCATAGTGCGGTTGGGAGTGTCGAAAACGGCGGAGGAGAGGAACAGTCCCTCGATATAGTTGCGCATATAAAAATTAATCGTCAGTTCGCATATCTCGTCGGGAGTAACGCCCGCCCGCCGCACGTCCGCGCTTCTCCTGTTTGGGCAGTATTCGCAGTCGTACAGGCACGCGTTGCTCATCAGCATTTTCAGCAGTGAGATACATCTTCCGTCGGGGGTAAAGGAGTGGCATATCCCGCCGACGGAAGCGTTCCCGAGTCCGCCCTTCGCGTTCGCCCGTTTCGAACACGAAGAGGAGCAGGAAACGTCGTATTTCGCGCTTTCGGTCAATATTGCAAGTCTTTCTGCGTCAAGCATACGTCGTCTCCTCAAAGTTTTCGGCGCGCCGACCCGTTATCAACGCGCTATGAACATTTGTTTGTGTACCTATGATAACACACAAAAAAGCCGCTGTCAATCGCTTTTTAGTACATTTTTTAAAAAATTTCATAAATTTTTCATATTATATCCATTTACCTTTGAGTTACAAGGTTTATAATTATAGTGTAGGGCAGTTCAGACAAAACAGGTAAAAAAAGCGTTTTAAGGTAAATTAAAGGAGTGTTCAAATGAAGGTTCTTATTGTCGACGACGAAGATATGATAAGAAACGTGCTTAAAGAGTACGTAGAGTTCGAGGGCAACGAGGCGTACGAGGCGGCTGACGGTATGGAGGCGGTAAAGATGTGCCGCGACAACGATTACGATATCGTGCTTATGGACATTATGATGCCCCGTCTTGACGGCTTTTCGGCAGTTAAGGAAATCAAGAAAATCAAGGACGTGCCCGTCATAATGCTCTCGGCGCGCGGCGAGGAGTATGACAAGCTCTTCGGCTTCGAGATAGGCGTCGACGACTACGTAACAAAGCCGTTCTCACCCAAGGAGGTTATGGCGCGAATTAACGTGGTGACAAAGCGCAGAAAGCAGAAAGAGGAGACGGGCGACACCGTAACGTTCGAGGGGCTGACCGTCGATTTTGCCGGGCGCAACGTCTACGTCGACGGCGAAAAGGTTGATTTAACGCCCAAGGAATACGAAATTTTATTCTACTTTATAAAGAATAAGGGCATCGCGCTCTCCCGCGAGAAGCTCTTATACGACGTATGGGGATTTGATTTCTACGGTGACGACCGCACTGTGGACACGCATATCAAGATGCTGCGTGCCAATCTAAAAGATTACCGCAAATTTATTGTTACGTTGAGAGGTGTGGGGTATAAGTTCGAAGTCTGAAAGGCGGCAAAGGGACAAAACGCCTAAAAAACCGAAACTGAAAAGAATAACCGGCACGAACATAATACTTTGGCGGTATTTTACGTTCTTCGCGCTGGGGGTGATAGCCGTAATAGCGCTTGTCTGTTACGGCATTTCGGGCAACGCTCTTTTAACTCAGACGAAGCGGCGCGTGCGCACTGCGGGCGAGGACCTCATAGAGGCTATCAACGACGTCAATATGCCCCTGTCTGCGCTTGAAAGAAAGGTGAGCGACTACGGCTTGCTCGACGGCATAGACGTGTTTATTTTTTCGCTTGACGGAGAGCTCATTATGCCGTATATCGACGTTCCGCCCGACAAGCTGAAAGATTTGAACGACGTAATGAACGCCAATATCGGTGAATGGGAGTCGGATAAAAAGACGGAGTTCAACTCACGCGAGGATCAGAAAGCCATATTCAATTACGTGGCGTGCGTAAGATTGCTCGGCAGACAGCCGTCCTATCTGCTTGTGCGCTATCCCGTGTCGCATATAGGCGAGTCGGTGCGTCAGATAGAGCTCTACGTATTAATTATAGCGATTTGCGCGTTTATCATTGCGTTTTTGATTTCCTACACTCTCGCCAACAAGCTGTCGGGTCCTATCAGGGATTTATCCAACACGGCGCAGAAGCTTGCGGAGGGCGATTACAGCGTGCAGTTCAATTCGTTACAGTACGCCGAAATAGCCAAGCTTTCCGACACGCTCAACTATATGAAGGACGAAATAAAGAAGAGCGAGGATTTCCGTAAGGAGTTGCTTGCGAACGTCACTCACGACTTAAAGACGCCGCTGACAATGATAAAGGCGTACGCCTCGATGATACAGGAGATTTCGGGCAACGACCCCGAAAAGCGCAACAGGCACTGTCAGGTAATAATCGACGAAGCGGACAGACTGACGGGGTTGGTCAACGACATTCTGAATACTTCCAAGATTTCGGCGGGGCTCGAACAGCTCAATAAAAAGGTGTTCAATTTAACGGAGCTGCTGTACAGCGTTATAAACAAATTCAGCTACTTGCAGGAGAGGCAGGGGTACAGCATTATGGTCGACGTGGAGGAAAACCTCTACACGTTGGCGGACGAAGAGCAGATCTATCAGGCGGTTTACAACCTTGTATCCAACGCCGTAAACTACACGGGCGAGGATAAAACCGTATACATTTCGTTGAAGTACGACGCGCAGGAAAAGCGGATAAAATTCGCCGTGCGCGATACGGGTAAGGGAATTGCCGAGGAAGAGCTCGAGCATATCTGGGACAGATACTACCGCAGTAAGGACAGTCATACCCGCCCAGTAAAGGGTACGGGTTTGGGCTTGAATATAGTCAAGATTATTCTTGAAAAGCATACCTTCAACTTCGGCGTAACCACAAAGGAGGGGGAGGGCTCGACATTCTACGTCGATTTTCCCAAAGCTTAAAAAATATATGCGGCACGGCGTATGCTGAGCCGCTTTTTTTAAATTGCCCCCGTACTATGCCGCAACGAACGCATAAAACACGGCTTTTAAACGTCGGCAGATATGGGATAATCAATAATATTGTTTTTATATTTTTCTCAAAACGGGCAATAATTTTGTTGCCTTTTTTGCTGTAATGCTCTATAATAACTTCAATAAAACTTTCGTTCACGCAAAAAAACTATGGAATTTAAACTACACTCTAAATTCAATCCGACGGGCGACCAACCGCAGGCGATAGAAAAGCTGGCGGAGGGCGTAAAGGACGGCATACGTACGCAGGTATTGCTGGGCGTTACGGGCTCGGGCAAGACCTTCACTATGGCGAACGTCATAAAGGAAGTCAACCGCCCCACGCTTGTCATTGCGCACAACAAGACGCTTGCCGCACAGCTCTGCAACGAATTTAAGGAGTTCTTTCCCGAAAACAGGGTGGAGTACTTCGTGTCGTACTACGACTATTATCAGCCCGAAAGCTATATCCCGTCGACCGATACTTATATAGAAAAGGATTTGAGCCTGAACGACGAAATAGACAAATTGCGCAACGCCGCAACCTCGTCGTTGGGCGAGCGCGAGGACGTTATAGTAGTCGCTTCGGTGTCGTGCATATACGGTTTGGGCGCGCCCGAGGAGTACTTCCGTCTGTCGATTTCCCTGCGCCCCGGAACGCAAATGGAGCGCGACGCGCTTTTAAGGCGGCTTGTTGAAATTCAGTATCAGCGCAACGATACGGACTTTCACCGTTCGTGTTTCCGCGTGCGCGGCGATACGGTGGAGATATTCCCCGCAAGCAACTCCGAAGTGGCTATACGCGTAGAGTTTTTCGGCGACGAGATTGACAGGATTTGCGAAGAGGACGCGCTGACGGGCAACATAATATCCGAATTGAAGCACGTTCTGATATTCCCCGCAAGCCAATACGCTGTGGGCAGCGACAAGATGCAATGCGCGCTGGCTATGATAGAGACGGATATGCAGAACGAGGTAAAGGCGTTTCGCGACGGCGGCAAGCTGTTGGAGGCGCAACGGCTCGAACAGCGCACGCGGTACGACCTCGAAATGATGCGCGAGATAGGCTATTGCAGCGGCGTGGAGAACTATTCCCGATACTTTGACGGGCGCGCCCCCGGCGAGCCGTCGTTCACGCTTCTCGACTATTTCCCCTCGGGCAGATTTCTGGTGTTCATAGACGAGAGCCATATGACTATTCCGCAGATACGCGCTATGTACCACGGCGACCGTTCGAGAAAGGACAATCTGGTGGGCTACGGCTTCCGTTTGCAGTCGGCTTACGACAACCGTCCGCTCACGTTCGAGGAGTTTGACGCGCGCGTGCCGCAATTAATCTGCGTGTCGGCAACTCCCGCCCCGTACGAAATGGAGCAGTCGGGGCAGACGGTCGAACAGCTCATACGCCCCACGGGGCTGCTTGACCCCGAGGTGACGATACGTCCCACGAAAAATCAGATTGACGATTTGCTGGGAGAGATAAACGGCGTCGTCGCGGGCGGCGGCAAGGTGCTTGTAACGACAATGACCAAGCGAATGGCGGAAAATCTTACCGACTACTTAAAGGAGCACGGCACGCGCGTTCGCTATATGCATTCGGACATAGACGCGTTGGAGCGTATAGACATAATCAACGGCTTGCGCGGCGACGAGTTCGACGTGCTGTGCGGAATAAATCTGTTGAGAGAGGGGCTGGACTTGCCCGAGGTAAAGCTTGTAGCCATTTTGGACGCCGATAAAGAGGGCTTTTTGCGCAGTGAAACGGCGCTTGTGCAGACCATAGGCAGAGCGGCGCGAAATGCCGAGGGGCGCGTAATAATGTACGCCGACGCGATTACGGGCAGTATGCGCAGAGCGATCGACGAAACCGAACGCCGCCGCGCCATACAGAAGAAGTATAACGAGGAGCACGGCATAATCCCCAAAACGATAATAAAGGAAGCCAAAATTTCGATAGGCATTACGAGCAAAAAGAAGTCCTTTGACGACATAAAGCTCGCCGACGTGCCCGCCGAGATAGAAAAGCTTAAAGGGCTTATGAAGGTGGCTTCCGCGCAACTCGATTTCGAGCGCGCAATTGAAATACGCGACACCATATCCGAACTGCGCAAAAAACTTGCCAAAGCAAAAAGAAGCTGATTTCGATTTTTAAAAAGCGTTTTGTCTTGCCCGCTTCAACTTGCGCGATGCGTTGAATGCGGACGGAAATTTAAACCTCGGATTAAAAAAGGATAATTATGAAAGAAGAAATTTACGTAAAAGGCGCAAAGGAAAATAATTTAAAGAATATCGACGTTCATATTCCCCGCAACGCTCTCACGGTGTTTACGGGGCTGTCGGGAAGCGGCAAATCCACGCTTGCGTTCGACACTATATTTGCGGAGGGGCAGAGGCGGTATATAGAGAGCCTTTCGTCCTATGCCCGTCAGTTTTTAGGGCAAATGGAAAAGCCCGACGTAGAGCTCATAGACGGACTGTCGCCCGCAATTTCAATCGACCAGAAGACGACTTCGCACAACCCCCGCTCGACTGTCGGCACGGTAACGGAAATTTACGATTATTTCCGTCTGCTTTTCGCGCGCGTCGGCGTTCCCCATTGCCCGAAGTGCGGCAGAGAGATACGGCGGCAGTCGGTTGACGAGATAGCCGACAGGGTTATGCTGATGCCCGAGGGCAGTAAAATAATGGTCGAAGCCCCCGTGGTCCGCGGCAAGAAGGGCGAATTCGTTAAGGAGCTCGCCTCGTACAAAAAAAGCGGTTACGGCAGGGTAAAAATCGACGGCTCGCTGTACGACTTGCAGGAGGATATACATCTCGAAAAGAATATCCGTCACAACATTTCCGTCGTCGTGGACAGGCTTGTCGTAAAGGAGAGCGTGTTAAAGCGCCTTAGCGACAGTTTGGAGAGCGCGTTAAAGCTTGCCGACGGGCTTGTCGTAATCGACTGCGAGGGGACGGAGGAGCTGTACTCCACAAAGTACGCCTGTCCCGACTGCGGCATTTCGATTGAGGAGATAGAGCCGCGCCTCTTTTCGTTCAATACTCCCTGGGGCGCGTGCCCCGAGTGCAGCGGGCTCGGCTTCAAGCAGATAGTCGACCCCGACTTAATCTGTCCCGACAAGAGCAAATCGTTGCGCGACGGCGCAATAAAAATCAGCGGTTGGAATCTGGACAGCTCGGCTATAACGCAGATGAATTTAAATGCGCTTGCCAAGGCGTACGGCTTCTCGCTCGACGTGCCCGTAAGCGAGCTTCCCGACGGCGTGTACGATATGCTGATGTACGGCAACGGCGGCGAAAGGATTGATATGGAGTACAACGCGTATCACTTTGCGGGCAAGTACTCCAAGGCGTGGGAGGGGTTTGTAACCAACCTACAACGCCGCTACAATCAAACCTCGTCCGACAGCGTAAAGTGGGATATCGAGCGGTATATGCGCACGTCCGACTGCCCTTGCTGTCACGGCAAAAGATTGAAAAAGGAGGCTCTCGCGGTGACTGTCGGCGGCAAAAACATAGCCGAAATATGCGATATGTCGGTGGAGGAAATAAGGGCGTTTTCCGACTTTTCTTTCTTCGGCGCAACCGAGCATATGATAGCCGACAATATCATAAAGGAAATAAACAGCCGTATAAGCTTTATGGAAAACGTGGGGTTGGGCTATCTCACTCTGTCGCGTTCGGCGGCAACGCTGTCGGGCGGCGAGAGTCAGCGCATACGCCTTGCTACGCAGATAGGAAGCGCGCTCACGGGCGTTCTGTATATCCTTGACGAGCCGTCGATAGGTCTGCATCAGCGCGATAACTTAAAGCTGCTCAATTCGTTAAAAGGTTTGCGCGACCTCGGCAACACTCTCATTGTCGTAGAGCACGACGAGGACACCATTAAAGCGGCTGACTATATAGTCGATATAGGTCCTATGGCGGGCGTACACGGCGGCGAGGTCGTCGCGTGCGGCACGCAGGAAGATATAATGGCGGAGCCCAAATCAATTACGGGCGACTATCTCGCGGGGCGCAGAAAGATACAGGTGCCCGCAAGGAGAGTACAGCCCGACGGCAGATTTTTCAAGGTCAAGGGTTGCCGCCAGAATAATTTAAAGAACATAGACGTGGAGTTCCCCGTCGGGCTCATAACGGCTGTTACGGGCGTTTCGGGCTCGGGCAAGTCAAGCCTTGTAAACGAAATAGTCTATCCGTATCTTGCCAACAATCTCAACGCGGCGCGTAAAAAGACGGGCGACGCCGACGGCTTCGAGGGTATAGAGTATTTCGATAAAGTAATAGCAATCGACCAACAGCCCATAGGTAGAACGCCGAGGAGCAACCCCGCGACTTATACGGGCGTATTCACTATGATACGCGACCTGTTTGCGGCGACGCAGGACGCGAAGGAGCGCGGCTACAAGAGCGGCAGGTTTTCGTTTAATGTGGCTGGCGGCAGGTGCGAGCACTGTCAGGGCGACGGTATTTTGCAGATAGCCATGCACTTTTTACCCGACATATTCGTTCCTTGCGAGGTGTGCGGCGGCAAGCGCTACAACCGCGAAACGCTGGACGTCAAGTACAAGGGCAAGTCCATATCCGACGTGCTGGAAATGACGGTGGAGGAGGCTGCCGCGTTTTTCGAGCCGATATCTTCCATACACAACAAGCTTCAAACGCTGTGCGACGTCGGGTTGGGATATATCAAGTTGGGGCAGAGCGCAACTACGCTTTCGGGCGGCGAGGCGCAGAGGGTAAAGCTCGCCACCGAGCTGTCTAAGCGCGGCACGGGCAAGACGGCTTATATTCTCGACGAGCCGACCACGGGCTTGCACACCTACGACGTTGAAAAGCTTGTCACTATACTTGCGCGGTTGCGCGACGGCGGCAATACCGTCATTGTAATAGAGCACAATCTGGATATCATAAAGACTTCCGATTGGATAGTTGACCTCGGACCCGAGGGCGGCGACAAAGGCGGCACGCTGATATGTTGCGGCTCGCCCGAGGACGTGGCTGACTGTCCCGAAAGCTATACGGGGCAATTCCTTAAAAATTTACTTTAATAAATAACGGGCGTTTCAAACGCCCGTTGTTTTTTTAAGATCTTAACAATTTTTTACCGAACAGAATATTGTAAGAGTAAAGAATTTTTAAAAGGGAAGTGCATTGTCTATGTTAAAACCGTTAATGGCAGAGGGGGCTTATCCCTCGCTCGACGACCTTGGTTGCGACCCGTACGCCGCCAGAATTTTATCCGCCGCATACTCCACGTCGGCGGGTGAACTAAACGCTTCGTTGCAGTATATATACCACTCAATCAGCTTTTGGGGGGCAAACGACGAACGCCGTGCAGACCTTTTAAAGAGCATTGCAATCAACGAAATGCACCATCTGGAATTGCTTGGCAAAGCGCTTGCCAAACTCGGCTCAGCTCCCGTATACACGTTCAACCCTCCGCACCTGTTCAATTTTTATTCGACGAAATTCGTGTCGTGTTCGCGCACTCTGCGAAATATGATAGAGGACGATATTATGGGTGAAAAGTACGCGATATACGGCTACGAGCGTATGCTTCCCCGACTGAAAAGCAGCACTCTTAGGTCGCTTATCTGCCGCATTTTAGAGGACGAAAACGTTCACCTCGAAGCCCTTAAATCAAGCTTGGAGGGGTTATCCTGTTGACATAGACGGCAATAAGATGTAAAATTATACTATGCAGAATTACGACGTTGCAATAATAGGCGGCGGCGCGGCGGGGCTTGCCTGTGCCGTCAGCCTTATAAAAGAGGACAAAAATTTATCCGTAATAATAATCGAAAAGGGCGAGCGCGCGGGCAGGAAAATAGCCGCCTCGGGCAACGGACAGGGCAACGCTTCGAACGCCGAAATGAGCGTCGGGCACTATCACGGAAGCGGCGCATATCTTGCCGGAAAGCTGTGTTGCGAGGGGGCGTACAATCCGCTGTCGCTCTTCGATTTTTTATTCGTCAAAGATAAATTGGGGCGCATATATCCCGCAGGTAAGCAAGCTTCGGCGCTTTCCGACTGCCTTGTCCGCAAGGTAAAAACAGGCGGCGCGGAGCTGTTGTGTTCGACCGAAGTTACCGACGTCAAGAGGGGCTTTACGCTCACCCTGTCGGACGGCAGAAAGATATCTGCGGCAAGCGTGGTTTTGGCGGCGGGCGGCAAGGCGCAAAAGCAGTTCGGAACAGACGGCGGCGGGCTCGCTCTCGCGCAGAAGCTCGGGCATTCCGTAACCCCGCTCATTCCGTCTTTGGTACAGCTCAAATGCGACACGCGCGACATAAAGACGCTCAAAGGCATACGCACCGAATGCAGGGTTAGCGCATACGACGGCAAAGGTTGCGCGCTTGCCTCTACCGTCGGCGATGTGATTTTTACGGACTACGGCGTGTCGGGCAACGCGATTTTTTATATATCCTCGTATTGCGCGGGCGTGGACGGAGCGTCGCTGTCCTTGGAATTTCTGCCCGATTTGCCTATTGAAGAGATAGAGCGCGACGTTGCTCACAAGCTCGCGGAAGGCTATCCGCAGACGGAGCTTTTATGCGGCACGTTGCACAATCAGGTGGGCAGGGCGATAATCAAACGCTGTCAGAGCGTCGACCCCGCTACGATAGCCCGCACCGTTAAATATTTCACTTTAAACGTAGAGGGAAGTCTGGGCTTCGACTACGCGCAGGTCACAAAGGGCGGCGTGCCCGCGGCGGAAGTGGACGGTGGATTGCAGAGCAAGCTCGTACCCAACCTGTATATAGTCGGCGAGCTTCTCGACGTGGACGGCGATTGCGGCGGCTACAATTTAACGTGGGCTTTTGCGAGCGGAATGCACGCGGCAAAGAGCATTATAAATTCTGTTAACGGTTATGATTAAACGATTGGATAACGTAAAGCTTCCCGCCGACCGTCCCGAAAGCGACCTCTTGAAGATTGCTGAAAAGCGTCTCGGCAGGGAAGTTAAATATTTTAAAATTCTCAAAAAATCGCTCGACGCACGCGACAAGCGCAACATTTTCCGGCTGTATTCGATAGCCTTTTCTTCGTGCGCCGAAACCGAGCCGAAGCCGCAGTTTGAACGGCTTGCAAACGCCCCGACGGTGGCGGTCATAGGCGCAGGTCCTGCGGGACTGTTTTGCGCGGTCAGGCTGATAGAGCACGGCTTCCGTCCCGTAATCATAGAGCGCGGGGAGCGGGTAGAGGAACGCCGCAATTCGTGCCTGCGCTTCTTCAACGAACGCGCTCTCGACGTCGAAAGCAACGTTCAGTTCGGCGAGGGCGGGGCAGGCGCGTTTTCGGACGGCAAGCTCAACACCCGCACAAAGGACGGTTTAAACGCCGACGTGCTCTCGATGTTCGTCAGGTTCGGCGCGCCCGAGGACGTGCTCTATCTCAACAAACCCCACGTGGGCAGCGACAGACTGTACGGCGTTTTGCAGTCACTGCGCGCGTTTGTGGAGGAGCGCGGCGGGAAGTATATGTTCGACACAAAGCTGGTCGGCATAACCGCGGACGGCGGCAAGCTCACGGAGCTTAAACTTAAAAACGTAAAGAGCGGTGAGGAGAGCCTGTTGCGCGTAGACAGCGCTGTGCTCGCGGTGGGGCATTCGGCGAGGGAAACGTACGAAATGCTCGACGCGAGCGGGGTTGCTATGGAGGCGCGCGACTTTGCGGTGGGCGTAAGGGTGGAGCACCTTGCCGACGCGATAGGACTGGCTCAGTACGGCGCAAGCTATAAAATTCTGCCTACTGCGGACTATCAGCTCGTCAGTCACGCACACGAACGCACGGTTTTCACTTTCTGTATGTGCCCCGGCGGCGTGGTCATTCCGGCGGCGAGCGAGGAGGGCGGCGTTGCGGTAAACGGAATGAGTCTGTACGCGCGCGACGGCGAAAACTCCAATTCCGCGCTTATGGTACAGATGCGCCGTTCGGATTTCGGCGGCGACGACCTCTTTGCGGGCGTGCGCTTTCAGCGGGCTGTCGAGAGGGTTGCGTTCGCTCTCGGCGGCGGGAGTTATCGCGCGCCCTGTCAGCTCTTCGGCGACTTTGCGGCGGACAGGCTGTCGGCAGGTTTCGGAGAGGTCAGACCGACTTACGCGGCGGGGACGGTTTTCGCGCCGTTAAGCGAGGCGCTTCCCGAAGTTGCGGTAGAGGCGTTGAAAGCGGCAGTGCCCGATATGGCGCGCAGGTTAAAGGGTTTCGACAGCCGCGACGCCGTGCTTACGGGAGTAGAAACGCGCTTCTCCTCGCCCGTCAGAATTTTGCGCGGCGAAGATATGCAGAGCGTAACCGTCAAAAACCTCTATCCGTGCGGCGAGGGCAGCGGTTACAGCGGAGGGATTACTTCGTCGGCGGCGGACGGGCTTAGGGTAGCCGAAACAATTTTTGCACGTTTTAAAAGTTTACAGTAAATACATAGTTTCTTCATACAGTTTACACATTAGAGCAATATAATAGCCTTGCGAAACGGGGGAAACCCAATCGCTTGATTTACACACACTAACTTTTTTCATATTCTCTCTTAAAGAAAGTGCGCGACCGTTACAGGTTGCGCGCTTTCTTTTTTGCCGCACATAGCAATAAAAATCTTGCGCGGCGCAAAACAATGTGATATAATTCGTAAAAGCCAAAGCGAAATCATAGATTTGTTGGCGTTAACAATTCGAGGCGGTGACGGTTGTGAGGGATAATTTAATCGAACAGATGGTATACCGTACTGCGCTGTGTTGTATCGCGGCGTTCGGCACGTTGCTCACGTTCAGATTTTTCTACACGGTGTACGAGGACGTGGAGCTGTGGGATTTCATACGGCGGGCAGACGACCTCAATCTCAATTTTCTTAAATACTACACGAACTTATCAAATTGGTTTGCGTTCGCCGTGTCGGTGATAGTGTTGAAAGACAACGTCAAGCGCGTAAAGGCGGGCGAAAGACGCGGGCACAACAAGGCTGTTCCCGTGCTTAAATTTATGACGACCGTTATGATTTTAGTCACGTTCGTCGTGTACAGTACAATGCTCGAAAGCCCGTTCACTCTTCGCTATTGGCGCAACATTTACAGCCTGACCTGTCACATATTCGTGCCCGTCCTGTTTGTGCTTGACTTCTTTTTATACGACGAGCACCGTACCGTTAAGGTCTATTATCCGCTCCTCAGTATGATAATTCCCCTGATCTACGCAATCTGTATTCTGATAGCGGGAGCGTGCATACCCGACTTCAAATACCCCTATTTCTGCCTTGACGTCAACAGGTTCGGATATGGCGGAGTTGCGCTCTGGATGCTCGCGTTCATAGCCGGTTTTGCCGTTTTAGGCTATCTCCTCTGGCTGTACGACAAGCGCGTAAAGGTGGACGGAAAGTGGAAACACGACTTTTCGCGGATAGACAAGAAGAAAGAGGAAACTGAGAGTTAATTACATAATTTCACATTTCAAGCCCGCCGCAAGGCGGGTTTTTCTATGCGGAAGACGAGCGCTTTACGCCTGCGCCAAATGCGCTTTTTGGCGGCGAAAAAGCTTGAATTTATGTGAAATTGCGGTGAAAATTATCATTTGAAACGGTGAAATCCGCAATCGAAATAAAGGAGTTTAAACGACGTTCTGTCGGGTGTTTTCGGGTCAATTTTGTTAAAATATCACATTTTAAGTTTTGTGAAAAAATTACTATAATATAATATTGACACGCGCATAGGCGATATTGTATAATTGTACCTGTATTGTTATAACTGTAATTGTGTGCACTCGTTCGGGAGGCGCGTAACGCTATTGCGGCAGGAGTTAAAATGGCAGGATTAAAGTACGAACGGTTTATAGTCAAAATGTCGATAGAGCAGAAGCTCAGGCTGATCACCTCGACCGAGTTTTATAGAAGCTCGTCGGTCGGCGGCTACGAATTTCCCGTGTTCGATATACAAAGGCAACCTTACGGTGAGGACTGTAAGGGGCTTCACGTTACTCATTTTCCCGACGACTTTGCGTTGGCTTCGTCATTCAATCCCGAGCTTGTAAACGACGTGTACAACGCGATAGGCGAAGAGGCTCGCACGGCAAACAGCTTTGCGTACTTCAACTGTACCAACGATATGACGGCGGAGAAATTTACGACCGACCGTTTTATTCTCGGTAAGTTCCTTGCCGACAAGGTGGCGGGTTTAAGGCGCGGGGGAGCGTACGTCAATTTCGAGGACGTGCCCGCCGACGAGGATAACGCCGACGAGGTCGAGGCGCGCAGGGAGATACGCAACGCGGTGCTTGGCAACGCTCAGCCGACTTCGGTAATAATTTCCGACGTGGAGCAGACGGACGAATTTAAAAAGCGCTTTAAATACGGCGATATGACGTTCGGCGTCGTTTCCTCGGTAGAGGAAGCGCTTGACTTTTTGTACAGCGGCGCGTCGTTCCTGTTTTTGGAGGAGGATATATTCGACGCTCTCGTCAACAAGCTCACGTCGCTCACGTCGGCGTACGTGACGGCGCATTCCAAGTACGTAAGCGACAAAATGAGCGAGAGCAGCTTTGCTCGCCTCGTGCGCACGTTCAGGGTTTTCAACGGCGAGATTATAGACAAAGCTTGCGACGATATCATAGATATTGTTTACTCTATGCAGGACGCGAAGGAAAATCCCCGTACCGACTACAAGTCGCTTCACAAGGACGAGGGGGCAAGCTTTGACGAAATCAACCACAACGAGCTTGCGATAACTGCGGCGAGGCAGTCGGCGGTGCTCATTAAAAACGACGGCGTTCTGCCTGTCAGTCGCGGCGTAAGGCTTGCGGTTATGGGCGAGTACGCAAAGGATATCAAGTATCAGCGGCAGTACTATTCAAGCCGCTCCACCGCCGAAAAGATAGCTTTTGACGAGATAAACGAATACGGGCTGAATACGGTGGGCTTTGCTCTCGGTTATGCCAAGGGCGAAGCGGGCAGGAGCGATCTGATAGACCACGCGATAGCGCTCTGCGGCAAGGCGGACGCGGTGCTCTTGTATCTGGCGGCTGAAAAGGGCGCGGACAGACTTCCCCCCGAACAGTTGCAGCTTTTGGACACCGTTGCGGGCAGGGGCGCAAAAATAATTGCGGTAGTCGCTTCTGACGGCAACATAGATTTATCTTTTGCCGACAAGTGCGCCGCCGTACTTTTAACGTTCGTATCGGGTCAGGGCGGCACGGTTGCGGCTCTCGATATCGTAACGGGCGAGGTCAGTCCTTCGGGCAAGCTCGCAATGCCTATGGGAAGAATAAGTCAGGCGGGCTTTACTCCGCTCTATCCCGTGGGCTACGGACTTTCGTACACGAGCTTCGAGTATACCAATTTAAAGGCTAACGAGAGCGGCGTAAGCTTTACGGTAAAGAACGTCGGCGGTTGCGACGGCTATGCGGTGGCTATGCTCTCCGTCAAAAAGAAGAACACGAGCTCGGCGATTTTTGCCGAGAACCAATTAAAGGGCTATGTAAAGGCGTTTGTGCCGACGGGCGACGCGGTGCGCGTTAAAGTAACCTTCGATGAAAACACGTTCAGCCAATACGACGAAATAAAGGGCTATTTCGTAGAGGGCGGCATTTATACCGTCACGGTAGGCGAAACGCCCGACGACGAAAAGCTTACGGGGTTACTCAGCTTAAAGAAGTACGAGGAAAGACGCGATTTCAAGAACGTTGTAGAGGATAGCTCGGCAGACGCGACGGCGGTAGATTTCAGCGAGAGCGGTTTGCCCGCAGACGTCAGGGCGGCGCGCAAAAAGCTGCCTTTCGGCTTAAAGCTCGGGCTTGCGCTCATGCTTGCGCTGTACGTCGACGGCGTGCTCGCGCTGTTTGCGTTCGGCAGTATAGTAACGCAAAAGGACTTTATTTTCTACGTCATAATAGGCGTAATCGCCGTAGTTGTTAATGCGCTCGTAATCGCGTACATCTGCGTGGCGGCGAAACAGCGCAAAAGCCAGAAATATCTGCACGCCAACGTAGTGCTCACCGATATGCTCGACAACGTTGAGGAGTTTACCGAGATTGCAAAGGTAAGGTATAAGCAGCCCGTCGAGGAAGAGAAAAAGGAAGAAGAGCCCACCGAGGAAGAGACGGAGGCTCAGGCGGAGGCGCAGGAGCTTGCGGCGACTTACGAAGTAAAGTTCGACGACAGCGCGTCGGAGGACGTCGTTTGCGCGGAAAAAGTTTCTTTCAGCGAGCTCTGCTCCAACCTCAAAGAATTCGCTTTGACCAAGGGCGTAAACGTCGAGCTGTCGTCGGTAAGGGTGTTGCTTGCGGCAATAGCTTCGTGTAAGCTTGTGTTCCTCACCTCGAAAAACTCCGAGCTTCTGCCCGAATTTGTAAAGGTTTTAAACGAATATTACGGCAACGACGCTCCGATTTCGGCTGACGACGAATGGCATTCGCCTACCGACCTTTTGTGGAGTAACGGCGAGGACGAGAGCAAGTTCGTGCTCTCACCCTTTTCCAACGCCGTATACGCGGCGCATAAGGCCCGCGAGCAGGAACGCGTGCTCATAATAGACAACGTAAACGTAAACAATTTGGGCAGTTGGTTCTGCAATTTCCTCGAATACGCAAACCACCCCACCGAGGAGTACGTAATTAACTTTAACGAGGAAACTTCGTTCAAGCTTCCCGGCAATCTCACTTACGTATTAGTTCCGCAGGAGGGCGTGCTGAACGGATTGCCCACGGAAATACTCAACGCGGCGCTGATAGCCGAGGTTATGCTCTCGCGTACCGACCACGTTATCGAGGAAGAGGTTGAGCCCAAAATACTCTCGCACGAAGACAGTATGTTGCTATTGTCCGAGGCGAAAGAGGTCGACTTCATTTCGGAAAGAGTGTGGAAGAAGGTCGACGCGCTCTGCGATACCGTCGGCGGCGGCGACAGGTTTGAAATAGGCAACAAAAATATCATACAGATGGAGAGCTTCACTTCGGTGCTTATCGACTGCGGCGCAGACGAGCCCGAGGCTGTAACAAATATGTTTTTAAGCAAGCTTGCGTACGTTCTCAAAAACACGCGTATGTACAGGCAGGACGGCGGCGACAAGGCGGTGTATGCGGCTATCGAAAAGCTGTTTACCGAAGAGGAGCTTACAAAGATTAAGCGCGTGCTTACCAAGACCGTGCAGGTATCGGGGGAAAGCGTATGACGTACGGAGTAAATTTACTGACGGCGGCTGACAAATTCTTCTCCGAGGTCGTCACCGTTCTGACAAGCAAGACGGCGCTCATAATCTATATTGCCCTCGTGCTTTTACTCATAATAATTCTTGCAATCCGCGTTATTATGGGCGAGTATCAGCGCGCGGAGGCTATGCGGCGGCAAAAGAAAATGAAAGAGGAAGCGGCGCAGGAAGCCGTCATCGAGAGCGTTTCTCAGAAAATGGATAAGCATTTCGAAAGGCTCGGCGGCGACCTCAACTACGTAAAGCGCAACCTTGCGAATATGGGCGGAATACCCGCTCCCGTCCGTGCACAGGCAACTGCGGCTGTAAGCGGCGCGGGCGCGGCGGGTACGGCGGCGCAGGCGGCAAAAAAAGGCGGCAAAGAGGAAGAAGTGAACACGGACGGCTCGCGCTTCTATATGCTTACGGAGATAGACAAGGAGTACGAGAGCTACGTTCGCCCCG
>CAJTTC010000017.1 GCA_910579295.1 uncultured Christensenella sp. | reverse complement strand
GGCGCGGCGGGTACGGCGGCGCAGGCGGCAAAAAAAGGCGGCAAAGAGGAAGAAGTGAACACGGACGGCTCGCGCTTCTATATGCTTACGGAGATAGACAAGGAGTACGAGAGCTACGTTCGCCCCGACTACGACGACAAAATAAATCTTAAAGAGCTGTGCGAGGATTTCCGCAATTTCTCTGCGGGCACGCTGAAATTATATTACGATATAGAGGACATACGCAGATTTATCGGCGGCTTAGCCGTAACCAAGCTCATAATATTGCAGGGTATGTCTGGTACGGGTAAGACGTCGCTTGCGTACGCGTTCGGCGAGTACTTAGGCAACAAGACGGTAGTCGTGCCCATACAGCCGATGTGGAAAGAGCGTACCGACCTGTTGGGCTATTACAACGAGTTCACGAGGCGGTTCAACGAATCGACGCTTTTGTATAAGATGTACGAGGCGAACAACAACGAAGAGATATACATAACCGTATTGGACGAAATGAACATAGCGCGAGTGGAATATTACTTTGCGGAGTTTCTTTCCCTACTCGAAATCCCCAATCCGGACGGGCGAAACCTCGACGTTGTAGCGGACAGGTGGGACGACGACCCGAAGCTGTTGCAGAGCAACGGCAAGATGAAGTTGCCGACGAATATGTGGTTTATCGGCACGGCGAACAACGACGACAGTACGTTCAGTATATCGGATAAGGTGTACGACCGAGCAATGGTAATCAACCTCGATAAGAAGGCGACGCCTTTCGAAGCGGCAGGCGCGCCGAGGAAAGTATCGGCGACGCACTTGCAGGCGTTGATGGACAGGGCGCAGAGGGAATACGCGCTGTCGGACAGAAATTACCGCCGCTTAAAGCTGTTGGACGAATATATGATAAAGACGTTTCATATAACGTTCGGCAACCGAATAATGAAGCAGATAAGGTGTTACGTGCCCGTGTTGGTGGCGTGCGGCGGAACGGAAGTCGAGGCGTTGGACGACATATTGGCGAGGAAGATATTCAGAAAGCTCGAAAGCAAAAACCCCGTATACGTAAAGCAAATGGCGGACGGAGTGTGCGACTATCTTGACGAATTGTTCGGCGAAAACGCTTTGGCACTGTGCAAAGAAACGATAAGACTAATAGAACAGAACGTGTAATAACCCAATAATAATTAATCGGGATTTGTAAATTCTCATTACGCATTAAATAAGCAGGTGGCTTTAATGTCAAAATTAAGAAAATCGATACTTATAATAGGAATATTAATTATAGTAATAGCGGCTTCGCTGGCGACGGCGTTGGCGCTGCTTGCCACGGGCACGATAAAGACCGACCCCATAGAGCTGATTTATTCCGTCAAGGACGCGGAAAAGATATACGACGGCTCGCCGTTAAAGGCTACCGAATACAGACTGACGAGCGGCGTGCTCGGCGAGGGGCATACGGCGCAGGTCGAAATACTTGGCGAGCAGACGGCAGTCGGCACAAGCAAGAGCGATTTATCGGTTAAAATTTATGATAAAGACGGTTATAACGTATCGAATAATTACAGCATAAAGGTCAACAGCGGCGACCTTACGGTTACAAAGAAGTCAATAAAAATAGATTTGCCGTCGCAAAAGGCGATATATAACGGCTCGACGGTTGCGCTTACAAATTACAGAGTAACGGAGGATTCCAAGGGTGATTTAGTAGCAGGACACAAAATTTACGGCTCTACGGATGCAGGACTTCTGAACGTGGGCGATACCGTTCCCGAGGGACTTACTCCGCTTGTGTTCGACGTGGCGGGCAACAACGTAACGGAAAACTACGAAATAGAATTTACTGTGGGCGAAATAGAGGTAGTGCCCCGCTACATATCCTTGCGCCCCGTCAGCGTAAGCAAGGTGTACGACGGCGAGAAGCTTGTCGCCGACGGAATAGAATTTGTCGAGGGCTCTGTTGTCGAGGGTCAGCGCATAGAATACAAAATCAACGAAAATCTTTCCAACGAAATGCTAGACGCGGGTTTTGAGGAGACGCGCGTAACCTCGGTAAGCATATTTGCCACGGTTGACGGCAAAGAGGTGGACGTAACGGACAATTACGAAATCGACACGTTCGAAACGGGCACGCTGGAAATCACACCCCGCCCGCTCACAGTTACGGCGCTCAGCGGCAGTTGGATTTACGACGGCAACGCGCACACTTTAAAGGAGGAAACTCAGCCATATTCCGTCGAGGGGCTTGCTCCGTGCGACAAACTTATAGACGTGCAGTACAGCGGCACGATAACGGACGTGGGCGAAGCCGTAAACCTTATCAGCAACGTGTCGCTCTCCTGTTACAGCGAAAATTACGACATAAAAACAGTTAACGGCACGCTTACCGTAACGCCGTTCGAGCTTACCGTCAAAACGGCTTCCGCGGAGAAGTACTACGACGGCAAGCCGCTCAAAGCCGAGAATATCGAAGCCGAACCCGCAAAGGGGCAGACGGTAACTCCCGCCGAAAACGAAAGCTTCCCCGAGATAACCGACGCGGGGAGTATTGTAAACGAATATGAGTGCCGCGTGTTTTTCAACGGTGAAAACGTAACCAAAAACTATATAATAACCTACGATTACGGCACGCTTACCGTCAACAAATTGCCTGTTACGGTAGAGCTCGGAAGCGAAGAGAGCGTGATTTACAACGGCGCGCCGCAGACGCCCGATTTGAGCAACGCAGATTATTTCAGACTTAAATCGGTTGACGACGAGAGTACGCAATCACTCAACAATCTTCTCTCTGGCAAAGACAATTTCGAAGTCGTTTCATATTCTAAGAGTATGATAAACGTCGGCGTATATACTTATACCGTAAGATTTAACAATAAGAAGTATTACGCAAATTATGCGTTGGAAGTGCCCGATAACGGCTATTTTACGATAAATCCCAAGCCCTTGACAATTACTACGGGCAGCAGTAAGCAGGTTTACAGCGGCTCGCCACTTACCAACGGCGTTTTCGATGTGGCGGAAACGACGGAAACGAGAGAAACGACCGATACTACGGTAAAGATAGACAATCACGTCGTTGCCGCTCCCGCCGAATTGCCTTCAATTACGGACGTGGGCGAGATTAAAAACGACTTTGCGGTTACGATAGTTGACGAAAACGGCGAAGACGTTATCGGGAACTATAAAATAACCTACAATTACGGCACTTTGACCGTAACTCAGCTTGAAATCACGGTTACTTTAAAGAGCGAAATAGAGCACACTTATAACGGCAAGGCGGCAATCGTCACTCCCGAAGAGGCGATAACCGATATCGAGAGTGAAGGCAATGAGATTGACGGGGACATTATTAAAAAATCCGACTTTACCGTAAAGTTTGAAGAGGAAGTCGTAAACGTCAAAGTTGACGATAACGGGAAAGGCATTGCTTACAATTATACCGTCGAAATAACCGACGCGAAGTTCGGCAAGAATTTTAATCTGGAAATTGTAGGCGACGCAGCGGGCGATAAGGAGCAGCACGGCGTCATGGTTGTGCCTGCGGATATCAGCGTAAAAATTAAGGATATAAAGCAGACTTACGACGGCGAAGAGCATCTGCTCGACGCATACACGGCTATTTATAGCGTCGAAGATAATGTGACGGGATTAACGCGCGACGATTTCTCAATAAGCTTTATTGACAGCGCAAAGAAGTTAATAGACGCGGGAGATTATGCCTATACGGTGAAGTTATCCCAAGAGAAAGCCGTCAATTACAGCGTAAACGTAACTAACGCAGAGGGCAGAACGGCAGTAAACAATAATTACCCCGCAAATTACACTATTAATCAGTTTGTCGTAGACGTAACCACGGCTTCAAAAACCTTTGTATACGACGGCGGGGCGCATTCTTGCGGCGAATTTACGCATACTCCGCTTGCCAACAGGGCGCATACGATTGTCCATCAGTTAACCGAGGATAGGTTGACCGCGGTTACAGAAGTTAAAGACGGCAATAAGCCGAATAAAATTGATGTTTACGACGTTTTTGCGGGCAATGACTCCGTAACCAAAAATTACGATATCGTAGTTCATTACGGCACTTTAAGCGTAACGCCGCTCGAAGTTAAAGTCACTTTGAAAAATCTTCCCGATTCCGATGAGCTCGCCGACAAGCTAATTTACGACGGCGAAGCCAAGACAATAAATACGGACGAAGCGGTTGCCTCGATTTCGTACGGGAATGGCAACGGTGCAGAGCTAATAACTAACGGCGAATTACAGCTTGTCTACGGTAGTATAGTCGACGCGGGCGAATATACCTATACGGCAAAATTCGCCGAGGGCGTTGAAGTCGGCAACTACGAGTTGGAGGTTACGGACGGCACAATCAAGGTAGAAAAGTTGTCGGTTATAGTAACGTTGAAAGATTATATCGGCGGCGACGCGCTCATTTACGACGGCGAAAAAAAGACATTAGTTATGAACGACGATATTTGCTCGATTTCGTACGGGAATGGCAACGGTGCAGAGTTAATAACTAACGCCGATTTACAGCTTGTCTACGGTAGTATAGTCGACGCGGGCGAATATACCTATTCGGCAAAATTCGCCGAGGGCGTTAAAGTCGGCAACTACGAGTTGGAGGTTACGGACGGCACAATTACGGTAGAAAAGTTGTCGGTTATAGTAACGTTGAAAGATTATATCGGCGACGGCGACGCGCTCGTTTACGACGGCAAAGAAAAGACGATAGACAAAAGCTATGTGGACGATATTACGGACGACAAGTATTTCACCGTACCCGAAACGCTTTTGCCCAAATCCGCGCTTGTTTTCGCGGTCACGGACGGCAAGGTTATCAGAAACGCGGATACTTATTCTTACAGCGCTTATCTTACCGACGAACGTTACACAAAGAATATAGATATCCAATGCGAAGCAAAGACCATAGTGGTTGCACCTCTCGAAGTGAACCTCACTCTGAAAAATTATACGGAAGCTGAGGGCAGCGCGTTTACGTTCGACAATACCGAAAAGACAATTGACCTGAAAGAAGCGTTGACCGTCGATACGGGGTTGCTCACATATGCCGATTTCGAAGTGGTCGCCGGCGCAATTAAGAACGCCGACAGCTATGAGTACAGAGTTAAGTTTGTCGACGAAGAGTACGCAAAGAATTTCAGCATAGACTTGGATAACGTTATCGGCGAGGTGCAAGTTTCGAAGCTGACCGTATATGTAACGGCAGACGACTACGTGCTTACATACAACGGCGAGGCGCAGTCGTTGAAAGTGCGCGAAGCGCTCATATTCAGTTCTGATCTTGTAAATTCTGCGAACTTTGAGTTGGAATATACCTTTGTTGAAAACGACGGTTCGAGCAACGAAGTTGACGAGGTGAAGAAAGCGGGCAATTATCTCTATAAGGCTAATATTGAAGAGAATTTAAGCGACGAAGACAGACAATATTTAAATAATTTCGACCTGCAATTTGTTAAAGGCAAAATTACGGTTAAAAAGTTGGGCGTTATACTTACGCTCGAAAACTTCACGCACGTTTATGACGGCAGTGAGTACCGCGTAGACCCCAATAGCGCAGTAGTTGCCGATACCTATTTGTTGTCGGGCGACGATTTGGTAATCAAATATGAGAGCAAAAACGCAACGACCGACAGATACGAAGAAGTAGCCGCCGTAAGGAATGCGGGCGAATACGTCTACAAAGTATCGCTCTCCACCGATGCAAGCAGAGAAAACGCGAAGAATTTCGAGATAATGGCTACGCGCGGCGGCAAAATTACCGTCGAAAAGCTTGAAGTCAATGTAAAGCTCGGCTCTGTCAGCGCGGTGTACAGCGGTTTGGCTTACAATTTAGAGCAAGCAAAAACCGAAATTATCAGCGGTTGCGTCGTAGATACGAATTTGCTTAAAGCTGATAACTTTAACTTTGCTTATGTGCAAAGCGATAACGTTGCGGTCGGCTCGCACGCCTATACGGCAACCTTGCCTGCAACGGGCGACAACGACAACTTCAAGCTCAACGTAAGCTACGGCAATGTGGTTGTAACGCCGCGCCCCGTCACTATAACGGTTGAGGGAGATCACAAGGTGTACGACGGTAACGAGCTTAAAAAATCCGACTTAACCGCAATAACGCTTGCAAACGCAGTTGCCAATCACACCGCCAATGTGACAAATTCCGTATCCATAACGGACGTGGGCTCTGTACCCAACGCATTAATCTGCACTATATATGACGAGCGCAACGTTGACGTCACGGCAAACTACGTAATAGAGTACGTATACGGCAATCTTGAAATTACGCCTCTTGAAGTTACGGTTGAGCTTGCCGACTTTACGGGAACAGAGTCGCTCGAATACACGGGCGAAAAGCAGTCGTTGCAATTAGACAAGGCGATAACGCTGACTACTACCGCGCCCGACAACCTGATTTCAGCTGCCGACTTTGAAATCGTGTGCGATAAGGAGCTTGTCAACGCAGGCGCATATACGTATACGGTAAAGTACAAGGGCAAAGCCTCGAATTTCGACTTCGGCAATGACGAAGCCCAAGGGCATATCAGAATTAATAAAAAGGAATTGCTTGTCAACGTGGCTTCGTTTGTCAACGTGGCGGGTGCGGCGGAAGACGGTTTTATACTCTATAATGCGTTGACCTATACGGGCTATGACTATGCAAACCTGTATTTAAATAACGGCGTTTGGAAGAGGGATAACATATCTGTTGTCACTGAAAATTATCACAACTTTACGGGCGACGATTTCAGGTTTGTATACAGCGGCGAAATGAAGAACGTAGGCACGTATAACTTCGGCGTGGAGTTTGCAAACTCCGCTTACAACGACAATTACACGGTTACGATGCAGGTCGGCGGCGGCATTATGCAAATCGTTCCTTTGGATCTGACCGTTACGCTTAAAGACTTCACGGGCGGCGACGCGTTCATCTATAACGGCAAAAAGGCTGATATAGACGTAAACTCGGCTATTGAAAAAATTGAACTTGCCAATACTGTCGGCGAAAACGTCGCGGAAATAATAACCGAGCTTGGCGGCGTCGGAGCTCTTATCGGTAAAAATGAGTTCTCCGTTTACACGCCAACCGATATTATTATGGTTAAAGGCAATGAGGACGCCTACGGCAACTTCACATACGACCAATACGATTACAGTGTTGAGATCGCGGCGAAGCTGACATCAAGGAACTTTAATGTAAACTGTGTAAACGCGGACGGAGAGGAAGGCGGCAAGGTTGAAGTGCATAAGCGCAAGATTGCAATAACGCTCGGCGATTTGGTCGTATCCTCGCTTGTTGCCGACAGCTATAACAGCCGTTTCCTTGTAACAAATCTTGTAAGCGTTTCGGGCGCTACGCCGCTTGCGGAAGGCGATTATATTGTTATCACAGAGGCTTATGCGGACGGAAGTGACGTGGATTACACAATGGCTCTCGACCCCGGTAGCTTTACATATACGATCTCAAATGAAATTTGCTACGAATTTGATTTTACAAACACTACGGCGCACGTAACAATCCTGTCGCCGGCTGAATGATAAAACAGGTAAAGTGAAAAAGATTTAAGGCACGTTAAGGGTATTTTTATGATTTCTTACGACAATTATAAAAATCGAATAGAAAAGTTAGCAAAGGCAAAGCGCATTATACATAAATTCAGATTTCTGATTATAGGCGCGCTTGCCCTTGTTATCGCCGTTTCGGTCGGGCTCATGCTTGCAAAGGGCTCGTATATGTCGGCGATGACTTTGTCTGCCCAAAATATCAGCTTTAACGAATCCTACGAGGTAACTCCCGCAAAGGCATTCCTTGCCTCGGCGCGCTCGCAGAGGGTGGAATACTCAATCGAGGGAAGCGACGAGTGGACGACCGAAAAGCCTGTAAAGGCGGGCAAGTACCTTGCGCGTACTGTATCGCCTAAGATAGTCGGTTACAGCTATTCAACTCCCGTAGCCTTTGAAATTACCCCCCTCGACGCAAACTTCGAGATTTTGGGCGACAGTATGGTATACGGCGAGCTGCCTGAATACTACACCACGGGATTGATAAGCGGTCACAGCGTCGATACGCAAGCGTTGGACTTTGCCTACGACAACTACGGCGCGGACTCTACTCGCGTCGACGTCGTGCAGAGCTCATTCAAAATTATTGACAGGAACGGTGAGGATTTCACTTCGTGCTATAACGTTACGTTCAGCGGCAAACAGCTTGACGTCACGAACCGCGCGCTCACTGTAAAGCCGACAGACAAGACGGTTACCTACGACGGCACGGTACAGGAGTATGCCCAGCCCTTGGCGGAAGCGACGGTCAGACAGCTTGCAAAGGGCGACGAAATAAGCTTCGAAACGGCAATTTTTGCAAACGGCAATCCCGTTGACGAGATAAAGAACGCGGGCGATTACGAAGTGCGTCTTAAAAACGTTACCGTAATGCACGGCAGTAAGGACGTAACGGCTAAGTACGACATAACGCAGTTAAACGCTCTTTTCAAGGTAGAAAAGCGCAAAATTACCGTGACTACGGCAAGCGAGAGTAAGCCTTACGACGGCAAGCCCCTTGCAAACACACAGGTTACGAGCGTAAACCTTGCCGAGGGTCACAGAATTGTAGCAGACAGTATGCCCTCTATTGTCAACGTCGGGCTGTTGCCGAACAACTTCACGGTAACGATAATGGACGCAGGCAACCGCAACGTGACGTCCAACTACGAAACGCCTACTTATAGGTACGGAACGTTGGAAGTAATCCCCTGCGAAGTAACCGTAACGACGAACGACGATGGACGCGTATACAACGGAAACGCGCTTTACAATTTCGGCTTCACGCTCAGCGCGCACCCCGAGGGCTTTACTTTCTTGGCGATAGAGAACAGCACGGCGCAGATAACCGACTACGGCACGGTTAAAAACGTATTCGAAGTAAGCGTTGAAGCGGTGGCGGACGGCAAGGACGTAACCTCTAACTTCAAACTCAACTACATATATGGCACTCTCTCGATTAAAAAACGCGCTATAACGGTAACGACGGGCGACAGTACGCGGGTGTTCGACGGTCAGCCTTTAAGCAACGACGGCTTCACCGTAACAAAGGGCGCGCTTGTCGACGGTCAGCGCCTTGTCTGCGACAAGCTTTTCACGGTAACGGACGTGACGGCTGCGGGCGGAGTTGACAACACCACAACGTACAAGGTAAAGTGCGACAATGACGACGTGAGCGGCAACTACGATATTAGCTACGTTTACGGTAAGCTGACGGTAAATGTAAGGCGCATAATCGTTTACACCAATTCAAGCGGGCGCATATACGACGGCACGCCCTATTCCGACAGTACGTATAAGACTACGTGGGAAGACGACGGCAGTAAGCTCGGCTTGCTCTCGGGCACGCTAACGCTTGTAAGCTTGACAGAAATTACCGATTTCGGCAACAAGCCGAACGCATGCGAATATACGACGGACGACGCAAATTACGAGATTGCAACCGTCATACCCGGCACCATAGAAATTTACTCTCGCCCGATAACCGTTAAGACGGCAAGCGCGCAGATGGTATACAACGGTGCAGAGCTGTCCGCTCCCGACTACGAAAAAACTTTCCTGTACAATGGCGAAAGCGGCGAGGCGGGCTTGATAGGCGACGACAGGATAGCGCTTGTCGAAGGCTCTGCGCCCTCGATACTAAATTTCGGCAGTAGATTGAATGACTGCGCGTTCACCGTACCCAATTCCAATTATAAAATTGTCGGCTATGAATACGGCACGCTTGAAATTTTACAGCGGCATATAATAGTAATCACGGCGACCGACTATAAGGAATACGACGGCGGTATCCTCGAGAACACGAATTATCAGACTATGTGGGTGGACGATAACGCGCAGACCGGACTGATAGGCGACGACGTACTCACGCCGTTCACCAACCATACGCAGGTAATACACGTGGGCGGACCTGTAAACAACGTTTGCTCTTATTACACGCCTCTGTTCGACGGCGTGAAATCCAATTACGTAATAGATCAGGTTAAGTACGGCACGCTTACGATTAACCCTCGCCCGATAATTGTCTGGACGGCAAGCGAGAGCAGGATTTACGACGGCAACCAGCTCTCAAATACCGAGATTAACGTTTACTATGCGTTGGAAACGGACGACGGCAAGTACGAGGCGGTTTCCGACGGAAGCAAGGCGGGACTTGTCGGCGACGATAAGCTCACTCTCGTAGACTTTACGAAAATAACCGATGTCGGTAAGGAGACAAACGTTTGCCACTTCAAGCACGAAAACGAGTTCGGCAGGTCGAATTACGACATTCACTATTACTACGGCACTCTCGAAGTAACTGTCAGAAAGATTGTCGTGGTTACGTCGGGAGCGCAAAAGATATACGACGGCATAGCGCTCACTGCTCATACATACGATAAAACTTATCTTTACGGCGAGCCCGACAAGGGCGGCTTGCTGAACGGCGAAATTCTTACCCCCGCGGGCGAGCCGCGCTCCATACTCAATTACGGCAGTATTGTAAACGACTGCAAGTTTGTCGTGCCCAACGGTAATTATCAAATCGTTGATTACGACAACGGCACGCTTGAAATTTTGCAGAGGGAAATAAAGCTCATAACCAACGGTAAAGAGCAGGTTTACGACGGTCAGGCGTTATCGGACGCGGGCTACACGACCGAGCTTTTCAGCGACGGCACGCAGGCAGGTTTGATAGGCGGAGATAAAATTACGGTAGTCGGCAATCCCTCGATAATAAACGCGGGCGAGATAGACAACAAGGCTGAAAATTACGTTCTCCCCGAGTTCGAAGCGGGCAAAACCAACTATAAAATTGCTGAGTACGAGTACGGTAAGCTCACCGTTTTGCAGAGGAAAATAAAACTTATAACCAACGGCAAAACGCAGGTTTACAGCGGTCAGGCGTTATCGGACGCGGGCTATACGACCGAGCTTTTCGGCGACGGCACGCAGGCGGGTCTGATAGGCGAAGATAAAATTACGGTAGTCGGCAACCCCTCGATAATCAACGTGGGCGAGAGAGACAACGAGGCTGAAAATTACATTCTCCCCGAGTTCGAGGCGGGCAAGACAAATTACGAGATCGCCGGGTACGAATACGGCAAGCTTACCGTAACGCCCGCGCCTTTAAGGATAACGCCGTTAGTTTACGGACATCCCAGTAATTACGACAGACCCGCGCTCACATACGGAGATACGTTCGAGTATGAAAAGGGTATAGGCAATTATCGTCGCGCCATCGGGCTTGTAAACGGCGAGCAGCTTGAAATTTCCGTACTTGTTTATGCGAGTACGGACTCTGAGATGCCTGTTGAGCCTAAAAATGCGGGTAGGTATTATACTCGAGCCGACGCAGATAACTGTATTGTCTACGACAGTGACGGCAACGTAATTGAAGGCGGCATTAACAATTACGAATTAGAAAAAGCGTGGGGCTCTTTGTCCATAGTTCGTAAAAAATTAAACATTACAATCGGCGACGACAGTTGTGTTTACGGCGATACCGTTCCCGACGGAGTAATTCCCGACGGCAAGCTGAGTATTTTCGATACGGACGGCGTTACGGAAATCAAGAACGGCAATCTGCCCTATAACGAAACGCTCTCGCTGACGTACGGGTACTGTCAAAACGCGGATTTCGAAAATTTCGTAACACCTAAGGACGTGGGCGAATACGATATACTTTGCAAAGATACCGTATTGTACGATAAGGACGGCAACCCGATTGAAAATGGCGACGACAACTATCTTCTTATCATAAATTACGCTACTCTGACCATAGAAAAATACAAGCTGGAATTGAGTCTGGAAGAGGAAAATCTCGTTTACGGCATTCAGCCGTCAGTCTGGTACACGGCAAACGACTCCGAGGCGCTCGATATGCCGTACGGCGAAGTCATTCGCATACAGATAAAGTATTTCAGGGACGGCGTTGAATATAAGGAAACGGACAAATTCAACAGGGGCGCTTACGAAGTAGTGCCGCAGAAATACTACGCATACGACGCGAAGATTGTTACAGACGGGGTTGAGCTCAGCAACGAAAGGGACGCTCTCGATAACTATGAAATAGAATGCGCAAACGGCGTGCTCAACGTTCTTCCTAAGCCCATAAAAGTTAAGATTGACAGTGTGGAGTGTATCTACGGCGACAGACTGCCCAACGCAACGTTCACGATTTACGAATACGATTTCGAGGGCAATGAGGTTGAGATAACGGAATTCCCCTACGGTGATAACTTTGCTCTCGACAACTTTGTGTACAAAGACGTCAACGGTATGGAAGTCACGCCCAAAAACGTGGGCGATTATACGATAGCGTATAACGGCGCAACCATAAACCTCGGCACGGACGGGCTGGACAATTACGACGTATCGCACGAGGACGGCACGCTGACTGTCAAGTCGAAGCCGCTCGCTATAACAATTGACGATAAAACGGCGGTTTACGGCGACTCTCTGCCTGCAAACACGCACACCAATACCGAGCTTGCCAAGGGCGACGTGCTCACCGTCGAATACCGTTACGGCGATATCGCCGACGCGGAACTGACCGATATAACGCCTAAAAACGTCGGTAAGTACGTCATTTTCGCAAAGACGGTTAAAATCGGCAATGAGGAAATCCCCTGCGAAACCGAGGGGTATAATTACTATATAACCGTGACGGGCGGCAGTCTTGAAATAACCCCCCGAGCTATCACGGTTGTGCTCAACACTCCGTCCAACGTTACTTACGGTAAAACGTTTGCGTACGCCGACGAAATCGGAAACTATGTAAGCCTTACAAATATAGGTTATGGCGAACAGCTCAAAGTGGCGGTCAAGTATTTCGACGGCGACGGCAACGGGCTGACTGCGGCAAATCCTCCCAAAAACGCGGGCACGTATTCGGCGCAAATCGACGGGGAGAATTGCGTATTCTACGAAGCCGACGGCACGACTGTCATTGAGGACGGTCTGAATAACTACACGATCACCTGCGACCCCGTTAATAACCTTAAAATTAACAGAGCTAATCTTTCTGTTGTTTTCAATAGCTTTACGGGCGTACAGTACGGCGAGTGGGGCGTAACGCAGAACTATCCCACGGGCGCGGGCAACTATGAGATTGCAAACGGCTTGAAGTACGGCGAGGATTTCGAGATTACCGTCGAGTATAAGTATAAGAGCGATAATCCCGACTTGAACAGAAAGCCCGTCGACGGTCTTCCCAAGAATGTAGGCGAATACTATATCTCCTCGGTAAGCGGAGGTTTAAAATGGTATGCTTCCAACGGGAGCGAGATAGAAAACGGTTGGGACAACTACATTATTTTCAGCTCGCCCGGTCTGCTTGAAATCGTACCCCGCGAAATCACAGTAGAGCTTAAAGATTTGCCCGACGTGCGCTACGGCGATATTTTGACTAAGGTCAACTATCCTACGAACGTCGGAAACTATGAAAGGGTTGAAACGACGGCGTTCGGCGAACAGCTCAAATTCAGCGTAACGTATCAGAAAAACGGCGTTGATGTCACACCGCAGAACGTGGGCGAATACGAAATAGTGCCCTACGGCTTCACCGTGTACGATAAGGACGGCAACAAGATAGAGGGCGGCGAAAAGAATTACGTACGCGTCGGCTACACGGCGGGCACGCTGACTATTGTGCCGCGCAAAATAGAGGCGTTCTTTGCCCCGACCGACAGGGTATACGGCGAGGGCTATCCCGACAAGATTAATCTGAGCTATCTTTACGATATAGAAGCAGACGGCAGTTTAACGCGCGTAGACGGCTTACCCTACGCCAATGAAGAGCTTGAATTTGCGTTCGGCTATGAAAAGTGGGTAGACGGCTATCACAACACCGCTTTCTGGTTCGGCGATACGACCCGCGGGCTTAACAACCCCGTCACGCCCCGCAACGTGGGCACTTATGCGGCGGTAATTACGGGAATTGACGTTAAAAACGGTTCGATTGACAACTATAAAGTTAAAATCAACACAACTTCTTTCGACGTTACGGTACGCGAGATAGACGTCGTTCTCAATCCGATCGACAACGTTACTTACGGCGTAAGCTTTACGTATAAACCCAACGAGGCGGGCTTGACCTATGCAAACGCGCCCGACCTTGCGTACGGCGAAAAGCTTACGGTTGCGGTCAAGTATTTTGACGGCGACGGCAACGGGTTGACTGTGGCTGATCCTCCCAAAAACGCGGGCACGTATTCGGCGAAAATAGACGAGGCTAACTGTATTGTCTATGAAGCCGACGGCACGACCGTTATTGACGGAGGTATAGAAAACTACGGTATATCGTGCTCCGCGCTCGAAAACCTTGTAATCAGAGAAAAGCGACTGTGCATAAAGATTGACGACCAAGGGCAGAACGGCGAGATAGTGTACGGCGACAAGCTCCCCGACAATACATTTAAAATCTACGATTCGAATGAATGCGTTAACGAAATAGCAAACGGCGATTTGCCTTACGGGGAAACGATAGGCTTCGTATTCGAATATTTGCTTAATTCGGATACCGTAGTTCCCAAAAATGCGGGAAGCGACTACCGCATAAGCATAGATTTTGAAAATCTTTCAAATATCCTTATCGACGGCGCGCCTTGCGAACACAAAAATTATACTTTCAGCGTATTTACGGGCAAGCTTACGATTAGCAAAAAGACGCTCAACATAACTCTAACCGACAAGTTTACGTTTGTCTACGGCTTCAACGAGTTCATAGCTATCGACAACGTTAACAGCTTTGTTGACGAGCCTTACTTTGCAACCGTTGAGGGTGAGGATATAACTCTCGGTTACGGCGAGCAACTGTACATAACCGTCGATTATTTTGACAGCGACGGCGTTAAGTGTAAGCCCAAAAACAAGGGCGAGTATACAATGCGCGCTAAGCTATACACAATCGCGACGGCGGACGGCGCAAGTTCGGACGACGAGCAGGGCTTCGGCGAACTCACCAATTATATAATCAACTGCGGCGACGGCAAGCTGACCATAACGCCCAAAGCGCTCACCGTAACAGTGGACGACCAAAGCGCGATCTACGGCGATAAGCTTCCCGTGGCAACGGCGGGCATAACCGACGGGCTGGACGAAAACGGCAGACTTCCGTACGGCGAGCAGGAGAGTCTGGATATCCTGTGCGATTACGAGGACGAAGACGGCGAGGCTCTTTATCAGCCCAACGTTGGCAGTTATACAATAGCGTTCAAGGGGCTTTATATAAACCTTGACGCAGAGGGCGCGGAAAACTACGCAATCACGCACGTAAACGGCACTCTGACTGTTTCGCAGAGGGATTTGATTGTCGACATAAAGGACAAGGAAATCGTTTACGGCGGCGAAAAGGGCGAGGTTGAGTATTCGTTCAGCCTGCTCGACGGTAACGGCGACGAGCTTCAAAACGAACTGCACTACGGCGAGAAATTAAACCTCACGTTTAAATACACGCAGGGCGTTAACGTCCTTTCCGACCCGCAGAACGTCGGCAAGTACGCTATAAATATAGACGTTAAAGAGGTTACGGGCGGCAACGGCAATATCGGCAACTACAACGTAAGACCCGTAAACGGCACGCTGAACATTTTGCCCAAGCCTTTAGTTGTTGAAATTGACGGCGATACGAGCGTGTACGGCGAAGAAGTGCCCCACAGCACGTTTGTAATTAAGGACGATAAGGGCAATACGATAGCAAACGGCGGTCTACCTTACGGCGAGAGTCTGGACTTTGTATACTCTTACAAAAAGGGTGAAAACAGCACGACCGACCCCGTGGCGGCAGGTACGTACGATATAACCGCAAAGGAAGTTATCGTTACGGGCGGCAACGGCAGTGCAGGCAACTACGATATAAGCTACGGCGGAAGCCCCGTGCTTGTAATCACGCCGAGACCGATAACCGTAGAACTCAACAACGGCGTTAATATTCAATCGTTCACTTACGGCGAGAATTACGGCGCGAGCGTCTGCAACGCTAAGATAGAGGGGCTTTACGGCAATCAGATTATAAAGATAGCCGTCAGATACAGCTCGGTCGGGCAGACGGATAGCGTTAACGGCGCAAGAAGAGCGCGTGCGTTTGCGGCTAAGATCAACGATAGCGACGACCCGTTCATTCCGAGAAACGTAGGCGTTTATACTGCCGAACTTGATTGGGATAACTGTAAGCTGTACGAAGGCGACGGCGTAACGGAAGTCGAGGGCGGAATGAATAACTATGCGATTGCGGACGGCTTCGAGTGCGAGCCCGTAACGTTTACAATCGTCAGAAAGATGCTCAACGTAACAATCCACAATTCCGAGAGTATTTACGGCGATAAGTTGCCTTTTGGCGACATAGATTACGAAACGGACGTAACTACCGCCGAGAACGAAACCCTTGAATTAACCTTTGCCATTCTCGACAGTGACGGCAACCCCGCAAAGAACGTCGGCAGTTATCCCATAACCGTAACGGACGTCAGGATTTTCAACGCTATGCTCGGCGAGGCGGGCGAATACGAAAGCCCCGACAACTACGAAATCAAGTACGTTGAAAACAATCCCACGCACGAGATTAAGCCGCGTGAAATAAACGTAACGTATATCGACCAAAACGTAACGTACGGCAATACGGCATCGTACCCCGACAGCATAGGCAACTATAAGAGTATAGACAATCTTGCCGACGGTGAAAGCTTAAAGATATCCGTGACGTTCAGAAACGCCGACGGAGCATTGAATGCAAATCCCACCGAAGCGGGAAATTACGACATTGTTTACGTAAGCTTCGAGGTATACGGTAAGGACGGCAACAAGATAGAGGGCGGCGAACGCAATTACGACGTTGTAGGCGAAACGGGCACGCTTGAAATTTCGAGCAGGGTAATAACCGTCAAGTCTGGCAGTGCAAGCAAGATATACGACGGCAAGGCGCTCACCTCCGACAGTATCGAAAGGGTTTTAAGCGGAGTAACCGAAGCCGAGCTTGCCGCAGAGGGATATAAAATCGTAGCCGACGAAAAGTTCGGGCAAATCCACGCAACGGGCGCTGAGGGTGAAGACAATATTACGACCTACAAGGTTGTCGACGGCAACGGCGACGCAACAGCTAACTACGTTGTAACCGTAGGGGAGTACGGCAAGTTTATAGTAACGGCGCGCCCCATTACGGTAACTACCGACAGCGCAACGCGCGACTATAACGGCGATGAGCTTACTGCGGGCTACACGGTTAAGTTCGACGGCGAAGGCGATGAAGAGACTTTCGGCGAGGGCGATACGTTCTCCGTAACAAAGACGAGCGGCATAACAAACGCAGGCAGTACGCCGAACGCTATCGCATACGTAATAACCAATGCGCGCGGCGAGGACGTAACGGATAACGATTACTCCATAACCTACTCAGAGGGTACGCTTACGGTAAATAAGCTCGCGGTAAAGATAACTCTCGACAGCGTGACCGCGCAGTACGGCGAAAAGTTTGATATAAAGTATACCCTCGATTGCGGAAGCTTGCCCAACGGCGAAACGCTCGGCTTCGAAGTAAATTACGTTGTCCGCGGCACAGTTGCTACCCCCGAAGTAAGCGATTACTATTTCATACTTGCAAGGGGCATATATAATATTGAACTTCAAGACGGCTCTTTCACCGTCGACGGGGAAGCGGATAAGGCGGGCAATTACGAATTGAGTGCGGACAGCGAAAACCCCGCTACTCTTACGGTTGAACGCAGACAGTTAAAGGTAACTACCAATACGAGCAGTCGGACGTACAACGGCTCGGCGTATACCGACGCGGGCTTCACCGTTGTATGGGCAAAGGATAACAATTTATCGGGCTTGCTCGGCGACGACACGTTGACGGTAACGGGCGATATTCCCTCCGTAACGGACGCGGACGATCCCGTGGAAAACGCTCTGAAATTCATTACGCCCTCCAATTATACGATAACCGAGCAGATAAACGGCTTTATAAGCATAGACCGCAGAGTCGTAGGCGTTCAGACCGCAGACATAAACGGCGACTATGACGGAAGCGAGTACTCCGACGCCTCATACAAAATTATCGGCGGCGTTGCTCTCGTGCACGGACACACTCTTGAACCGTTGAGCGTGTTCAAGCGCGCGGAAGCAACGGGCGAGGAGATAGTTGAAAACGATACGACATTCAAAGTAATGAGCGGCAGCACGGACGTTTCCAATAACTACAAGCTCGAGTACACAAACGGCAAAGTCGTAATAAATAAGAGAGAGCTTGCCATAAAGACCAACGATATAACCGAGGTCTACAACGGCAAGGCACACTACGACAAGGGCTTCGAGTGGGAGGACGAAATCCGTCCCGTGCTCGACCATAAATTGCAGATTTCGCAACTCTTTACCTGGACTAACGCTACGGTAGACGGCAACAAGCAGAACACCAACACGTACAGGGTGGTCGGCGCGGCGGGCGACGTTACCTCCAACTACAATATCAGCGTTACTCCCGGCGCGGTGGTTATAAATCAGGCGCGCGTAACGGTAGAGCTTGCGGACGTGTCGGTTGACTACGGCGACAGTGGTTACGCGACAAAACTCAGCGACGCCGCCGCTGTAAGCGGAGTTGTCGGGGGCGAAACGCTCAATCTTGCGTTTGAGTATAGCGACGGCGACAGGCTCCCCAACCAAGGCGTTTATACGGTCGGTCTGATATGGAATAATTGTACGGTTTCGGGCGGCGAGCGCTTGCTTAGCAACTATTATCTTGTGGCTCAGCCCGAGCCCGCAACGCTCACCGTTAGCAAAAAGCAGATAACCGTTACGGTTAACAGCGCGGAATGCAACTACGGCGAGCCGCTTCCTCTCGATAAAATTACCTATTCGCCCACCGGGTTGGTTTACGGCGAAAGCCTTGTGCTGACCTTCGAGGCGCTTGACGACAATGGCAACGCCGCAAGGAATGCGGGCGAGTACGGTATAGCGGTTAAGAGTCTGACGGTTGATGGCGGCAGTGAGGACAACTACGAAATTACTTACGCCGACAATTCGCCTAAGCTTACGGTTAAGGCGATAGAGGTTGCCATAGAGCTTAACGATTTGCAGTTCGATTACAATAATATCGGGAGCTATCCCGCCAACGTTAACAACTACAAGAACTACGTTGCGGTAAATGCAAAGCTTGCCTATAACGAGAGGTTGCAGGTAGTCGTCGGCTACGAGCGCAACGGCGTTTCCGTCGACAATCCGAGGTATGCGGGCGAGTACGACATAGTATTAAAGGATATCATAGTTTACGCCGATAACGGCGACGTAATAGACGGCGGCAACAAAAACTATACGTTCCTCGCTGGGTATACGGGCGGCACGCTTACAATCAACGGCATAAGTCTGGTGGTAACCCGCAAGCCGTATGAAAAGACTTACGACGGCGAGCCGATAAAGCTTTCCGAACTGACTGTTGAAGAGCAGATTTCCTATTACTATATAGACGCCGACGGAGTTACCCATACTCAGTTCGAGGGCGATTACGCGGGCTATTCGTTGAGATTGAAGGATAGCAATTACAAAACGGAGAGTGCGGACGCGGGCTCTTACGAAAACACAGCGGAGTACGCGGTGTACTACGGCGAAGTTCAGGATCCGACGGGCATGTTTGTCGTTGAATATAACAAGGAAGCGGACGGCAAGCTTACGATCACGCCGAGAGAGATAGTCGTGGTTACGGCTGACGCGAGCAAGATATACGACGGCGGGCCGCTTGACAAGACGGACGGGTACAAAACGTATCTAAACGGCGACGTTAACGCCGACGGACTTTTAGGCTCGGACGCGCTTACGGTTGATGTCAAGGCTACGCGTACCGACGCGGGCGAAAGCGCAAACGACACGACTTACACGCCGAACGGCAACTACGTAATTGTCGATTACAAGTGCGGCACTCTGACGGTTAAAAAGCGTAAAATCAAGATTTCAACGGTAACGAGTACGCACGTATACGACGGCACGCTGTTCAGCGACGGCAGATTTGAAACGGTATGGGCGGACGACGAGAGCAAGAGCGGCTTGGTCGGAAATGACAAGCTTACGCTTGTAGGCGGCGCGTCCTCGATCGAGAACGTCGGAACGGTACCTAATAAATTCGGTTACGAGTTGCCTTTGCGCGACGACGGGCAGTCAAACTACGAGGTTGTAGGCGACATCGCATACGGCACGCTTACGGTTACGGCGCGCAAAATAGTCGTGGTTACGGCGGACGGCAGCAAGATTTACGACGGTCAGCCGCTCAAAAACGTTGCATACGTAAAGACCTATCTCGAAGGCGACGAAAACGCGGAGGGATTATTGAACGGCGCAACGCTCACGGCGGACTCAACGGCTGAAATACCTTCTATTATAAACGTCGGCAATACAAGCAACAATTGCAAGTTCACCGTACCGAGCAGTAATTACGAGATAGCCGGTTACGTAAACGGCACTCTTACGGTAACGAAAAAGCCGCTTAACATAACGCTTTCTATGGAAAATTCGAGCTATGCGTACGGCGATGCATCGGTTAAAAACTTTACCGTACAAACCGACGGGCTTGTAGATGGTGAAAATCTTACCGTGAAGCTTAGCTATAAGCTAAACGGAACAAGCGTGGAAGAGCCCCGTACGGCGGGCGGATACACCGCGGATATAAATCTTACTGCAAGCGTTGTCAGACACAATAACGGCACGGATCTTGCAAACGGTATAGGCAACTACGAAGTAACGTGCAATACGCTTACGTTCACAATCGGGCAAAAGAATATAACAGTCAACCTCGAAGCTTGGGCAAACGAGGTCTACAACGGCAAGGCGCACGTATACAGTGGCGCGGCAAGCGTTGTCGAGGGGCTCGAATACGGCGAAAATATAACGTCCGTCGGCTTGAAGTTCTTCACTGACGCGGCAAAGACCGTCGAGGTCGATGCGCCCGTCAATGCGGGTACGTACTACGTTGAGCTGGACGCGTCCGCAACGTTGCTCGATACTCTTCAATCGCTCGATACAAGCTATAACGTGACGTGCGGCGGCTTGACTTTCGTTGTTGAGAAGAGCGAGCTTGAAATTACGCTTTCCGACAGTCTGACGCAGGTTTACAACGGCGCAAGCTTCGACTTTGCAACGGCAATCGGCGCTTACAGCGTTACGGGGCTTGCCGAGGGCGAGCGGCTCGAAATAACCGTCAGGTACGAGCAGAACGGCGCGCAAGCTCAGCCGAAAAATGCGGGCACGTACGACGTGATTTTTGTCAGCGCAGTCATTGCGGGCGACGAAAACGGTATTGCAAACTACGATTTGGTTACGCCCGTAGCCAACGGCTCGGTTGAAATTACCAGGCGCAAGGTTGCGTTAACAGTCAACGACCGCATAGTCGAAAAGGGCGGGGAGAGCTACGGCGCGAATGATATAGCCGCAACTCCCGACTTAGTGGCTGGCGAGCTCGAAGCGGCGGTTGAAGCGGGCGAAATCACGTTCGCCTATAAGGAAATAACAGACAACCTGCCCGACGGCGCAACCGCGCAGTACGTAGTGTCGCTTGTTATCACCGACGGTACAATAATGAGCAACTACGACTATGCGGGCAACGTCAAGAGCGGAACTCTTACCGTAACAAACAGGCGCGTATTGGTTACTCCCGAATTAAAGGAAACGGGCAGAATAGTCTACACGGGCGAGGCTCTTTCAAGCGATTTGTTCGGATTCAGCCATATGCACATATCCGAGGGCGAATTAGCCGCCGACGACTTATACGGTTTCGTGCAGTCTGATTTGGAAAATATACAGGCAACTTATACCTTTGTCGACGGCGACGGTACGGTTATTGACGGCTTCCCTGTAAATGCAGGCACTTATTCGTTCACGGTCAAGCTTTCGGGCACTGGCGCAAATAGCTACTTTATCGAATATTCGACTATGCCCGCATTCGTCACAGTCGACAGGCGCACGGTAGATATTTCGATTTCTTACAGCGGTCCGAATACGCACGTATACGACGGCAAGATGCCCGACCTTGAAAATAATGCTACGTTCTCAATAATCAACGGGGATACCACCGACGGCTTTGTAAACGGCGACGGCGATACGATAAAGTTTGCTCTTGTCAACGGAAGCGGTTTTGTGGGCGAGTTTAGCGACGTCGGCAAATACACGGTATGCGTAAGCTTTAACAATATTTCAAATTATAGCATTAACGCAATCGTTGAGGCGGAAGCCAACCTTGAAGTAGAGATAACGCAGAGAATAATAGTCGTTCTTCCCTTAGCGCCTTCGGGCGGTTTGGAACAGTACTACAACGGTAAACCTCTTACGCTCGACTCCGACAGATATGAATTGGTCAATGGCGACGGCGTTTACGACAGTCTTGCGGAGGGCGACGTTCTTACGGTAATTTCCTCCGAGCTTGCTCCTACGACGTTAAAGGGCTACGTTCAGATTAGCGGCGTGATAATTAGGAACGGGGACAGGGTTGTAACTGACAATTACAGCGTTCACTGCGTGTATAACGCCAACGACCGCGTGCTGCAAAGGCTGCACATAATACAAAACGATATGCGCTTTGCAATGTCGTACAAGAAGTTTGACGTAACGTACAATCAGGAAATCAACGGCGTAAGGCTTCCCTACACGGGCGCAACGCAGGAGTACGATATAAGCGGCACTCCCGCAGAAGACGCCGTTACGATAACGGGCAGTAACGCAAACGGTGGCGCGGCTGCATTGTTCCCCAACCACAGGTTCGTATATTCGACGAATAAAGTAACCGTATCGGCAACGGCGGGCACTTACGCAAATTGGCTTGCGGGCGTGCTGAAAGTATACGAGGGCGATATGGACGTAACCGTGCTCTACAACTTCACATGCGGCAACGCGGGCGATATGGGCGACGATGGCGAAACTTATAACGGCAAACCGATTATAGTCGTTAAAAACACGCTGACGGTAACGCTCAAAAACGTAACGCTCGATATGTTGGACGACGGCACTGCGTTTACAACCTCGCCGATAGATAACAACGTTATGCTTAAATCGGAGTATTACGAGGTGGAAGGCTTGCTCGAAAAGAACGGAGCGCCCGTACATACGGCGGAGGTACTTGCGTTTAAGGTGGGCGACAGGTGGCTTCTCGGCGTGACGGTGTTCAGAAAGGACAACAACCGCCGTACGGATATGATTGCCAACTACGAGCAGACGGAAATAGCTCACAGCGCAGACTTCGACGCAAGGTACATAGCGGTCAGCGAGATATCTACGCTCCTCAAACCCGTTCTCAACCTCGAAATCAACGTGACGGCGGAGCAGCTCGAAAACGGCTACGGCACGGTGTTCGTTGACGGCGGCATTAAGGGCAGTCTGAAACTCAACGACAGCTATTACAGTCACGGCGCGTTGCAGGACGGCGATAAGTTAGAGGTGCTCGTATTCAAGGACAATGACGGAAATTACAAGCTCGGAGTTGCCGTATACCGCAATTTGGGCGACGGCAGGTACTCCAATGCAAGGGATAATTATAACCGTATGGTCACGGGTACGGCTGACGTAGCCATAGAGTTTATCAACGTGGACAACATAAAGACTTTCAGCCGTGATTTGTATATCGACCTCTCGGCTACGTTCGATGAAAACGGCGAAGTCGTTACGGGAGAGGACGGGGAGCCTGTATTCACAGCTCACGGACTGTACACGGACGACTTGGCGCAGATTGCGGTCGTTAAGACGGCTGACGGCGAGTACACGGTAACGGTAAAGGTGGTCAGCACGGCGGGGGCTTCAAGAACGGGCAAGTACGAAATCAACAGTTTCGGAACGCTCCCCGCGGGTGTAACGGTTAATTTACAAAAAGCGGCATAAACCGCAGAAAAACAAAAAAGCAACGGGCGCGGGAAAATTAGCGCCTCGGAGGGTTATATGAATAAAGGTTTTGCCTATTATTTCAAGCAGGCGTTCAAGATGTCCGCACAGACGATTTGGAAGAATAAAAACCTACTTAAAAGTATGCTTTATTTCTTTATGTCGTTAGTGGCGCGGCTTACCGTAATTTTGGGCGCGCTTGTGGACTTGGCCGACGTGCGTCAGGCAAAGATAACTAAGAACAGCCGAACGGTAGATATACCGCAGTCGTTGACGCGCGCTTCGCAAAAGCCGCTCTGGACGAAGATTATGGCTACCGTTTTGGAAGCGCTGATTTATCTCGGCGGTTTTCTGCTCGTATCAATAGCCTGCGGAGCGATATTTGCAATCGGTTTCGGCATAACGCAGTTTGTCGATCAGCAATACTTTGCGGTTATCAGTATAATTTTTGCCGTTCCTTGCTTGATAATTTATGCGGTATATACTATAATAGTTATGGCAGTTTTTGCGCCGACTTCATATGTTATCGACACAAACCCCGCGCTTTCGGCGGGCGACGTCGTATCCGTGTGCGTAAGCACGATGAAGAACCGCGGCAAAGTTACGACTATTTTAAGCGTATTCGTGCCCGCGCTCATAATCGGCGCGATTGCCGGAATATGCGGAGCAGGCTTTGCGGCGATAATACTCTTACTCGGCAATTTGAAGTACGTTATTCTTTTAATAGTGCTTTGGACTATTGTAACGGCGTGCATTTTGGGACTGACCGTTCCTGTGTTCACTATGACGCAAAACCTGTCGTTAGTGCTCCTGTTCGAGGATATCGCGCTCGACCCCGTAAACGCCAATAAGCGTACGTCGGGCATCAATATCACAAAGATAAGCGGCGCAAGGGTAGACAGAGAGGAAATTGCCGACAATCTTACGGCGCTGTTCGACGAAGGCATCGAGGAAAAGACGCCCGACTCCGAAGAGCTTGTGCACAAGCATAAAAAGCGCAAGAAGAAGGAGCAGCCCGTTGCGGCGGCTCAGACAGCCGCTCCGCTTGCAGACGACGGCGCGGTAATCGAAGAGGTGGACGATTATGCGGACGAAGCTCCCGCAACAGCTTCCGCACCTCAAACCACAGCCGAGCAACCCGCACAACCTCAACAACCCGTGCCCCCGCAGGGCGCGCAACAGCCTGTAAATCCCGTGTCCCCGCAGGGCGCGCAACAGCCTGTAAATCCCGTACTCCCGCAGGGTATGCAACAGCCTAGACCCGTGCCCCCGCAGGGCGCGCAACAGTCTGTAAACCCCGTACCCCCGCAGGGTATGCAACAGCCTAGACCCGTACCCCCGCAGGGCGCGCAACAGCCTAGACCCGTGCCCCCGCAGGGCGCGCAACAGCCCAGACCTGTTCCCCCGCAGGGCGCACAGCAACCCAGACCCGTACCCCCGCAGGGTAACGGAGCAAACGGAAACGGCGGTACAGACTCAATCTAACGCACAAACAGAGGTTAATATGTCAATGCTAATATGGAGAATATTGTGTCTGATATCGGCGGTGTTTTTCGTCGCGGGCGTAATAGTTCTTTTAGTCACAAATCTGACGAAAAATAAATATTATCGCAACTATCACGAGGACGAGCTTCTCAAAAAGGAGAAGTCTATAAATTCGGTCAATTCGATATATCTGACGTCGGGCGAAACAAAAAAATTCATAAAAAAATACGTCGTATGCAAGTCGGCTTACGAGAAGTATTTGGTATGCAATTTTGCTCAGGCTTTCAATGAAATAAAGTTTTATGTAGCGCAGTTTTCGCGCCGAAGAAAGGTAATTTCGGTATTGGAAGTAACGCAGAGAGACGTAACGGGCAATTCGTCCAAGATAATAGCGCTCAGAAAGTCGTGCGCGCACGTCAACGTGGTAGTCAGTTCCGTCGACGGGCTTGTAATCAATCAAAACTACATTCGCCCCATATCAATGGTTCGTTTAAGACTGTACGCCTTTTTAAAGAGCTTTGTAATCTTCACGGCGCTCTTTGTGTTGAGGCACGTCATAATCGAGGTGATTGGCGGCAGTTATATCTACGGCAAAGACGTTGCGATACAGTATCTCAATAACTCGCTCAACTACATCGCGGTGGGGGCAAGCTTTGCTCTGGCGGCGCTCGGCTATCTTATAACCGTGCTTTGCTACCGCCGCAAGAACGGCAAGGCGCTTAACGGAGGAGCATTGGAATATGAGTTCGTATAACACCGTCACAAAAATCAAATATACGGGCGACCCCTCCGAGCTTGTCAAACTTGACGAATATATTGTCTTTCAGGACGACAGGGTAAAGCGCAAATATATTGTTTTCAAGTTTGTAAACAACGTAACCCAACAGCTCCTCGGAATGCAGTTCGAGGTGTGTCAGTACAACGTAGACGGCAACCTCATAGAAAAATCGCAGGTTGCGTACAACAAGTTTCTTGCGGGTGCGGAGGAGGAGTTCGTCCCCAAAGCAAAGCTTCGCGTAAGCTATAAGTGCGAGAGCATTTCGGTGCGTCTGGTTCAGGCGGCTTTCGACAGATTTATCTGGAAAGAGGGCGAGTACGAAGACAACTGCTATAAGTTCGACCACTTCTTCCACGACGAAAATTCGATAGACGGCGACGGCGCGGCTATCGAGGGGAAGAGCGGTAAAAAGATAAAAGAGCCCAAGCCTAAAAAGGCAAGGTCGGAAAAGCCGAAGAAAAAGAGCAAGCGCCCCTTTGTCATAAGAGACGCAACAAAGAAGAATTTTGCGGGCTTCCCCGTATTCTTTAACGTACTTGTATTCCTGCTTGTCATAGGCTTTGTAGCGGGTTCGCTGTGTATCTTCAAGAGCGATACGAAAAAATTCACCGTCGGCGACTATCAGCTGCGCTTAATAAGCGGCGATTACGTCGCGGTCTACGGCTATACGGGCGACGGCAACGCTCTGATAATTCCCGAAAAGATAGGCGATTACAGAGTCAACAAAATAGACTCCCGCACATTCGTCAATTCGGATATCGTAAGCGTAACGATAGAATGCGATATCACCATAGAAACGGGTGCGTTCGTCAACTGCACAAAGCTTACTGCTATCACTTCCGATAACTTTGTAACCGTTAAGGAAGGAGCGTTTGACGGCTGTACTTCGTTAAAGAATGTAAATCTCCCTAATTCGTATATCCCCGACGGCGCGTTTGTAAACAACGGCAACTGAAACAAAAACAAAAAATTAAAAGGAGGACGGCGATATGAATATGCTCGCAAGCGGTTTCGGGCAATTTGTAAACGGTATATTTGCCAATTGGCAGATGATACTGTTCGTTTTGCTTACCGTTCTTCTGATATTGATTATCGTATTCCGTAAAGTAAAGGTAATCAAATTTATAGGAGTTATCGCCGTTCCCGCAATCCTCGTCGCGCTGATTGCAAGCCTTGTTGTCGCGGCGTTAAGCTGGACTGTGCAGGAGGCTCTCGATTTCGGCGTAAAGTGGAGCCCTACAATCCTGTTTGCCCTGATAGTCGTATTCCAAACCTGGCTCAACAGCTGGCGCGGACTGCGTAAGAGTCTTATTCTGCTCCTTCACTCGGTAATAATCGGCGCGGTGTGCATAATTCTATACTGCTTGCTGATAAGCGTGCCCGAGGTCGACGGGTTTATGCTCAAATTTGCCGACCTGTTTACGGGCGGCAGCGGTTCGTTTAAGCGTATGCTGGGCGTTACGGCGGAGTGCTACGGCTTAAAGGACGTATTCGTCTGCTGGTTGCCTACCGTATTGCAGGGCGATTTTTCCGTAATGCTCGGCGGCAGTGCGGCGTATATCTACACGCTGGCGGATCTCATTTATCACGTGGCGTTCGCGCTGTTGCTCCTCATCGTCTACTACATACTTGATTTCATAATGTATATAATCTATCACTGCTGTTATTCCGAAAGGAAGTACAGGCGCAAGATAGCCGCAAAATACATAGATAACAAGGTGGACAGAAGATATTCACGTCACATTGTCGGCGGCGGAGTGGTCGGAATAGTGCGCGGCGTAGCCATAGGACTGCTGTCGCTGTCGTTCCTCGGCACGTCGCTGTATATAGTTGCGGGGCGCGGCGACGGTAAACTCAAAGATTATGATTTCGGCAACAGCGACGTCAACGAGTATTATTCGGTGTACCGCTCGATAGAGAGCTACGGCACTTACGGCATATTCAAGGTGCTCAATTCTATTTCTTCAACAGATGACGTGCCTTATTACCTGTTTGCCGCCGATCTGATTTTCTCGGGCGAGCTCGACGACAGTGCGTTCGGCGTAAGCGACCACATAGTATTCCGCGAAGAGCTCGACGCCTACCGCGGCTTTGCGGTCGATACAATGGAGCTTCTGTTAAAGTACGGCGGCGAAGATATTAAGCCGTTGATTAACGGCAACGCCACGGAGAGCGCGTTCGACGCCGTTATGAAGATAATGTGCGAGGAAGGCTTCCGTTACGAGTTCAACGACCTTATAAGCGAATTTGACGCTCAGACCTACATAATCAACTTTGCTCTGTCGTTCGTCAATTCGGCGATTGCCAACATAGACAGTATGTCGTTTGCGCAGTCAATCAGCGCCGATAACAAGGAGCTATTAAAAATACTGTTTACAAAGGGCTATATGTCCGACTACATACCCGACGAGCGCATTATAAATTCGATGGGCGAGGGCGCGGCGGTCATATTCGAGCGCCCGTATATAAACATATCCAAGCTCATAACAAAGCAGGACGCACAGACGGTATTCAATATCGTCATCGACGTGCTGACGAATAAAATAAGTAATTTAGACGACTCCTTGGCGCTTGTCGGCAAGCTCATACCCGAGATTAAAACGCTCTCTGTGTTGAGCGCGGACAGATCCAAAGAGTTCGACCCCGTATTGGGCAGGCTGTACTGCTACGCCGCCAACCGCTATCTGTCGGAGGAGGGCTCGCAGGGCGTTACCTATGCCGAGATTTACGAGGAAGGCATAGAGTGGGTAAGCGAGATTAACAGCCTTATAGACGTTGCCGACAGCGCGTTAAAGCTGGTCGACAATATCTATAAAGAGGGTGCGCAGCCGCAGGATATAATCAACACACTATTCGATAAAAACGACAAAAACTACGCGGACAACTGCAAGTATTACGACGACGTTTGCGACAGCATAATCAAATCCCGAGTGCTCGGCAAGGCGCTCTCTACAAGCTTCGTATATAACAATATGGTAAAGGCTATGCGCGGAGTGTTCAAAAGCGCTTATGTGCCTGAAACGGTAGTTTACGAAAGCCGTTTCGACGGCGACGGCAAGCTTGTGTCGGCGGGCGAAACATACCTTGTGCTCAACGCGGTGCGCATAATAGGCAGAAATACGCAATTGTTGCCCACCGTTCTCAAAGGCAACGTGAGCGACAATATCGGCGAAATAATAGATATGCTTACAGAGGCGCTCCTGTTAAAGGACGAGCGCGGGAAGGAGCTTTTGACGTACTTTACCGAGTCCGACCTGTTGCGTTCGGTGATTTCCGCCACGCTGATAGACGGCGCAGACAAATTCGTGTATGTGCCCTCTTTTGCAAGGGAAACGGACGCTGACGGCAACAGAGTGTGCTTCATAGCAAAAGACGAGCTTTCAACGCTTTTAAACAGCTTTGACGAGTTAAAAGAGATAGTTCAGCCCGTGATAGACGGCGGCGACGTTATGCAGGCGATAGCCGACTTTACGGAAAAGGAAATTTTCAGAACGCTGATTGACGGGAGCGCGATTTTCGAGGGCACTGTCGGCAAATTGCTTGTCGAGTATATGAGCGACGACTCAACGGTAGTTATACCCGCCGCGCTCAAAAACGACCTTGACGGTTGGGCGAGCGAGAGGGGAAGAACGGGCGAAATAAAGCGCCTTATTGACGCATTTGACGTGATAGGCATAAAGATAGGCGAGATAACAAGCGGGGATTTTGACAGCGAAAAGATTAAGGACAGCGTGCTCTCGCTGACGGTTGAAGAGCTTGACGAGAGTTTAAAATCGCAGGTGTTGCACTACACGCTTTCAAATCAGCTTGTAAATGGAATGGACTTCGGCAGTTTCAGTCTGATTGTTCCGCTTGCCGCTCAACACGAATTAAAGGACGACAGTCTGAAAGCCGTGGTCAAGAAGAGCGAAATAGAAAACATTTTAAAGATTGTCAGCGATATGGAGCTGTCGGAAGATACCGACGTGTCGCAGGTGCTTGTAAAGCTTGTAAGCAATAAATCGACGCTCGAAAGCAGTTATATTCTGTCGGCTTCCGTCGCGTACAGCCTTGTAAACGAAGAGAGCATTAAAAGCTCGCTTACCGTGCCGCAGACCTATGAAGAGGCGGCTTCTAAGGAGAGCTTGCAGAACTTCAACTCCTCCAATCCCTGGAAGATTGAAATCGTCAGATTAATCGACGCGCTCGACGATATTATGGGCATATCCTCCGCCGAAAACTTTACGTTCGACGAAGATACGCTTTCGGACAGCCTTTCAGACTTTTTGAAGAATATGAACGTAAAGTCGACGGTTAACTCCAACGTTTCGCGCATTACGCTTTGCTACGCTTCGAAGATTGTTTCGCACAGCATAACGGGCAGGCTTGACGAATTGCTTGAAGGCAAGGTCGACGAAACGCTTTTAAGCGGCGCAAAGAGCAGTGACGGTAACTATTCCGTAAAGGAGCTGTCCGCGCTGTCGGGTGCGCTCAACATATTCGATATCGATATAATGAACGTTGACACCGACGTGCTTATCGATAAAGTAACCAAGCAGATTTTCACGCTGAACGACCCCGCCGAGGGCGAGGAATATCAAGGGCAGAGTAAGCTCGACGTAATCTATCCGTCGATTATAATCAGCGGTATGATAAGCAACGAGCTTGACGCTTCTCTTTTAGAGGACGGAAATGACGACGCCAATATGATAGACCGCGAGGTGCTCTACGCAATAAAAAACGGCAAGCGCTACGATAAAAACGAGATTGCGCTTCTCATTAACTCCGCAAACGAATTCGGAATAAATTCCTTCGACGAAATTGACGGGCTCGACTTTAATACGCTGAAAAACAAGCAGGACAAAATCGAGGATATCTGTCAGTCGAGAATTGTCAGGGGTGTGCTCACAAAGCAGATTAGCAAGAACGACCAAATCGGAGCAGACCACCCGAAAGCGTATGACGCGGATATAAAGATTTTCAGAACGCAGGAAATAGCCAGCCTTGTCAGGCTCATTGACGCGGTAAGCGGCGAGGGCAACGATACTAATATCGAGGATATGTATTTCGACGATATACGGCTTGCCGACCTTAAAGACGCCATTTATGCGGAGGACGGGAGCGTTAGCTCGTACCTTGTGCTCAGCGCGGCTTCCCGTTGCGTGCGCGAAAATGCTAACCTTTTGGTAAACGTCAGGCTCGTTGACAGCTACGGCTGTATAAATTCCACCGAAATGTATGCGCTGATTGAAGCGTTCAACATTTTGGAGGGCGACGACATAAGCCTGGGTACGTGGAGCGCCAAAAAGTTCGATTTCCCCAAAAAGGAACAGCGCGAAAAGATATTCGAAAGCCAAATTGTCCGCGCGAAGATAACCGAGCAGTTTATTACGACCAACGCGGGTTTGAGCGGCGGCACGGATAACTATTTAAAGGCAGACAACTTTACCGAGTTTACCGATTTCAGATCGCAGGAGACGGCAAAGCTGATTTCAGGTGAGCAGCTCATCTGTATGTGTAACGCAATAGACGGCGTTGGCTACAACGGCTATGAAATTCCTCAAATTAGCATAGGCAGTCTAAGCGCAATGTATCAGCATTTAGGGCGCGAGAAATGGGAAGAGTTAGTTAAGACTCTGTACGACGCCGACGTTTTGCGCTATAAAATCTGCGACCAGATTTTAGAAAATTACAGCCAGAGCGAAACGTACAAAGAGAGCGTTATAAACCTCGTTAACGGCAACGTTACGGAAAAAGACGTGCTTACTTACGAGCAGGTAGTGGCTATTTTAACTCCGCGTCTATAAATAAAAAGGGCGTGATTTGCGGAATGCGCGCTTCCCGCAAGGATAAAAAATCGCAAAATCGCTTGTCATAATTTAATCAAAATGCTATAATGTATATAAGTGAGTAGCATGTTTTCGTGCGTAAGTCCGGCTTCGGACTTACGCACTGCTTTTTTCTGCCGCCGATTGACTAAGTTAATCCAACGTGATAATATAAAAGGTGTGAAAGGCGAGGGGGGGTATAGGAAAATATGCAGATTGATTTTTATCCTGCCGGCAAGGACTGCGTTTTGATTTTTACGGGCTTGGGCGGCGATACTAAGGGCTATGAAAACAAGTACGTCAGATTAGCGGATGAAATAACGGCGAAATGCGGTTTTTCGGTGTTCGTAGCCGGAGTGCCCGCCGACGTTTGGTCGCACCCGCAGGACGTATTCGAAAGGGCTGTTTCCTGCGTTACGGCTAAGCTCTCGCCCGAAAAGATTTACGTTATGGGCAGTTCGGCAGGGGCAAGCATAGCCGTATGGTATTCGCATTTGTATCCGCAAATTAAAAAGGTATTGGCTGTTAACGCCGTTCTCAATCTCAATTACCACAGGACGAGGGAGGGTATAGAAAAATTTGCGGGCGAGAAAATGTTTGTCAGAACGGGGGAGCTTGACCCGTGCGCGGTGTGGATAAATCTGTTGCCTAAAAAACAAAATCTGTCGGTAGAGCTGCTTAAAGATATCGACCACGTTTTCAGCGGGAAAACCGAAGAATTTATTTCGCTGCCGATTAAAACCTTATTCGAACATAACGTATTTCAATAAGCTATATTGCATTGTATTTGTCATATAATTAATTGACATTAAGCGCTCGGTATAATATAATAAGCGATATAATACATACTATTTTGAGGTTACATAATATATGTTCGGAAGAAGAAGCGACGGAAAACAGGCGAAAAATATCGACCCTATTATGCGAATAACGGGCACGATTATGCAGCATCGCTATGACGCAATGATAAATCATCTTTTGGAAGTCGACTGTGCGGGAATAGATAAATTTATTGAGGAAGAGCGCGGAAACGGCGTAAGCTTGTCGTATATGGACGTAGTTATCGCGGCTATTGTAAGAACTCTGGCGGAACGCCCCCAGCTCAACCGTTTTGTAATGAATACCCGCGTATTTGACAGAAAGGGAATATATATTTCAATGACGATTAAAAAGACGTTGCGCGACGGTGCGGACGAAGCCGTATTAAAGTTCAAATTCGACGGTAGCGAAAGCATATACGACATTAAAGAGCGGATAGATAACGCGGTGAGAGAAAATCAGAAAACCGACGCGAGTAACGGCACTGAAAAGACTGCAAGAATGCTTTTGCATTGCCCGCCTTTTCTTTTAAAGTTCGTAATGAGAATGATTATGTTTTTGGATAGGCACGGTATGTTGCCCAAAAAACTTATTAACGTCAGTCCTTTTCATTCAAGTTGCTATTTTACCAATTTGAAGAGCATTTCCACGGGATACGTCTTTCATCATCTGTATGACTTCGGAACGGTGGGTATGTTCGTAGCTCTCGGAAAGGAAGTTACAAAACCCGTTGCCGATTTGCAAACCGACGGCACGCGCAACGCAAAAACATTGCAGCTTGGCATAACGCTCGACGAAAGAATTTGTGACGGGCTGTACTACGCAAAAAGCCTTAAAGTGTTAAAAGCTAATTTGCTTGAACCGAGCAAACTTAAAACGCCGCTTGAACTTGAAAATAGCTAAAAATCGTTCATTCAATGGTCAGAATATACAATAACGTTTAAAACGCTGTCGATAAATTGTTAAAAAAGGCATAAAAAGAAATAATTTAATATAAAACAGTTGCCATTTTAAATTACATAATATATAATGTTAGCGAAATTCAAATAGGCGATTGCGAGGGACGTCCCTCGTTTCCTATGCTGTCGCATAGGAAACGCCGAATGAATTATTATAATGTATAAAATTTTTTTTGGAGGTTTTATGAGAACTAAAACAAAACGTATCGCTACGGCAGGAGTTGCCGCCGTATGTGCGCTATCGCTTTTTGCAGGCGTTCATATGCTTACAAAGAGAACGGCAGTTGCTGACGATGCGCAGAGCAGGACTACTGCTTCCACTTATTTTTACGATAATTTAACGGTTATCGAAAACGGTAATGAGCAGGAGTATACTCTCGCAAAGAAGTTTTATAAGGCTCTTGAAGAGATGTACAACGAAGGCGACTTTTTGGACGGCGAAGTGGAGTACTCTGTTACAGAGCACGGCATTGTAACGTCTTCACAGTTGGAAGCATGGGTTGTCGGCGGCGACATTACCGTGCCCAAGGCGTTCAGCGCCGCGCGCGACGCATTTGTTACCGACCACCCCGAACTCTTTTATATCGATTTTTACAAAATGACCATAAGTGTGGGCAGAAGCAGCGGCGTTTATACTGGATATATCGACAGCGGAAGAGAAGCCAACATATACTGCGATAACGGCTTTAGTTCCGTTTCGGAAGTAAACGCTGCTATAAAAGAGTACAATGCAGCGATAGACGATATTGCGGCAAAAGCCCTCGAAGCTCAGGAAGATGACAAATATTACCAGAGGGATGAATTTTTAGTAAAATACGTAAACAAATATCTTGCTGAAAACATCGAGTACGATTATGCGGCTCTTGCAAACAACAGCGCAACCGCTTCGTCGAATATCAACACGTCTTACGGCGGTCTTGTAGTTAAAAAGGCTGTTTGCGGCGGTTTCTCCCGCGCGTTTAAAGCCGTTATGGATAAGCTTGAAATTCCCTGCATAACCGTAAACGGATACAGCAACCAGAAAGACGCGAGCGGCAAGAACTCCAATTCCAGCATCTACCATATGTGGAACTACGTATGGCTTGAAAACCCCGCACCCGCAGCCGAAGCCGCTTCGTATGCGGCGTATGCCGATAGCGCAAACGGCGAATGGTACGGCGTTGACGTAACCTGGAACAGCGCGGCAGGCAATAAATACAGATACGCTATTTTAAGCGCCGCCGCCGAAAAAGAAATTCACGTAACCGACGGCGTTATATCCTCTTCGGGTTACGAGCTTAAATACCCCGCGCTCTCTTCGCACAACTTCGGCAGCACGGGCAATACCGACGGACTTCAAAATTACGTTACGTACACGCCCGTAGGCGACGAGAAAGACGATTACGGTCAGCCTTTGATGAGCAACCGCACCACCGTAAGCTATAACGGCAAGGGCGCCAAGAGGCTTTTAGAAGAGGACGGACTGTATCTTGTAGTGCGTTTTGCATATTATTTTAATAGGGAAATTGCCTGGACTCAGTGGATGTCAATAAACGCATTCAGGGAATATGCCGAGATTGCTATCGATAACGTAGACGGTAACATTCAGGATACGGGCAACGAAACCTGGTTTACGGATAATACTTCCGTTTACTATACGCAGTTCGCGGTATTCGATACTGCTCCCGACCTTCCTACCAATATTCATTCCGATTCGCTTGGAATTGATAAAACCATTTATATTCGGTATGGAGATAAGACGTTGAACGAAAGCAAGGCGATAGCGGTAGGTAATGTTCAGGTAAACGAGTCTTTCGGTACTTATACGCCCGCGCCCTACGTTTCAAGGAGTACGCCTAATCACGGTGCGGAAATTGACATCAACGACGGTATGGGTAGCAAAGAGACCCCTACTACCGTTGCCGAAAACAAAGCGTTTGTTATGGAAATAACCTATACCGAGCCTTTGCACGTCCTTGACGAGAACAAGCCCATAGGCATTTCCTTCGTGTCCGAGCACCCCAACGCACAGCAGCACGCTAAGTTCTATCCGGTAAATGAAAACGGAGATTTGGTGGAATTGGTTGAAAGAGCGGTAAGCTCCGGCGACTCCACGTTATCCCGCAATACGTTAAGGTTTAAGTTTGCGCCCAGCCTGATGTATGAACACAACCGCGAAGGTTACAACTTTGTATTTACCAACGTAGGCTCTGCGAAAGAAGTTGCAAGAATTGACGAGAACGGACAGACGACGTTTGAAATGTCGAATAAGATTCCTAACCCCGTATATTATAATTTCAGCAGACCTTATTTAGCTTGCCCCGCACGCTTTAACTACGACGGAAGACTTTGGATAGATTGTTGCGCTCAACCTACGCTTGTTTCCAACTCCGACCTGGCCGCAATGGATTTCAAGGACGAAGACGGCAACAGTACTTTCTCCGAAAATGAAAGAAGCCAGATGATGTTGGTAGCTGAAAAGGCGGAAACTTCCACCGTTGACACTATGCTCGACGAAATAAGCGGCGATAAGAATATCAATGTAAACAAAGAGGAAATCCAGCACAGCGAAACGTACGACATCAGATTGCAGATTTGCGGAAAATATCCCACAATTCCCGACGGAAGCTACGTAAAAATTGCGCTCGGCTTCCCCAAAGGATACGGACCCGACGACGAGGGCGTAACCTTTAAACTCTTCCACCGTAAGCACGACCCCAAGACTGACACTTATACTATCGAAGAAGTTCCCTGCGTAGTAACCAAGTTCGGTATCGTTGCAACGGTTACAAGCTTCTCGCCCTATATGGTAGCTGTTGTAGACGCTGAAAAGGCGGTTGATAAAACCGTTTATGCAAGCATAGAAGGCAAGGGCGGTAAACTGACGGTTGACGACGGTAAAATTCGGTCGATTAAGGAGGGCGGAAGCTACACTTATACGATTGTTCCCGACGCAGGCTACAAAATTTACAGCGTTAAGCTTAACGGAACGGAAGTTAAGGACAAAGTAAATGCGGAAGGCAAGCTGACCGTAAATTATGATGATTTGCAGACTAATAACGAGCTTGAAATACAGTATATTTCCGAGGCGGCTGCTCAGCGTTACGAAGCCAAGGAAGACTTTGAAATCGTTGAACCCGTAAAGGTTTATGTGCCGGAAGGTACGCTGTATGAAAGCGAACCCGTGACAGGCAACAGCGGATCTGTCGGCAACATTACAGTAATTGTATGTATTGTTGCGGCGGTAGTAGTTGTTGCGGTTGTTGCAATCGTTGCGGTTGTAATAGTAAAAAAGAAGAAGAATGAAGACTGATTAAATTTTTTAAATTAGTATAACGGCGGCATTTGCCGCCGTTATTTTTTTGTTAATGGGCTATACTAATAGTATGGCATATTCATACAAGGGCAGTATAGGCTTCGGGTTGGTCTATATTCCCGTAACGCTGCACAGCACAATTAAGAACAACGACGTCGGCTTTAATATGATAGACAAAAAAACGATGAGCCGAGTCAAATACAAGAAAACCTGCGCAGACTGCGACGGTCGGGAAGTCAGGCAGGAAGATATAGTCAAAGGCTTTGAGTACGAAGACGGAAAGTACGTTATTTTCGAGGAAAAGGACTTTGAGAAGCTGAAATCGAAGAAAGATAAGAACATTACAATCGAAAAGTTTGTAAGCTTATCCGAAGTCGATCCTCTCTATTTTGACAAGCCTTACTACGTTGCCCCTACAGGCGCTGAGAAAGCGTTCGCTGTTCTGTTGACCGCTATGGAGCAAGAGGGTAAGGCGGCAATCGCAAAGACTGTTTTGGGAACGAAAGAAACGCTGATACTCATAAGAGCAAAGGGCGGTCAAATGCTTCTTAACACGCTTTTCTTTGAGGAGGAAGTAACGAAGAACCCCGCAAAAGAAATCACCGAAAAGGGCAACGCCGCCGAGCTTAAAATGGCAAAGGCGATAATCGAGGGAATGACAGGCGAATTTAATCCCGAAGAGTACAGGGATGAATACCGTCAAAAGATACGGGAAGCGATAGAGCGCAAGATTGCGGGCAAGGAAATCGTCGCGCCGAAAGAAAAGAACGTCGGCACGGTAGCCAACCTTATGGACGCGTTGACGAAATCTTTGGAACTGACGCAGAAGCCTAAAACTGAAAAAACGCTTCCGAAGAAAACGACGGCGAAGAAGAAAGAAGCATGAGCGATTTATTTGAAACAAAGAACATCTCGCCGATGCTATTAAACGAAGTAAAAGAGCCGTTTGACGACGAAGATTATATCTATGAATTGAAGCTCGACGGGATACGGTGCGTGGCTTATATCGAACCGAAATCGGTCACTCTGCAAAATAAGCGCTTCAAAAATTTAACCGACGTATATCCCGAACTTTCGGACGTTTGTAAGTGTGTAAAAAAGCGTGTGATACTCGACGGGGAGCTTGTCGTTTTGACGGACGGCAAACCCGATTTTTATGCCTTGCAAAAGCGCAGTTTAATGGGCGATAAATTCAGAATATCCCTTGCGGCAACGAAGAACCCGGTGCAGTTTGTGGCTTACGATATTTTGTATTACGACGGCAAAGACCTTACCGATATGCCGCTTTCAGAGCGTAAAGAATGCCTTTCAAAAGTCGTTGCCGAAGGGCATAATCTCAGCGTTTCCCGTTGGATAGAAAAGAACGGTATAGCCTTTTTTGAGCTTGCTAAGAAAGAAGATTTAGAGGGCATAGTGGCAAAAAAGAAGGACGGGCTGTATCATATAGGAAAGCGCACGTCGGATTGGATAAAGATAAAGGTAATGCAGGACGAGGACTTGCTTGTTTTGGGTTATCAGCCCGACGAGGACGGAAAAGTCAAGGATTTAATTGTCGGTTACTATGACGAAAAGGGCGAGCTGAAATGCCGCGGCAAGGTCTATCTCGGAGTATCGAAAGCAGAACGGAAAGTCATAGCCGAATTTGCAAAAAAGAACACGGTGAAAGAAGCGTGGTTTGATAAATATAAAAATGCTGTATGGCTTAAACCGCAGCTGATAGGAACGGCGCACTTTATGCACGAAACCGAGGGCGGGGGAATGCGCCAACCCGTATGGAAAGGTTTGAGAGAGGACGTAACGTTTTGAGATAAGTTAAAAGCATTGCAAAATAATTTCCGTAAGAAAAGAACCTATTGAAAATTTTGTTATCAATGAAATAGAAAAAATGCCGAGCGTGAAATTGATAGAAGATTCAAAGACTTGGCGACCTACGGACTGTTAGAACCCCAAAATAACGAAAAAGCCGTTCAAAAGAACGACTTTCCGAGTGAAAAAATGTCTGGTGAAGCGGATTATTGCAAATAAGAACATAGTAATATTCAAGGTGAACAATACGGAATTATTCTGCCAAGTGGAATTGCCGCTATCGGATTACCCGCTTTACGGCAAGCAAATAGCCGCAAGTTAATCTTGCGGCTTGTCGGTTGTCTTTTCGGTACTAATGGTTGTCATTGCCTCACAGTAAACGAGCCTTGACAGCTTTTTTGCTTGCTCTTTGTCGGGCGGTAATTCCGCATATATATTTTTGTCCTTATCGTCGAAATAAATGACGGTTAAGCCACTCGGTATTTTATTCATAAAATGCTCCTTGATTTTCCCACCCATACCCACCCAAATGGTACAACAAGGTATAAAGAGTATATTGTCATTTTTTATTGAATAATAGCCGATTTTACATTAAACGCCTAAAATTACGTTACACGTTACGGGGTGGCGTGGTAATACTATACGCCACAGTGCGGGCGGCTTCGCCGCCCGCACATATTGCCGTTTATGTTCCGTGCGACGCAGTGCCTATAAGGTAATAGTAATAGGCACTGCGTCGCGGTTTTAGTCAAAAGTGTTACAGTGTGACATAGTGGACTATAAAGTAATACTAATATTATTTATTATCGGGTGTTTTTGCACGATAACAATAATCAATTTATACATTAAATATATAAATCAAAACCACCGAATTCTTTGCAAAAGCCGACTATTGTAGCTGCCATTTCTCCAAGCTTATTAATATAGAAAAGTTCATTTTGAATAATGTATTTTGAATCATAGTAAGCTAAAATAAAAAACGCATTAAGAGCAATTATATTATTATCTGTTTCAGATATTATTTTTATTAAAAAAGTTTTTCTATTTGGCAACAATGAAATTATACTTTCAACACATTGTCCAATAGTTCCTCTTTCTATACCACGTTCACCAATTTGTGATAACAGTTTGGTAATTACTGGATAGTCGAACGATTTTATACGGTCAACTCCGTATTTTTTACTTTCGTCTGTAAAATTCAAATCACCCCACAAGTCAGGATGATGAGGTATATATGAAATATACTTTATTATTTGAAATAAAACAAATTCATCTTCCTCGCTATCTAGCAATTCAAACAATTTTTCCCACGTTTCAATTCGGTTTGCGTATCTATTTGCAAGTATCTTTACTGCTAAAACTCTTTCATCAGAATAATTAGAGTTACTCAATTTTATAGTTTGTTTAAACGATAATTTTGGAATTTCTCTATAAATAATTTTTTTAAATATAGTTTCAAACGTTTTCTTATTAAGAAGATTTATTTCCATTAAAGGAAATGATATATTTTTTCTTTCGCCACTTTCTATTTCTTGAGAGTAACTTTTTAAATAATCGGTTATTGCTACCCAATAAGCAATATTTAATTCGTTATCGTAAACAATACCATATACAGGTAAAGTGTGGCGTTTCCAATAATGATAATGGTTACCTATTGGAATATTGCCTAATGATTTTGATTTATTAAAATAAGCCGCTCCCGTTTTGATTTGAACGGCAATACACTTTCCGTCGTTTTCACCATTTTTAGTGAATTCTATAAAAGCATCAATACCAACATCATTTTCTTGCTTTACCTCATTGAAATAGCATTTATTTTCATCAGTGATTGAGCGGATAAAATTTACGCCTAATTTACCTAATCCTATTTTTTCATTGTAGTATGACATAAATTATTCCTTTCAAATTGTATCAATTCTATAATATTTATAAAGTGTTTCTATGTCAATATCAATGTGATGTTGTTCCAAATCTGAAATTCTTTGATTATATAGATACGTTATCAAACATTGACGTTCTCTATCAACCGCCTTATGTAAAAGCCTATGACAATGCGGGCAAAGTGGCACGTAATTCTCAACAAACTCAATAGTGTCATCGAAATCGCAGGAAAATTCTCTCGGCACAAAATGATGAATTTCCAAAAAG
>CAJTTC010000016.1 GCA_910579295.1 uncultured Christensenella sp. | reverse complement strand
AATATAAAAACTCCCGTACCATAACTAGGCACGGAAGCTTTGGCAGGGGAGACGCGACTCGAACACGCAACAGACGGTTTTGGTGGGAAACGTTGTTCTGCCATTAAGCGTCAGCTCTTAATATAAAAACTCCCGCACCATAACTAGGCACGGAAGCTTTGGCAGGGGAGACGCGACTCGAACACGCAACAGACGGTTTTGGTGGGAAACGTCGCTCTGCCATTAAGCGTCAGCTCTAAATATAAAAAACTCCCGTACCATAACTAGGCACGGAAGCTTTGGCAGGGGAGACACGATTCGAACACGCAACAGACGGTTTTGGTGGGAAACGTCGCTCTGCCGTTAAGCGTCAGCTCTAAATATAAAAAAACTCCCGCACGGTAAAAGTGCGGAAGCTTTGGCAGGGGAGACGCGACTCGAACACGCAACAGACGGTTTTGGAGACCGTTGCTCTACCATTGAACTACTCCCCTAAAAATTCAACGGTAACATTATATAATATAAGAAAATTTAAGTCAACTGTTTTTTGGAGACGTATTTATGAAAAAACAATTTAAGTTAGCGATAATCGGCTGCGGTTTTATGGCAAAATCGATTTTGAAGGGCGTATTACAGTCGGAATTTCTCCGCGGAAAAAAAATTATACTGAGCGACGTTGATTTGGACAAGCTCAATGAAACAAGCGACGAATACGGCGTGAACGTGACCAACGACAACCGATACGCCGCAGAGAACAGCGAGTATCTGCTTTTGGCGGTAAAACCTCAAAACTTCCCTGACGTGGCTAAGCAGTTGAGCGGAGTGTGCCCTAAAAAGGTTATAAGTATCATGGCGGGCGTAAAAAAATCGGTCATAAAAAATTCTTTCGGGGTAGGACTTATAAAGGTTGCTCGCTGTATGCCTAATCTTCCGTGCTCATACGGGTTCGGTATGACGGGCGTGGATATGGTTGATTTTAACAGGGATACCGACGATACCGAGTTTATTTACAATTTATTCAGTTGCATCGGGCAGGTTTTAAGTATAACCGAAGATAAAATCGACGCGGTTACGGGCATAAGCGGCAGCGGACCTGCGTATGCGTTTATCTTTTTGGACAGCCTTATCGATGCGGGGGTAAAGCAGGGATTGACGGCTGACGAGGCTAAATTACTCGCATTGCAGACAGTTTGGGGCAGTTGCAGTATGCTTATGGAAACTGATAAGCCGCTGTCGGAACTCATAATGAACGTGTGCAGTAAAGGCGGAACGACAATAGAGGCGGTAAAGATATTCGAGCAAAAAAATTTCCGCGGCATAGTGTCAGACGCGGTTGAAGCGTGCGTTAAACGCTCTAAAGAGCTGTCGGAATAATTATGAAGAGGGTTACGCTTTATACCGACGGCGCGTGCTCCGGCAACCCCGGCGTGGGCGGCTGGGGCGCGGTTTTAATGTTTAACGGTCATGAAAAGCGCATTTCGGGTGTAGAAGAGCTCACAACAAATAACCGTATGGAGATTTTTGCCGTAATCAGCGGGCTCGAATGTCTAAAAGAGCCGTGCGAAGTCATGGTTTACAGCGATTCGGCGTATACCGTAAATGCTTTCAACAACGGTTGGATATTCGGTTGGGAAAAGGGCGGTTGGAAAAAAGCTGACAATAAACCCGTGCTCAACGCCGATTTGTGGCAAAGATTGCTCAATCTTACGCGCATACATTCGGTTAACTTTGTCAAAGTCAAGGGTCACGCCGATAATGAATACAATAATATATGCGATAAACTTGCAACCGACGCAATAAAAAATTATCGATCGGCATAATCCTGCGCTATATTACCATAATATTATAGTGATGAGAAAAGACGGCAATCTGAAAAAAGAGCGAATTGATAGCCAAACTGCAAGCAAAATAGCAGTAAATATACTTTCTGCGGCTCTGTGTGCGGTTGCCGCTTTTATTTTTGCATTACTCGGTTACAGTTATCGCGGTCTGGATTTTATATCCGCGCACTACATTCTGCTTGTTTGGCTGACAGGCGGCGTGCTTGCAACGCTGTTAGTCGCCTATTTGCTATTTTATTTTCTAAAAAAACAATCAATTTTTCGCCTTATTCTGTGCACGCTGATTTGTCTTGACGTCGTTGCCGTTGTATTTTTTATTTTGAGCGCAACGGGCATAATATCCAAGCTCACGAGCATAAGCGCATTGCGTGAATATATCGCAAGCTTTGGCGCGACGGCTGTATTGATATTCATTCTGTTTCAGTTTTTACAGGTTGTCGTGCTTCCGATACCGGGTTCCGTATCCGTCGGCGTAGGCGTCGCTCTGTTCGGTCCGTTGCGCTGTTCGCTGTTCAGCTTCATAGGTATTTTCTGCGGCTCTGTCGTAGCCTTTGCGATAGGGCGCGTCGTCGGCTATAAAGCAGTTTGCTGGATAGTGGGAAAGGACGACCTTGACAAGTGGTTGGAAAAGGTTAAGGGCAAGGATTATTTGTTGCTGTCCATTATGTTTTTACTGCCGCTGTTCCCCGACGACATTCTCTGCTTTGTGGCAGGGCTATCGTCTATGACGTGGCGGTATTTCCTGATTATGATAACGGTTACGCGCGTAATTTCTGTGTTCACAACGTCTTACTCGCTTCAACTAATCCCGTTTAACACTTGGTGGGGGATATTGATTTGGCTTGTGCTCGCCGCCGCCGTGATAGCCTCTTTCTGGTTCGTATGCAAATATTCAAACAAAATTAACGATTTTATCAAGAATAAATTCAAGTTAAAAAAATCTAATAAAAAATAGAATAATTCAACCTCCCCAATAACTTTAACGGGGAGGTTTTTTTCTTTGCAAATCAAGTGAAAATCAGTTGATTTTTTTATGTTTGACTGATAAAATTATATAGGTAAAAATTTTTCATTCAGGAGCTTTTAAGTGGATAAAATCAAATTATTACAGGCGAGGAGAGAGCAGCTCTTAAAGGCTGGTAAAGCGGTGAGACAGGACATCGAAGCTCTTGTCGATAAGGACAGCTTCGTTGAACTATCTACGTTTTCTTTCTCTCAGAGCGAGTTTTTCGACGGAAACGCCGAAGGAGAGGGCGTTGTTTGCGGCTTTGCCACGATTGAAGACAATCCCTATTACATCATTGCGCAGAATAGCGCCGTTTTAAGCGGCGGCGTTAGTAAGGCTAATTGCGAAAAGATGTTGAAGTGCCTTGAACAGGCGGAGAAAAACGGCGCTCCGGTTATCTATATGCTTTCGACTCTCGGCGTGCGCGTAGGAGAGGGCGTAAACGTTCTCGAGGGGCTTGCTTCTCTCATTTTAAAGGCGACCCAACTTAAGGACAGCGTTTCGCAGTATCTCATAGTAAACGGCGAGGTTTACGGTCAGATTGCTTTGCTTGCGGGTATATGCGACTTTACTTTCTTTATCGGGAAAAAGTCGGTGCTTGCCGCTAACAGCCCGTTGGTAATAACTGCGGCGGGCGGTGAAAATCTTCCCAAAGAAAAGGTCGGCGGGGCGGAAGCGCTCGGTAAGACGGGGCTGACGAGCTTTGTCGTTAAGGACTTGGCTGAAATAAAGAGCAAGATTACGCTTTTAACCGAATTTGTAGAAGTCGGCGTGCGCGATTGCGGCGAAAACGATTTAAACGTATCCCTGCCTGCGCTCAACAAGAAAGCCGACGGCAAATCGCTTCTGAATGTTTTCGATAAGGGGTCGTACGTCGAACTCGGCGCGTCGAGCTGTCCGGAAATCAAATGTTATCTTGCGAGAATAGGCGGCATCACCGTGACTTCGGTTATTTTCGATAACGATAGCGGCGTTAAACTGTGCGCGGGCAAGGCAAGAAAGCTGAACGGCTTTGCCGAGATAGCGTGCAGGTATAATCTGCCGTTTATAACTTTTGTAAATACTTTGGGTATTAAGGAAACTCCCGAAGTTGCCGACAGCCCCGTAATTAAGGAGCTTTGCCGATACGTAGACACTTTAAGCTGTATGGGCTCGGCTAAGATTTCCGTAGTTTACGGCAAGGCGGTTGGTCTTGGCTATACGCTGTTCGCGGCTAAATCAATGGGGTATGACTTTACCTACGCGTTTGCAAATGCGAAAATTGCACTGTTCGACAGCGTGCAGGGCGCGGAAATAGAGCTTGCAACGGACGGAAAAGCAAACTCCGCAAAACTTGCTGAAAAGTATGCGGACGAAAATTCCGACCCCGTTAATGCGGCTAAGGGCGGCTACGTCGACAACATTATCGAGCCCGCATTTGTAAGGCAATACCTGATAGCGTCGTTGCAGATGCTCATAATGTGAGGTAAAAAATGCTAAACAATTTATTGGCTATTGTTAAGGGCGACGGCTCGAGTTGGGCGGGGCAGACGCGCTTACCCGAAAATTATTATTTCGATAATTTGGGTGAAGCGGCGCTTTACGCTTTGATCGGCTTGCTTGTCGTTTTTGTGGGGATTATTATAATAATATGTATAATCTGGCTTGTCGGCTTGATTATGCGCAAGACGAATAACCTCGAATTTCTGACAAAAAAGCGTGAAAAGAAATCCAAGACCAAAAAGAGCGAAAGCGTGGCGGAGGAAACGGCGCAGGTTGCTGCGGGCGACGACGATATCCCCGACGAGGTTAAGGCGGCGATAGTTGCGGCAATTATGGCTTACTATCAGGACAAAGAAGAAAAGTGCCAATTTACGGTAAAGAGAATAAAGAGATTATAAGGAGTAAATATATATGCGTAATTTCGTAGTTACAATTGACGGCAAGAGCTATTCGGTAGGCGTTGAAGAGGTCGGAGAGAGCGAGAGTGTTGCATCTCCCGTAGTAACAAAGATTGAAAAGACGGCGGTTCCCGTACCCCAAGCGGCGGCTGCCAATGGCGAAAAGGTGCTTTCACCCTTCCCCGGACTAATAAAGAAAATTATGGTTAACAACGGCGATACGGTTAAAAAGGATCAGCCGATTATAGTGCTTGAAGCTATGAAGATGGATAACGATATTACTGCTCCTTGCGACGGTAAGGTCACTGTATCGGTTGTAAAGGGAGCAAACGTCGAAACTAACGCCGTTCTCGCAGTTATAGGCTAATCGGAGGAAAAATGCTTAATTCGTTACTTGCAAGTAACGGTATGGGCAATATTTTCATTAACCTTTTCAGGGATATGGGCTTTATGAACGGCAGTTGGCAGAACTACGTTATGCTGCTGATTTCGTTCATTCTTATGTACCTTGCAATAGTTAAGAAATTCGAGCCTATGCTGTTGCTACCGATTGCATTCGGTATGTTTTTAATAAATCTTCCCGGCGCTGAACCCGCGCTGTGGGGCAATCACCCCGTAGATAAATCCGTTGCTTTGGGCGTTGCGGGCAACGTGGAGAATATCGCCGCGTATATCGACCCCAAAAATCTCAATGCGGAAAATCTTTCGGATTACTTTATCTACGTCAGATCGGGTTATATTTCGGGAAACGAAATTACCTATTATGCAAGCTACAGCGACCTCGTAAACGGCATTACGCACACTATGGGATACGGTGAGTTTGCTAACGTGTACAGTTTGCAGGGATATTTCCAATGCAGCGTAGTTAACGGGACGACCGTATTTAACAATGTGTTCGATTATTCCTTTATCTTAAACGAAAGCTACGACGCAGTAGTGGACAGGGGCTTGCTGTGGTATCTGTATTTCGGCGTTGACAAAGTAATTTATCCCCCGCTGATTTTCCTCGGAATAGGCTGTATGACGGACTTCGGACCGCTGATTGCCAACCCCAAGAGTATGCTTATAGGCGCGGGCGCTCAGTTGGGCATATTCATAGCGTTCTTCCTTGCCGTACTCCTTGGATTTTCTGTTGCGGAAGCAGCTTCGATAGCTATTATAGGCGGCGCGGACGGTCCTACGGCTATAATGGTAACTTCTAAGTTGGCGAGCGACTTTATACCTATGATAGCCATTGCGGCTTACTCGTATATGGCGCTTATACCTATAATACAGAAGCCCATTATGCGCTTGCTCACCACACCCAAAGAGCGCACGATAAAAATGAAGCAGCTCCGTCAGGTAAGCAAAATCGAGAAGGTGCTGTTCCCCATAATAGTTACGCTTGTCGTCGGCATAATCTTGCCGTCGTCCGTACCGCTTTTGGGTATGCTGATGCTCGGCAATCTGTTCAAGGAGTCGGGCGTTGTCGAAAGACTTTCGTCGCAGGCGCAGAACGGACTTATGAATACCATTACAATATTCCTCGGCGTTGCGGTCGGCTGTAAGGCTAAGGGGGAATTGTTCTTACAGGTTCAGACGCTCTATATCATTCTCCTCGGACTGTTCGCATTCATATGCGGCACGATAGGCGGCTTGCTTGTCGCTAAGATAATGTGCAAGGTTACTAAGGGCAAGATTAACCCGCTAATCGGTTCGGCGGGCGTGTCGGCTGTGCCTATGGCGGCGAGAATTTCGGAGGACGTCGGGCGAGAATACGACCCTCAAAACCATTTGCTTATGCACGCTATGGGACCTAACGTTGCGGGCGTAATTGGTTCGGCTATCGCCGCGGGCATTTTGCTTGCTTGCTTCGGCGGTAACATCAACGGAACAGCGGCGGCTGTTGCATCAATAATCGTATAATCGGAGATAAATATATGGAAAAGAAAAAGGTTCTTATTACCGATACTATATTAAGAGACGCTCACCAATCACAGGCGGCTACCAGAATGAAATTTGAAGAGATGGAGCCCGTATTGCCCCTTCTCGACGATATCGGATATTATTCGTTGGAAGCTTGGGGAGGAGCTACGTTTGATTCCTGCCTCAGATTTTTAAACGAAGACCCTTGGGACAGATTGAGAAATCTTAAAAAATACCTTAAAAAGACCCCCATACAAATGCTTTTACGCGCTCAGAACCTGTTAGGTTACAGGCATTACGCAGACGACGTCGTTGAGAAATTCGTTGAAAAGTCAATCGAGAACGGTATTGGCGTAATCAGAGTGTTCGACGCGCTCAACGACCCGAGGAATCTCGAAGCTTCAATGAGGGCGATTAAGAAGTACGGAGCTGGCGGAAAGTGCGTGTGCGAGGCGACCGTAGTCTATACGACAAGCCCCGTGCATACAACCGAATATTTTGTTCAGCTCGCAAAGCAGCTCGAGGATACGGGCGCGGATAACATCTGCATAAAGGATATGGCTAACCTGTTGTTGCCGTATACCGCATATGACTTGATATCCAAGATAAAGGCAGAGCTCCGCCCCGAAACCAAGGTGCATCTTCATACCCACAATACGTCGGGTACGGGCGATATGATTAATTTAATGGCAATTCAAGCGGGCGTTGATATCGTTGACTGCGCCCTGTCGCCCTTGGGTAACGGCACTTCAAACCCCGCGACCGAGCCTTTGGTTGCGACTTTAAAGGGAACGGAGTACGATACGGGTATTGAAATTGAAAAGCTGTTGCCCATAGTCAAGCATTTCAACGGCGTTGCGGCAAGATTGGAGAAGGACGGCTTCCTCAATCCCAAGGTCAGAAAAGTCGATATTAATACTTTAATCTATCAGGTTCCCGGTGGTATGCTTTCCAACCTTATGAATCAGTTGAAGCAGGCAGGGCAGGAAGATAAGCTTATGGAGTGCCTTGCGGAAGTTCCTCTCGTGCGTAAGGATTGCGGATATCCTCCGCTTGTAACTCCGTCAAGTCAGATTGTCGGCACGCAAGCCGTATGGAACGTACTTATGGGCAAGTACAAGACGATTACCGCGCAATATAAGGATTTGCTTTTAGGTAAGTACGGTAAAGTTCCGGGCGAGGTCAATAAAAATCTGTTAAGTCAGTGCACCAAGAACGGCGAGGAAGTAATAACGTGTAGACCTGCGGATTTGATATCCGACGAAATGCAGGTTTTGACGGAAAAGGTAAAGAGCGAAGGCTTTTACGAAAAGGAAGAAGACGTGCTTTCGTATGCGCTGTTCCCTGAGGTTGCGACAAACTTCTTTAAATGGCGTAAGGCGCAGTCGAGCCAGGTCGATACCGACATGGCTAAAAATCCCAACGGAGTCTACCCCGTTTAACGGAAATTCTACGGCGGAAACAAAAATACGTGTTTCCGTCGTAATTTAATATAAAAATGAAGGTTGCAATTATCGGCGCGGGCGCTTCGGGCTTAATGGCGGCTTATGCCGCAGCGAAAAACGGTAACGACGTTACAGTCTTTGAGAAGAACGAGAAGTGCGGCAAAAAAATTTATATAACGGGTAAGGGGCGATGCAATCTTACGAACGCCGTTTCTCCGCAGGATTTTTTACTTAACGTAGTTTCAAATCCCAAATTTCTGACGGGGGCAATATATTCGTTTCCGCCCGATAAGACTATGGGATTTTTTGAAAGCCGCGGATTGAGTTTAAAAGTCGAGCGTGGGAACAGGGTTTTTCCTATGAGCGACAAGGCAAGCGACGTTACAAAATATTTGGAAAAAGCGTGCCTTAGTGTTGGCGTTAAGTTTAATTTTAACAAAACAGTTGACAATATAGCGGTTTTGAATAGTACTGTGTCTGGCATAATCGTCAATAACAACAAGTTATCTTTTGATAAGGTTATTGTCTGTACGGGAGGCGTCAGCTATCCGGCAACGGGCTCTACGGGCGATGGTTTGAAATTTGCCGAGCGTTGCGGTCATTATATAAAAGAGGTTAAGCCTGCGCTTTGCGGATTGAATTTGAAAGGCAAATTTTATTTGGAATTGCAGGGGCTGACGCTTAAAAACGTTTGCTTGACGGTTTATTACGACGGTAAAAAAATATACGGCGCAATGGGTGAAATGCTTTTTACTCATTTCGGCGTTTCAGGTCCGCTTATTTTAACTGCTTCAAGTCTTATCAACAGACTTGACCTGAATAAAATTAAGCTATCGGTTGATTTAAAGCCCGCGCTTTCTGAGGAGCAACTTAACGAACGCATTTTGCGTGATTTTGCGGATGCGCCCAATAAAAGTCTTTTTTCAATACTTAAAGGTCTGTTGCCCGCGTCGATTATAGGCGAGGTAGCTAAGAGATGCGGTTTAGACGGCAATAAAAAGTGCAATAGCGTTTCTAAAGGCGAACGGATTGCATTGATAAAGGTATTAAAGAATTTCGATATGAACGTTTCGTCGTTGCGCCCGTTCGAAGAGGCGATTATTACAAGCGGCGGCGTGGACGTTAAACAGATTAATCCCAAAACCATGGAGAGTAAGCTAATAAAGGGGCTGTATTTTTGCGGTGAAGTACTCGACGTTGACGCTTTCACGGGCGGTTTTAATCTGCAAATAGCCTTTGCAACGGGCTTTGCGGCGGGAAATTCAATAATTTCGGAGGATTTATGAGAGCAATCAGAGGAGCAACTACAATTTTGTCGGATACACCCGATCAAATAAGGGTAAGCGTTAAGGAACTGCTGAACGGCATAGTAGAGAAAAACAAGCTTAAAACCGGTCAGATAATCTGCATTATGTTTTCCAGCACGGAGGATATAAAATCTTATTATCCCGCAAAGGCGGCGCGAGAGGCGGGTTTTACCGCATGCGCGCTGTATTCCTCGCTCGAGCCTGAAATTGACGGCGCACTCAAAATGTGTATTCGCGTTATGATACTTGCCGACGGCGACGATGCGGCTGAGCACGTCTACCTGAACGGCGCAAAAAATCTTCGTAAGGATATTACTTCTATATTAAATATAGCCGTCGACGGTCCTGCCGGCAGCGGGAAGAGCACCGTTTGCAAGGAGATAGCCCAAAGGCTCGGCATACTTTATCTGGATACGGGAGCAATGTACAGAGCGATAGCCTACAAGTGCGTAAAGGACAACAGAGATTATGGCGACAAGGACGTCGTTAAACATATTATAAACAGGCTCAACCTTAAGGTTGAGTACAGGGACGGGAAGCAAATCACGTTGCTTGACGGAGAGGACGTTTCCGAGCTTATACGTACCCCGCAAGTATCGCTTCTGGCTTCTTACGTATCGTCGTATAGCTTTGTGCGCACAAAAATGGTTGCGTTGCAACGGGAAATCGCCGAAAAAACCTCTTGTATTCTCGACGGCAGGGATATAGGCACAAACGTTCTGCCCAAATGCCGTTTCAAATTCTATCTTACAGCTTCTCCCGAAGTGCGTGCAAATAGGCGGTTTGACGAGGACAGAGCTAAAGGCGGCAAGCAGACGTACGAACAGGTATTGCAGGATATTAACGAAAGAGATTTTCAGGACAAAAACAAGGCGGTTGGCGCTCTCAAAAAGGCGGACGACGCTATTGAGATTGATACGTCGGATATGTCTATAACCGAAGTTGTGGAAGCGATTATAGGTAAGGTGCAGGAAAGGATTTGACAAAATGGCTGAATTGTACGGCTTAGCCGTCGGCGTAAGGAACGGAATTTACGAAAAAATGCCCGTTACAATAAAATAAGAAAGAGTAAAGGATATGAGTAAAAAAGAAAAAAAACGCAAACCGACAAAGCTTGAAAAGAGATTTAAAGCGCTTCATTTTTGGGAAAAACATATTTTCAGAGTACTGTGTCCCTACACAAGACACGGAAATCTGAAAAAGTACAACGACGGAGCCGTTATAATTGTGGGCAATCATTACAGTTATATGGACGTAGTGTATTCCTGTATGGTAACCGATCGCCCCATTCATTTTATTGCAAAGCAGGAACTTTGGGACAACGGAGGGCTCATGGCTAAATTCGTTACGGCAGTGGAGTGCATTCCCGTTAAGCGCGACGGCTCGGACGTGCAGGCAATCAAAGATTCTATGCGTATTTTAAAGGCAGGCGGAGCAATCAATATCTTTCCCGAGGGTACGCGAAATCATTCCTATAAAGAATTTATGCCCTTTCGCGGCGGCGCGGCGGCTCTCTCTATAAAGACGCAGACGCCCATTATTCCCGTTGTCAAAGTCACGAAAACCAAGCTTTTTAAGCGTACTCACGTAATTTACGGCGATCCGATCGAATTCAGACAGTACTACGGTAAAAAGGTTTCCAAACAGCAACTTGACGAATGCGACGAAATTCTGCGCGAAGCTATGTGGAATATGCGCCTTGCGTTCCTCGACAGACATAAGATAAAAATCAATAATAACAAAATGTAATGAACGTTTATGTTGCTAAGAGCAGCGGCTTTTGCCGCGGGGTAAGAACGGCGGTGGATACCGCTATGCAAATCGAGCCCGAAAACGTATATATTTTAGGCGAGATAATACACAACGCCGACGTAATGCGCGCAATCAAGGAGCGCGGGATTAAAGTTGTAAAATCGCTTGACGAAGTGCCCGACGGCGCGACCGTCATATTCCGTTCGCACGGTGTTCCCGCCGACTACTATGAAATTTGTTACGGTCGAAATATAAAGTACATTGATTGCACGTGCAAGTTCGTGCACAATACGCAGACGATTGTCAACAGCGAATACAGGAGCGGCAGACAAATCGTCATCTGCGGCGAGCCGACTCACCCCGAGGTTATCGGACTTCAGGGGTGGTGCTGTAATTCCGCACTTGTAGTCAACGGAGAAAACGCCGATTTTTCACAAATAACCGATAAAAACGTGTGCGTGGTGGCTCAAACTACGTTTTCAGTAGAAAAATTTGAAAAAATAATAAAAATTATTAAAAAACTCTGTGAAAAATCAGTTGCCGTTTTTAAAACAATTTGTTATACTACTATAGGTCGGCAAAGTGAAGCGGCTAAATTGTCGAAACAATGCGACGCAATGATAGTAATCGGCGGCTTGAACAGCAGTAATACGAACAAGCTTTACGATATCTGTAAGCAGAATTGCGGAAAAGTTATAAGACTTGCCAACGCCGACGATTTTGATTTTGAAACAATAAAAAATTTTAATAATATAGGTATTGTATCAGGGGCGTCAACCCCGAACGCGCAAACCCGGGAGGTTCTCTTAAAGATGGAAGAAAAAAGCACAGAAGTAAACGCAACTAATTCTATGGCAGACGTGGTTGCTAAGATTGACAGCGAATCAAAGTTCAAGAGAGGTCAGATTGTTACGGCTACTATAGCACAGGCTACCGATGACGGACTTCAGATCCTTTTGCCTTTCTCGAAGAAAGAAATAACTTTGAGCAAGGACGAGCTTGATTGCGAGGCGTACAGCGCGGAGGAATATGCTGCGAAGATAGGCGACTCGATTGATTTGTTGGTTGTAGAGCTTAAACCCTCTTTAAAGCTTTCCCAGAAAATGATAAAGTTACGTGCCGTAGAGGAAGCGCAGATTGCCGAGATCGAGACGGGCAAGGAATTCCAAATCGAGTGCACGGGATTTAATAAGGGCGGACTTACGGGGCAAATCGGTACTTATTCGGTATTCGTACCCGCAAAAGAAATACGCCCCAGCTTTGTACAGGATCTTTCAAAGTACGTAGGAAAGACTTTAAGACTGCGTATGATAGAAATCAAGAAAGACAGGAAGAAGGAAATAATTGCTTCCCAGCGCGTTATTATACAGGAAGAGCGCGACGCCAAGGCGGCGGAGATAGAAGCAAGAGACGCTGAATTCTTCGATTCAATATCCGAGGGAGATATCGTTGAGGGTAAGGTAGAAAGAGCGACCAACTTCGGCGCATTCGTATCGGTCGGCGGCTTCGATTGCCTTGCTCACATCTCCGATCTTTCCTGGACGGGCACAAAGGCTGTAACCGACGTGCTTGAAATCGGCAAGAGCTATCACTTCAAAATATTGAAGATTGACAGAGCCAACAAAAAGGTTTCCATAGGTTACAAACAGCTTCAGCCTCAGCCTTGGGATCTTGCGGCGGGTAAATATACCGTTGGGCAGGTTATCAAGGGTAAGGTTGTAAGAATTGTTCCTTTCGGCGCTTTCGTTGAAGTTGAAAAAGGTATCGACGGTTTGGTTCACGTATCGCAGATCAGCTATGAGAGAATTGAAACTCCCGCAACCGTGCTCAACGTCGGCGACGAGGTGGAAGCTAAGATAGTTGCGTTCGATCCCGAAAATAAGAAAATGAACCTTTCGATTAAGGCTTGCCTTGCAGAACCCGAAAGAAAGCCCAGAGAGGATAAGGGCGAGGGTGAAGGCAGACACGGCCGCGCTCCTAGAAGGTCTGATGACGACGAGCTTTCAAGTTGGAGCGACGGAGCTATCTCTGTTGGAACTTCCCTCGGTGATTTGCTTGCTAACGCAGAAAAGAACAAGAAGTAATATGATTTAATTTAAAGCCTCCGTTAGTGCGGAGGCTTTTTTGGTCAATATGGGAGAATAAAGACGCGGCTTACTGAAAAAATTTTTTCTGTGAGCCGCGTTTTCCGTTAATTGCTTTTAAACGTGCGGCGTGCAATCGGGTATTCCGTTATAGACGGGCTTGCGTTTGTTTTCGCCGTAAATTGATACGATAGCCAGCAAAAAAATGCGTGAAAAAGTTTAACTTGGCGCATTGAAGTTTATATATATACCGTTAACAAACGGAGGTAAACGTAAGTGAAAGAAGGTCAGATTAAAATTTCAAGCGAAAATATGATGCCGATTATCAAAAAGTGGCTGTACTCCGATAAGGATATTTTCCTCAGAGAAATAGTAGCAAACGGCATAGACGCGATTACAAAGTTCAACAAGCTTGTAACCATGGGAGAGGCAACTCAAACCGAGGGCGAGGAATACTGCGTTAAAATAAGCGTAGATAAAAAATCCAAGACCTTAACGGTTGAGGATAACGGCATAGGTATGACCGAGGAGGAAGTCGAGAATTATATCACTCAGATTGCGTTTTCGGGCGCGAGCGATTTCCTATCAAAGTATGAGAAAGCGGGCGGCGACGGCATAATCGGTCATTTCGGTTTAGGCTTCTATTCTGCCTATATGGTTTCGGAGTCGGTTGAAATCGAAACGAAATCTTATAAAGAGGGCGCGGCGGCTGTCAAATGGGCTTCCGACGGTAACTCTACTTATAGTATTGACGCGTGCGACAGAGAGGCTCGCGGCACTAAGATAATAATGCACATAAGCGACGACGGCAAGGAGTTTCTGAGCGAGGACAAAATCAAGAGCCTTGTAAAGAAATACTGTTCGTTTATGCCCTATAACATCTACGTGGGTTTTAAAGGCGATGGCAAGGACGAAGCGCTGAACACGGTTTTGCCTCTCTATGCTAAATCACCCAAGGAGTGTACCGACGAGGAGTACAAAAACTTCTATACGGATACTTTTATGGACTATGAGCCGCCCATTTTCTGGGTGCACCTCGATATGGACTACCCCTTCAAATTAAAGGGCATACTCTATTTCCCCAAGGTAAAAAACAAGGTCGAACTTGAACGCGGAAAAGTTAAACTCTATTGCAATCAAGTTTTTATTGCCGACAACATTAAGGAAGTTATACCCGAATTTTTGATGCTGTTAAACGGCGTTATTGATTGCCCCGATATTCCGCTCAACGTGTCGAGAAGCTTTTTGCAGAACGACAAGCAGGTGCAGAGGATAACAAAATATATAATCAAGAAGGTTGCCGATAAACTGACCTCGCTCTATAAGAACGACCGCGCCAAATATGAAGAGTGCTGGGGCGACCTCGCCAACTTCATAAAATTCGGTTGCATAAAGGAAAATGATTTCTATGATAAAATCAAGGATATTATTATCTGGAAGGACCTTGACGGTAACTACAAGCCTTTAACCGAATTTATAGGCTCTGACGAAAAAGAGGAAAAGGAAGAAAAGGCTGACGGTGAAGAAAAGAAGGAAGAGAGCAAACCCGTTACCGTTTATTACGTTTCGGATATGCAACAGCAGGCGCAGTACGTCAAACTGTTTAAAGACAACGGTTTGAACGCAATCTGTTGCGATACGTTTATAGATCCGCACTTCATAAGCTTTATTGAGTATAAGATGCCGACAAAAGTCAAATTTATGAGAATTGACGCCGACGTTGCGGGCGCGCTGAAAGGCGGCGATGAGGCAGAAGACAGCGTTCTCATAGATATATTCAAAAACGCGGTGGGCGACGACAGACTGACGGTAAAAACTCAGGCTCTCAAAAATGCCGATGTTCCCGCAATTATTACCGTCGACGAATATATGAGAAGATATTCGGAGATGGGGCAGTTCTACGGAATGACCGACGATCAGATTGCGAAGACGCTTGTAATAAACACGACCAATCCTATTGTCGCAAAAATTAAGGAGCTGTCGGACGAAAGGCAAAAGCTTGTAGCTAAGCACATATTTTCACTTGCGCTTATATCCTTTAAAAAGCTCAGTCCCGAGGAGTTAAGCGAATTTATGAGCGGCAGTATGCTCTTACTTGACAAATATACGCAGGACTAATCTGAACAATAATTACAAATAACCGCTTCGGCGGTTATTTTTTTTATATTTTTTAATAAGTTATAGTATGAATTTACATTTTTTGCCGCCTGAATTATTTAGCGCGCTCAAAAACCTGAACGTAAATTATCTTACGGAAATCAGATTGAGAAAAGGACAACCTGTCATTATTCAATACAGGGGTGAATATAAGTATATAAACCGCCTTACGGAAAGCGACAGTCCGCTCAACTGTATTTTGTGTGAAAGCGTTGAAAAAATACTTTCTACGGCAATGGAGAAGAGCGTCTACGCGTATTCGGAGCAACTCAAGAGGGGCTTTATAACGCTTGACGGCGGCGTGAGAGTGGGTATTGCGGGCGAGTACGTGTCAACCAACGGTCAGATTGTTTCCGTCAAAAACGTAACCTCGCTCAATGTCCGCATTCCGCACGACGTGTACGGCGTTTCGCAGGAGCTGTATGACAAGCTCTGCTCGGAGCAATTGAAAAATATATTGCTGTTTTCGCCTGCGGGATTTGGTAAGACGACAATGCTAAGGGATTTTGCCCGTATAATTTCACTCTCAAACAATTTAAACGTCCTCATATTTGACGAGAGAATGGAGATATCGGGAATGGACGGCGACGGGAACGGCTTCGAGCTTGGCGCTAAGTGCGACGTGGTACGCGGCTCTGATAAACTCACGTCGTTTATCAATGCGGTAAGGGTTATGAGCCCGCAGGTAATAATAACCGACGAATTACACGGCGCGGACGATATGAAAGCGGTGGAATTTGCGGCGGAGTGCGGTATAACGCTGATCGCTTCGTCGCATACGACTGACAGAAGCAAGCTTGCAAAATTGCCGTTTGACTACTTTGTTGAGTTGAAAGGCATAGGCAAAAAGACGGTAGTTTATGATAAATATTTTAATTTTGTTTGCGATTGTAATGCTGTCGGGTGCGCTCGGACTGTTGATATCGTCTGAGAAGAAGCGGCGTACAAAGATTATCGAACAGTTCTGCCAATTCAACGAACAGCTGATTTTAAATCTGAAATACGGCAGGGAGAAGATCGGCAAGGTTGCGGAAGGCTACGATTACGTTAAAAAGGCTATGGCGGGCGACGAGGTGTTGAAAGGTGACGAAGGAAAGTTTATTGCCGACTACATAAACGGGCTTGGCGAAAGCGATCCCGCAACGCAGATAGAGTATCTGAACGAAAGAGGAGTGAAATTAAAAGAGTACAGACAGATTTTTGAAGATAACTATAAAAAATACGGTTCGATGTATTTTAAGCTCTGCCTGTTGGCGGGACTGCTTATCGCCGTATTGCTCGCGTAATAATGGATATAAGTATTATTTTTAAATTAGCCGCAGTAGGTATAATAGTAACCGTAGTCTGTCAGATTCTCAAAAAATCGGACAGAGATGAAATAGCTACGATTGTCAGCCTGGTCGGGCTCATAATTGCGCTGACCGTAGTTGTGACAATGATTTCCGACCTGTTTGCGCAAATCAAACAACTCTTCGATATTTTCTGATGCAGGTATTTCAGCTTTGCGCGGTAGCCGTCATTACGGCAGTCTGCGCCATTATTTTAAAATCACAGAAATCGGACCTCGTGCCGCTTGTCATAACGGCGGGGGGAATATTGCTGATTTTATGCGCGTTCGACTATATGTCGGAAAGTATTGCGTTCATAAAGCAGTTCTCCGAGCAGACAAATTTGGATAAGTCGGTAATAAGAATTATCTTTAAAGTAATAGGCGTCGGGTATCTTATCGAGCTTACGGCGGGCTCTATCAAGGATTTGGGGTGCGAATCGGTTGCGGACAAGTTGGTTTTATGCGGAAAAATTATAATTTTCATAATGTCAGTGCCTATCCTGCAATCGCTCTTCGGGGTAATCGTAAAGCTTATTCAGCTTGCCTGATAAAGCTATCCTGTTTTATTTTAGCCCTGATTGCTATTATTGCGTTGCCGCTCATTCTTGACGGCGCGCCCGTAATCTATGCGGACGACGGAGCGGAACTCAACGAAAATATTTCTTCAATAATAGACAGTCTTGACCTTACCGAGATACAAAAATATCTCGACGAATACGGCGGCGACTTTCTGTTCAGCTTCGGTGACAGCGCTAAGGAGATTGTCGAGTATCTGATTAACGGCAATCTGGGAGTAAATTACAACGATTATCTGAGCGAGCTGCTTTCCGTGCTGTTCAGTAAAGTTACGTCGTTAATTCCCGCGTTTTCGCAAGTTGTGGCAATAGCAATACTTTGTTCGGTTTCATCGGGCGCGGAGGGCGGCGTGATAGGCAAGACTACGGCGAACGTAATCAGGCTTGCGTGCGTTTCCCTGATAATGCTGATATTATCTTCTATGCTGTTCGGTATTTTCTCTTCCGCGGTAACGTGCGTAAGAAACATTAAGCGGCAGGTGGAGATAATAACTCCGATACTTGTCACGTTGACTATACTAACGGGAGGAACGGACGCCGCGGCGATATACCAACCATCGGCTCTCTTTCTGAGCGGCGGTGCAATCGAGATAGTCTGCGGCTTTATTTTTCCCGCGACAATAGCCGCAATTGTGCTCGATTTCACCTCTAAAATTAATCCCGAGATATCTTTCAGCGGCGTTTCGGCTTTAATAAAATCGGTAATGAAATGGGTGATCGGCATAACTGTTGCAATTTTCGGTCTGTTCATCACGGTGCAGAGCTCGGCTTCGTCGCTGTTCAACGGCATATTCTTTAAAGTCACGAAGTATCTTGTGGGTAATTCCGTACCGATTGTCGGCAATTTCTTGTCCGCGGGGGTGGATATGGTCGTTATGTCGGGTACAATCGTAAGAAGCTCTCTCGGCATAATGGGCGTCGTTATGTTGCTTAGCGAGGTAATGCAACCCATAATAATGCTTGCTTCTTTTTCGATAATGTTAAAGATAATGGCGGCAATAGCTCAGCCACTGGGCGAAAAGACGTTATTTTCGCTGTTTACGGAATTTTCAAAGGATATTGAATATCTGATCGCGGGAATTTTAATGGTTGTGTTCCTGTATCTTCTGGTAGTTATGATGATAATAAATTCAACTTACGCATTTATATGAAAGCTTATTTATTGACGGCGGTCGGCGTAATATTTCTGACCTTGACCGTAAGTTTTATCGTACCCGAAGGGAAATTGAAGAAGAGCGTAAATTTTATATTACGGCTTGTCAGCATTTGCGTTATTATTCAACCCGTAAGTACTATATTTAAATTTGAGAGCAACGACAGGGCAACGGTCTACGACTATGATTACGTTTGCAGCGTATATTCGCAAAATCAGAGCCGTCTTGTCACTCAAAAAGTCTGCGACGAAGTGGGGGTTGACTGCATTTGCGTGGTAGAAGTAATCTACGACGGGAAGCAGATTAAAGAAAACGGCGTGACGGTTGAAGGAAATTTTACCGATGAAAAAACTATTGCGGTTATTGCGGAATATTTGGAAGGCTTGGGATATATAAATATAACAGTAAATGAAAAAGCTGCTTGAATATTTAAAAGTCAATAAAAAAATATTCGTAATCGTGGCGTTGCTGGCGGCGCTCATTGTAATAGCATTTGCTCTTTACGGGCGCAACGGCAAGACCTTACAGACTTCGGCAACCGACAATTCGACAATGTCGGCAAGCGAAATCAAGCTTACGCGGATACTTACGGAGATTGACGGAGTGGGCAAAGCCGAGGTTATGATAAACGAAGGCGAAAACGGCGTTGACGGGGTTATTATTGTGTGTGAAGGAGCATATAACATAATGACCCGCAACGATATATTGAATGCCGTTGCGACTGCGCTGAACGTAAATAAAAATAATATAGCTATATACGCTATGAATAAATAAGGAGAATAAAAAAATGACCAAAAAGAAGAAGATTATCATTATGTCCTCACTCGTGCTCTTGCTTGCAGTAACCGCCGTACTTAACGTACTGCTTGTAAACCGCAGATCCACCGCTCAGGCGGACGCCATTCAGACGGCGAACTATTTCACGTCGTTCCGCGCCGAGCGCACGTCCAAGAGAAGCGAAGAAATTCTGCAACTTGACAGTGTAATCGCCAATTACGAAAAAGGCAGTGAAAAGTACGAGAGCGCGGTTGATATGAAGCTCAAAATAGTCGGCATTATGGAAAACGAGCTTGTAATCGAAACAATGGTAAAATCCCTCGGCTTCTCCGACGCGGTAGTATCCATAGGTATGGAATCGGATAACGTCAACGTATTTATCAATACCAACGAGCTGGATAAGTCTTCGGCGCTTTCGATTTACAATCTTCTGAGAAACGAACTCGGCGTTCCCAGCACAAATATAATAATAATGCCCGTTTACACACAAATTTAAAAATTAAGTTGCAATATCTTACAATATGTGGTATACTAACCATAAGGCGGTTTCAATATCTGCGTATCCGCCGTTAAGGAGTTTATTATGGCACATATAAGACATGATCCGACTTCCACTCAAAAGGGCAAAATATCGTATAATTCCGGTATTGTAATAGGCATTGTCGCGCTTGCTATCGGAGAGGTTGAGGGCGTAAGCCTGCTCAATACCAAGAACAAGGGTATCAAACTCACCTTCGACAAGGAGGGCATCACAGCCGATATCGGGGTAAGGGTTGAATACGGCTATAACGTACCCGCGCTTGCTTTCAGAATACAGCAGTCGATTAAGCACAACGTGGAGTCGATGACAAACTACAAGGTGGCAAAAATGGACGTTCACGTTCAGGACGTAGACTTCCCCGAAACGCCCGCCATTTAATTTAATTTTAACATTTATTCCCTTAATAGATTTAAGGGAATATTTATATTTGAAGGTCGATTATGAGAACAATTGCAAGAGAAACACTTTTTAAATTAATTTATTCCTCGCAGTATTCAGACGGAATAGACGTCGGGCTTAAAACCGCGCTGTTTAAATCGGCGGAGCTCACAAAAGACGATATTGCCTATTGCGAAAACGTTCTTGGCATATTGGATGAACACAAGGACGAACTGCTCGAACTCCTCGATAAATATTCCATAGCTTTCCCCGAAAAGCGCATTTTTCCGTCAGACAGAAGCATTTTGCTTATAGGGCTTGCGGAAATACTGTACGTTGACGACATACCCGAAAAGGTGTCAATGAATGAAGCGGCAAATATTGCTTCGAAGTATTCTTCGGCAAAGAGCGCTTCGTTTATAACGGGCATTCTTTCGGCGGTAGCGGGTGGTAAAAATGTTTAAGCTTATAGACGGCAAGGCGCATTCCGCGGCAATTCGCGTCGAGATTAAAGAGAGAGTGCAGTCGCTCAAATCCGAAAATAACTGCGAAGTCGGGCTTGCCGTTGTGCTTGTCGGGAGCGATCCCGCCTCTCAGGTATACGTAAGAAACAAGATTAAAGGTTGCGAAGAGGTGGGCATAAAATCGTATGCCTATTACTTGCCCGAGGAAGTTACGCAAGCTCAGGTTGAAGAGCTTGTCACCGAGCTTGTGCAAAACGGCAAAATCCACGGGATATTGGTGCAGTTGCCCCTGCCCGAACACTTAGATAGTCAAAAAATTCTAAGTTTAATTCCGAGAGCAAAGGACGTCGACGGCTTCTGCGAAGAGAACATAGGCAATCTTTGTATGAACCGCAACTGCCTTGTCGCGTGTACGCCCAACGGCGTTATGAAGATGCTTGAACGTGAGGGGATAGCCGTAAAAGGCAAGAACGCGGTCGTAATAGGTCGGTCAAACATAGTCGGCAAACCTATGGCTATGCTTCTTTTAAACGCCGACGCGACCGTTACGGTTTGCCACAGCAAGACGGTTAACCTGAAAGAGGTATGTAAAAACGCCGATATACTTGTTGCGGCAATCGGCAAGGCTAAGTTTGTAACCGCCGATATGGTTAAAAAGGGCGCGGTAATTATTGACGTGGGAATGAACCGCGACGAAAACGGCAAGCTGTGCGGCGACGTCGATTTTGAGAACGTGAAGGATAACTGCTCGTATATTACGCCCGTTCCCGGCGGCGTCGGACCGATGACAATAACTATGCTACTATACAATACTGTAACAGCGGCTGAAAGGAGCTTAACCAATGAGTGAGGAGTTTGACAGAAAGTACGAGGAGTATCGCGACTATTTCAATGAAGGATTGAATAAAGTGTGCGACGAACTGATAACCGTTCCGGAGCTTCTCGGCGATAGTATGAAATATAGCCTGCAACTCGGTGGCAAGCGCATACGTCCCGTCCTGATGTATGCGGTAGGCGACGTGCTTGGCGTTGGCAGAGAAAAGCTTACGCCGTTTGCCTGCGCGCTTGAATTTATACACACTTATTCGCTCATTCACGACGATTTGCCCGAAATGGATAACGACGATTACAGAAGAGGTAAGCCGTCAAATCATAAGGTTTACGGCGCGGCAAACGCCCTTTTGGCGGGCGACGGGCTGCTGAACACGGCATATTCTATGCTGTTTGCGGAATGTTTTAAAGGTAACGAATATATTTCCGCGGCTAAGTTTATCTGCGACGCGGCGGGAATATACGGTATGATCGCGGGACAGTCCGCCGACATACTTCACGAGAACGACGATCAACCGAACGAAGATACACTGGATTTTATATACGACAATAAGACGGCTAAGCTTCTTGTCGCCGCCGTTACCGTACCGTCGGTTTTGTGCGGCGGAGCTTATTACTCAGAGCTGAAACAGTTCGGTAGAAAACTCGGATATTTATTTCAACTCACCGACGATATACTTGACGCGAGCGGCGAATTTTCGTCGCTTGGCAAGACGACGGGCAAGGACGAAGAGGAAAATAAGCTTACGGCGGTTAAGCTGTACGGGCTTGATGATTGCCGTTTGCGCGTCGATATCGTAGGCGACGACTGCCATAGGATATTGGACGGTTTACAGGGCGACGTTGAATTTCTGCACGAGCTGATCAACTTTGTTAAGGCGAGATTATATTGACGGGTAAAGCAATTAATGTCTGAATTTTCGAATATTGATATTAAATCACTGACGATTGACGGGCTTCAATCCCTGTGCGACAGCTTGCGCGAGAAAATCAGATCGACCGTTATTCAGACGGGAGGGCATCTGTCGTCAAACCTCGGGATAATCGAATTGACCGTAGCCCTTCATCGGGTTTTCGATTTCCCTTACGATAAACTGATTTTTGACGTGGGGCATCAGTGCTATGCGCATAAGCTTCTTTCGGGCAGGGACGGGGCGTTTGACACCCTCAGACAGCGCGGCGGCATATCGGGTTTTCCCAAGCGAGAGGAGAGCGAGTACGATTGCTATAACACGGGGCATGCGGGCACGTCGGTTTCCGCGGCTCTCGGGTTTGCCAAGGCGCGCGACATCAGGGGCGAAAACTTCAACGTAATAGCTATCATCGGCGACGGGTCGTTCAATAACGGGCTCGTCTATGAGGCGTTCAACAGTCTGCGCCCTCTCAATACCAATATTTTAGTTATTTTAAACGATAACGGTATGTCCATTTCGCCGACGGTCGGCAGCATGCACGAATACCTTGAACAACTTAGCCGTGACGACGAGCATAGGGCTAAGGTTGAAAAGCACAGCAATATTTTCGAGCGTTTCGGCTTTTCATACGACGGGGTTTTCGACGGCAACGACTTGATCTGTATGATAGACAAGTTGACGGAAATCAAGAAGAAATTACAGACGCAATCGGTAATTTTGCACGTGCTGACAAAGAAGGGAAAAGGATATTCGTTCTGCGAGGAGAACCCGCAACAGACCCACGGAATTTCGGGCGAGGGCAACAGTGTAATTGCCTCTTATTCCGAAGTTTTCGGAAGGACGCTTTGCTCGGTTGCCGAGAAGAACAAATCAATCGTAGCCGTAACTGCGGCAATGACTCCGAGCCTCGGTCTTTCGGACTTTTTCAGCAAATATCCCGAGCGTTCAATAGACGTCGGTATTTGTGAGGAGCACGCTACAATTCTTTGCGCTGCATTGGCGGCGCAGGGGTTAAAGCCGTACTACGCCGTTTATTCTACGTTTTTGCAGAGGTCATTCGACGAAATAATAATCGACATTTGTTCTCAGAATTTGCCCGTCACTTTGTGTATAGACAGAGCGGGAATATCGGGTGAGGACGGGGAAACTCATCAGGGCGTTTTCGATTTATCGTTTCTGAATATGATACCTAACCTTACGATTGCAGTCCCCAAGGACGTCAACGAGCTTGAAGCTATGGTCAGGGCGAGCTCGACCTTTAACGCGCCGTTGGCAATACGCTATCCCAAAGACTGCAAAATTATATTTAAGAATGACGGCGAATTTAAATTCGGTGAATGGGAATATCTGAAACGCTCCGACGGTAACGTTGCCGTTTTGGCTTGCGGCGAGCGTGCGATAGGACTTGCTATGGCGGTCGGTAAAGAGCTGACGGCTTACGGCATAGATATCACGGTGGTAAATGCGCGTTTTGTTAAACCTCTTGACGAGAAATTATTGAATGGCTTAAACGCCCATATGGTTATTACGGTAGAGGACAATCAGCTTATCGGCGGATTTGGAAGCTTGATAAGTCAATTTTATTCCGACAACACGGCTGTTTTAGTTAAGAGCTTTGCTTACGCCGATAGCTTTATTCCTCACGGCAAAGCCGAAGCATTAATGGAAGAGCTCGGGGTGAATAAGAAAAATATTGTTGATTACATATTGAAGAATGCGGATAGATAAATTTTTAGCCGAAAAGTTCGGCTCTCGCACAAAGGCGGCGGAGGCAATAGGGCGGGGATTGGTTACCGTAAACGGAAAGATCGTAAGCCCCTCCTACGAGGTAAAGGACAGCGACAGCCTGTCGTTTGTTCGTGCCGAGGAGAGCTATGTGTCTAACGGCGGTTACAAATTGAGTAAAGCGCTTAAAGATTTCGGTCTTTCCGTAAAGGATAAAACTTTTATTGACGTCGGCGCGAGTAATGGCGGTTTTACAGACTGCTTGTTACAGAACGAGGCGAAAAAAGTCTATTGTATTGACGTTGGCGAAAGTCAGCTCGACAAGAGCCTTCGCGATAAAAATGTAATTGTAATTGATAATTTCAACGCGCGTAATCTGAATAAAGAAATGTTTAGGGAAGAAATAGACGGCGCGGTTATCGACGTAAGCTTTATTTCCCTTACGTATATATTGAAGAACGTTGCCGACGTAATAGGAGAGAAAGGTTATATCATTGCTCTTATAAAACCGCAATTCGAGTGCGAGGGAGGAAGGGTCGGTAAAAACGGAATAGTCAAGGACGCCGCAACTCATAAAAGAGTAATAGAAAAGATTTGTCGGCATGCGCTTGAATGCGGACTATGTGTTGAAAATCTTACGAACGCGCCAATCAATCAGGGTAAAAATCTGGAATATTTGGTTTTGCTTAGCAAACGCGGAATAAATAAGCCAATAAATTTATTAATTAAGTACGTTAAATTGTAAAAAATTTAGCGTACTTATTTGCATATTTGTATAAATAGTGTTATAATTATACATATGAAAGTTGGTATATACCGAAATTATAAATATACTGCTTTAAACGATGAATATTTTAAAAGAATATCATCAGTTCTCGATAGTTGCGGTTGCGAGTGTTTAGAAGCGGAAAATACCGACGTGATAAAATCGCTTGACGTCCTTTTGGTGCTTGGCGGCGACGGAACGATACTTGCGGTTGCTAAGGAATGCGCAGTTTACGGGGTTAAGATTGTCGGCGTTAATTTCGGGCATATGGGCTTTTTGACCGATTTCGAGGAAAATCAACTTGACGACGCGTTAAAAATAATAGCAAAAGGCGATTTTGAGACGGTCAAGCGCAGTATGCTCAGTATTGAATACGGCGGAAAAGTACACTATGCGCTTAACGAAGTCGTCATTCAGCGCTGTACAACCGGCAACGCGTTCAGCAATACCGTTAACCTGCACGCGGAGATTGACGGGTTGACAGTCGATAACTTTTCTTCGGACGGATTGATTATCAGCACGCCAACGGGGTCAACGGCGTATTCGCTTTCGGCGGGAGGCTCGATTCTTACTCCCAATCTCGAAGCCCTGATAATGACGCCTATCTGTCCGCATTCGTTACATTCGCGCCCGATTGTGTTCAGCGACAAATCGGTAGTCCGAATAAATCAGACCGAAAAAAACTGTACGCTTAATTTAATTGTTGACGGCAGAGTGGTTGAAACGCTCAATGGATTTGACGTAATTACAGTCAGGAAAGCCGAATACTGTTGTCAATTCATATCGGTAGACGGCAATAACTTTTTCGATAAATTATTTATAAAATTAAACATATGGAGTAAATGATGCACAGAAACGCAAGACAAGCCATGATTTTGGAGATCATTGCACAACAGGATATTGAAACTCAGGACGAGCTTTGCGAGGAATTAATCAAGCGCAATTTCAACGTTACGCAGGCGACCATATCGAGAGATATAAAGGATTTAAAGCTCTATAAGGTCGCGGGCACGACTAAGAAATATAAATACGCTTATATTGAAGGCGGCGGCGACGCTGTAAACAATAAAATGCGCAATTTGTTCCGTGAGTGTGTTCAGAGTATAAATTCGGCGAACAATATCATCGTTATCAAGACTATGCGCGGCAACGGCGCGACTGCGGGTACGTTTATTGATATATTGCAGTATAAGGAGATAATCGGTACGGTTGCAGGCGACGATACGGTACTCATAGTTGTCGACAGCAACGAAAATACTCCCGATATAGTTGCAAGACTTAAAGATTATATAAAATAATGCTTGAACGACTTTACATAAAAAACGTAGCGCTTATTGAAGAGACCGAAATCGAGTTTGATTGCGGTCTTAATGTGCTATCGGGTGAAACAGGTTCGGGTAAGTCTGTAATTCTGGATTCGATAAATTTTGTCCTCGGATCTAAGGCGGATAAGACAATGATCAGATACGGCGCGCAGGAGGCAGTTGTAAAGGCGGAATTTTCCGTTGCCGCAGACAGCGCCGCCAATCAGGTTTTACGCGATTTCGATATCGAAGCGGACGACAGCATAATCATTTCCCGCAGATTTACGCAGGAAGGCAGGGGCGCGATTAAGGTCAACGGCGATACGGTTACCACAACTATGCTGAAAAAGCTTGCCTCCCGACTTGTTGACGTGCACGGGCAGAGCGAGCATTTCTTTTTGCTCAGCGAAAGCAATCAGCTGACCGTTGTCGATACGCTATGCGGTGACAGCCTTTCGGTATTAAAGAACGAGCTTGCTCAGCTTTTGTCCGACAAGTCCGACTGTAAAAGTAAGATTGCTATGCTCGGCGGCAGCGAGCAGGAGAGAGCGCAAAAGCTTGATTTGCTCTCATATCAGATAAACGAGATAGAAAGCGCTAACGTTTGCGTTGGGGAAATCGAGAGGTTAAAGAGCAAAAAGAAGCTGCTTGACAATGCCGAAAGGGTTATTTCGGCAATCGGCGCAATCAAGGAAATATTGAGCTCGGATAACGGTTGTACAGATTTGTTATCTGCGGCACACCGCCAAGCTTGCGGCATAGCAGACTTCGATAAGGAATATGAAAGCATCTGCGAACGTTTGGATAATCTTGCCATTGAAACAGCAGATTTAAGCGAAACCGTTTCCGACTTAGCCGATAACTTTTCGTTTGACGAGGGCGAGGCGCGCGTCGTTGAGGAGCGGTTGGCGCTCATTAAAAATTTGATAAAGAAATACGGGCAGGACGAAGAGGAAATACTGAAATTTCTTGAAAACGCCAGAGCGCAGTACGACAGTTTAAACGATGCGGCTGCTGAGTTGGATAAGGTAAATAAGCAAATCGAGCAGCTCGATATGAAAATTTTTGCCGTGTGCCGTAAGCTGACTGAAATGCGTAAGGCTAAATGTGCGGAGTTTTGCAAAGACGTTGAGGAGCAGTTGAGGACTCTTAACATACCCAACGCCAAATTTTTCGTTGAGTTTATACCCTATGATAATAACGACGTCAAAGTGACGGCGAACGGCGCTGACAGCATATGCTTTATGTTTTCTGCAAATAAGGGCGAGCCGCCCAAGCCGTTGGGTAAAGTTATCAGCGGCGGTGAAATGAGCCGGTTTATGCTCGCCGTTAAAACGCAATTAAAGGGGCTTAACGGCATTTCAACTTATATTTTCGACGAAATCGATTCTGGAATAAGCGGCGTGACGGCTAAGACGGTTGCTCAAAAGTTCGTAGCGATAAGCAAGGATACGCAGATAATCGCAGTATCGCATCTGCCGCAGGTTTGTGCGGCGGCTGAAACGCAGATGCTTATATCCAAAGAGGACACGGCAAACGGTAAAACGGTTTCTAAAATAAGGAAGTTGAACAGGTCTGAGCGGATTGAAGAGCTTGTGAGGCTTACGGGAAGCGTTATTTCAGAAGCGGCTAAAAAGCATGCCGAAGAATTATTAGCGCAATTTAACAATTAAAATTAATAATCCACTTTAAAAAATATGGCAAAGTCAAGAAGATAAATAAGTTTTAAACTACACCAAGAATGATTTGGGCAAAAACTGGGCGTTAGGAATATTTATAAGCGGAATTGTAATGATACTGATCAGCGCGATAATTAAAACTTTTATATATTACGAAACTGAAAAGTTTGTAAAAAACGTACTCCCCAATATTCGAAAAGCTAACAGAAAAGCCCAAAAAAGAGAACAGTGTAAAAAAAAGAAAATAATAGACATTGATAACATTCAGTTTACACTAGAACTCTCCGGCAAATTGTCGGAGAGTTTTTGAATATTCAAGAGTGGAATATAAACGCGCTGAATAAATTTCCCATAGAAATATGCTTTATAGTCAGTTGATTGCCGTATATTTTTAAGATTAATACTCACAATATTTTTATGTTTTTGTTTAAAAGGATATTTAAGATATTTTCTGCGGCGTTATGCCTTTTGGTTTTGTGCTGCGGGCTATCGCTTACGACCGCGTACGCCCAGCCTGACGACGGTTTATACCTTGGAGGCTTTCCCGCAGGTTTTGTACTCAACACTCAAAACGTCGAGGTTGTGGGATTATGTGAAATATTTACCGAAAACGGCGCTGTATGCCCCGCGCGTGAAAGCGGAATAAAGAGCGGCGACATTATAAAGAGCATAAACGGCATAGAGATTACCTCGTCCGGTCAGCTTACGCAGACGCTCAAAGAAGACTTCTCAACGTACAATATGACTATTATGCGCGGTGGTGAAACACAAGAGATAAAATTAAATCCCATAATTGATAAGTCTAGCGGCACAAAAAAGCTTGGTCTACTTGTTAAAGACAGCATAAACGGAATAGGAACAATCACATATATTGACAAATCAAACAACAAATTCGGTTCTTTGGGGCACCCCGTAACAGACGAGAGCGGCGCGCTTGTACCTATTAACGGCGGCTGTCTGTACGGTTGCTCGATTTATGACGTAAAAAGAGGATTGCGCGGTAATCCCGGCGAGCTGAAAGGTATTTTTGATAACTCTAAAATGTTCGGAGTGATAAGCACTAATACAAAATGCGGAATATTCGGCGATATTTCAAACGACTTTGATACTTCAAATCTAATAAAGGTGAATAAGGGTACTGTCGGCGAAGCCTGTATGGGTAAAGCTTATATTTATTCAACGTTAAGCGGAGAAGTTGGCGAAAAGTACGAGATAAGTATTGTTAAAGTCGACGAGCACAATAAGGACAACAGAAATTACGTTATAAAAATAAACGATAAACGCATTTTAGATAAGTCAGGCGGTATTGTACAAGGTATGAGCGGAAGCCCCATAGTACAAAACGGCAAGCTAATCGGCGCGGTAACCCATGTGTTCGTCAACGACCCTACAAGAGGTTATGGTATTTCCATTGACAATATGATGAGTTCATAATAATCATTTAATCCTCATATAATTGTATATGAGGATTTTAAAATGCAAAAAAATTGAATGGAACGCTAAGAGCTTAGTTATACATGGAATTGTCATAATTGCCGCTATTATATGTGGCATAGTACTATTCAAATTGAATAATATAAGTACTTATGTGTTTGATTTTACAGATACTTATATTTTTTATGTGTTCAATTTCAATAACGGGTCGCTGTTTTTATCGCACTTTTTAACCGAGCTCGTATATTTCTATCTTATATTTTTAATAGCCTACTTTACAAAACTCAAATTTCTCGCCTGCCCTATTATATTTGTGAGAGCGTTGTTTGCCGTGCTATATTCGATAATTTTGTTCTCATTTTTCGGGACGGACGGGGTATGCGTTGCTCTTATCGTATTTATACCCTCGTATTTGATATCTCTTTTGTTCTGCATTTTTTTGTGCGAACAGTGTAAGCAGTTCTGTCCGCCGTATTCTTATATCTGCCCAGCGGTTTTAGCTTTAATTAATACCTTGATTTTACTCATCTTAGTTAACCTTATATTCAGGATTGTTGTGGTGATAGTATAAAATCAGTGTTTTGCGGCAGAATATTAGTATGAAAAAATTATCTGCATTTATTCTGTCATTGAGTATATTGGGCTGCTCGGCGGCCGCATTACCAAAGAAAACCGAGGTTTTTGCCGACGAGCAAAAGCTTACTGTAAATTGTAAGAGCGCATATCTGTGCGATTTTAATTCGGGCGAATGTATCTATAAGGAGAATGAAACGGAGAGATTGCCCATAGCGAGCGTATGCAAAGTTATGACTTTAACGTTATGCTTTGAGGCGATAGAGGCGGGCAAGCTCACGTTAAACGATAAAATAACCGTTAGCGAAAGGGCTTCGGGCATGGGCGGCTCGCAGGTGTTTTTGCAGACGGGGCTTTCCTACCCGTTATCCGATCTGATTAAGAGCATTGTGGTTTGCTCGGCTAACGACAGCTGCGTAGCGGTATCCGAGACCGTTAGCGGCTCTGAGGAAAGCTTTGTCGCGCTTATGAATAAGCGTGCCGAGGAGCTCGGATGCAGCGATACGCTGTTTGCCAACTGCACGGGTCTGCCCAAAGAAACGCAGTATTCCTGCGCCCGCGACGTTGCCATAATGTTTTCAAACTTAATTAAAAACGAAACTTATTTCGAATACAGCAAAATATGGCTTGAAGATTTCTGTCACCCCGATAACAGGACGACAACAATCACAAACACGAATAAGCTTATCCGCAAATACTCGGCGTGTGACGGAGGTAAGACGGGATTTACCAATCAGGCTGGATTCTGCCTTGCAAGTACCGCAAAGAAGGACAGTATGCGTCTGGTGTCGGTAGTGCTTGGCGCGGACACGGGCGATAACCGCTTTAAGTCGGCTATAAATATGTTTAACTACGGCTTCGCAAACTATAAGAATGCCGTTGTGCTGGATAAGGACGTTAATTTAAGCGACAAGTTTGCGGTGGATTGCTCCAAAAAGCAGAGTTTAAGCGTGCACCCCGCACGTTCAAGCTACGTATTTACGGCGATTAACGCAACGCCCGAAATCGAAAGAAACGTAATTGCGTATGACATCAAGGCTCCCGTAAAGAAAGGAGACGTAGTCGGCAAGATTGAGGTTTACAAGGACGGCGTGCTGTACGATACGGTAGACCTGATTGCCGCGGAGAACGCCGATAAGGCAACCTACGGTGATTTCTTTAAGAGAGTAGCGCGTGATTGGACGCTTTAAATAATATAAAAGCAATCTTTATTATATAATTTGGGAAAAGAACTAATTAAATATTATTGACTATTTTTTCGACCTTTGGTAAAATTTATGTGTGTAATTTTGCTGAGGTCGAAATTTTTTATGAACGTACGAGAGACATTAAAGGCTAATGCGGCGGGGCATCTTGAAATAGGCGGCTGTGATACCTTGGAGCTGGCAAAGAGCTTCGGAACGCCACTTTATGTATTTGACGAGGACTATATACGCGCAATGATGCGCATTTATAGAAACACAATCGCTAAGGAATACGGCGGTAACGGCAACGTGTTGTATGCCTCTAAGGCGTTTTCCTGTCTTGCTATGTACGCAATTGCAAAGCAGGAGGGCATAGGTTGCGACGCCGTTTCCGGCGGTGAGCTGTTTACGGCGCTCAAAGCAGGATTTAACCCCGGCGATATCTACGTTCACGGCAATAATAAGACGGTTGAAGAGTTGCGCCAATCGGTATCGGCGGGCGTAGGTGGTATTGTAATAGATTCGTACCGTGAAGCGGATATTTTAAATGAAATTGCAAGGGAGTACGGCGTACGTCAAAGCGTTTTAATCAGGGTAAATCCGGGCGTTGAGGCTCATACGCATGCCTTTGTACAGACGGCGAGAACCGACTCGAAATTTGGATTTTCTATTGCTGACGGCACGGCGCTCGATTATACAGAGCATGTGTTAAGTCTTGAAAATATAGAGCTTAAAGGGTACCACTGTCATATCGGGTCGCAGATTTTCGAGAAGAAGTCGTTTGCTCTTGCGGCTGAAAAAATGCTCGATTTTATAAAATCCGTTAAGGATAAGACGGGGTTTGAGGCTGAAATTCTCAATCTTGGCGGCGGTTTCGGTATCTATTATACTGACGACGACCCCAAATTGACAATGGACGATTACGCTGAATACCTGACGACGCTCATTAGTGCGGTAAAAGCTAAAACGTCCTCGCTCAACCTCAAACAACCTTATCTGCTTATCGAGCCCGGCAGGAGTATTGTCGGAGAGGCTGGAATAACTCTGTATACCGTCGGCGCAATCAAGGACATTGTCGGGATAAGGAAATATGTCGCCGTAGACGGAGGAATGTTCGAGAGTCCCCGTTATGCGCTGTATCAGTCGAAATATACGGCGGTAAAAGCTTCGGATGTGAACGCGCCTTGCGTGCAAAAGGTAAGCATTGCGGGTAAATGCTGTGAAAGCGGCGATCTGATCGGTGTAGACATTCCGTTGCCGCAGGTTGAAAGCGGCGATATCCTTGCCGTGCTGTCGACAGGCGCTTATCATTATTCAATGGCGAGCAACTACAACAGAAATTTAATTCCGCAGGCAATTCTGGTCAAGAACGGTAGGGCGGAAGTCATTATCAGGAAGCAGACCTATGACGACCTTATAAGAAACGACGTCATTCCGGACAGTTTAAAGTAAATGATAGATACTATAATTTTTTATGCGGCGAGCTTGATAGCGGTTGTATTCGTATTTTCACCGCACGAGTTTGCTCACGCTTACATTGCGTATAAAAACGGAGATCCGACGGCAAAAATGCGAGGAAGGATGTCGCTTAACCCTTTCAGACATCTCGACCCGTTAGGTTTTGTGCTGTGCGCTCTTGTCGGCTTCGGCTGGGCAAAACCCGTTCCGATTGATCCGTACAATTTCAGAAGCTATAAAAAGGGAATGTTCACAACGGCGATTGCCGGCGTAATCGTAAATTACGTGATTGCCTTTTTGGCGTATTTGTTATATGCTCTCGTCGCAAGCTTTTTGTTCCCTGCGGCGTACGGCGTTACCGTGCTCGAAGACTTTGTTTGGTTTTTGGAGCAGACCTTTTATTTAACTTTTGCTTACAGCCTCTATTCTTTTGTGTTTAATCTGTTACCGCTCTATCCGCTTGACGGCTTTCGGGTAGTGCAGGCGTTTACAAGAGAGCTTAATCCAGTACAGAGATTTTTGCGCAACTACGGGCAAGTCATTTTGATTGTCCTTATAGTTGAAAGCTTTTTGTGCGATTTGATTATCCGATACGTACCTAATGCAAGCGTAGCGCAAATCGTCGGATATTGCGATATTTTGGGCTATATAAGTTGGTTTGCGAGAAATATAATAGGCTTCCCCATTACTGCGGCGTGGGGTTGGATTTTTAGACTATGATAGACGAAAAGTACGAAAATTTTGAATCGGTAGTAGACTACAACACCGTCCTGGACGATTTTGAAGGTCCGCTTGATTTGTTGTTGCATTTAATCAACATCAACAAAATTAATATTGACGATATTTTCGTGTCTCAGGTCACGGAGCAATTTCTGGCTTACATTGAATATATGAAAACACAGCCGAGCCGCGACGTCGATAAAGAGAGCGACTATCTCGCAATGGCGGCGCAGGTTATCTATCTGAAATCGAAATCGCTTGTACCTCCCGTTGAAATCGACGACGAAGAAATAGGCTACGTCGATGACGAACAGCAAGAGTTCATTGAACAGCTAAAACAGCGCGAATTTGAACTGATTAAGGAGCGAACACCAAAATTAAAAAATCTTGAAACGATAGGTTATTTTTTCAAAGATCCCGACAAGGAGATAAGCAAGGTTAAAATAGTTTATAAGGACTTCAACGTCGACGCTATGCTTAAAGCGTTTGCAAACCTGATGCTGAGAAACGAGAGTCTGCAACGCGAAAAGGAAAACATAAAGGAAATACCCAAAGACGTTTACACCGTTCAGGACAGGGTGCATTATATCAGAGAAAAGCTTGTCGAAAAAGAAGAATTTGATTTTGAAGAGTTGTTTACAAGTTACTCGAAGAATGAGGTCATAACGACCTTCCAGGCGCTTTTGGAAATGCTCAAATTTCAGTTTTTATGCGTCGAGCAGGGAGAAGCGTTCGGCAATATAACAATAAGACGAAATCCCGACGCGGATTTAAAGGATATCAGCGATGAACAATTTGACGAATATAATTGAGGGGATTGCTTTTGCCTCGGGCAACGCCGTTCCCGTAAAATACATAATAGAAAAATTGGGTTGCTCGTTAAAAGAGGTAAACGCCTGCATAGACGAGCTTAAACAAAAGTACGGTGAAGAGTGCGGCATTCAGCTACTCACCTTTAACGGTCAGATACAATTTGCGACTAATCCCGCATATAAGCAACAAATCTCCGATGTGTTAACGCCGATTAAGGAAAAAGAGTTTACCAAAACTATACTTGAATGCGCGGCGATTATAGCCTATAAACAGCCTGTAACGAAGGGCGAGCTTGAAGAAATCAGACAGGTAAACTGCGACTACGCAATTGCAACGCTTATGGACTTGAGTATGATTGCGATAAGCGGCAAAAAGGACGCGCCTGGCAGACCTAATCTCTACGTTACGACAGACAACTTTTTAAAGCGCTTTAAGCTGAATTCCATTGACGATTTGCCCGATTATGAAGAGCTTATGAAGCAGATAGCCGAGCTTAACGATACCATTCTACGCGAGGAAGAGAACGCCAAATATCTCTATCAGAAGGACGTTTACAGCGGAGAGGACGAGCATGCGCAAGGTGAGGGAGAGAACGCTGCCGACGGTGATAAAAAATCCGACGAAGAGCAAAAGCCCGTTACAACGCAGGACGGCTATGAAGTTCCCGAATTTTTAAGCGGAGAAGATAACGTCATTAAAATAGATTAATTCATTTACATAACTTACCGCGGCATTTTCTAAATGCCGCGGTATTATTTTATTTAAGTATAATAATTGATTTAATACAGATAATAATTTCGTGAATGAAGCTTTGGTATATCTGTCAGCAATATTGTTTTTAATAGCAATATTTCCCGTACACATAATAAATTATATCTATATATCAACGGGTGAAAAGTATGCAAGCGTTAACGTGACGGTATACAGACTTTTTACATTGCTTAACATAAACACCGTAAGACCGCCCGAGCCTCAGAACGGAAAGAATGAGGAAAAAGAGGAAAGTAAGCTTTTAACCGCAGGCAATTGGCTGACAATCTATAATAATCTGTGCATTACTAAGATAGTTCAACTCGGAGACTACGGTTTACAAAATCCGGACAACGCGTATCTTGCTCTTGCAAACGATATGTTTACAAACGTCGTTTATACTTTTGTAAAGATGAACGGCGGCAGAACAAAGCTCAGAAATTATTCGGTTTTAAACTACGAACACGCAAATGTAAACTATTACTTAAAGCTTGTCGGAATAATCAATATAATGACTCTGCTCAAGCTTTTCACAGTATTTTTTTGGGAGAAAATAAATGAACGCTAAATTGAAAAAAACACAAAATAATAACGCACAGTTTGAGAAACCCGCGCTTGCCATAGAGAAGCTTGCCGACGCCGACACGGTGGTAGGCGACCCCATTACAACGGCAAGCGGAGCTCAGGTAATTCCGCTTTCGTCCGTGACCGTTGTCAATCTCGGGGGCGGCGGAGAATACGGCGACGTAAAAACCTTCCGCGAGGCTGACGGATTTAAGCTTGCAGGTGGCAACGGCACGGTAATTACAGTCAAGCCTAAGGGATTTCTGGTCGACGACGGAAAGCAGTGCAGACTGCTGAAATTGGAGGAGGGCGCAATTGACAACCTCATCGAAAAGACGGGCGAGCTTGTTCATAAGCTATCGGACAATGCTTAAAAAATTTACTAAAACGGTTGCGCTGTTCGTCGGGCTTGCCGTAGCCGTAGCTATGCCGATAAGCAATACCTTTAACGCAGAGGCGGACGGTGTGGCGGAGATCGCCATGGAGCTGACAAGCGGCACTGTCTTTCACGAAAAAAACGCCGACAGGCGATTACCGATGGCGAGCACGACAAAAATAATGACGGCGCTGATAATTTCAGAGGACTGCGATTTAAGCGAGGTAATTACCGTACCCGATCAGGCTGTCGGGGTGGAGGGCTCGAGCATTTACCTCAAACACGGCGAAGAGCTATCCGTCAAGGATTTACTTTACGGATTGATGCTGCGCTCTGGTAACGACGCGGCATGCGCTCTCGCAATTCATCATAGCGGTTCGGTTGACAAGTTCGTTGAAGAAATGAACGGTAGAGCCGCGGAAATCGGCGCGACCGATACCCATTTCTGTAACCCCAGCGGACTGCCTGACCCCGACCACTACACAACGGCTCGCGACCTCTGTAATATAGCGCGTTGTGCAATGAGCAACGAAGTTTTCAGCAACGTTGTTTCAACTAAATTTTACGAGGGCGACTACCGCCGTTTTGTTAACAAAAATAAGCTTTTGAGTACTTTGGACGGAGCAAACGGAGTTAAAACGGGATATACGGAGAGAGCGGGGAGGTGTCTTGTTTCGTCTGCCAAGCGGGAGAATATGGACGTAGTGTGCGTTGTGCTCAACTGCTATGATATGTTCGAGAGAAGTCAGCTGATTATTGAAAGTTGCTTTGACAAGTATGCAACGGAAATAATATCTGCGGATACTCTGTTTAATTTTAATGGATGCAATCTATGCCTCGGAGAGGATTGCAGACTGATTACGGAGAGAGAAGCGGAGCTTGAATACAAAATAACCGACTCACAAGATAGGTCGGCGGCGGCAAAATTGGAAATTTACTGCCAAAATAACTTGATTTTCAGTCATAATTTGTATACTATTAATAGCATAGAAAGTGGCTATATTCTAGGCTTTTTTCGAAAATTTAATAGTAATTAGTAGCGGTTACGAGTGGTTAATCGGAGTAAAAAGCAGCATATTTCTGCATTATTCCTATACTGCCGTAGCCGCTATTTTTTTTTTTTACTCTTTTATCTTTTCGATCTCTTCCTTGAGCCAACTCAATTCTCTTTTGGTATAGGTCTTTTCAGTTATATCTGTAATTTTGTGACCTACGATATACTTAATCGCGTATTCGTCTACGTGATAATTTTTTGCCTTCGTTACAAAATGTTTTCGTCCATCATGAGGGCGGTGTTCTGGATTCAGATTTAATAGTTCTTTTATTTCATTAAATCTAGTTAAATACCTAGCATATTTGAACGGCTTTATCTTACCGCTTTTAGGAAGTACGGTATTGAAAAGATATTTGCTATTCAATGACAAAGCTTCCTCGTAACGTTTCTTGACCAAATCTCGAATCTTCGTATGTATCGGAACCGTTCTATTTTTACCAGCAGCAGTTTTCATTCCGCCGACAAAAATCCATTGTTCGAAATCAATTTCCGAAAGCTTGATTAAGCATAATTCTTGCGGACGCCATCCAGAGTAGGACTGAATTAGGATCATATCGATATCTTTTACGATATTAACATTTTTCCAAAGCAATTTCATTTCTTCATCTGTAAAAGGTATGTGTCCGTTTTTGGTAGTCGTTATTTCTTCTATCAGCTCATCGGACAATGTGAATGATCTTGAATAGTTCTTCTCAACCAATTCATATTCAAGAGCGTAGTCAAACATCTGATTAAACAAAGTCTTTATATCATTCTTTGTTCGTGCACTAGGGCATTCATTAGAGTCCGGCAAATGACCATATTCCATACAACCTTTTACATGCCTGACACGTACGTCAACAGCTCTCATATCGTAAACATTCGAGCAATATTTCCAAGCTCGTTTTACAGCATACGCAGCAGATTCGCTAATAGTAGGAAGATATTCTTCAATCCATTTTTCGTAAAGTTCACGTACAGTAATCGTTCTACTTAAATCGTAAGGATTTTTGTTATATTCCACAAGTGCGGAGTAAGCTTCATTGTAGGTTGCGAAATATGAAATTGGTTGTAGTGGTTTTGATATTGGTCTACCGGTAGGGGTCTTTCCAACAGTAACCATAGCTCTAAAAGGCTTTCTTAGATTCCGCTTTTTTATTTCGCTGATTTGTCCGAATCCATTTGGAAGACGTTTCCGTTTGTTTGTTGAAACTCGATTAGCTTTCGTTACGATTTCTGGTTTCATCGGATATCCGCAGTGGGGGCAAACTATTGCCTTATCACTAACTTGTAATCCGCATTCCAAACATGTTATAAGCATTTTATTATCACCTCCTTTATAGACTTCTTTTAAAACATTATATATAATAATATAGGAAATGTCAATTCCTACACCGAAATATTTTTCAAATTTCTAACCTAGATTAGAAAAATAGTTGTTGGTAGTAGGATATTTTTATGTCTTACAAAATACATACCCTTTTATTTTTTCGCCACATATCACCATCTTCTACCTTCTATTTCTAACCTAGATTAGAAACCGCCAATTTTCAGTACGGAGGTGACAAAAAGTTATGATATTTTGATAAAAACGAAAAAGGAGGTTGGTTTATGGAAGACATATGTTTTTCAGAAGGCTCGGTTCCGGTTTGTATTGCTGCGAAAGTCTATGGCAAAGACGCATCGTGGATACGTGCAGGAATCATCGTAGGGTGGTTGCCAATTGGTAAAGCAACCCGAAAAGGTAGAATAGTTACGAGGATTGAGGAGATGGATTCTAAGTACGGAAGAATTAATTTCTATATTTCCCCGAAATTATTGTTTGAACAAACAGGATATATTTGGAAGGGGGAAAGAAAATGGGTACAACAATAAGACCGGAGATATCAAAGAAAAACAGATATTGGATAGACAAGCATAGGTACTACGAATTAAAGCATTTTTGCTTGCAATATCCGACTTGGAAAAAGGCACATTCGAGCTTGGATAGTATGGTTAGATTCGCTTATGATGCAGCGGGTTCGAGTCGTACGAACAAGATTCAAAGACCAGTTGAAGATACTGTTATAGCAAGAGAGTATTATGCGGAAAGAATGTCGATAGTCGAGGCGACAGCAAAAGAAACCGATGAAGATTTATGGAAGTATATTCTCAAAGCGGTTACAGAGGGTTTGTCTTACGAGTGTCTTAGGGCGCAGACAAATATACCGTGTTGTAAAGATACATATTACGACTTGTACAGACGGTTCTTCTGGTTACTAAATAAAAGACGCAAATAAAACAATCTTTATTATGAAGTAATACAGGAGGATACTAAAATGTCAACATTATTTTCAGGAATTGTATCTGATATTTACGAATACGCAAAAGAATACGATGCCGATTATTACGATATAAAAAATGGATACATTTATCATGTTCAAGAGTACAATCGACTCGTTGGATTGGGTATTAAAAATGCAGAAATCCGAATAACTGATGAATTTGGCAATCATGTAGGTTATGCAAAAAGAATTAAAGAGTCTTAATCATAGACTCTTATTTCTTATTCGCAAATAAAACATGCTTTTTTATGAGGAGGGTGGTTATATGCGTTATTTAGAATTATTTTGGAATTGCTTGTACGCGCTTACGCTCGGTTCGTTATTTGGAGCTGGCGTTGTTACATGCGGAGAAAAAATTGCAGAAGCGTTTAGAAACAACCGTAAAGAAAAAGAGGAGTCTTAACAAGGACTCTTCTTTTATATTCGTATAGGAAGAAAATTCGTATGTAAACTTGATCGAATTTTAGACACATTTGGCTTCGCGATGTCGTTTCCGCGGATTACTTTGCTCGTGTGATCGACGATGGCGGTGCGTATTACGGCCGCGCTGGCAGTGGCGATGGCGTGCTTCCGTACTATTTAACAAATTAAAAATTAATAAAGGAGAAATAAAAAAATGAAGGTATTTTTAAGTCATCAAATGAGTGGATTATCCAAAGAAGAAGTAATGGAAATAAGAAATACGGCTTTGAATAATTTACAGAACAAATTCGGGGCTATCGAGTTAATCGATAATTATCATCATGAAGATGCTCCCAAAGAAACAGGCAGGTTATGGCATCTTGGGACAAGTATTCGGATGATGGAGCAAGCAGATTTGATATATTTCTGCGCTGGTTGGAAAAACGCAAAGGGATGTTTAATAGAACGTCAAATTTGCGATATTTACGGATTAAATTATGAAATTGAAAAGGAGAATTTTAAAATGTTAGTAACAAGAAAAGCAGTAGTAACCACCAATATGTTTAGAGTCGGCGATGAAATTACGGTCAATTTAAAAGACCTTGGAGAGTTAACTTTAACGGCGCAAAAAGTAACAGAAGAAGGAACATATTTTATGTTCAACAAAGCTATTGCAAATCGTTGCATGAACTCCAATGGCAAGAATAAAGGTGGCTTTAAAGAATCGGATCTGTACAAATGGCTTAACAGCGATTTCCTTAATTTGTTTCCTGACGAATTAAAAGAACGCATTAAAGATATTTCGGTTCCTACATACGGGCAGATGTTCGGTCACGATGACGAATTCTACAAGAATTTTGAACCCGATAACGACGAACAGTTCGAACTTATGAAGGACAGAAAGAACCGTATATTCTTTGATTTAGAAGATAAGTGGTGCTGGAGTTGGTTGCAGAATGCTACTAAAAAAGAAGTTTCCGCGTATTGCTTTGCTTGTGTGGACGACGATGGCTTTGCGCGTTACTGCTACGCTGGCTCTGACGATGACGTGCTTCCGGTTATCCTATTGAGCTAGGATGCTTCATCTTCGACGCAACAATCCTTGATTTTTTAAAAGCATGGATAATTATTGTAGCGGGATTTCTTTCGGGAAATGGGTTGGACACATACGGGGTGCAGGACGATGATGGCGAATGGTTCTTTGATAATCTCTCGAAATAAAACGGTATTTATATGTTCGCCTTATAGAGGAACGTCCGAAGCAGAGCAAATCAGAAACGTAAGCTTTGCAAAGAGATACTGCAAAATGGCTTTACTAATGGGATATACACCGTTTGCACCGCATCTTTTATTTCCGCAGTTATTGGATGATTCAAAAGAAAACGAACGCGAAGCTGGGATTTGCTGTGGGCTTGAATTTTTACGGCATTGTTCCGAGCTTTGGATTTGCGGAACAAAGATTACGGACGGAATGAGGAGAGAAATACAATTTGCAAAACTCTGTGATATTCCGGTAAAAGAAATTCAGATTGATTTGGATGATATGTAAAATTTATGCGGTATCATTTTGTAAAGCCACAACTTTATAATCCAAGATACGGGATTTGCTATACATGCAATCATGTTGTCTATTCGAGATGTACTTTATATTTAATAAAAGACAAAGGATTGGCAGTAATTCAGCAAAGGTATGATAAAGAAACCAAGACAACTTGGTGGACGGAAATAGACCCTTGTTTGGTGGATGCGTTATATTTGAATCCTAATTTTGAGGAGTATTTTAATCGCTATTCGGGTGTAATCAAAGGGGGATTATATCCTACTGTAACGGTTAGACAAATAATGTGGGGACTTAAAATGAAACCGCTAAGAAGAGCCAGATGGGAAACGACCTTCGATCATAGGGATATTTAAAGAAGGTTAGCGAAGAAAACAGCTCCTATTGTGAGAACGATAAAATAATGGAGGTCGTAAAAATGAACTTGATTAAGTCGATTATAGGAATGTTTGATGTTTCAGATTTCAAAATCAAAAGAAGGAAAAAGAAAGAGAAACCGTCAACCATTAAGGATTTGATCGACAATCCGGATCAGTACAAACTTGAGATGTTTGTCGAGAATAACGAGGTAATCGTTAAAATCAGAAAACGGGAAGAGGAGTCTTAACATAGACTCTTTTTCTTTATATTTTAGAAAGGAGAAAAATCATCATGTATATGTATTACGATTGTTTTGGATGGCAAGCCTTCAATTTTTGTGGGACAACGGTTTATTATCAGCCGTCAAGAGGACGGTATATTAAGAATAAAATTCGCAGACGGAGAATGAGACGATGAAGTACGAAAGATTAACTAATAGTAAATTTATTAAAGATAAAATAAATACTTGCAGTGTGTTTCATTCTTGTGCTCTATGTCCATATTTCAAAGATAATAAATTTCCGGACGCCGATTATGTCGGAGGATGTGAAGGATATCACACTAGTTATATTCGAAGCGAAGTGCCGATGGAAAAAGCCGAGTATTTAAAACGTCTCGTCGAATTGGAAAATATGATTGATTCCGGTGAGCTTGACAAAGTATCTGAAGTGGCAGAAAAAATTTTGAAGAGACTACTTTCTTGGAAATCTTCAGTGTTATTTGATACCGATAGCGTTACCATTGCTGAAAAAAATTTTACAGACGCAATTGTAGCCTTAGCAAAAGAAGAGTATGGAATAGAAATATGATATGCCATTAAAGGAGAATTAAATATGTATGAAGAGATTTTAGAATTAGAAAAATACTGCAATAAGATTGGGGTTGTGACAGAAAAGGTGGGGCTTCTTGATGGGTGGTGTCTTTATTTTAATAACGGTGGCGATGTTGTGCAACATAGTGGCTCATATGGCTCAAAGAATGGATGTGTCGAGTTTGGATACACTGGATTTACATTAGATTTTAAAGCCATGTCCTTAAAAGATGCCAAAGGTTTTGTCAGGCATCGTAAGGATAGTCTTAATAATAAAGTTGGAGGAAGAAGAGGGAAATGAATAGATTAACTATATTTTTTAAACGTCATGCGAACACAATACTCACCATTGTTTCATCATTTGGTGTGGTAAGTACGGCAACTCTTTCCGGAATGGCTACGTACGAAGCAATAAAAGCCATCAACAAAAAAGAAGCGAAGACGAAAAAAGAAAAGTTTAAGGTTGCGGCTCCAATTTATATTCCAACAATTCTGTCCGGGGTATCTACGATTGCTTGCATTATCTCAACGAATGTGCTTAATAGGTTGCAACAAGCAAGCATGGCGAGTGCCTATGCGTTGCTAAGCAACTCGTATCGCGAATACAGAAACAAATTAAAAGAAATCCACGGCGAAGAGGCAGATTTGGAAGTGATTTCAAATATTGCGTCGGAAAAATTCCCAGAAAAAGAAATTCCAGAAGGTCTCGAATTATTTTATGACCAATTTTCAAAAAGATATTTTACTATGTCGATGGAGGACATGGTACTTGCCGTTTATAATTTTAATAGGCTGTTTGCTTTTAAAGGAGTAGCATCCATTAATGAATTTTATGATTTTTTACAAATTCCTCACATTGATTGCGGTGATGCGATTGGTTGGTCATCGTGGGAAATGAGTGAAAGTGGATTAATACCTTGGATTGATGTTCACACATTTCAAGCGGTAACTTGCGAAGGCAAAACATATTTTATTGTAGACTTTGATTGGGATCCAATAGAAGGATATGAGGATTATTAATGAAAATTACTATACTTGATATTTTTAAGAAGACATTTGCCGTTATTAAAGACGATTCTACGACGGTTATATCCTGCACCAAACAGCCGAGAAAGTTTAAACGGGCAGACGGTTTATATTGGTTTGAGTCCGGTAGCTCGATGGGAATCAATAGAATCCCGTTAAAGAGCTGGAAACCGACTTCAATAATGAAGATATTTTCGGTGTTCGGATGATCATTTTACCTTACGATAGTTCGGTACAAAATCCGTTACCCGAATCTTTAATACCGATTGATATTTGTATAGTGCAGGATCATGACATCCAACCTATTGCTACTCTTTATGTCTTATCAAAATCACAAGACCAAAAGATGGCAAAATTCTTTAAAAAAAACTATAGGGAATCATATTTGGTTTGCTATCGTAACTATTTAAAGAAAGAGTTGGATTTTAATAAAATTAAAAGATATTTACGTGCGTGCGGCTGTGATTCTTCAACGTGGGAGGACAAGCCGTTTTTAAGTTTAAGACGCGGACAAAAGATTACACCAGCGGTCATAGAAATTTTGACTATGGCGGAAGATATTTGTCATTATGACGTTATAAAAAGTTAAAAAGGAGGTTAAAGGAAATGAGCAACAAAAAAGCATATCTTTTGGGTATTCTGACAGTATTCTGTTTTAACATTGCAGTTGAAGTGTTTTCGGAAGCTGTCTATCTTCGCGCGAGAAGAAAAATGGATAATGCCGGAGTTATTGTTGGCGTTGGGATAGCAACGAACAAAGACGAAAACAAAGACTCAAAAGACACTGAGAAGGAAGGGTCGTAATGACTCTTCTTTCTCTTTATATTTTATGAAAGGAGAATCAGACCGATGGGTATTTATAAAGCCATTGACCAGCAGATAAAAGAAATGGGAACTCTTACGTTACCATATTTGCAGCAACACAGTGAAACTGTTTGGTCATTTGTATATCGTTCACCAAAAACCAATTTAATTCAAAGCAAATATTTTGTAGCTTGTGGCGAAGAAGAAGCTCGGCAAAAGATGAATGGATATTTAATCGAGATTGTTACAAAAGGAGATTTAAAACCAGATGAGAATTATTGAACCGAGTGCGGAAATTATTATACCCAATGCTACTCGTGGGATTGATATTTGTAAACACATAGAGAAGTGCGGAAGAATTTGTTATAAATCAGAGGGGAAGATTACAGATGACAGCTACATACTTTTTATTCAAAAGATTATTGAAAGAGGACATGAGGCGGTATTGGAGCACTTTTCGATTTCTATTAAATTTGTGTGCGACCGGGGTGTGTCTCACGAAATTGTGCGACATCGTCTGGCCTCATACTGTCAGGAGTCCACAAGATATTGTAACTATATTAAAGACGATTTTGGTGGCGAAATAACGGTAATTAAGCCTTGCTATTTGGTAGAGGGAACAAAGGGTTATTTTGATTGGAAAGAAAGTTGTGAAAAATCTGAATCGGCATATTTTGATATGCTTGAGTTTGGTTGTAAGCCGCAAGAAGCGAGGGCAGTTCTTCCAAACAGTTTAAAAACGGAAATAATGATGACTGCAAATTTAAGAGAGTGGCGTCATTTCTTTAGATTACGTTGTAGTAAGGCTGCTCATC
>CAJTTC010000015.1 GCA_910579295.1 uncultured Christensenella sp. | reverse complement strand
CCTCGAACGCCGGTGTTTCGTATACGAACGCGAACTCCGATTCATCGTACGCGAGCGCGTGGAGCGGGTCGCGCCTTGCCTTCATCGGTGAAATCGAATATACGTTAAACGTCGCGGCCTTCTTGGAGGCCGAGGCCATAGCCTAACCGAATAAACTTGAACGTATGATGTTAAACGATACACGAGGGCGCAGCCCTCCCACAGCAGAGCAGCCCCCGAAATGGTAGATTTCCCCAATCGTCGTCGGCCCGTGTGGTGTACCGCTCCAACAACAACGCCAACTCGAACGCCGGTGTTTCGTACACGAACGCGAACAACGATTCATCGAACACGAACGCGTGGAGCGGGTCGCGCCTTGCACTCAAAGCGTTAATTTGCCAAAATCGAAAATATATAGCCCTCCGACATCGGCGACGTGTCGCCACCGTCGAGGCAGGGGAGAGAGCCACGGCACAGCCGCCCACAGGACGGAACGCCGAAACATCACGCGCAGGGGTGGAGTTTAGTAGGGCCAGCAATGGCAGCCGAATAACTTAGGCCCCAGAAAAATGAAGGCAAAACAAACAACATGAAACGTATAAAGGATTCCGAAATAATTCCGCTGATTGTCGCCTCGTCCAATATCCGGGAATCAATCGACGCCGTACTCCGAGGAACTGCCCGAAAGCAGTCTAAACAGGGGCGCGAGATTCTTGCGCATATCGACGGGATAGAGGCATGGCTGGCCGCTGAAATATCGGCGGGCGTGTTTCGCCTTACCTCCTACGGAGAGGAGATAATTACCGAAGGAGGGAAGAAACGACGGATTCAATTCCTTTACTCGTATTATGAAAAAATGGGTATTCATGCAATAATGAATATCGTCGAGGAACTGACGTTCAAAAAGTTGATACGAACCACCGGGGCATCGCTGAAAAACCGGGGTACGCACGACCTTCTGAAGCTTATACGCCGCGACCTCGAATTATACCCCGATGAAATACAATATGTTTACGAGGACGATATTACGAAATTCTACGAAAGCATATTGCAGGACATCATGATGGACACGTTACGCCGCATATTCAAAGGGCCTATAATCCTCACCCTTCTGGAACGGTTTGTGCGTTTCCTTATCCGTGGGCTATCTATCGGATTGCGCAGCTCACAACATTTCGGCAACCTCCTTTTATCGGTATGGCTCGACCACCACGTTAAGGACGAACACCGTTTCAGATTCTATTATCGTTATTGCGACGATAAGAGGGGATTAGGTCCCGACAAACCGACACTTTGGAAATTGAGCGGTATCGTTCACGAACAGGTCGAGGGCATAGGGCTGAAGGTGAAAGCGAATGAACGTATTTACCCGGTTTCACAGGGTATCGACTTTATCGGATATGACATTTTCAAGGATTATACTCGTATTCGGAAGCGCAACAAGAAGAAGGCAGCCCGTCGCCTCCACAAAATAAAAAGCAAACGCCGACGCGCTGAAATACTCGCGTCGTTTTACTCGCTCTGCAAACACGCAGACGCTAAACATCTATTTTACAAAATAACAGGCTTAAAAATGGCTGATTACTCAAATCTTAAATCGTTGGCCGACCTCGGTATCTCGACATCGCCGGGAGTGCGTCGGAACGGTCAGAAAAATTTTACTTGCCGCGAGGTCACTCTTAACGCGCTCGTAGGCTCGACGCTTTGTATTCTGGATTTTCAAACAGGCGTTTCGACAAAGTGGTCGCGTAGAGAACACAAGGAAGCGGTGGCCAACGGTGACACGGAGGCAAAGGAGAAAACGAAATATCTCGTTTGCGCCCGTCTTATCGTCCCGAACCGGGCGCAGCTTGCGGCCTGTAACTTACCCCTGAAGAAGGGCGACGTGGTTAAATTCTTTACCGGCTATCCTGATATGTGCGATATATGCGACGCGCTGAAAGATAAGGAACTACTGGGCGAGAATAAGGTGACTATGGCGCGTAACGCACAGGGCAATTTTACCGAATATCTTTTCACTTAACAATATATCGACATGAAAACGAGAGAAATATCATGTTCCGAGGTGCTTGCGCCTATCGAGTGCATAAACCCACGCCGCGACCGCTGGGCGGTGCGCTGGAATCACCACCGCGACGAGGAGCGCGGATGGCTGGCCGTTGAAATGATTACCGACGGCCGTCCGACTGTTGACGAGATACGCGACGCAGTGGCGGAGTATTTCGACGCACAGACCCAGAACCGAATCGCTAATACGTTCTTTTGGAATGGACGGAAGGTAAGGCTGACAGACGCGGCACAGCGCAATTTTCTGTTTGCGGTGTACTCGCTCGATAAGACCGGCGAAATCGACCGCGCCCCGTTCATCGGACTGCTGGAGGCTGATACGGACGCAGCCGCAGCCGACGAACTGGGCGATATGGTCGCAGCCATGTGGACGCACATCAAAGAGTGCCGAGCCGCAGGAATCGAAGCGAAAAACGCCGTCGATTACTCCCAATACGAGTTATAACATATCGTCGAAGGCAGACACCCCGGCGACGCGGTTTTCTTTCATTATGTGGGCGTATATCATGGTGGTTGTTACCGAGGTATGCCCCAAGAGTTTTGAAAGAGTGCCAAGGTCGCCGGAGTTCTTTTTGTAGTAAAGGGTGGCGAAGGTGTGCCGGGCAGCTTTCGCGCTGACCGCTTTTTCGATACCTTCACGTTTACAGATTCTTTTTATTATTCTGTTGAACGCCTGGTCCGTCGGCAATTTCCTGAACAGATTGCCACGATACCGTCCGTCGCGGTAGTATTCGGCCAATTCAGCCGCCGGACGCGATAGCGGCATATTTACGCGCGTGCGTGTCTTGATTCTCTGGTAATGGATTTCGCCGCCGCTTATCTGCTCTATCTGCAACGCTCTGGCGTCGGATATGTGCATGGCCGTGAATGTCATAAACAGGAAGAAGCGAAGCACGTCCTGTTCTCCTTCGTCAAGAATGGCGGAGCGATAGAGGCTTGTCAGTTTGTTTAATTCCTGTTCGGTAAGAAATATAACAGCAGGGTCGGCGGCCGGAACCCGATACACCTCGAACGGGTTAACCTTCACTTTCCCGGCTCTCATAGCCGCATAATAGTGCATACGGATAACGCACATATTTTTGCGTATTGTTCCGGCGTTGTTATTGTGCTTATCTCGGAGGTGGGCGGCATATACGCGCAGCCATTCGGGCGTTATCTCGGCTATCTGGAGCCGTGGGTTATAGTGCTGGAGTTTCGTTAACGCCGCTTTGTGGTGCCGGATTGTTTCGGGCTGCATGGCCGTGCGCAGCTCGTCGAGGTGCCGGAAGGCGTATTCAAGAAAATTCATCGTTTCACCCGGACGACGGTAGAGCGCGAGAAAACTGTCTTTCGTGAGTGTTTCGCCCGTGAGCCTCGCCCGGACGAGTATGTCCGAGATTTTCGCTTTCGTGTTGGAAATTATAAGGTTCTTATCTTTTACCTCCTGACCGCGCCCCTTGATTCTCTCCGTTACCGGGTCCCATTCCGCACCCGTTACCGCTATATCCAGAGGGAGGCGGATTTTTATACGCTCGATGTTTAACACCGCATACAGAGCGGCGCGGCCGTCCGCTCTTTCGCTCTCATTTCGCCGCTTGATTGTTACTTTCGCCATTTTGGGTGTGCCAACTTTTGTGACGACATTTTTTGTAACGCTCTGATTTTGAGCCTACATTTGTGCCGACATTGTTTGAAAATTGACTACCGACGGGGCGTAAGTAATCCGCTGATAATCTGCTATATAAGCAAAAAACCCGACCGAAGTCGAGTTTTTTCGTGGTGCCCACCAGGCACAACGCGGTTACTGCTCGTCAGTAGTTTAATACCCTATTGTGCCGACATTGTGCCGACTTTGAGGGGTTTATTTTGCTTTACGGTCGCTCATTAGTATTTCGATTGTCCGCTCTTTTTCCTTCAGTAGTTCCTTCAGGTGAGCCACCTCGCGGCGGAGTGCGACGGATTCGTCGGCGGCGAATCCGTCGAAGAAGATACCAGCCGACACGCCTAATTCTTTGGCGATTAGCTCTATTGTTGTCGAGTTGGTCGAACCGCGTCGGATTGCGCTCTGTATGGAGCTTTCATCGCGGCCTATTCGTTGCGACAGCTCTCGAATAGTCATTTTCTTGCGCTCACACAAATCTCTGATTAAAAGAAGATTAGCCATCGGATTTAATATTTTACAATTTTTAACAGGGATTATTTACCTGACTAATGGGATTTATTACTACATTTGCAGAGTAAAATTAACAAAAATATTTCAGTTCTACAAATGAAGAATCAAATTAAAGACCTTACGGACTCTAATATTTTGCGCGGTTGGCTGGATTCTCTCCCCCGCGCAGACTACAACAAGCATAAAGCCGGTTTGGTTGTCGCTTGTGCCGAAAGCAGAAGCAAAATACTGAACTGGATATACGGGCGTTGCAAAGTGCCAAACTCGGCAAAGAAACTAATAAACGCCTATACCCTTCAGGTTTCAGGTAAGGAAATATTCACGATAGCCAAGCCGGAGGAATTGACCGAAGGCGTAAGCGGCCACGCCTCCGGCACGGCTATTTAATAACCATATAACCCCGCTCGAAATATGAAAAAAATTATCACCTTCGGACAGCACTCCGCAGAACTCCATGCCGGCGAACATCGTGCCGCTCTCGTAATATCCGAAAAGTGCTTACCGGTTGGCCTCGCCGACGTGCTTAATGAAGCCGGCGACATACACGTCCACAACGTCCAGAAGAATGACGACGGTTTCGGTTGTATCGGTATCACCCACGACCTCTCCGTTTCCGACCTTATAGCCGAGGTTTGTGACGCTATTACTCGCGTGTACGACACTGATACGACCGTTTCAAATGCGCGACCCTAAAACGCTGTATGATTTACGCTATTATGCCCGTCGACGTGGCTACCGTTTCAGTAAAACGGAGCGAGTAGTCACAACGCCGGAGGCGAATCGTTCCGCCCGCGTGGAGGAACGGCTGAAGGCTTTCGGTTATGGGATTCAACTAAATTTATTCAGCGATGAAAAATAATACCGTGTGCGTCCTTCCCCCTCTTTCGGTTTATTCGTCACTTTGCAAGACCGTTACCCCTCAATCTCGAAAAATGGGGGGGGTAGAAATCGCCCTAAATTTTTGTAATTATGTAACTTGTCACATGATATGGTAACACCTGAACAGTTATACGCCGCAACAGACGACGGCCTCCGTATCATTGCGCTGCATTACCCCGACGCTCCCGAAGCTGCAAGGACTAACAGGTCGTTCAAGGCAAGACCCGACGAGCGCACTCCGAGCGCAAGGGTCAAACTAATGAAAGCCAAGGATGGGGCGCAAGTCTGGAAAATGACAGATTTCGGCGACGAAGGCAGAGCCGAAAGCCCTATTTCCATACACATGAAGCAAACCGGGTTAACCTTCCGTGAAGCTATCCTCGACCTTTCGGCTATCTTTAATATTACCGATGAAATAAATCGTTCCGTCAACCGGCCGGACGTTCGCCGTCAACCGGCCACAGTGGAACAAACGGAGGGTTCATGGGATAAGGATATTAACCAAGAGTTTACGGCAAAGGAGTGCGAGATTATGGGGCCGCGTGTCACTCCTGACACACTGAAGGCTCTCCACTGGTACCGGGCTAACCATGTCGTTACAGTCAGGAACCGCGAGGCTGTTTATAAATACTCAAACGAGAACTACCCGATTTTTATCCGCGAATGTTGGTTTACTGATTCAAAGGGTAATCGTGATTGCTTTTATAAGATTTACGAGCCTCTGAACCCGGAGAAACAGTGGCGTTTCCAATACCAGCCAGCCGGGAAGAAACCACAAAGCTACATTAATGGTTTGTTTGAGCTTGCCGCAGCATGGAGAGCGTACAACGATACCGAGGAAGCAAAGTGGACCGCCGACCCTGCAAACGAGCACAAGCCCTACCGAGAACAAAAATTACCCGAAGCGATCATTTGCTCCGGCGAACGCGACGCGGTTTGTGTCCGCTCTCTCGGTTACTACCCTTTGTGGTTCAATTCCGAAACTTATCAAGTAAGCCAAGAGGAGTGGAACCAGATAACGAAATATGTCGAAACTGTCTATAATATACCTGACATCGACGCAACCGGTCGCCTGAAAGGTACGGAACTCGCTTTACGCTTTATCGACATACACACCATTTGGCTACCCGAAAAACTGTCCTCATACCGCGACAACCGAGGGAAACCCCGTAAGGATTTCCGAGATTGGATGGAGATATGGAGCAGCAAGGGCGATTTTCGCGGCCTTCTGAACCTCGCTACACCCGCAAGGTTCTGGGTTGAATCATGGAACGAGAAAACCAAGAAGAAAAAATATTCGATAGACATTTCATGTCTGCACGAATTTTTAATGTTGAACGGATTCTACACCCTTCGCGACAAACACGCACCGGGTACGCAGTTCGTGAGGATTCAAGGCAATATCGTGAAGCTCGTTACGCCCAAGGAGATACGCGAATTTGTTCTAAACTGGGCAATAGACAGCAAACAAGAGCGCGAACTGCGCAACCAGATATTGCAAGATTCCAAGTTGTCGGCTCAATACCTCGAAGCCCTTCGAGAAATTGACCCGGATTTCACCAACTACACCGAGCGTTCACAGTTCTTTTATTTCCCGAAATTTACCGTCGAGGTTACAGGGCGCGAGATTATCAAGCACGACAACCGCGCCGCCTCTGCCGGTCGTTATGTCTGGGAGGAGAATGTTATCAACCATAACATTAAATTCCTTCCTGATATGTTCACGATTACCCACCCCGAAGGGCAATACGAAAGCGAAGATTTCGACATCGAGGTGGCCGAAAATCAAACCTCGAATTATTTCAAATACCTGATTAACTCCTCCCGTATTTATTGGCGCAAGGAGTTGGAGGAGCAAGTTAACGCTATGTCGCCGGAAGAAGGGGCGGCGTATCTCGCAGCTCATAAGTTTGACATCGCCGGCCCGGCGTTGACCGCCGCAGAGATTCAGGAGCAAAAACAGTGTCTTATCAACAAGATTTTTACAATCGGGTTTATGATGCACCGTTACAAGTCAGAGTCGAGAGCGTGGGCCCCGTTCGTCATGGATAACGTAGTGGGCGAGAACGACCAGTGTAACGGACGTTCCGGCAAATCCTTCATGTTCCGCGCCCTCTCGAATTTCACGCGCTGGCTGAAGCTGTCTGGGCGTAACCCTAAATTACTGGAGAATCAATTTGCTTTCGAGCAAGTAAGCAAACATCTCGGAATCGTTGTTGTTGACGATTGCGACGAATATTTACCGTTCAAACAGTTTTACGATAATATCACGTCGGACATCACGATTAACACAAAGAATGTTTCAGCCTACACACTGACGTTTCAAGACGCGCCGAAATTCGCCTTTACTACGAACTACGTCCCGAAGGAGTTCGACGGTTCAAGTGTTGGCCGTATGCTGTTCGTCGTATTCTCCGACTACTACCACCAAAGAACAGAAGATAACGACTATCTCGAAACCCGTCAGATTCGCACGGACTTTAACAAAGACCTGTTCGGCAGCGCATACACCGAAGCCGAGTGGGAGGCGGATATAAATTTTGTACTCCAGTGCGTGAAATTTTATCTTTCCGTCGCTCCGTTGCAAGTCAAAATCGAGCCGCAGATGGGTAATATCATATTCCGTAAGTATCTCCGGGATATGTCCGACAATTTCCGCGAGTGGGCCGAAGGTTATTTCTCTGTTGATGAAAACGGGTGCGGTGATAATCTTAACCGCGAAATCGTGAGGGAAGATGCTTTCGAGGCTTACAAACGATTCTCCGGCGTGTCTAAAATCACCATGCAGAAATTTACAAAATCGCTGAAGGGATTCTGCTTTACTTGTGATTATATCGACTGCCTCAATCCTGAAGAACTACACAATTCAGGTTCGCGAATAATGCGCCGTATCGAGGACCCGATAACACACAAGAAGGTACAGAAAGAAATGATTTATCTCCGCACCAAGAAAGAGGCCGAGCGTCTGAAGAATCCCCCGCCGCCCCCTCCAACCCAGCAGGAAATGCCCTTCTAAACCGTTACAGTTATGAAAATAAGAATATTCGAGGCGTTTGCCGGTTACGGCAGTCAGTCGATAGCCCTCCAGCGTCTGAAGGAGGATTATCCCGGATTCGATTACGAGGTGGCTGGATTCTCCGAAATAGACCGTTTCGCGGTCCTGGCATACTACGCAGCTCGTGACGCCCGTTTGCAAGGGCATAGTATCGACCGGCTAAATCTGGAGAAATACGAGCCGTCGCCGGAACTCCTCGCCAAATACCCAAACTTTGGAGATATTACCAAGATAGAATGGGCAGAGGTGCCGGATTTCGATTTATTTACCTATTCGTTCCCGTGCCAAGACATAAGCACAGCAGGGAAACAAAGAGGTTTTGATGAGGGCAGCGGTTCGCGTTCCTCATTACTTTGGGAGTGTGCGAGAGCTATCGAGGTGAAACGTCCTAAATTCCTACTTATGGAGAATGTCAAGGCGTTGACCTTCAAGAAGCACAAAGATAATTTCAAACGCTGGCGCGACACACTCGAAGCCCTCGGATATTCCAATTACTGGGCTATTCTCAACGCGAAGAATTTCGGCGTTCCGCAGAATCGTGAGCGTGTTTTTATGGTAAGTATCTGGGGGGGCAAAGTTACGAATTTCCGCAGCCTTCCGAAACCCTGACGCGGAGGTTAATCCACGTTCTCGAAGAAAATGTGGCTGATTCATGGTATCTAAACGAAAAGCAATTACACATGATTATCAACCACAACGAACGCAAACAGTCTGAAGGGTGCGGATTCTCTACGAGTTTCAAGACGGCCGACGGTATTTCTTGCGCCGTTACTACGCTTTGCGGCAGTCGTCCGACTGATACCTACCTCGCCGAGCCTGTCGCGTGTGCCTATCGAGGGAGAAACCCGGACAACCCCGGCGACCGCCGTTCCGGGATTCCAACCGTTCAAAGGCTGGAGTTAGGCGGTTCGGTGTCGAATTGTATAACAACAGTTGACAAGGATAGCCTTCTCGCAGAACCTAAAGTATTAGGCTACACGCGCGACAACAAAGGCGTGGTGGTAGCTCGCCACCTCAAAGACGTAGCCGGAACAGTATGCAGCTCAAACAGACGTTACACAGGTTCAACGGCTGAATTTATTGTTGAACCCACTGTTATACAGCTACCGCACGGTTTCGCCCGTGGGAACGTCCTCGATATTGCCCCGGCTGTCACCGCCTCGGCTTATACCGATAACAATTTGATTTGCGTCGGCTACCTCATACGTAAATTCACACCGCGCGAACTGTTCCGCCTCATGGACTTGCCGGACATCTATATCGACGCGATTCAAGCCGCCGGATTATCAACGACCCAACAACGCAAACTCGCCGGCAATTCTATCGTTGTCGAACTCCTTTACCGCATTTTCAAAAACCTATTTATCCAATGACAACCGATATACTTAAAGAGCGTCAGGCGTGGACGCTTGCGCAAAAAGTCGACCACGCTCTCGCTACTATCGACGTGTTTATTTCCCGTATGGGCGGTATTGACAAAGTGTATTGCTCATTTTCCGGCGGTAAGGATAGCACGGTTTTATTACACCTTTGCCGAGTTCTTTATCCTGACATTCTGGCGGTGTTTTGCTCTACCGGCAACGAATACCCCGAAATAATACAATTCGTCAGAGAACAAGCGAAGAAGGGCGCAAATATACAAGTCATAAGGCCGGAGATTACACCGCGCCAAGTCTGGGCGAAATACGGCTTTCCTCTTGTCGGAAAAGAAACCGCACAAAAGGTTCACAAAGTAAGATTCAACCCGAACACCGTAACCGCGTCTATCATTATGGGAACCGGCTTTTTCTGTCTGGCTAAGAAATGGCGATACCTATTAACAGAACCTTACGAAACATCATCGCAGTGTTGCGATATACTGAAGAAACGCCCGTTTCATAAGTTCGAGAAGATAACCGGACGTCGCCCAATTATTGGAGTAATGGCGGACGAAAGCGACCTACGAAAAGGCCAATATATCAAGGCTGGCGGTTGTAATGTGTTCGGAGAGAAAGCTGCTTCCCGACCGTTGTCAATATGGACGGAGGCAGACGTGTGGCAATATATCGAGGAGCAGCGGCTGGATATTGCCGAAATATACCACAAAGGCGCAGCGCGCACCGGCTGCATGGGTTGCGGATTCGGCGCACAGTTCGCAGACGACCGCCGGTTCTCTATTCTCCTCGATAATCACCCGAAGGCTTACGATATGGTAATGAACTACACGAACAACGGCGTAACCTTCCGCGAGGCTCTACGCAAAGCCCTCGCAGTAAATGGGCGATACTTGCCTGACGAGGAGCCGAAGAATCTATTTACCTCGCCGTCATGCTGATGAACGCGCACCACACGCATAAGGTATTTTATTTCGAGCCGGGAGCCGGGTCAACTCGTAACAAACGAGGCGGCCCGGCTCCTTCTTTTTACCTCCGGCCTCGTCCGGCTCCTTCCTTGCCTCCCCAATACCCCCTCCCTATTTTATTATAAATCTTTGTTACCTTGTAACAGAATATTTGCAAAGAGTGTAACAAAGTAAAAATCAATAGAAAATAAAGAGGGGAAGGCCGTAACAAAAGCGGTAACAAAGGCTATAACAAAAAAATTTCGGTTTGTTACGGCTGTCAGTAGGGGGAAAGTGTGACAAAATGGCGAGGGCTGTCACAAATTGCGGTTTCGGTTTGTTTCGGTCTTACTTTGTTGACTTTCAAAAGGTTGGTAACGAATAACATTGTAACAAAAATTTCCGATGATTTTTGAACTTGTAGGGTAAATAAATCAACACCAACGGAATATATTACCCGCATGTCGTGAAATTATTGTATCTTTGCGCTGTAATAATCCAATCCCTCCCCACATGATTACCGTTAAAATATCCGTTGAACAACACGTGGCCGAGTATATCCGAGGGAAATACTACGACCACGAAGCCGGAGCCGTCCGATTTCCGTCGGCTCTCGATATTTACATATTGATTTTCGACCTACTTAAGAAACGCCCCACGGGTTGCCCGGTAGATTCCGGCAATCTTGAATTTGCCTTACCTGAACGGCGCGAGGGTAAAGACCCGGAATATTACAACTACCTATCCGAGAGAGCGCAGAAGGTTCTCGGTGATAAATTGCGTCTGATGATGTGGGCCGAGCTGCACGACTTTATGGACGAGAACAAACATATAAACGGGGTTCAGTTCAAAGATTCCGTTTTCCTGTTCATGTCGAAATATGGAATCGAGGGAATCACCGAGGATGCTCTGTTGAAAAACTACCAGAGGTGGCGCGATAAGTTGCGCCGTAAGAAAAAACGCGGATATAATCGAAAATAAGTTCATTTTTATAGGGTATTATTTCCCCGACATCATGCTCCGTTTTGTCCTTTTTTTGCGGTATTTTTGTCGGAAAAGTGTCGGAAAAATGCCGAGTGACTGATTTACAACATTTTACAACTCCAAAATATGACCCGTTCCACTGTTTCAAGTTGCCACAGCCTTAAAATTATTCCGCTTTCGCGTGTATCGAGGTTCGCCCGGATAAAATCGCGTGTCGTTATGCTTATTCTCGGAAGTGAGGACGACGCGGTGGCGGTGCCGGGCAGCGTCAAGGTATCGACGACCTCCGATAACGGTATAATAAAGAAAAAAATCACCTTTGAGCGTTCCGATGTTTCGGACAGCACCGCCGACGCTCTCGAAGGTTACAAGGTTTCGCGGCTGATAGCTACCTACGTCGATGAATCCGGCAAACGGAGGGTGGCCGGTTCTCCTGATTGGCCGCTCTCGCTTGATTACAGTATCGGCGACGGAGTTTTCTCCGTCACCCTTCAAGGCGAGGACACCGCGCCCGATGCTTTCCTTATGGATTAAAGTCCTTCCGCGCCCGCGCGATATGTAGTTATTTTGCTGCAAAAATAGCTACATGAATAAGCTACAACGATTTTTCTCCGATAACTGGACTATCCAGCGGCACGACCTCGAAAACACCGTGTCGCTCCTTTTGCCGTGCATACTCAACGGCAATATAGAAGCAGCAGTGGCGCAGCTCTCAAAAGCGAAATGCACCGTCAAGGCTACCGCCGCGCCTTATATGGCTAAATGGTACGAACTCGACGACATCACCCTCCCCGTTGATTCTATCGCAGTGATAACGCTGACCGGTACCCTCTATTCGTGGGAATCGGAATGGGTAATAAAGCAGATAGAGGCGGCGGAACTGAATCCGAATATTTGCGGCGTGGTGTTCGTTATCGACGGCCCCGGTGGTATGGTGTCGCACCTCGACATGGCAGCCGCAGCCGTAGAGAATTGCACCAAACCCACCGCCACAGTAGTAACCGGCATCATGGCCTCCGCTCATTTCTGGTTAGGAACTGCAAGCGACCGCACTTTTATAGCCTCGCCACTTTGCGAGGTTGGTAGTGTGGGTATCGTCTGCACTCATACCAGTTTCAAAGAATTTTTCAGGCAGAACGGAATCGACTACCGCGAAATTTACCCGGACACCGCCGACCTTAAAAATAAGGAATACCGCGCCATTGTTGACAACAACGATGAAACCCTCATAAAGCAGAAGGCCGAAAAGATTCACAAGGTATTTGCCGAAACCGTGGCGCGTAACCTCGGAATCACCTACGACCCTGAACTCCCTCTTTTCCGTGGCGAAATGTTCGCCGCCGACGAAGCAGTCGCCGCCGGATATATCGACCAGTTCGGAGGATTGAAAGACGCGGTTACATGGGTACTTGCACAGGCAACGAGCCGGAAGGCAGAACAATTATACAAATAATTTTAACAACCAAACAGTTACAAACATGAATTTTGCGAATTTAATCCCCGCGATTCTCGGTATTCTCGGCCTTACCTCCTTCAGTAAGGTGGACGGCAAGGAGTGCCTTTCGGACGAGGAACGCGCAGCGTTGAAGGGCTACGGTTTTACCGACCGTTTCCTCGACGACTTTAACGCCTACCTTCAGAATCCACCCACAGCCGCAACCGGCTCAACTCCCAATCAGCAGATGGCAGCCGTCGCCGCTGTTCTCGGTCAGACTACCGAGCAGCTTCAGGCTAAAACCGCAGAACTCGACGCGCTCAAACAGAGCGTCGCCACCGACAAAGCAGCCCACACCGCAGCCATTCAAGCGAAGGAGGCGGAAATCGCCGCTCTGAACGCCAAGATTCAGACACTTTCAGCTCTCCCCGAAACCGACCCCGGCAAGGGTGCCGGTTCAGCCACCGCCACCGCTCCGGCCTTCAATCTCGCCGATGAACAGCAGCTCGGCGGCCTCTCCGGCTCCTTCTTCAGCCTCGAACGCCCCTACAACCAGCGCGCCCGCGCCGCCCTTCTCGCCAACGAAGGCAAGATGCTGGCCGTCGCCGCTCCCTCGTCGGTCGATTACAAGGGCCTTCAGGACGACCTCGGAGCGTTCTACCGCACAAGCTGGAGCGAACGCCTTCAGTCGTTCCTCGTCGAACTCCCGACAATTACCAAGCTGTTCCCCACCGAAGCCGGACACCAGGACCTCGAAACCCTCGTTAATCTGTTCCTCGGTGAGTTCTCACAAGCCGACACCTCCGATAAGAGCGAGTTCGACAAGGTTACAAAAGGCACTTACGAGTTCGGACACGAAACGCTCCGTATGTACGGCGTTATGTTCGTCCACAAGTTCCAGAGCCTGAAGCAGCTCGAAAAGAGTTGGATTGGCTACCTCAATCGCGAAGGCTCGAACCCCGTAAAACTTTCGTTTATCGAGTACCTCCTCGTTGAAACCGCGAAGGCCCTCCACAACGAACGCGAACTCCGCTATGTCAACGGTGTGCGCAAAGAACCCGACCCCGACAAGCCCGGCCGAGCTATGGACGCGGCCGACGGCCTCTACGAATTTTTACGCAAGCGCGTGGACGGTCATGTCGATTTCACTCCCAACGGCGGCACAACCGGCAAAACTGTTTACCAGATTAAGCCTTTTGCGCTCCCCCGTATCACCCCCGGCAATATCGGCGAAGTGTTCTACCAAGGTACGAGCATGATTCCCTCCGTGTTCCGCGACACCGGCAAAATCGTGCTTTATATCCCCTCGTTCATGCTCCCGTGGTATCACAAGTACAACGAAACCCACTACGGCCAGAATCAGGACTACAAAGCCGGTATCAACTACGTTAAGGAGTTCCCCGGCGTAAAAATCGAAACGATTCCCAACGCCGACAACCACCATCGTATCTTCTGGACTATCGACGGCAATATTCAGACCTTCTGCCAGATTTCCGGCGAAATGCTCCGTTTCCACCTCGAACAGCAGGACTGGACCGTTAAGGTGTGGAGCAACTGGAAAGAATCAATTCAGGCCACTGCCGTAGGTTACAAGTACATCAACCGCGCCGACATGGACGGTTCTCGTCAGCTCATCTGGTGCAACGACTACGACCTCCCCGAAACCTACTACGTCGAAGGCGACAAGGATAAAAATCCCGACGCGCTCCGCCACTCGTCTATCGTCACCGTCGCAAACTCGACCGCTTTCGAGATTACCGACATCACCAACGCCGAGGTCGGCAAGGTTATCGCCCTCAAATGTGGCGCGGACGGTGAAAACGGCGTGACAATCAAGAAGGCCGGTAAATTCGAGCTGCTGACCGAGGCATGGACACCGAAGAAAGGCGACGTTCTCCGCGTGATGAAACGCGCCGACGGCAAGTTCATCGAGGTAAGCCGCGCAACTGCTGCCGCCGATTCCTACCAGTTCCCCACCGATGAAACAACTCCCAGCGTTCAGGGCGCGACCGTGTTCATCACAGCGGCCAACACCAAGGCGACCGCAATCACCGACCTGACCGACGCAGTAGCCGGAGTGGTTTACACAATCCACGGAGCCGGAGCCGCCAACGCCTCGACCATTGCCAACGGTGGAAACTTTGTTCTCACCGCAGCCATGACTCTGAATGCCGGCGCGTTTATCCAGCTCGTTAAGGCAGCCGACGGCAAGTTCTACGAGGTGGCCCGCGGCTGATAACCGCACACCGACAAACACGGAGGGCGACTGCATCCGCTCTTGCCCTCCGTTTTATTCTCTAACTGTTATTATTTCAAGGATATGACATATATTAAAAAATCCGTACCACGCGCCGAGGGCAATCCCGGCACAGGTATTCAGCCGCGCGACCAGCTGACCCTTATCGACATCGACGACATCGCTTTCATGCCGTCAGCCGACGACAAAGGGGTGGTTATCGCCGATAACATCGTAATGAAGCCCGGCCGTTACGGTTATAACATCTACATGACACAGGGAACAATCGAGGTAACGAGCGCAGCCGAAGGCGATACCGACAAAATCGGTTTCACCCCCTCGATTAAGTTCGAGCACCCCGGCAACGAACAGGAGGTGCGCGAGTTCAAGGCCAACAGCATTAACCGCAAGTTCATTGTGGTTATCCGCTATTGTTCCGGCAAGCCCGCCGACCTTATCGGTACAATCTGCAACCCGTGTAAGCTCACCCCCTCTTACACCGGTAACAACGAGAGCAACACCAACGAAATGACCTTCACCCAGATTTCAAAGGGTAGCGACATCTTTATTTATAAAGGTACTGTGACCCTCGAAGAGCCTGTTTCAGTCGTTGAAACAGGGGTAAAGGTAGTTCCGTTCATTTCCGAAGGCCAGTACCAGCTCACCGCCGGTGCCGCTGTTATCGACGAAATCGAGGGTGGCGCACACGACGCAGTTATTACCCTCCTCGGTGCGGCTGGAGGTTCATCGCCTACCGTTTCCGGCACCGGCGGTAAAATCCTCCTCCGTGGCGGCAAGGTGTTCACCGCCTCCGAAGGCTCACAACTCACCCTCCGCGCCTTCGACAGCGGCGATGGCGGTATTATGTGGATTGAACAAAGCCGTTACGTCGCAGCCTGACAAATATCACCTACCTGACACCCACGCCCCGAAGGAATTACCGACCTCCGGGGCGTTTTGTGTCCTTCTGATTGGTAATTACCGAGCTTAATTTTGTAGTGTTAAAATGTTTAACCACCTAAACTCTTAATTTTATGAATTTCGGTAAAGCTATCGAAGCCCTGAAACAGGGTAAAAAAGTAGCCCGTAAGGGCTGGAACGGTAAAAACATGTTCCTCTGGCTCAAACCGGCCGCCACCGTGAAGGCCGAATGGTGCAAAGACCCTATGTTGAAGGCTATCGCCGAAGGTAACGGCGGCGAGATTCCTGCACTCGGAACGGTTTGTATGTTAACCGCTCAAAAAGAAATTTTATCGGGTTGGCTGGCCTCGCAAACTGATATGCTTGCCGAAGATTGGGTAATTATCGACTGACACCGTTATGACTACCGAGCAGAAAAAGGAAATTACCGCCTATCTTTGCGGCCCTCGCGACTATGCCGAAGGCGTGGCACTTTACCAGCGTTACGGCGTAAATTTGCGCCTGAAACGTCAGTTTGCGGTCGAAGATACCGCCGTGATCCGTGAAATTCTTTTCGATGAACTCCGTAAACTTGCCGAATTGTCGGAAATCGAGTTTAATCACCTTCCACGTCAAGCCGTCAAGAAAACGGCGCAGCTCAACGGCGTACAAGCGAAATGTGTAATTCTCGACGACGAGAAAAACGACGAATCGGCGTTAATGGAACTCGCCGATTCTTTCGGTGTTACCGTTGACGAACTTGTTAGCCCTGATTTTCAGGAACGAGTGTTGGCAATGGACGAAAACGCCGACCGTATCGGCGAACTTACCGACGAACTGGAGGCCGCTCGTTCCAAGTATGCCGAAGCCCCGGAACCGGTTCGGAAAATGATACGTTTCCGCGAAAAATATCCTTTCCTCAATTCTCCCGACTGCCCCGACGTGCTGAAGATACTCGTGGCCGATATGTTTACCGCATACGGAAACTACAAGGCTGCACACGCCCGCCTTCAGGTACTCGGCGACGCAGATTCAGCCACCGCCGCCGCTGATTGCGAAACAGTAGTTACCGAGTATCTGAAAAACCGTGAAATCTGGGACGAACTCGAATATTACCGCGAAAACGGCGTGATTCTCGGCAAAGCTGCAAAGTTCCGCGAAATGGAAGCCGCCGAGGACTTGACAAAAATTTCCGATGTTGACCTTATGGGCCAACTCCGGAGCGCAGGGGTTCAGGAATCCAAGGCGAAAAAGGCGGTCGAGGAAGCCAAAGCAAAAAAACAACCTAACGAAAAGGCTGAAGCCGCTTTTGTGAAATGGTCTAACCGTAAAAAGGTACTGAAGGCGGAAATCGACCGCCGAAAAAAAAAAGTAATTGAGGGTATCGAGGGTGCGGAACGGTCGAGAGTATATTTTACAAAATACCTCTCCCGTTCCGGCTGTCACCCGTGCGACCGCTCCGAGGCCGGGCATCAACTCTCTATCGTTAACAAGAAAATCGACGCGCTGAATGTATCGTTATCCCTCTTACAATCTTTCAACGACTGACCTCCGCGAATTTCCCGGCGGTACGTTGTTCAACGGCGACTGCCTCGACGTTATAAAGACGCTCCCGGCGGCCTCTGTTGACTGTATTATTACCGACCCTCCTTATTTTCTCGGTATGACCCACAACGGGCAAAAGGGTAATTTCCGCGACTTGTCGATTTGCCGACCTTTTTACCGTGATTTATTCCACGAGTACCGCCGAGTTGCCAAGCCTGAAGCCTGTATTTACTTTTTCTGTGACTGGCGCGGATATGCTTTTTATTACCCTCTGTTCGATGAAATCCTGAAGGCCCATAATATGCTCGTTTGGGATAAATTGAGCGGTCCTGGCAATCATTACGCATTTATACACGAACTTGTGTTGTTCCATGCCGGAAAGGGCGCGAATATCGGCGGAACAAACATAATTTCCGACATAAAGAGTTTCACCTCCGGGGCAAAGAGTACCGACGGCGCGAAGGTTCACCCCACGCAAAAGCCGGTAGCCCTGATTCAAAAGTTTATCGAGGACGCGACCGAGCCGGGCGCGGTGATTCTCGACACTTTCGGCGGTTCCGGCTCTACCGCCGTGGCTGCTGTCCGCTCCGGCCGTCGCTTTATCCTCATGGAGCAAGACGAAGGATATTACCACACTGCTTGTAAACGCCTCGAAGATGAATACCGAGAATAACGACAAACCTACATTACCGGCCTTTCCTCTGACGAAAGCGGAGGAGGACGAGGTTATGAAACTGGCAGCCGTGGGATTCATGCCCCACGAAATCGCCGTGTCTATGGAATGGACGCGAGAGCGACGCGCCGCCTTCTGTATTCTTGCAAATGTGCCCGGCTCCGCAATCTCCGTACTGATTACCGCCGGACGTGCAACCGGACGCGCTCAACCCCAGATAAAACTGCAAGAAGCCGCAAAAGCCGGTAACATAGAGGCTATAAAGGCACTCCAGAACCTCCAGCGAACGAACCGATTTAATGAACTCGTTAACAATATGGACGATGACGAATTTACCCCGTAAACCCTCCCGAATTGATTTTGAGGCGTTGGATTCCCACCAGATTGAACGGATTCTTAAAACCGGCGACCTCGAAAGCCTGACACCGGCCGAACGCGAATATTTCAACCTTATGGAACTTGTTCGTGGCCTACGGGCGCGAATGATGATGCCCGGAGGTAATCGCATAGTTACCAAGGCCGGAATTATCAAGGTTCTGAAATCTGATGTTTACGGGCTGTCAGACTGGATGGCGCGGCGTGTATATTCCGACGCGCTGAATTTCTTTTATTCCGTCGATGATGTCACTCCCCGCGCATGGCGCAACCTCTACGCTGAACGATTCGACAATATGGCTAATCTCGCCGCGTCAATGGGTAAAACAAAGGAGGCGCGTAGCCTTCTGGTTGAAGCTGCCAAATTGCGAGGCTGCTACGACGAGCAAGCCCCGGAAATTCCGCAGGAACTCCTCGATGCTGCTCCCACGGTTATTTATACCGCCGACCCCGAAAGTATGGGCGCACCGAAGGCCGACCGCAAGGAACTGGAGGCGTTTATTGATTCAATACCGGATATTCCCGAAATATCGTTACGCCGTGTCAAGGAGGATGCCGGTATTACCAAACGTAACCTATTAAACCGCATGATTGAGGACGCTAAAGAGTTTGGCGATGAAGAATAAATTTAACGACCCTGATGTTCCGGTAAAATTCGGCTCTGACGCGCTGATTTTCTGCGACTGGATAGATACGACAAATTTCGTATCTATCGGCGGCCGTGGTGTGGCAAAGAGTACCGTTATTCTGGCGCGACGCTCTGAACGCTGTGTGCGCCTCATGCCGGGCGCACCCGTGGCAATCGTCGCAAATACCTATTCTAACCTCGTCGATAACATCATGCCCGCCGTGCAAAACGGTTGGAAACTTAACGGGCTGATAGAAGGCGTTCACTATATCAAGGGTAAGAAGCCCCCGGAGGAGTGGCGGCGACGCTGCTCCGTTATTGTCGATGATTACCGGCACGTTTATAGCTTTTGGAATGGCTCGGTTATATTCCTCGGCTCTCTCGATAACCCCTCGTTACTGGCCGGTAAATCCGTGGCCCACCTTTTGTTTGATGAAGCAAAATACGCCTCTGATACAAGGGCGGCCCGTGTTCTGCCTATCCTACGCGGCGACGCTATCACCTACGGACGCTGCCACCTCTACGGCGGTGTTACCATTACCACCGATATGCCCGACGTTACCGAAGGCGAATATGATTGGTTTTTCCGCTATGCCTCCGAAATGAATCCGGAACGCATTATAAAGATTATGCAAGCCGCCGGGGAACTCAACCGCCTACGGATAAAACAGGAGCGCGAGAACCGCGCCCCTCGTCCTGATGAACGCAAGATCGCGAGGGTAGAAAAGAAAATCGACTATTATACCGAGGGCCTTCTGAAGCTGCGCAAGGGGCAAACCTTCTTTATGAATATTTCGAGTTTCGTTAATATCGACATTCTTACGGTCGATTATGCGAAACGCCTCTATAATGGCGCGTTGGAGCTGCACGAGTTCCTTAAATCCGTGTTAGGTATGCGCCCCGGCGTTCGCAAGGACGCGAGGTTTTACGTTCTGTTTGGCGATAAACACAAGTACACCGACGGAACTTATTCAGGTGAAGCGGCGTTCACATGGAACGAACTCCGTTACCTCGACCCCTCCCGACCTCTCGACGGCGGTATGGATTTCGGTAATATGCTTTCTTTGGTTATCGGACAGGAGGACGGTAAATATTACCGTGTGCATAAAAATTTCTACGAGATACCTCCGGGCTGGATGCGTGAACTTGCCGACCAGTTTCTTGACTTTTTCGCCGATTACCCTACAAAGGTGCTAAACCTCTATTACGACCGTTCAGGTAATAACCTCCAGCGTCAGGGCGTTGACTATGCCCGGCAAATAAAAGAGGCTATCGAGAAGGACGGCGACGGGCGGCGTACCGGCTGGACTGTTAACCTTAAATCAAGAAAACAGTCCAACCTTCTGCATGACGCCGAATATAATTTCATGCACGAACTTATGCGCGGTGAAAATAAGAAATTGCCGCTTCTTCTGGTTGATGTGCTGAACTGTTCCGAAATGGTATCAAGTATCGAGGGAGCAAAAGCCGAGATAAAGTACCGGGGCCGTACCAAGATAGTGGCTAAGGTGAAGAAATCCGAGAAGCTGGAGGCGAAGAAATTGCCGAGGTTATCGACCAATTTTTCCGACGCTTTCAAGTACCTGATGATGCGCCGCCGTTGGTTGACAGCAACACGAGCCGCCGCCGATTCCAACACAGGAGCCGACGCAATGGCAGCGCAGTGGGTAGCCGACAAGTTCGACGGCTGACCGACCTACATACCGACTATTATCCGACCATGTTACCGCCCGACGACAGCACAGCCGCCGGGCGGTGTCGTGTGCGCCCTCTCATAACGCCGTAACGATTCAAAACCTCACATTTCACCCCCGGTAAGGGGTGGTAATTACTTTCGGCCGTCAGAGCGGGCCGCCCTACGGAGCGCGTCAAAAATTGCGTTTTTCGTTTCGGTCGCATTTAGTTGCTTGATATAGTGATGTTTGACGAAAAGTAGAGCAAAATTTTACGCTAAAAACCGCATTTTTTGTGTTGCAATCTCCAATTTTTCACCCTATTACCGTGAAAAATCCGTAAATTTGTGCTGTCAAACTCCCGAAAACCGGCGGAAGATATTCAAAATCTTACGCCAAAGATGAAATATTTAACTTTGTTGTTCGGACTTCTTCTGGTTAGTTGCTCTGGGAACGTTAAAACCACAGCGCCGGAAAACATAGGAGCTGCAGCCGACAATATTACAGAATCCATTACCGTCGAAAAATCCGATACCTTACCCCCGTTTGAGGTCGCAAAAAGAAAGGCCGGAGGGTTCGACGCATGGACAATAACCGAAAACAGGAACAAAATAGCTGATATTCCATGTGTGTTGGAATCATGTCCCGCCGGCATCTTCGACACTCCGGCTTCCAAGAAGATACAAGGGGAACCAGTGTCGGCGCGCGATGCAACATGGTCAGCAGCTCTCCGCGCTCTGAAAAATCTCGTTCCCAATCCTGATGCAAAGATAATTTTTGATTATTCCAAGTTGAACAGACAAATAAACAACGGGAAACAGTGTCTATTTGCTGGACCGATTCAGATCAAGAATGAAAACGGTAAATACGTTGAAGCTGAAATCAATCTTACCGTCACTCACTTTTGGGATGATTATCGACAGCCTTCCTCGTGGTATGTTACTGGAAATATTGTTTTTTGATTTTAGAAATTACACATTATAATGCGCCGGAGCCTACGGGTTTCGGCGTTGTTGTGTTAATATATTTTTCTTTTCGTTAATAACATTTATTAACGCTTTTTTTTTTTTGTTCACATTATTCTGCCGAAATTTGCGGTGTCAAACTACGCCGACAATGATGTCGGAAGGGTCGCGCAAGCGGCTCGAAATCCTTCGGGCTTTTTATTTGCCCGATTACATAAGATATAAGGCGGTAGCCTTCTCCAACACTAAGTATAACGACCCTTTCGTCGGTTTGCCGGTGTAGTTTGACGACATGGAGAGGCTACTGCCTTTTTATGTCATAAAACAAACGTCAAACTACAAACTACACCGAAAATGAAAACAGCAACAGCGTTACCGGCTCCGGCTTTGTTTTACAAGCCAAGAGTGAAAAAACTCCTTATCAAAGGAATTATTTACCTTACATCAGAAAAATTGTTTACCTTTGCAAGCGTAATCGCCGCGCTATGGTCGTGGTGGGGCGTATGCACCGACGACACTAACACAATCGCCTACGGTGCTATGGTATGGCTTGCAGCCTTTACCCCGTGGGCGTGGCGACAGACAGCCCGCGACCTCCGTCAAGACCGCCTCGGCCTGAAGCAATGGTAAACCAACAATCACAACAAAAATTACCGATATGGAAAATAATATTAACCTCACCCCCGACGCTGTAAAAGCAATCCAAGCACTCCAACACCCCTGCGGAACTTACCAGTTCTACCGCACACACCTCGACCGTCTGTTTAACTACATACTCAACAACTCCGACGAAATCGGCATGAGTGACAACGAGGCAATGTACGCACTCCGCGCCCTGAACGCCCTCCGCTCCGATATTGCCGACATCGCCGGCTCTCCGGCACCGCTCAACGAACCCGTCGACCCCTTCGACAGTATCACCCTCACCGCCGCCCCGGAACAACTCGACAGCGACGAGAACGAGGCCCCAACGCTGGAGGAGGTGGCGACCGCCTTCAAAGAAGCGTGGGAATCGCTCAAAACTGCACGTTACGCGATGTTCCGGTTACTCCACTTTTCAGAGAAAGCGGAGAGTATCGAAGAACTCCGCAACCTTCCCGAACACATCGAAAGAGCGATGGTTAAAATCGGTGAGATTCAAGAACAGGAAGCCACCAGTGCCACTCAAACAGCAGATACCGCCGAATAAAATACAGCCCCAAGGTAAAAGATTGATTTAGGTTTACCACATAAGCAAACACTATCCCAACCCAAGAAAGGAACGTCCGTTGTGAAACGGGCGTTTTTTGTTGCTTCCGGGCGTGTCCTTCGTTACGCGCGATATATATAAGACCTTTGCAGCATAATAATACGAATCACGATGAAACACTTAAAACAAGAGTTCGACAAATTGACCTTCAAAGAGGTTATAATCTACATTTTGGCAATCGTGGTAATGATTGCCGGCCTCTCCCTTCTGTTTATCGGTTTATTCATACCGCCGGAGGGTGAAATCCATAGTTCAGTATTAACCGCGTTCGGAACGGTATGTATTTTCGTCGCCTCCCTTCTGGGTATCTCTATCCACTACGCTAACGAACTCGACAAGTTCAAAGCCAATGTTCAGGAACGCCTCGACGAAATCACTCAACCCCAATAAGTCACATATATGAAACATGGAAATAAAATTTTTTGCTACCCTCGCCGTTTGTTTTTCCTTATGGCTCTGGTTCTTGTCGGCTCTGCCTTCAATAGCTGTAAAAGTTCTCGAAATATGGTTGAAGAAACCCGAACCGAATTTCATTACGACGGCCAAGATAGTACCAGGGTCGATTCGGTGCTCATGGGAGGAAACGAGCGAAGCAGCGAGAGCGACACAGCAAACATTTCAACAGATGTGCGAGGCTCTGTCGAGATTAAGCGCGATTCAGTCGGGCGACCTATATTTATATATTGGACGTTTGCGGGCAATTTTTCGACCCTCTCGAAAAGAGATAAGGAGGCGCAAAATTGGTTTTACGGCCTCAATGCAACGCGACACTCCGAGAGTTCCGGCGCGGTGGATTCCGTCAACGAGAAAACGGAAGAAACTACGGAGGAAATTAACACCGCAATATCTTTAGAGAACATCATCGGCCCCGGATTGCTGGGCCTGATTCTCCTTTACCTGATATATCTATTTTTCGCCGACATAGTATGGCCGTGGATAAAACAGAAGCGCAGCCGATAGACCTTTACGACGCTATCGAGCAGATGAAGCGGATAAGCCTCGCCGGTGGTACGTTCTCGCTCACCTTCCGCAAGTGGAACAGGCAGACGCGCAACGGTGGCTACGTGGTTAAAGTCAATGCGGCGCGAATCCGCCCCAAGACAAAAGACGACAAAATTTCAGACGCAAGTTATAAACTATTTTTCACCGATACGGAAACAGGCCTCGCCCGTAATTGCTGGCAGGTTTTAATTACCGAGTTCAACGGTCGCCGAACGGTGTTAAACTAACACTTTAAGCAAGATGATACGCAGAAGCGGAAATTTCGGTTTCGTAGATAATGGAGCCGGTGAAATATACACCTTCAGCATGAACGCCAAGGGTCGCGGATTCACACCCTCGACCTTCATGTTACGCGGCGGCTCTATCGCCTCGTTTGGTTATAAATATATGAACGTGAACGGTACGCCGATAATACCGTTTGGACGCGACAACGACCTCCCTAACCGTGTGTGTATGTTGCTCGAAAAGTTCTACGCCGGTGAAGGTATCATGGGCAAGAAGGCCGGCCTCCAGTGGGGCGAGGGTCCGAGGCTCTACCGCGACGCTGTGGACGCGAACAATATCTTTTACCGGGCGTGGGCTGTTGACGACCAGATTACCGCCGACCTGAAGGCTACCGACTACCTCACACAAATGCACCGTTGTCTGATAGACCTCTGTCATTTGGAGGGGTTCTGGGTTAAATTCACACGTTCACGCGGGGCGCGTATCGGCTCCGGGCGTATTGCGAGGGTCGAACACGTTCCGGCTGGAAAGGTGCGTTTCGTATGGCCCGGAGAAAATAAGCTGCCTACACAAGCGATGGTGGCAGATTGGCCGCTGGCCGACCCTCGTACCTCACACGTTTACCCTCTGTTTGACCCCTCCGACCCTCTGAAATATCCCGTTTCGCTGGCATATTACAACATTTACAGTTACAACCACGACCATTACAGCGTACCGCGCTTTATCGGTGCGTTCGATTGGCTGGAGTTGGCCGGAACACTCGCGCCACTCCTCGCAGCTTACAACGAGAACGCCTCGGCTATCTCGAAACATATCGAATCGCCCCAGTCATATTGGGACCGCGCCGAGGAACAGATAAAAATGGCCTGTCAGCAAAGGGGCATACCCTATAAAAAGGAAATGTTAGAGGAGTTCAAGGACGCAGCGATGGAGAAATTTGCCGCCTCGATGTCCGGCAAGGAGAACGCGGGCAAGTTCCTGCATACCTCGCAGTTCTGGAACGAGGAGGCTAACAATTTCGAGGGGTGGAAGATTACCGCTATCGACAACAAGGTTAAAGAGTACATCGAAGCAATGGTGGCAATATGCAAAAAGTCAGAGGCCGCCGCGACCTCCGGTTTTGGCCTCGACCCCTCACTCTCTAACTTGATACTTGATACAAAACTCGGTTCAGGCTCCGAAAAACTCTACGCCCTGAAGGTGTATAACGCCACAGAAACCGCCGTGCCTGATATGGTGCTATGTAAGCCGTTCCAACAGTTCATCGACACCAACCACCCCGGCACAGATATACGAATCGGCCTATATCGTACCGTTGTAGAGGCCGAAAAAAATGTCAACCCCGAAAACAGAGTGAAAGCAAATGCGTGATTTATTCGCCACCCCGGAGCAGCAGCCGGAGAACAAAGGCAAAGGCAAGGACGAGGCCAAGGAACGCGCCGAGGATAAGAACACCGGGAAAGAAACGAGGGTGTTCCGCTCGATGTCGCGCAACTTTGAACGCCGCGTAAAATCCGAGCTTTTTCTCGAAAATGTCCTACCGTGGCACTTTTCACCGGGCGAGGCGTATCATTGTTTTTCTTTCGGCGATGTTGACGCGCTAACCTATCTCCGGGCTATCCTCAAACAGCAACCGCTGGAGTATGTTTGTTTGTCCACCTTCTCTATGGCGTTGACCGACGCGGAAACGCTTTTGAAATGGCAGCGCGGCGGATTGATTGGACGGCTCGACCTCTATCTCGGTGAAATTTTCGATTCCAAGTTTGCCGAGGTTTACAACACTTTGCGCGAGGCCGTCGCGCTCATGGGCGGCCGCGTTGCCGTGTTCCGGAATCACTCTAAAGTTATGGCCGGTTTCGGTGAACGCTTTGATTTTGCGGTCGAAGGTTCGGCAAACCTTAACAGTAATCCGCGTTGTGAGCAGACGGTTATAACAGTCGATGAAGGCGTGGCAAGGTTCTACAAAGAAGAAATTTTCGACAAAATCCATTCGTTTAACAATGATTTTGCCGATTGGAAACCCTATAAACTGAAACGCGATGAAACTATTTGACCGCGACGGAAACGGCAGCGAGGAAATTACCGCAGCCGTCGGAATAATCTCTAACGGTATCACTTTCGACAAGTGGCGGCCCCTGATTCCGTTCGGAATCCGTGATGTCGTCGCAATCGTGGGCCGTGAACCGGTCGAGGCTCTGGCCGACTATTACGAAAACGGAGAAAGCGACGACGCGGCTATGGCTGACGCTCTGGCTTATCTGCAACAGGCGGTGGCCTTCTTTACATGGCTGAAGATAATCCCGACTCTCGACGCACAGCACGGAGATACAGGAAGGGCGAAAAGCCTCGGAGAAAACGAAAAAGGGTTAACAGCCCTTCAGGAGTTCAAGGACGAGGAAAATATTTTACGTCTGGCCTACGAGGCTACCGACGCACTTGTCGAAGCCTTAGACCGCGAGGCGTTCCCGTTCTGGATTGAATCGCCCAAGTACCGCCAGCGCGAAGGGTTGTTAATACGCAGTAAGGAGGAGTTCGATAATTACTACATTATCGGTTCTCATCGCCTTTTCGTTACCCTCGTTCCTATTATCCGCGAGGTTCAGGGCGCAACCGTCGCCCCGGTACTCGGCAAGTATCTCGCTCCGATTCTTTCGGGTGAGGATTCCGATACCTTCACGCTGATGAAGGCAACAGCAGCCCGCGCAGTGGCTTTGCTAACCATGCAGAAGGCGGTGGAACGCCTTCCGGTCGAGGTTATTCCGGAGGGTATCGTACAGGTTCAGCAGTCGCAGCCGGTAAAATCAAGGTTACGCGCCGAGCAATCGGCCCGCGCCTCGGTTGCCGCCTCTCTGGGTGCTGACGCTACCCGCGCCCTCGAATACCTTCAGCAGCTCGTGGCGCAGCTCGACGCAGACGGCGAGGAGGTAGATACATCAATTACCGGGCCTATTGTCCACAGTAAAGGAATGTCGTTTTAATGGAAACAATCACCACACGAGGCCGCTCCGTCAAAATTCCGACCCATGTCAGCGAATTGACCCCAGCGCAATACGAATATTACGTTTTTCTCGCCTATGCTCTGGGCGCGGGTGTGATTGACGGCGATTATTTCCGGGTTCGCTGGCTCTCCTTCCTGATTGGCCTCGGCAAAGCGGATTACACGTTGTTGAAGGAGCAACACGTCGAGGAACTGAAAGCACAGGCCGGAGCGATTGAAGGTTTTTTCGTGGCTGAAGGCGACCGCGTTCATCTTGATTTCAATACGCCCGTTAACCTCCTGCCTTCATACGGAGGCTATCAAGGCCCCGGCGATTGGCTGGAGGGTGTGACATACGGCGAGTTTGTGGAGTGCCTTACCATAGCCGAGAATCTTCACCAAATGGACGAGCAAGAGGTGGCTGAAGGTTACGCCCATATTGCCCGGCGGCTCTACCATATTCCCGACGGAGAGAAAGTGCCCGACCTTCTGGCGTTCCATGCCCCGACGCTCCTCGCCTCCGTCTGGAAGGCAATCCTTGCCGGCCCCGTGGAAATCAACGGAAAGAAAATTGATTTACGGATTATCTTCCGCAGTTCCGGCGGAGGAAAGAAGCCGGACGACAAGACCGGATGGACCGGTATAACCTTCGAGGTCGCTACCGCCGGACTGTTCGGGAACGTGGCGGAGGTGGAGCGCACCGATATGTGGGCCGTCCTCATTTACCTGTATAAATGCAAGTTTGAATATCTCAACGAGAAACGTAACATCCCAAATAAATAAATCATCATGCAACTTTCAACCGCAATCAAGAAAAAAATTAAGGCGTGGGAAGGCTGTCGGCTTACAGCCTACCGTTGCCCTGCCGGAGTTCTCACAATCGGCTACGGCCACACCGGGAAAGATGTCACCCCCGGCAAGAAAATCACACAAGCGGAGGCTGACGCGCTTTTCGATACCGATATTACCAAGTTCGCCGCTACAGTCGCGCCGATCTTTGCTGGGGTGCAGCTCAATGGCGACCAGTTCGACGCGCTTGTTTCGCTGTCTTACAATATCGGTTCGCTCACCGTCAAGGCCCCGACACTCGTCCGCAAGGTTAAGTCCGACCCCAATGATCCCACTATCCGCGCCGAGTTCATGAAACACGTTAACGCAAGGGTTAACGGTGTTCTGAAGCCCCTCCCCGGACTGATGAAACGCCGAGCAGCCGAAGCCGACCACTATTTCGGGAAGATATGATAAATCTCTTACACTACCGCGAATATTGGGAAGGAGTAGGCCGCCGTGTCAATTCAATAACCGAGGTTCTGCCCGTCACCATAGACGAGCAGATGGGTAAGAAAATTCAGTCGTTACCGGCGAACTCTGTAAATCTTTTCGTTTTTCCTCCTTTGGCTGAATCCGGCGCGAAGAATGTCGATAATTTCAAGGAGGTTAACAAATGCGTGGTTTTCGTTATGGCGAAATACGACCCACAACGCCGCAACTCTTTCGACGTGCTGGAGCAGACACAGCCGATTATCGACGAGGTAAAAAGTATATTACTCAAAGACCAGAGAGCCGGATGCCCGGTTATGCGTGTCGAGGTCGACAGTATCGACACCGCTCCGGAAACGGAACTTTACGGACGCTTTGCCGGTTGGTCGATAGCCTTCAACGTAACATCTTACTGATATGGACGACCCCGACAAGATAGCAAAGTATTTCACCGAATACGTTAACCTAGGATTCCGCCGGATATTCGAGGAACAGCGACGTATCGCCGCCGCCAAGATATACGGGAAACAAGCCTACCGCACCGACGGAACACCCCGGAGCCGTTCGGGGCGGCTGCAACAGGCGTTAGCCTCGCCGACCTTCTCGATAACCGGCTCCGGCTCCGGCATATCGGCAAAAGCGCAGTACCCGACATATCTCCGATTCCTCGACATGAAGCGGCTCGGTAATTACCGAATCTATAACCGCCCGGTCTGGGGTATTCTCTACAAAGAAACATTCAACGACATACGGTTTGAGTTCTCGGCGTGGTTGCGCAAGAATTTGGCCGATTCTATCCGCGAGAGTTATCAACAGTCATAACAAGTTATCAACAATGAAGAAAGTAAAAATTATTGTGGGCGCAATCCTTCGGGGTGCGCTCCTCGTTGCCCCCGGTGTCGCTTTCGGCTGGTGGGCATGGAACAAAGCAATGGCGTTAATCGCTATCCTCGCAGCCGTCGGTGTCGAAACCCTGTTCCTGTTCGTGTTCTCGTTCATCACCGTGGCGGTCCAGGCCCGCCGCGACCTCCGACGTAAGAAGGCGGAGGAAGCAGAGGCGGACGAGGGAAACGGCACCGCTGCACAGTAAACCAATTTTCACTAACTTAATTTTTTGCATTATGTCAGTATGTAAAGACCGTAAGGGGCAGGATAAACTCCTGCACATTTTCGTGGTGTTCTGTATCGCCGTACTCTTCGGCGCACTCATCGCCCACATTCCGCCCCACAACGAGTGGACGACCGCGATAGTTGCGTTTATCGTGGCCCTTCTTGTGGGTATAGGTAAGGAAATCCGCGACAGCCGAGAGAATGGAAACCACTTTTGTGTCTGGGACATCGTGGCCGACATCATCGGCGCGGTTCTCGGTAGTGGTGTGGCATGGCTTGCGGCTCATTTCATCACGCGCTCCCTCTAAAGGGTGAACCCTTCCAACTCGTTGCGCACCTCGCCCGAAATCGTGGCGGGGTGTTTTATGTTTTATAACATATACTTTTTTATTTGAATATATCGCCTAAATCAAATAATTTGTTTAACTTTGTGGAAACTAAAATAATATACAGTTATGGGCGGTATAGGCAGCGGCGGAGCGCGAGAAGGCGCAGGGCGTAAAACAGTGGACGGAGAGCCGAGGACTAAAATCTCGGTCACTTTGCCCACATGGTTGTTAAACCTCATACGCGACGAGGCTGCCCGCCGAAAGGTTTCGACCTCTCAACTCATTACCGAATTTTTAACGAAAGGGCTTGAACGATGAAACGGACACTGAAATATATATTACTTGCTATCGTGGTAGTCGCATGGTATGGAGTATTCTATCGTATCGACCCCACAACTCCAATACAGGCGTTTTTTGCGGCACTGTTTTTAAGTGCTGTAAGTGTAATGATATATTTGGCTATTGCTGAAATAGTCAGGCGCTATAAATCCGGTGAGCAGATATGGACGTGGCAGGAAGAAAAGCCGCGAAAACTACCGTTATGGTATAGGATATTATCGAAGATTTTCCGTTAATTAGGTGTCCTTCATAGACTAACCCGAAGGGGGTAATTTTGCCGCAAACAAGATTACCCCCTTTGTCATGGCGAAATTAAATAACGATAAAATCGCGGTCGAACTCGACCTTAAAGCACAGAAGGCACAAGAGGAGATTCGCCGACTTACCAAGGCAACCGATGAACTCCGAAAACAGAATCAAGCCTACCGGAAGGAGAAGGCGGCCCTTGAACGTGTAGAGGGCGACCATACAGCCGAATATGCACGATTAAACGCGGCTATCGAGGCTAATAAACGTGAGATAGAAGCCAATAACCGTGCAATGGAGAAAGCACGGAAAGAAATCGACATTTCCAGAATGTCGGCTGCTGACCTTGGGAAAGAATTAAAGCGACTGAAGGGCGAACTGAATAAGACTTCAAAAGCCCTATATCCGGAAAGATATAGAGAGCTGGAGAATGAAATCCGCAGAGTTGAAAAGGCACACGCCGAAGCAACCCGTTCGACACGCGGTTTTCTGGCCTCGCTCCTGTCGCTCGATAAGATTGCCACCTCGATAAAGGGCTTTTTCATGGGCCTGGGCATGGTGATAATGACGCAAGTTATAGGAGCGTTCAAGCAACTGACAAACATTATTCAGGATTTTGAGCGGGCTAACTCAAAACTTGCCTCCGTACTGGGTACGACTATCGACGGAGTTTCACGCCTGACCGACCAAGCGAAATATTTAGGGCGCACCACAACCGCCACAGCCTCGCAAGTTACCGGCCTTCAGACCGAACTCGCAAAACTCGGATTCACGCAGGACGTTATCGAGAAACTTACCCCCTCGGTTCTGAAATTCGCGAAGGCAGTCGATACCGACCTATCGAGCGCGGCAGCGTTCGCCGGTGCCGCCATGCGTATGTTTAACAAGGACGCAGACCAAGCCGAAGCGGTGATGGCCTCTTTTGCCGTTGCCACAACTAAAAGCGCACTTGATTTTCACAAGCTGGAGGCCTCGCTGTCAACTGTTGGCCCGGTAGCCAATGCGTTCGGGTTCTCCCTCGAAGAAACGACCGCACTCCTCGGCCAACTCTCAAACGCCGGATTCGACGCAAGCAGCGCCGCCACCGCAACCCGTAATATCCTCCTGAATCTGGCAGACGCTAACGGCGACCTCGCGAAAGCCCTCGGTGGCCCAGTGACTAACCTCGACGAACTGGTTAACGGGCTGAATAAACTTAACGCGGAAGGTGTGGACCTCGCGAAAGCCCTCGAACTGACCGACAAGCGAAGCGTGGCCGCGTTCTCGACTTTCCTTAACGGTTCTGATTCAATTCTCGCGCTCCGTGATTCGATAACCGATTGTACCGATGATTTTCAACAAATGGCCGCGACAATGGCCGACAACGCGGCCGGTTCGTTTGCCGGATTCCAGTCAGCAGTGGAGGGCTTAATTTTGAAATTCTTTGATTTCCGCGAAGCCCTGAAAACTCTCTACGAGTGGGGTACAGATATTATAAATTGGATTGGCGAAATTGTGGACGCTTTCAGCCCTATGGGTACAATGATAGGATGGGCCGCGACAACAGTAGGTGCGCTTGTGTCCGCTTTGGGTACTCTCGTGGGCTGGATTACAAAATTATTCACACAGACCGCCGCCGGAAGAATGATATTAAACGGCGTTGTTGCCGCTCTTGTGGCTTATAAGGTTGCCACACTATTAGCCTCTAATGCTACCAAAACATTTATAAGCAATATCGCTAACGCAATAAAAGCCATAATCGCCAAGACGGCGGCGGTTTACAGTGCCGCCAAGGCAGATGGAGCGGCAGCCGTCGCAACACGTCTATGGAACGCCGCACTAATGGCAAACCCGATAATTCTTATCATTAGTTTGTTGGCTATGGCCGTGGCCGCGATTATGGGGTATAATTCTGCAATGGACGACGCTACCGAAAAAACGGACGCATGGACCGAAGCCTCCAAGGAAGCGGCGAAACAGTACGGAGAGCAGAAAGGCAAAATTCAAGCCTTGATAATGGTCGCCGAGAATGAAAATTTGTCGCTCGAACGTCGTAAAAAGGCCGTTGCAGAACTGAACCGTATTATTCCGAACTATAACGCACAAATAGACGCTACCACCGGCAAATATAAAGCGTCTAAACAAGCCCTCGACGCTTATCTTATTTCACTGGAGAAGGAGATGCGTTATAAAGCCAATGAATCAAAAATGCGCGAACTGGTGGCAGCCGCCGAAGAAGCCCGCGACGCTTACGATGAAGCAGAAATCGCCGCAGCAAAAGCCGGGCGCACCACGCGCAACTGGCTCGGTTTTGTATATCCTTCCGACGCTCAAAAAAATGCAAACAGTAAAAAAAGCCTATGGAAGAAGGCCGAAGATGATTTACAAGCATTTCAAGGCCGTATGAAAAAGGCTATCGAGGACGGAACGATTACGCCACCGGAGATAACCGAAGAGATAGAAACCGTAAATACCGGCCTCGACAATACTAACAAAACAGCTTCCGAAACCGTCACCCGACTGAAGGAAATTAACACCGAGTTAAAACGCCTCCGTAAAATGGACCCGGAGAGTGACGAAGAACTCGACCGTATTCAAAAGCGTATAAAGCTCCTTCAGGAAGAAAAAAAGGAACTGCTCGGAAAAGCCAAGGCCAAACGTACCCCCGGCACATATAAGGAGGATTCTCTCGACCAAGTAACCGCGCCGGTTGACGACGCACACCAACGCCGATTACTGGAGATAAATAAACAGGACTTAACCGAAACGGAGCGCACGATCGCGAAGAATCAAGAATTGATAAGATACTGTTTTGAACTTAATAACGCACTCGAAACACTCCGCGCCAACACTGACAGCACCCACACTAAAACCCTCGACGCTATCACCGCCGAGCAGAATAAACTCGCCGCGCAATCACTCACAGCCCAAAAGGCTATAAATACGGCAATGGTGAAACAGGATTCAGAGGACTACAAGCAAAGGAAAACAGCCGCCGAAGCGTTTTATAAACAGCAATCCGATTTAATTCGCGCCTCTGTTATCAACGACGCTGATTTACAGGAAGCCGCGAACGTGTACCTTCTTGACCTCGACCGCCAGAACCACGCCGACCAACTTAAAGAGCTGCAACAGTATTACGATAAAGTTGCAGCCGCCGACTATTATACCAAGGACGAAAAAACAAAACTCCTTCAGCAACTCGGCAAGGATATAAGGAGCGTTCAAAGTCAGATTCTCACAGATACCGGCAAATTTACCGAACTCATGCGAGAGGCTACGACCGACACAACGAGCAAAGAAGGTATTACCGCAAGTTTCGACCGCCAGCGTAGCGCAATGATTCTTTATTACGAGGCTCTGAAAGACGCTGAAGGAGTAAGCGCGGAGGAGATTGTAGCACTCGAAACGGAGAAACAACGCCGTATCGCCGCCCTTAATTACCAGTATCAAGAGCAGATGTGGCAGCTTCAGGAACTTGTCGGGCTATCATGGGCCGACGAGTACGAACGCGAACTCGCCCAACTCGAAAATTACCACCGTCAGGGCCTTATCTCAACTAAGGACTACGAAAAGAAAAAATTACAGTTAGGCGTTACCAACGCTAAAAAGTATTTCGATTATTACGCCAATCTTTCCGGCTCGATGTTCTCGGCCATACAAGATGCTGAAATCGCGCAGAGTGACGCGAAATATGATGTCTTGATACAACAGGCAAAGAATAACGGAGAGGACACTGCAGCCCTCGAAGAAGAAAAGGAAAACAAGAAACTCGAAATACAAAAGAAATACGCCGATGTTGATTTTGCGATTAAAATCTCCACGATTATAGGAAATACCGCCGTCGCCATAATGCAGGCTTTCGCGCAGCTCGGCCCGATTGGTGGAGCTATAGCCGCCGCCATGTTGACTGCTACCGGCGTGGCCCAAGTAGTGAGCGCAAAAGCCGAACGCGACAAAATCAAGAATATGCAGCCGAGCAATACCGCCGGCAGCTCCGGCACCGTTGCCGCTCCGGCCAAGGCTGAACGAGTGCTATCCGGCTACTCTGACGGCGGATATACAGGCGACGGTGACCGCTACGAGGTTGCGGGTGTCGTTCATCGCGGCGAGTACGTCGTGCCGAAGCCTATTATGGACAACCCTCGCGTAGTTGACGCGGTGGGTACAATCGAGGCGATACGCCGTAATAAAATCCTCGGTTCAGGTATGGCCGCCGCTCCTTCCGCCGGTTACGCCGACGGAGGTTATACCGTCCCGGCTCCCTCGTTGAGCATGGAGGAATTTACAAAGGCCGTTCAGGAGTTCCGGGCGGCAACAAAGGCAATCCGGGCATATATCGTTTACAAGGACATAGAGGACGCGAAGGAAACGATGGACCGCGCCCGCGCTCCGTTCACCAGAAACAAAAAGTAATTACCGCTATGATAAAAATACTTATCAAAGGGGAAGCTCTCGACCTCCCCGAAGGTTTCAGCATGGCCGTTGAAGATACCAACCCGATATTTAACGACCAAGGCAGCCAATCAATACCGGCCACCGTTCCACCGACGAGGCGTAACAACCGACTGACCGGCCACGTTGTCCGAGTTGACAACGCCGAGAATCCGAACGAGCCGGAGCGGACTTGTATCATAGAGAACGGCGCGTACCAACGTCGCGGCACACTGAATTACACAAGCGCAAACAGCCGCGACGGTATAACCTTTAACGTCGGGTTCGACAACTCCACGGCCTACGAAAAATGGAAAAATAAGAAACTGACCGAACTTTCGACACTCCCCATGTGGCGACACTCATCGCTTGCCGTCCTGATGTCGGAACTTAACGAGATATATCACAACGCTGACCCGAAAACCAACCCTTTGGCGGTTTTCCCTATTGTTACCGCTATCGACAAAGAAGGATGGCTCGAAACATATTCTATTATCGACCCCGAAAAGGTCGAAATATTGAATATGTGGACGCGCACCGCAATGCAATACAAAGCGTTAAGAAGCGTCGATAAGGTGACAAGGACAATCAACGGAACAGTTACGGAGGTTTCAGTTCCGGAAAACTACGGGTTCACGCCATTTGTAAGGGTGTGGCGTGTTCTGGAGTTGATATTTTCCGATTTAGGTATGTCAATCGCTGCGAATCCGTTCAAGACTGATAACGACCTCGCCCGGCTTGTCGTGCTGAATAATTGCGCTGATTCCTGTTGTCAGAAAGATGTTAATTATATCGACCTCATGCCGGACGTGACGGTCGAGGCGTTCATGGCCGCCCTCTGGGCGCGTTTCGGCCTCGTCTATCATGTCGATTTCAGCACTTGCCGCGTAACTATGGCCTTTATCGGCGACATAATCAACAAACCGGCTCAAAAGGATTTAAGTAATATAATATCCGAGCCGCCCGTGGTGAACTACGACAAGGGGAAATATATCAAGTTATCCGCCTCCACCTCGATAGATTGCGCCGAGCCGGAAACGGAGAGATTCGAGGACTTTTTTAAGAATTTCGATTCCTCTCAAATCGGTGATTCAGTTGTCGAAAATGAAAATATAAGTTTTACTTTTAACCGAAAAACGGCGGTATGGTCGAGATATGATAAAGTAAACAGGAAATCGAAGGAAGGTTCTACCAGCTTTTTTAATTGGGACCCGAAAACGCCCGTAGTAGAGGCTGAAGAAATCACATCGGACGACGAATTTGTGCCGCTGGCTCATGTCCAGATACGAAAAACCGCTTACGGAACTTACGGCGATTTTGCCGACGACGTACCTTTTTATCTGAAGGGTATGCGTCACAACCACAGTTATATTAAAGGTTCTGACGGACCGGAGGGTGGAGATACGCCGCTGGCGTTTATGTTCGCTTTTACCGGAATTGAAACGAGCTACGACAGTACAGAAGGCCGGTTCGCGTCAGTGACAGGCGACACGTTCAAGGACGGAAAGCAGCACACAACCTCCCTACTGTTTCAGTATAAAGGCGGCCTGTTCGATAAGTATTGGCGGCAGTATGATGAAATTTTGAGGCATGGAGCGCGAACGATTGAAATTAAAGGCCGCCTAAAGCTGCAAGAGATTCAGCAGCTCGATATGTTCCGCCCGGTAATGTTCAAGGGTGTGCGCTGCCTGATTGATACCGTTAACTATTATTTGCCCGGTGGTAAAGAGATTGCCGTGGAAATCAAGTTACGGACAATTCAAACGCAAGGAACGTACAACATCGCCACTGAACAGAATATACCGAATTTTACTTTGTTAGATACCGACTATTACTGGAAATACGTTTCGGACACCCTTCAGACGGTTTATAACTCAACCGAGAGCAAAAACGCCGCAATCAAGGCGTGGAAAAATGCTAACCCGGACTATCAAGCACCAAATATTTACACATGGCCCGGCCTTGCCATGCCTGTAACTGTGCAGAAAACCGGCTTAACGTGGGAATCCGACCCGTACAACGCGGACGGTACTTGTAATATGGAGGGAGCGACCAGAACGCGCCAGTACCAGGCCCGCGCCACCTACGAAATATGGGAACTGTACGACGTTTCAGAAGGCGACCCGGACCATTACGAAACGGAGCCGGGCGAAATCCCGTTAGGACAAATCACTATTAGAATCACCTATACCGTAACGCTCGTAAGTGCGCATCGTTAGTCCTTTGCCCTCCGTGGCAATTCAATGAAATTTGCAATCATGGAAGCCAATAACATAACAGCAGCCCCACAAGCGGCAGACGTTAACGCCCTCTACGAAGTGTGGCGTGAAACGAATGTGGGGAATAAGGAACAGTTTTACAAGTTCCTGACAACACCCAGTACCGAGCGCGACGAGTTTATTAACGCTCACCCCGTTGAAATCTCCTTCACCGGTTCTATACTCATGGTTACGGCCAAACCTTAAACCCGCTTACAATGGATTCAAATGTAAAAAAGGGTATCGCCTTTTCAAAAAATCCGATATTGCTACGCAGCAGCTTGACGGTTGACGACTACAATCCTATTACCGGGATTCCGTTCACCGTCTATGCCAGCGGCATGAACCAACGCTATGTGGGTCGTTATAACCAGCCCTTTAGCGTCAATATCTCCGAGATTGTGGACGCATACGCCTACACTATCGGCGAACCGATAATGTCGTACCACATAAACGGAGTTCGTGAGGTCGAGGACAACGGCACGATTTCCGAACGCAAAATTTACGTTGATATTACCGAGGATAATCTGGACGAATGGGAGTGCCTTATTATCGCCGGAGGCGTTTCGCGTCAGAATTACCGACGTTATGCCAGAATGAAAACCGACGCTTTCGAGGCCCGTTTTCTCAACAACGCCAATAACTTTTTTATGACAACCCGAACCGCAGGGTGGCGCATAGTGATGAAGGAAACGGAACTTTATCCGCTCTATTTCATAAGTCTGGAGAGATTTCTGTATATGACCGTTGTAGAACGAACGACGGGCAAAACTCTAATACAAGACGGGAATTTCGACAACGGTATTTTTGCGCTTGATATTGACGCGCTACGAAAACAGTTTTTCGATGAATACGGAGTTTTGTCGAATAGTTTCGACATATACAAGGGCGACCCCTCGCAATACTCTTGCAGCATAGTAATTGAGCGGAGCGACCCGGCACGGGAACGCTACCGCCTGAAATTCCGCAATTCTCTCGGTGTATTCGAGATTATCGAACTTGCCGGAGAACTTACCATTACACCCGATTACGCCGCAGCCGATGAAGCAAGATTCAGCAGATACGACGCTGAAACCGACGATTTCACCGCCGACCGCGAACGTATCACACGCCCCCAATCGCTAACAATCGAAACCGGAGTTATGCGGGCTGATACCGTCCGTTTCCTCATGGATATGATAGGCAGCGAGGAGGTTTATTTGCTCGACCTCTCGGAACTCCCGGTTAAAGTTATACCCTCTATCGAGGAACTCAAATACAAGCCGCGTCCGGAAACGCCCCAAAAATTCACCGTCAAGTTGCAAATGGCGGAAGATGAAACCAACATCATGCAAGACATCATCGACGGAACGGAAGGCCGCAAACCGCGAGTATTCTCGAAGCAGTTCAGCAAACAATTTAATTAACTCATTATCACAATGGCAGACACGACACAACAGTTTATTGATAACCTTATAACGGTTATCTGGAACGCCGAGGACCCCGAAAGCGTTACAAACGAGATGGTCGCCCGTGTGTTCGATTTTCTCAATAAGGGTTATAAAGACCTTTTGACGAATAACTCGGCGGTAGCAACCGAGAAAGCCGAACGACAGGCAGCCGACGCGGCTCTGCAACGCACTATCGACACGCTTCAGCTCGCTCTCCAGACGGTGACGCGAACAGCTTCAGACGCGCAGACGGCCGCAGCCACTAACCGAACGGCAATTAACAACCTTCTCGGCAAGAACGCCTCGACGGCAATCGAGAATTTTAACGAAATTATCACCTTCCTGAATGGTGTGACGGATTCGGACAGCCTTGTGGCGTTGCTCTCGGCTATCGACGAGCGTATCACCGAAAACGCCAAGAAAATACGCGAACAAGGCTATTCGATTAGTGACCTTCAGTATAAAACCGAACTCCTCGAAGCCGGTTTCAAGGTTGAAGATAACGGCTACAATCTGAACGCGCTCACCGAAGCGGGATTCTATTTTCTGGAAGGCCCGACCGATGAAATTCTTATTGTTTACCGTTATGCCGGTCCGAACGCCGTAGGAAAACCGACAACGTACCACTTTGTTCAATATCTGTTTACCGCCGGAGGCTTGAAATTCCGCAACGGTAAAGCCGCAGACTTGACAGCGGCGGCAGATTGGGAGGATTGGCAGGGCGTAGGCCAAAAGGGCGCGGGTAATCTTATTAACGTGACGGAACTCGTTCCGCCCGAAAACGGATTCTATGACCTTCAGGCCGCTATCGAGGCAGTTCCGGCCACTCACCGCGCTCTCGGTCGCTGGATAACCTACCGCCTCGGCACAGGCGACTGGGAAACGAAGCAGTTCAAAGGCTCGACGCTCACCCAGTGGGAAAAGGCAGAGAGCTGGGAGGACACCGGCGGGAAGGGTACAATTACCGGGATTAAACTCAATAACACCCCCGTAAACCCCGACGCTGAAGGTATCGTAAATATCACCGTTGACGAGCTGGAGGTGGACGAAACTCTAAACGACAAGTCAACCAACCCGGTACAAAACAACGTAATTACGCAAGCAATTACCGACCTTCAGGGTAAAACAGTCGCCGACCTCGACGCTACGATGAACGACGAGGGAACGGAGATTCACCTCGCAATCATCAACGACCAGCGTCAAGAGATTGCCGGGTGTGATATTCCCGTAAGTACAGGCGGAAGCGGTGAAACCGGGGCTACCGCTAAAATCATACTTTCCGCCTCGGTTGATAACGATACAATCCGCGAGGGTAGCCCCGTGAAACTCCTTTACCGATACGACCACCAGTATCTCGGAGGCGACCAAGGCGGAGAATCGACCGGCCAACGCGCCGACATCGAAATTACTGTCAAGAATGGCGCGGTTACTACTTTTACGACCACTCTCAACGACGTGGCCGCAGGTGATTACGAACTCGACATAACAAGTTACGTCCGAAGCGGAACAACCGACATCACGGTTAAAGCCTCGGTAATCGACCCGGAAACAGGAGCCACGCGCACCCGTCAGGCTACCGCCCGCGTCAAGGCTATGACGCTGACCCTTTCAAGTGCCTACTCATTGGCGAACTCTATCGCCGGAGGCGGTTACGGCCCATACGATACCGTTGCGATTCCTTTCACTGTGTCGGGTTCCGGCCGCAAGACCATAACCCTATATCTCGACGGAGAGGCATACGACACAAAGGAGGTAACGAAATCCGGCAAAACGAACGGCAGCTTTACCGTTCCGTTGTCGGGGCTTACTGTCGGACGGCACAACATTCAGATGGTCGCCGAACTCGAAGCCTCGGACACTCTTACACTCCGTTCGGAATCTATTTTTATCGACCTTCTGAAGAAACCGGCAACCGGTTATGCTCCGGCTCCGTTTATCGGTACGATGATTATCTTCGCCGACGGGCGGATTTTCGAGAATAACGATTACCTCACTCCAACGCTGGAAATCGGTCAGTTTGAACGCCTTGATTTTGATTTTGTGGTGTTCGACCCTGATACCACTCCGGCAAGCATGGACGTATATCACGACGGAGTGGTTATGCAGTCTATCACAGCCCCGCGCACCGTTCAGCGGTACACTAACCGTTTCACCGCTCCCGGAACGGAGGCGATGAAATTCAAAACAGGCGAAACCGATTACCTCTTTAACATCGAGGTAGTAGAATCCGACATTGATTTAATTGAGGTTACGGATTCCCTTCGTGTAAGGTTGTCCGCAGCCGGACGCAGTAACGCCGAGGGGAATCCGGGCGTTTGGGAATTTGAAGGTATAACGACCGATTTCCACGGTTTCGACTGGAGCAACAACGGATGGACAGGCGACGCGCTTTTACTTACAAACGGTGCAAGTATCACAATTAACGATACCCCGTTTGCAAAAGACGCGACAGCGACAGGCTTCACCGTGGAGGCGGAACTGATGTGTTCCAACGTGTCAGACCGTAACGGCGTTGTTATGTCGTGTTTCGCCGACGGCGTGGGTCTTGAAATGACTACCGAACAGGCTCGTATGGTTGTTTCAGGCGGTCAGGAACTTGAAACGAAATTCGCCCCGGATATTCCGATTAAAATAGCGTTCGTGGTTGAGAGCAAAAACGAAAACCGCCTTTTACATCTGTATGTTAACGGTATTCGCGACCGCTCACTCCAGTACCAGGCCGCCGCCTCGCTCATGCAGATAAACCCGGCTAAAATTACCGTAAGTTCTGACGCGGCAGACGTGGAACTCCGTAACGTGCGCATATACGACCGCGCCCTCTCTGATGATGAAATGTTGTCTAACTTTATGGTTGACCGCTCGACGGCTGACGAAATGGTTATACTGTTCCAGAAAAACGACATTCTCAACGACGAGGACGCGGTGGACATCGACAAACTCCGCGCACAGGGTAAAGGCTGTATGCGCATTGTCGGCGATGTTGACCTTGTTAACCAGACGAATAACAAGAAATTCGAGGTTACGGTTGATATATACTTTTATTCGCCCTACGGCAAGGAATACGATTTCGTTGCCCGTAATGTAGGTTTGCGAATACAGGGTACCAGTTCGACGACATACCCGCGTAAAAACTACCGTATCTATTTACTCCGAGAGCAATACGGTTGCACTCTGGAGGTTAACGGAGTTCCGGTTCCGGATATGACTTACAGTTTCAAGCCGGGGGCGCGTCCTGTATCAATCTTCTGTCTGAAGGCGGATTTTTCGGATTCGTCGAGTACGCACAACACCGGCGGCGTTCGTATAGTTAACGATATTTTCCGCCGCTGTGGCTGGCTCACACCCCCGCAAGCTGCCTATAAAGGTGACTACGATGTGCGCGTGGGCGTTGACGGTTTCCCGATAAACCTTTTCTACGACAACAACGGCGAGGGAGTGGCGAAATTCCTCGGTAAATACAATTTCAACAACGAGAAATCGGAATCGCACCAAGTTTACGGGTTCGAGGGTATCGAAGGTTTCAACGATGAAGCAGCCCTCGGCGGTGAACGTAATCGCTGTATCTGTGTCGAGTTCCTGAACAACTCGGCGGCTCTCTGTCTGTTCGGCACGGCTGACATGACGAATTTCGATGATGAATTGGAGTTCCGATTTAAGGCCGACACCAAATGGGCAGACGCTCACGAGGACGACAAAGCGGCAGTTATACGCTTATGGTCGTGGATTCAGAGTTGTAAGGGCAATCCGTCGAAATTCCTCCGCGAATATACGCAGTATTTCGCCAATGAAGCCCCGTTCGCATGGTACGCGCTGACGAACTATTTCATGGCGGTGGATAACCGCGCGAAAAACATGATGTTCGCAACGTGGGATGGCCTTATATGGTACATTTTGCCCTACGATATGGATACGCTTTTCGGCGAACGAAACGATTCGTACCTGAAATTCGATTACATGATTGATTTCGATACCGTGGACGAGAGCCAAGGCGCGTACTGTTTCGCCGGACATGATTCGGTACTCTGGGAACTCGTTCGCGGTTGCCCCGAAAAACTCGCCGAGGTTGCCCGTTCTATCCGTTCGGTGATGTCAACGGAGTACGTTCTGGACGTGTTCAACAACCAATTTATGGGCGAATGGTGCGAACGTATCTACAATAAGGACGGAGAATATAAATATATTCTTCCGCTCATCGAAGAAGGGCGCGACTATCTCTACGCCCTTCAGGGTTCGCGCTACGCTCATCGTACCTATACAATCGTTAACCGCTTCAACCTTCTGGATTCGGAGTATTGCGCCGGCACATACCGCGACGACGCGTTCCCGGTGTATTTCTCGTATAACTTTGCGGCGAATCCTCGCAACGTGAAGATAACGGCGGCGGAAAGATTTTGTTTCGGCTATGGCTACACCAACGGCGACCCCACGGTTTCTGGCCTCCGTGCAAATGGCCAAGGTGACGAAATAACTCTTACCTTCAAACAAAATCTTATCATCAACGACCCGCAGAACATTTACGGGGCCTCTCGTATTCAGTCGCTCAACCTTACGGACATAAGTCACGCTATTGTCGGAACGCTTAACCTTAACAAGTGTATTCGCCTCCGCAATCTTGACGCTTCTTGCTCGACTGGGCAGAAGGCTCTCACAGGCCTGATTCTCGAAAATTGCCGGAACCTCCGTTCTCTTGATGTTAACGGACTGAACGGCCTTACCTCTCTGAATCTGGCCGAAAATCGTAAACTCGAAACTCTCGACGCGGCAGATACGCAGCTTACAAACGTGATATTCGCACAAGGCGGAACGATGTCAACGGCAAAGTTACCGGCCTCGCTCCAGACGCTCGAATTACGATACCTTCAGAACCTCGCGCCCGACGCGCTGACCTTCTCCGGAACTCCGGCGGTTACTCGCCTTGTCGTTGATAACTGTCCGCTGATTGACTGGCAGACCCTTCTCAACCGTTGCCCCTCTACGACCTACCTCCGTGTTACGGGCATAGACGAGAGCGGTCGCGGTGAACTCCTCCGCAAGTTCCTGACGATGAAGGGTGTCGATGAAAACGGTAACAACGTGACGACTTGCCGCCTCGTAGGTACTTACCAACTCACGAAATACCTCGAAGAATCGGAGTTCAACGAGTTACAGGCCCATTTCCCCGAACTGAACATAAAGCAGCCGGAATGGACGGTTATCAAGTACGACGAAACGGTGTCAGATTCAAAAAATATCTCAAACCTCGATAACGAAACGGGCTACGACTACGACAACACTTTCAAACCGTCGGCGCACGTCGCCGCTATCATGGCGAAGCGTCACCGCGTAATGGCTAAATATGTAGCGTCCGGCAAAATGCTCGTTTGTCCGCTTGACGATACCGATAGCCGCCGTTATCATGACGGCACGGAGGCCAATACACAAGGTTTCAACCACCCGACGAAGGCCGACGAAGGCGATTTCATGATGTACGAGCCTGACCGTTGGTGCAAGGGTATCGACGATTTTATTAACCGTTGCCATTACCACTGCTTCAGCTCTCTGAAGGCTGTAACGCAGCCGGAGGGCCGTAAACTTTACCCGGAAGATATGGAGTTGCACGACCGCGCAGCTTGCCGAGTGGCGACCACATACACCACCTTCGACGACTGCCTCGCGGTTTACGATGATTACCGCGTATATGTTGCCCCGGTGAAGGGTTACAAGCAAGCACGATGGCCGGCCGTGAACTCATCGGTTTACGGCGCGGTGTTCCTCGACGCAGACAACAACGTGGTGGGTCGTGCCGCAGCCAATAGCGGACGAATGACCGAAGGCTCTTACCTGTTTACCTCCGTTCCGGCCAACGCTGAAAAAATCGCTTTCACTTGCCGCGCCGACGCTCCTTTCTCCTTCGTGTGGCTTACCACCTCGCCGGAGATTCACGCTATCGAGCCGGACGCTTGGCGAACCGGCCAATGGCTTGCCGGTGTTGTGAAAGCATATTACGGTAATTTGCAGATTCGCAGTATTACGGGCGTTTCGGCAACCGTCAGCGTATCACAATCGCAGTTCGTTGATTACTGCCGCAGACGTGGCGAGGGATTCACCCCGATAACGTACCCCATGCACCGCGACATCGCTTGTTTGTTCTGGGCCAACTATGGCGACCGTGACAGTTCAGGCGTGTGCGGATATGGCTCCGGCTCAAATACTACCGTTCAAGGCTTGACCGCCTTCCTCGGCATGAAGGACACCATAGCGAACCCGGCTAATGCTATCGGTGCGGCCGGAGGCTGGTATTACGACGATACGCAGACGTTACGAAATGCGACATCTATCAACGCCATAGGTTACGAAAATCTTTGGGGTAATGTCGCAGAATGGATGGGCGGAGTTACCTCCGATTACTACGTTTGGAAATTTACCGAGTACGGAACCGGTGAAGAAAGAACCGTCAAGAGTGGCACAATCTCCGATTCATGGATTACCGAATTACATAACGGTCGTTTCATGGACGTGGTGCCGGTGTTGCTCAACGCCACAGAAACAACCCACTACGGCGACAAATTCTGGTGTTCCAACTCGTCGGCCCGTGTGGTGTACCGCTCCGTCAGCGACGCCTACTCGTAC
>CAJTTC010000014.1 GCA_910579295.1 uncultured Christensenella sp. | reverse complement strand
ACAACAATGAGAGAATTTCTCTCAAACTAAAAGGAATGAGCCCTGTACAATACAGAACTCATTACCAATTCTAATTTATTTAATTTTTTGTCCAAACTTTGGGGTTCACTTCATAATTAGTATGGGCTTTACTTATATCTTTCGAACGTTTTCAAAACCTTGCAAACTCTATGAAGTTTGTATACTGCATAGCAATTACGATATAACTGTTGCATATTTGCAGCTTATTTTCTTGGAGATAATAAGTTTAATCGCAATTGCACCTAATTTTATTTGTTTTCGCGGAAAAGGTTTATGATTTTCAGAATAGCTTCTATGACGGTGGTAGCCATATCCAGTTTCTAATTTTCGAACGCAATTTGTGCGCTGGCGCATTTAAAGGCGGAGAGGGTGCGGCAATCTATCAAGAGCAAATATTTTGGACATTGACGAGGCGTTGCACAGCCGCCGTATGATACAGGGATACGGCGCATTGCATAACTTTAACGACTTAGACGGCGAGATTTTGGAAGAGGACACGGCGGCATTATATGCGGCTTACGTTGCAAAGTTGCAGGAAGTCGAAAAGCCCGTTTTCAAGGTTGAGAGCCTCGAAGAAGTTTGCGACCGTTCCCGCGGCGGTTGCAAGTACATAAGCAAAAGCAACTTACGGCGGACGTTGGCGGAAGTGCGCCGGCAAAATGCGGGCGATTTATAACGTAATTAAGCGGATAGAGCAGGCGAACGAGCCGCCCGAAAACGCCCAAAGCGAGGACGACGGCGAAAATTAGCGCAAAATGGAGGGCATATAACACTTCGTAAAACACAGCTTTTACGAAGTGTGTTGACCGAATAACATAAAAACTATAAAAAATAGCCGTAATTTGTTCAAATAAATTTAAATTACGACTAATTAATCTCAATTTTCAAATTAAATTAGAATTAAACCTTATTAAAAATAAATAAATTATATTTGTAAAATTTGCTCAAAACTTACTTTAAAAGTTGAAAATTAATACTATGCGAGACATAATTACATACTTGCAACAGACAACATAACAAAATTATTGCATTTTTTGTTGCTTTATCTTGTGATCAATAATATGACGTTTAGCCAATTCATCAATGACTTCATTTAACGTTATATTCATTTGCACCATTAAAACCATTGCGTGATAAATTAAATCGGCAAGCTCGTAAGTCGTTTCAGCTTTGTCGCCGCCTTTTCCGGCAACAATAACTTCGGTAGATTCTTCACCGACCTTTTTTAAAATCTTATCAATTCCTTGCTCGAATAAATATGTCGTATAAGAGTTTTGAGGTTTTTGCTCCTTACGTTGCCGTAACAATTCATATAATCCGTCAAAAGAAAACTCTGAAAATTTATCGCTCTTATAAACATCGTTAAAGAAACAACTGTCTGAACCCGTGTGACATGCCGGACCTTTTTTAATTACTTCGACCGTTAAGGCGTCGCAATCGCAATCGGTCATAATCGAAACAATATGCTGAACGTTTCCGCTTGTTTCGCCTTTACGCCAAAGACATTTTCTGCTACGCGACCAAAAACACGTTGTGCCCTCTTTTATACTGATTTGCAGACTTTCACGATTCATATATGCAACCGTAAGTACTTTTTTACTGTAAAAATCTACTATAGCTGCGGGAATTAATCCATTCAAATCATACTTTAAATTATCAATATTTATCACAATCTCACCTCGATATTATTCTTTTTTAACTCATTTTTAAGTGTTTTTATTGAAAAATTGTTAAAATGAAACACTGAGGCGCCCAAACCCGCGTCAGCGTTCGTTTCATTAAACAGTTTAACAAAGTCACAAATATTTCCCGCGCCGCCGCTGGCTATCACAGGAATATTTACAACGTTGCAAATTGCATTCAGCATAGGCAAGTCAAAGCCGTTCTTAACTCCGTCTGTATCAATACTGTTTACGACAATTTCCCCCGCGCCGCTATCCTGAGCAAATTTTGCCCATTCTATTGCGTCGATTTCCGTAGAAATTCTGCCGCCTTTCGAATAAACCCGATAGCCGTTTTCCGTCAATTTAACGTCCATAGACAAAACAACGCATTGATTTCCGTATCTTCTTGCCGCTTTACCTATTAAGGACGGATCGGATATTGCGCCGCTGTTGACGCTGACTTTATCAGCTCCGCAATTTAAAACGCACTCAAAATCATTTAAATCGTTAATTCCGCCACCCACGGTTAAGGGTATAAAGACGTTGGATGCAACTTCTCTTAAAACGTCGCAAAATAGTTTTCTGCCTTCGGAACTGGCGGTAATATCATAAAAAACCAATTCGTCCGCACCGCTTTCAGAGTAATTCGCTGCAAGCATAACAGGGTCGGCAACATCTTGCAAATTTATAAAATTTTTACCCTTGACAACTCTGCCGTTCTTTACGTCAAGGCAAGGAATAATTCTTTTAGCCAACATTTGAAACCTCGCATAGCTCTATAGCGGCGCGTAAATTTACTTTATTTTCGTACAGAGCTTTCCCTAAGATTGCTCCATAAATTCCTTTATCCTTTAAAATTTTTAACTCCCGCAACTCGGAAATGCCGCCAGAAGCAGTAATTTTGGGATAGTATGTCTGGCATAGTACATCGTAAACTTCTAAATTCGTGCCGTTCATCATACCGTCGCGACCGATATCGGTATAAATCACATTATTCACTCCTGAATTTTTCAATCTCCTGCAAAACTCTAATGAGTTAATTTCAGTAACGTTCTCCCACCCGTTGATTGCTACCTTACAATTATTTGCGTCTACGCCGACGGCTATTATATCTCCGAACTTGTTTATCGCGCTTTCAAGTAATTTCGGATCGGTTACCGCAACCGTACCTAGAATAACCCTTCCGACGCCGCAATCCACATATTTTTGTATTTGGTTAATAGTTCTTATGCCTCCGCCCACTTCAACAAACATATTACAGTTTAACGTAATCTTTTCTATAATTTCAGCGTTATCCGCATTGCCGCTTCGCGCACCGTCAAGGTCAACTACGTGCAAATGGGTTGCCCCTTGCTCTGAAAAGCTTAAAGCGGCTTCCAAAGGCGACACCGAGTACTTCTTCGCGACGGAATAATCACCCCTTTCAAGCCTTACAACCTTGCCGCCGATTATATCAATTGCGGGAAATATTAACATGATTAAATTCTCCTATAACTCGTTGAATGCGCGCAACATACTTAAGCCCGTTTCTCCGCTCTTTTCCGGGTGAAATTGAACGCCGAAAATATTCTCTTTGCGCACTGCCGCAGTTACGGGAATTCCATAATCGGTTGTAGCTGACAGTCCTTCGCAACATTTAGCAAAGTACGAATGCACAAAGTACACGAAATCGCCTTGATTAACGTACTTAAAAATCGGATTATCGTCAAGCAATGTCAGACTGTTCCAGCCCATATGCGGAATTTTTAGCCCCTCAATATACTTGTACAGCGGCTCGACGTTGCCTTTGATTAGTCCAAGTCCTTTATAAACTCCATATTCATAGCTCTTGTCAAACAACAGCTGCATTCCAAGGCAAATTCCCAGCAAAGGTTTGCCTTTTGCGCATTGCTCCTTGATAATCTTATCTAATCCGCTTCCTGTCAGCCGCCTGATTGCGTCACCGAAAGCCCCGACACCGGGTAAAATAATTTTATCAGCGTTATTTATAACTTCCCTGTTGTCGGTAACTACACAATTCGCACCGACTTTTTTTAGCGATTGTCTAAGCGAAAAGATATTGCCGACACCGTAATCAATAATGGCAATCATTATAAAATTCCCTTGCTCGACGGCACTTCGCTACCCGTTATTGCGGCCGCCGATTTCAACGCCCGAGCAAACGCCTTAAACGCACATTCTATTATGTGGTGGGTATTTTTACCGTATAATTGCACTAAATGCAATGTAATTCTGGCTTCACGCACAAACGAAGTGAAAAATTCTTCAATGAGCTCCGTATCGAAAAGCCCTACACTCTTTTGTTTAACGGCGTCGTCACCGTCAAGAACCTTAGCGCTCTCAATCTTTAACGCGTAGTTGAGCGTACCTCTTCCACTTACGTCAACCGCGCAAAGCACAAGGCTCTCGTCCATAGGAATAGTGACGTCGGCGTATCTCGCTATGCCCTTTTTATCACCGATACAGCTATTAAAAGCTTGCCCCAAAGCAATGCCGACGTCCTCGACGGTGTGATGAAAGTCGACCTCAACGTCGCCGCGGCACAAAACTTCGACGCCAAAGCCGCTATGCACGGCAAAGAGCTCCAACATATGGTTTAAAAATCCGCAATCAGTATCGACAGAATAGGCTCCGCCGTCTAAATTCAGCGAAAGCTTTATGTCCGTTTCCCTCGTTTTTCGTTCTATAACCGCTGTTCTCATTCCGCATACTCCGTTAAAATTTCTTCGATAGCTTCCAAAAGTTTCTCTGTTTCCTCTTGAGTACCCACCGTAATTCTTACATAGTCTTCTATTCTTTTGATACTGAAATGCCTGACTAAAATGCCTTTATCCTTTAATATTGAATAAAGCTTTTTTCCGCTGATTTTGTTGTGCCGTGCAAGCACAAAATTTGCAGACGACGGTAATACGCTGAACCCAAAATTTTCGAGCCCCGCCGTCAGCTCATTTCTTCCTTTAATGACGCGTCTAACCGATTCTTTAAAGTATTCGTCGTCCAAAATGGACTGCTCGGCAAGAGCAGAAGAAACGGTATTTACGTTGTAAGGGTGAAACGAGTTTTTTATCTTTTTCAGATCGGCTATAAGCTGTTCGTCGGCAATCACATATCCGACCCTTGCTCCCGCAAGCGAGCGGGATTTCGAAAACGTATTGACGGCAATCAAATTTTGATATTTGCCGATTAGTTCAATCACGTTGACTGTGCCGAAATCAGCGTATGCCTGATCGATAATAACAATATTATCGGCATTATTTTGTATAATTTCCTCTATCTCGGATCTTGAAAGCTCAATTCCCGTCTGCGCGTTCGGATTTGCTATAACAACCGTCTTCCTCTTATTTTTGAAGCTTGCCACGTCGATTGTGAAGTCATTGTTCAGTGGAATATGCTCAACGGGACAATCGAACAGCCCTGCAATAACATCGTAAAATCCGTACGTTACGTCCGGATACGCAACTCCCGAAGTGCAGTAAGCCATAAACGCAAAGGCAAGAGCCTCGTCCGAGCCGTTCGTAACCAAAATGTTTTGATTGGTAACGCCGTAGTATTTTGCAAGCGCCGTCGTCAGGTTTGAGCTTTCGGGGTCTGAATACCTGTTCAAACGGCTCAATAAATTACCGTCAACTTTATCGACTGCAAATTTGCTTGCATAATACGGATTTTCGTTGGTGTTCAATTTTATATACCGCTTATCGCGTAACTGTTCGCCCGGCACGTAAGGCTCTGTTTTATTAATTTTATCCGTAGTAAATTTACTCATTTCTTTAACCTGACGACAACGCACTGAGCGTGCGCACCCAACCCTTCGCTCTCTGCAAACGTTATAATATCATTAGCGGCGCGTTTTAACGCTTCGTCCGAATAATAAACGTATTGCGTGCTCTTCATAAAATCATCGACGCTCAAAGGCGAAGAAAAACGCGCAGTGCCGCTTGTAGGCAAGGTGTGATTTGTGCCCGCATAATAATCGCCAACGGCTTCGGGCGTATTGTGTCCAAGGAATACAGAGCCTGCATTCTTTACCTTTTGCAACAACACAAACGGTTCTTCAACCGCTAATTCGAGATGCTCGGGAGCATATTCGTTGCATACCTCAATCGCGTCTTCAAGATTATCCGTCAATATAATCCGACAGCGCTTTTCAAGCGAAGAGATTGCAACCTCCCGCCTATCAAGCTTTTCTACCTGTTTATATAGCTCGCATTTCACTTGCTCGGCTAAGTTTGCGCTGTCCGTAATCAATATTGCCGAAGCAATTTTATCGTGTTCCGCCTGCGACAGCATATCCGCCGCAACATACTCCGCCTTTGCAGAGCCGTCCGCAAGCACGAGAATTTCGCTCGGACCTGCAATCATATCGATACCGCACGCCACACCGTAGACAAGCTTTTTAGCCGTCGCCACGTAGTCGCGCCCGGGTCCTGTTATGACGTCGACTTTGGGAACGGTTTCCGTACCGTAGGCAAGCGCGGCTATTGCCTGCGCGCCGCCCATTTTGAACACTCTGTCCACTCCGCACAGCTTGGCGGCAACAAGCACCTCGGGATTAACTTTGCCGTTAGCTTTTACAGGGGTTGCCATTACTATACAGCCAACTCCCGCGATTTTTGCGGGAACGGCATTCATTAAAACGGTTGACGGATACGCCGCCGTACCACCGGGAACGTATATCCCCGCTTTTTCGACAGGAGTAATTTTTTGCCCGATAATTCTGTCTCCGAGATCTAACTCAAAACCGCTCTTCAATTGCTTCTCGTGAAAAAGCCTGATGTTTTCTATTGATTTTTTCAGCGTTTCGATAAAATCCTCGGATAATTTATCGAATGCTTCTTCAAATTCGTTTTCCGTCACCTCGAAGCGATCGGCTTCAAAGCCGTCGAATGTAGCCGAATACTTTTTAATTGCCGCATCGCCGTTCTCGCGCACTTCGGCAATAATTTTTTTAACAGCGTCTTCAACGTTGGCGGTTATTTCGTCGCGCGAGCCGAACAATTCGTCTGCGCTCTGCCCAACATATTTTATTGTTTTAATCATAACCCTTTACCGCCTCTTTTAGTTTTTCAGCAACCGCAGACACTTCATTCCGTTTAAATTTATACGAAGCTTTATTTGCAATCAGTCTTGCGCTGATATCCGATACTTTGCCGATAATCTTCAAGTCGTTTTCTTTAAGCGTAGTTCCCGTTTCGACTATATCCAAAATGACGTCGGAAATACCGAGGACGGGCGCAAGCTCTATTGAACCGTTCAATTTAATAATTTCTATGTCCCTGCCTACCGTAGCAAAATGCTTTTCTGCGGTATGAACAAATTTAGTAGCGACTCGCAAAGGCGCGGACGTATCGTCCATAAACGATTTACGCGCCGCAACGCACATTTTGCATTTACCCATTTTAAGGTCAGCAAGCTCATACACGTCGGGTTCATATTCTTCGAGAATATCTTTACCGACAACGCCAACGTCGGCAGCGCCCAGCTTTACGTAAACGGCAACGTCTGACGGTTTAACCCAAAAATAACTAACCGTTCCGTTTACGTCGCTGAAAATAAGCTTTCTGCTATCTTTGCTGTACTCGTCGCACTTGTACCCGATTTGCGACAGCAATGAGTAAACCTTTTCGCCGAGCCTGCCTTTTGGCAACGCTATATTAATCACCCGTCTACCTCCCCGACAGTCAAATCTATCTTGGTTTTGTACGCAACGTTTACTTGCTGATTTGCCGATATGCGCACTGAATAGCCGACGTTTTGCTTACTTCCGGCAAGCTCCAAAGCTTTTATTTGAGTTTTTTTGTCGTATAATATGAGATAATCTACAACATCGTTCTCTTTTTTAAGATAGCGCTCAATTTCGCCGAGGTATAGCGCAAAACCTATCGCTCCACCGCGCTTATTCATTTTGTGTAACAGTTTATCGTATCTACCGCCCGTCAGTACGCAGTGAGGCACACCCTCAATATATCCGTTATAGATAACTCCGTTATAATAATCCGCGTTGCCGACTGCCGAAAACTCAATATTGATCTTTTCGCCGTAACCGAATTTTTGAAGCACTCCGTAAAGCTCACGCAACTCGGCAACGGCTTTGCGCATTTCATCGTTTAGCACTGTGTTATCCGCCGCTTCGAGCGCTGTCGTCGGCTGTCCGAAATCCGAAACCGCAACAGTAAACGCTGAAATCAGCTTTTCGTCTACGCCGTGTTCCTCGGCAAAAATTTTGAAATCGTGCAGATTTTTAGTCTTAATCAGCATTGCTACCGTATCTTTGCCGCACTTAAACTCGTTTAAGAGCCCCTGCACAAATCCCATATGCGAGATATCGAGAACGTAGCTCGGGCTGACCGCCAACAACGTTTTACAGATTAATATTGTCAGCTCGGCAATCGCGGCGGCGTCTATCGCGCCGATGACCTCGACCCCCGTCTGGCTGATTTCCTTATAGTTTTTACCGCCCGTAGTCGGTCTGTAAACGTCTTCGTTATAAAAGAATTTCTCCGTTTCGCCCGATTTTACTTCAATATGGTTAACCAGTGAGAGCGTTACGTCGGGACGTATAGCCATCAACTTGCCGCTTAAATCGGAAAAGGTTATTACGTTTTTGCTTATCAGAAAGTCCTTATTTTCCTGATAAAGCGCGTATTCCTCAAAATTGGACGGCTTGTATTTCTTATATCCGCTCCGCCTGTACAGAGCCGACAACTCCGATATAATTTCGTCCTCTAACTTATCAATTTTCATATTTCGTCTTTCCCGCTGTAACTTATAAATTTTTTATACCCACCGCTGCCGTGAGTAATGGCCCGCGAAATACGTGAAAGCGTGGTGCTTGAAATGTCCGTTTCGGCTATAATTTCGTTATAGGTGCGCCCCTCTAAAAACAGTTTTGCCGCATATGCGCGTTGAGCCATCTGTTCGATTTCCTTATACGTGCACAAATCATCCAACAGCGCCTTGCAGTCCTCGACCGTGTTAACCTTAATTAAAGTCTCGTAAAGTGCGTTTATATGTATCTCAACGTCCTTCATATGCCACCTTTTAGTTCTTTATAGTGCCATTATACTTTATCACAGTAAAGAAGTAAAGTATTTTAAACATAAAAAAACGGAAAATATATAAAAATTTTCCGCTTTAAGTAAAATTAAATTTTATAGGCGACAGGTTTGCGCTGTCTGTAATAGTAGAGCTCGTCAACTCCGACCGAACGCAAAAAAGCAGTTATTTCCTCTGACTTTCTCAAATAATCAGCCGCGCGGTGAGAATCACTGCCGTAACTCAATTTTGTTCCGCCAAGCTGTAAGTACCTTATTATAATATCGGTATCAGGTATGGACAAACCGCCCGTCTTACCCGTATAGGCGTTAATTTCAAGACACTTATCGCGCTCTATTATGCTTTTAAGAATTTCATCTATAATATCCGCATAATCGGCGTAATTGATTTTTGAATTTTCGCACTTACGGTAGCGCGACACATAGCCCAAATGTCCGACAATCTGATAATTAAAATCGGCTTTAACGCTCTCCAAAACCGCATTGAAGTATTGTCTGTAACTCTCTTCAATCGTTCTTCCCGCAAAAAACGCTTCATGGAAGCAATCGCCACGGTCGGGCAAAGTGTGCACGCTGTTAATTACATAATCGAAATTATACGCCTTTATTAATTGTCTGTATTTCTCCACCGATATATCGCGATAGCCGAACTCTATTCCGCATAGAACTTCGGGAGTTGAGCACTCATTACGTAAAGCGTTCACCTCATCGGTGTATTCAGGAACGTCGCAGAGTGAAATATCTTTGCTTCCGTCGAGGATTGCGTCGTAATCATAGTGCTCCGAAAAGCCTATAACGGGTATGCCGAGCGCTCGCGCTCTTTCGATATAATTGACTTGCTCCTCGCTGCTGTCAAAGGAGAACCGTGAATGTATGTGTATATCTATCAGCATTTTATTTGCCGTATTTTTTTTCGATTGCGGTAATTTTGTCAACGCGCCTGATATGCCGTCCGCCCTCGAACTGCGTGGTTAAAAAGGCTTCCACAATCTGCAATGCATAGCCGACGCCGACAACCTTTTCACCCATTGCAAGCATATTAGCGTTGTTGTGCAGGCGCGTATACTTTGCGCAATAAGCGTCGTGACAGTGCGCACATCTTATTCCGGGAACTTTATTAGCCACAATCGACACCCCGATACCCGTCGAACAAACGAGTATGCCAAAATCACATTCGCCGTTTGCGACGGCTTCCGCCGCAGGCAAAGCGTAATCGGGATAATCACAGCTATCCGTCGTATTCGTTCCGAAATCTACGGCTTCATAACCGTTCTGTTTAAGATAGGATACTATTTCTTTCTTTAAATTAAGACCGCCGTGGTCGCATGCAAGCGCAATTTTCATATATTACTCCTCAAATTTTAAAATATAATCTTCTATGACAGCGTTACACACGGTTTTTAACGCGTCGCGCGTAACTCTGTAAATATTGATATCACCGCCGTACGGGTCCGGAACGTCAAAACCGCATATATCTCTTACGCTTCTCACGTTACCGCAATCCTCAATCATCTGCTTCTGAGCCTCCGTCATTGTTATTACTAACGTACTGCTCTCTATTATCTTTTGCGTGAGCTGTTTCGGCGCAAAATCGGCAACCGTTATGCCGTCCTCTTCAAGCGCAATACGGCTGTTGTCGCTTAAATTACCGCCTACCTCTGCGCTTATTCCGCGCGAAAGGACGTCCCACCATTTTATCTTTCTCTTTTTTATCTCACATCTGAGCAACGCTTCCGCCATTGGACTGCGGCACGTATTACCCGTGCATACGAAAAGTATTTTTTTACGCTTCATATTAACCGAACGCCTTTTTCATTCTGTTCATAACGCCCACCATAACACCGTCCTGTTTTTGCGGAGCGATTGCTATAATAAGATCTGCAACGCGCTCGCCCTCTCTGAGCTTGTCGTACAGATTTGCGGCAATTTCGTTTTCAGTCTTTCCCAAATTAAGAATATTTTTTCCGTCAAACTCCTGAACTACGCTGTCGTCACACATAAGATATGCCGCAACGCCTGCTGAAATTTTTTCGTGATAGTATTTGAAAGCCTCTGCTTTATTGTCAAAATTAAATAAAACCGTCTGACATTTGGGCGAATAATGCTTGTATTTCATTCCGGGCGAACGCACGCGCTCACCATCCTTCATTACGTATTCGTCGCATTCGCCTACAACAGCGGCAATCATTTCACGCGTAACGAGCCCGCTACGCAATACGCAAGGCGCTTCGTTCGTACAATCAAGCACGGTACTCTCTATGCCTCCTACGCACTTGCCCCCGTCGAGAATTAAAGAAATTTTACCGTTGAGATCGTCGTAGACGTGTCCTGCCGTTACGGGGCTGACGTGCTTTGAAACGTTTGCGCTCGGCGCAGCTATGGGCATATCTACATATCTTAAAAAACGCTGAGCCCCCTCGTGCGACGGAATACGGATTGCCAATGTATCCATACCGCACGACACTGCCGCGCTTACTCTTTGCTTGCTCTTATAGACCATTGTAAGCGGTCCGGGCAAAAAAGCCTTAGCCAACAATTGGGAGTATTCGGGTATATCGGTTACAAGCTCCGACAAATCGTAATCGGTATGAACGTGCACGATAAGCGGGTTGTCGTTTGGGCGACCCTTAATTGAAAAAATGCTTTCAACCGCCGCGCTGTCATAGGCGTTTGCGGCAAGACCGTAGACCGTTTCCGTAGGGAACGCAACCACCCCGCCGTCCGTTAAAATTTTCTTTGCAAGCCGTAAAGAATGCTCGTCAATTTGTAAAATCTGAGTTTTCATAGCTTAAAACGGCGGATTATCGTCGTCAAAAATTACGCTACCGTCCGTTTCTTCCGCAGGCGGAGCGTCATTTGGTACGGGGCTATTATCATAAACGGGCTCTTCGATACCATCCTCGGGTTCGGGATTGACGAATTTTGTCAATTCGCCCTTGAAGCGTAGCTTAATTCTGTCCGTAGCGCCGTTTCTGTGCTTGGCGATAATCAGATCCGCCATACCCTTTACTATATTGTTTTTCTTTATTTCCTCGTCTGAAACGCCCACGTCGGGACGGTTGATAAACATAACGATATCGGCGTCCTGTTCGATTGCGCCCGATTCACGCAAGTCGGATAGCTGAGGTTCTTTGGTCTGCATACGCCTTAACTGTGAAAGCGCAAGCACGGGAACGTCGAGCTCCTTTGCCATTATTTTCAGCTCACGGGTAATATCCGCGACTTCCTGCGTTCTGTTCTGCTCGCTGTTTTTTTTGCCGCTGGACATCAACTGAATATAGTCGATCATAACCAGATCGAGCTGCCCGTTGTTTTTCGCCTTAATCCGACGGCATTTCGATTGAATTTCAGTGGGCGTAACTCTCGAAGAATCGTCTATGTAAATTCTACTTTTTCTGAGCTTCTCCGCGCCCTTGGTCAGCTTTTTCCAATCGCTGCTTTCAAGCTTTCCCGCAAGCGCTGTCGCCATAGATACGCCCGAATAGCCGCACAATAGTCTCTGAATAATCTGCACTTCGGGCATTTCCAGAGAGAATACAGCGCAGACCTTATCGTTATTCAACGCGGCATTTTCAACAATATTCATTGCAAGCGAGGTTTTTCCCATACCGGGGCGCGCCGCGAGTACAAGCAGGTCGGTCTTTTGCAAACCGTTCGTAAGCTTATCCAGCTTGATAATGCCCGTTTGAACACCTCTGAACGCATTCTTATCCTTGCCAAGCATTTCAAACCGCGAAATAACGGCGTCGATACCGTCGCTCTGCCTGATATCTTTTACCGACGAAGAGTCGTTGACTTTGGAAATATCGTATATAAGAGCCTCGGCATACTGCACGCTTTTAAGATTGTCGTCGCTCGTCTGGGCAAACTTAATAACGTCGCGCGCCGCTCTTATAAGTTTTCTGTTTACCGAATCGCGCCTTACAATTTCAAAATAATGATTATAGTTAGCTGACGACGGCGTTGCCTGCGCAAGCTCGGTAAGATAGCTTAATCCGCCGCTTTTCTCAAGATTTCCTTCCGTTTCAAGCTTATCCGTGAGCGTTACAAGGTCCAGCGGTCTGTGCTCGAAATAGACTTGCTTCATTGCGGACAATATAAATTGATGTGATTCCTGATAAAAATCGTCTTCGACAAGCTTTTCAAGAACGTCAGCCAAAATCATATTGTCTATAAGCATACAGCCCAAAAGCGCCTGCTCAGCCTCTAAATTGTTAGGTAAAACATTATTTTTGTCTGACATAGTACTTTATATTTCCATTAATTTCTCAAATTCAATCAACGTATTCTCAAATTCCTTCATTGCAAAGTCAAACGGCTTCATTTCTGAAAGGTCAACCCCCGCAAACTTCAACAGCGATACAGGGTCGGTTGACGAGCCGCCCGACAGGAATTTGAAGTAATCTTTAACAGCCTTATCACCCTCGGTTAAAATTCTGTTGGCGATATTGATTGCCGTTATAATTCCTGTTGAATACTTGTATACGTAGAACGAAGAATAAAAATGCGGTATTCTGCACCACTCGGTTGAAATTTCATAGTCGTGCTCAATATCTTCGCCGTAATATTTTTTGCCTATCCCCGCATACAACTCACACAAATTTTCTCTCGTCAGAGGATTACCCTCCTCAACAAGCTTGTGAGCTTCATACTCGAACTCCGCAAACATTGTCTGCCTGTGAAGTGTTGCGCGTATTGAGTCGAGATAATGATTGAGAAGGTACTTTTTAAGATTTACATCTTCAGCTTTTTTGACCAAATACTTTAATAACAGAACCTCGTTTACGGTACTTGCAACTTCGGCTACGAATATCTTGTAGTTGCTCTTTGCATAAGGCTGATTTTTCTGAGAAAAATACGTGTGAAGGGAATGCCCCATTTCATGAGCAATCGTAAACACGTCGTTCAACGTGGGCTGATAATTTAAGAGCACGAACGGGTGAACGCCGTAAACGCCCGCGGAATATGCTCCGCTGCGCTTGCCCTCCGTTTCTTCAACGTCAATCCAGCGCTCATCGTGTCCGCGGCGAAGAAGCGCCTGATAGTCCTTGCCAAGGGCCGCCAACCCCTCGACTACCAGCTCGTAAGCCTCGTCATAGTTCAGGCTAATCTGTGCATTTTCTATAAGCGGCGCATAAATGTCGTAAAAATACAACTTATCAACGCCGAGCAGCTTCTTTCTGTCGGATATATATCTGTGCATCACGGAGCAATTCTCCGTTACGCTCTTTAAAAGATTTTCGTATACCTTTTTATCTACGTCCTCGCTGAACAAAGCATGGTCAAGGCAGGATTGAAAACCGTACACTCGACTTAAAAAAACGTCCTTTTTAACGTTGCCGTAGTAGTTTGCCGTAATCGTGTTGAGCAGACCGATATATGCGGAGTAATATTTTTTGTAGGCTTCTTCGCGCTTCGCCCTGTCGGGACTGTGCAATATCAACCCATAAAGCCCGTGGGACAGCTTACGCTTTTCTCCGTCGAGTTCGATTTCGGGCAAAGGCAAGTCGGCGTTATCTATCATAGAGAAGATATCATAGAATGAGCCGAGAGCTTCGCTTGACAGCGCAACCAAGCGCTCTTCCTTCTCGCTTACAACGTGGCTTCTGCGCTTTATCAACAGCTTGATCTGATAATCGTAGTAGGAGAAATTCTTATCTGAAAGCAATTCGTTTAAATAGCTCTCGTCAAGCGTAGCCATTTCAGGCTCAAAAAACGCGGTTTCCGAACAATAGCGTGAATACATCATATCGATTTTGCCGCTATACGAATTATATTTTGCCACTCTCGTGTCCTCGTCGCGCTTCAAAGTGGCGTAAGCGACTAAACGCTCGAACCCGATTTCAAACTCTTCGGTTGCTTTAAGGTACTGCAACAGCGTCTTTTTGTCGCCAAGCTTACCCGCATACCGTCCGAAATCTATTTTAGCCGTGAGATAGTCCGCCGCTTTCTCCCAAAGCCCGTCGTTTGCATAAATTTCTTCAATGTTCCACTTGTGTTCCGTCTTAACGTCTTTTCTTTGCATATAATTTCCCCTTTTAATTTTTATTAGAATGAATAGGAGCGGGAATCAGTCCTCCGCGCGAAATAAATTTTTCGCTTGATTTGCCGTGTACGGGCATTATAGGAGCGCGCCCGAGCAAGCCGCCGAAATTGACCTCTTCGCCGACGCCTTTATTCGGCACGGGAATAACTCTTACTGCAGTCGTTTTGTTATTTATCATTCCTATCGCCGCCTCGTCCGCTATAATAGCGCTTATAGTTGAAGCGGGCGTATCACCGGGGATAGCTATCATATCCAACCCCACCGAACATACCGCAGTCATCGCTTCAAGCTTGTCCAGATTTATGTCGCCGCGCTCGGCAGCCTCTATCATACCTATATCTTCCGAGACGGGTATAAACGCGCCGGAAAGTCCGCCGACCCTCGAGCTCGCCATAACGCCGCCCTTCTTCACCGCGTCGTTGAGCATTGCAAGACACGCCGTCGTGCCGTGCGTACCAACGCTTTCAAGCCCCATAGCCTCCAAAATCTGTGCAACAGAATCGCCGCGCGCAGGCGTAGGTGCAAGCGACAAATCGACTATGCCGAACCTTGCATTGAGCCGTTTAGCCGCTTCTCTCGCAATCAACTGTCCTGCTCTCGTAATCTTAAACGCCGTGCACTTAATCGTTTCCGCAAGCTCGGCAATGTCAGCGTCGGGAACAGCCTCTATTGCGTGCTGTACTACGCCGGGACCTGATACTCCCACGTTTATTACGGTATCGCTTTCACCTATGCCGTGAAACGCACCCGCCATAAAGGGGTTGTCCTCTACCGCGTTACAGAAAACGACAAGCTTGGCGCAGCCGAAGCCGTCCCTGTCGGAAGTAGCCGCCGCCGTATCCTTAACCACCTGTCCCATAAGCCTGACGGCGTCCATATTTATGCCAGACTTGGAGGAGCCGACGTTTACGGACGAACAAAGCATATCCGTTGACGCAAGCACCTCGGGAATGCTCTTTAAAAACGTTTCCTCGTAGTCGGCAGTGCCCTTATGCACAAGCGCGGAATAACCGCCGAGAAAATCTATACCCAAAGTCTTAGCCGCTCTGTCCAAAGCTCTTCCTATAAGCGGAGCTTTGTCGGCAAACGGCGCGCATATTATGCTGACGGGCGTAACGGAAACGCGCTTATTGACGATGGGAATTCCGTACTCCCGAGACAGCTCTTCCGTAACCTTGACGATATTCTGCGCCTTTTTGCATACCAGATCGTAAACCGCCCGAGCCGTCTCTTCGCCCGTTGCTCTTATGCACGGAAGAAGCGAAACACCCATTGTTACCGTCCTGATATCGAGGTGTTCGCGCTCAACCATTTCTATAGTTTCAAGTACCTGTTTATAATTGAACATCGCACACCTCAGACGCTGTGCATAGCGTTAAAAATGTCTTCATGCTGAACGTGCACCGACATTCCTATCTTTTCGCCCATTACCCTGCATTCCTCCGCAAGGTCGGCAAGCTTCAATTTGGCGTTAGTTAAATCGACAAGCATAATCATTGCAAAATATTCTTCGAGTATAGTCTGACTGATATCGAGAATATTGACCGACTTATCGGCAAGAAACGTGCTCACCTTAGAAATTATACCTGTTTTGTCTTTTCCTACAACTGTTACAACAGCTCGCATATACTTCTCCGTAAAAATTTATTATCGCCCGAAAGCATTAGGCAGAGTAAAATCAAAAAATGTGTTGAACGCCGTAATCGCGCCCTTGCATGACATAGACCAATCGGCTACGATGCCCGCAGTCCATTCAACAGGCATACAGCCGTATTCTTCGGAACGGCTGTCGATACTCACGTCGCGGTTATCGCCAAGACAGAACATACAGCCATCGGGCACTTTTATCTGCGCAAAATTGTTCCTTGACGGCGTATTATTTTCTGCACTGACGTATGGTTCGTCCTTAATCTTCCCGTTGAGATAGAGCACGCCTTCCTTCAACTCAACCGTATCGCCGCCAAGAGCAACCACTCTTTTAATGAGCGTTTTTTTCTCCGTTTCGACAATGACGATATCGCCGCGCCTCGGAGTATCGCTCTTGAAAGCGTAGACGTACTCGCCGCCTTCCGAATCACGGGCAGGTGCGCCGCTCAACGTATTCGACATCGACGAGCCGACGACGTAAACTTTTATATAACAGAGTGAAAACGCCAAACGCGCAACGGCAATCACGAGAAGCAAGCCCATTAACACGCACGCGAGAAACGACAACGCCGACTCCGCTTTATCCTTACTATAAACTAAATTTTTTCGCATTTATTACAGCCAGATTAAATTATTCAAGGCAAATTTCCCACTGCCGATTACCGAAAGAGCCTCGCAATCGGCAAAACTTGTCAGCGAAACGCCGTTCTGATTTTTAAATACCTTAGGCTTTAACGCCTGACTTTGCCACACTCCGCCCAGAATGTAGAGCTTAACCGAGTAAAAATTGCCGTCGACAGTATTGCGCAAGCTGACTTCCAGGGTGATATCCTCCTCCGAGCAAACGTCAAGCTTCAATATACTGTCCTTATCGGGAGCGTACTGCGGACTTTTAATTCTGTTTGTCATAAGCCCGCACTTTGAATATATTCCCATTAACCCCTCGATTGTTACAATGCGCGGCAAAACGTCGTTATCAGTCAGTAAAATACCGCCCACATCGTAGTCCGTACAATCGGCAATCGAAAAACATTCCGTGCCGAACTTACTTGTATAGATTATGCTTGATTTTGCGCTACCGTTACGGAAATTACCGCTTACCTTCTTGATTTTCAACTTTGACCAAACCGTAAATCCGTTAGAATAGACGGCGTAGCACAGCACGAAAATCGCCGAGGTTTTTTCATATAGATTGAGATAAAATTCGCTTTCTATCGGGTTTATAGTTCTTTTGAGAGTTGCCGCAGTCCATGCGCGCGTAGCCGAATCGTAGCTGTCCTCGGCAAAATAGACTCCGCACTTTTCTATTATACCCAAACTGTCGCATAAAACCCGCGCTACAAGATCGTTATTTTCGTCAGAAAACACGTCGACCTCGACGGGCTTTGGTATGAACACGTGTCTGCCCTTAACGAAGCTGTCCAAAAACATAAACAAGTCGTTGGTTGAGCGTGCGTCAACACGGTTACTGCAATTAATCGAATACGCTATACAGCTTTGCCTTGTAAATTCGGGATTGATACGCGAGAATGTGTCGTACGCCCTGTCGCAGTCATAAGAGGGGTCGTTTGTCGTGCAAAGCATAAGTATGGGGCATCTTACATAGGGAGCATAAGCCTGAGAGTCTATTCCTGCTACAAACCTGTATCTTTCGTCGTCAAACTCCGGCTCTTTGTCGCTGAACTTGCCGTAGCCCTTATAAGCTCTCCAACCGCACGCGCCTATCACAGCCGCGCAGGAAAATTGAGCCGCATATGCAAGCTTCCACACAATTTCGCCGCCGTCGCGTATGCCCACAACGCCGATATTTTGAGTATCAAACCTTTCGCTTAAAAATTTGCGCGCATAGATACCCACCGCTACCCATTCGTACCAACAGGTATGGTCGGCGCTTATGTCCGCATGGTCCTTATAACGCCCCGCCCAAACGGCGTTTGCATACCGCACGTTGCCGGGATATTGAGTGTAACGCTCCACGCCGTCGCGCTCACCGCCGTAATCAACGCACAGAACGCTGTAACCGTGCTGAACAAAGTGAGCAAGCAACTCCTCGTCAACGTCGTCAAGACTGTCGCGCAAAATGAGAACACATTCATGTGCAGGATTTACTTCTCTTGTCGCGAGCACACCGTAAACGGTAACTCTGCCCATTCCCGTATCCCTGCCGGAGAAATTAAGGTACTCGAATTTAACCCCGCCGTCAACTTTCTCGCCAAGCGTAACGGGCATTACTTCGAGTTTATCGTTAAAATTTTTCCATAGAGATACAGGCGTTAAAATTTTTGCCACAACCCTCACCTCAGTTCCACGCAAAAACTATGCGATATAATTTATATAATATGAAATATAGAGCGCCTTGCTTACGTAACGTTTAAAGTATTGAAATCAATTGCATTTTTTTAATCTGTCGGTTATAATATTAGACACATCTTTACAAAAGGCGATTATTTTCACAGGTTAAATTAAAACCTACGGATAACATTATATTCCTTTTTGTCGGATAAATCAAGCGTTAAGCGGGAGTTTTGAAATGGCTTTTATTTCGGTAGCGGAAGAACTGACAAGAAAATCGGTTACGAGCGTCGAAAACAAATTTATAACGCGGTATTTGGCGGAGTTAGACCCCGTCGCCGTCAAGGTATACCTCTATGCTCTGTACCTCTACCAAAACGGTCAGACGGCTTATACACTTGAAGATTTGGCTAAAAAGCTTCAACTTACCGAAGACGACGTAAAGGAGCGCTTCGAGTATCTTGACGAATTAGAGCTTGTAGCCGTAACCTCCAAAATTCCGTTCGAAATAAAAATTCTCGACTGCGAAAATTTTTACGGCAAGCCCAAAAAGCTTCACCCCGAGAAATACGACGGTCTTTACGACGAGTTGCAGGCAATTCTGTCGGGCAGAATGATAAGTCAGAACGAATACCGCGAATATCTCATTTTGCTTGAAGACTACGGCTTCGAGCGCAACGCAATCGTAATGATTGTCAATTACTGTGTTGGGCTTAAAGGCGATAAAATTAACGGAGCATACATAAAAAAAGTAGCCAAAAACTTCTATGCGGACGGTATTACTACGGCGGCACAGGTTGAAGAAAGACTCTCATCGTATACCGCCGCCACCTCCACGCTCATCAAGGTTTTTGCCGCCTGCTCGGTAAAAAGACAGCCCGAGGTCGAGGACGGCGAAACGCTCAACGGGTGGCTGTCAATGGGGTTTACCGAGGATGCTATCGTCTGCGCCGCCAAAACCTTCAAAGTCAAGTCGTTTGAAAAGCTTGACGGCGTTATGCAGGAGCTGAACAGAAACAGCAAATACGATATAAAAGAAATCGAGGACTATCGAAAGACAAGGACTTCCCTTTACGAAACGGCTGTCGGCGTCGCGAAGACTCTCGGCGTATACGTATCGGACGCTACTCCTTACGTTGAAAATTACGTAAGCGTTTGGTGCGGATACGGATTTAGCACTGAGGCGATAATAAATATTGCAAAGTATTGTTTTCTCAGCGGAAGAAATTCCTTTGACGCAACGAACGATTTTGTAGGCACTCTGTACGGCGGCGCATTTGTCGATGACGAGAGCGTAACTCATCTGCTTAACCAGCTCGCCGAGGACGATAAATTTATTAAGACAATACATACCGCCTGCGGATTGACAAGAAAAATCATTCCGTACGACAGACAGGCGCTTACACGCTGGCGTGATTGGGGATTTAACGAGGCTATGATAATTAAAGCGGCGGAGCTCTCCGCGGGTAAAAACAACCCTATGGCGGCGGTTAACTACCTGCTATCGACGTGGAAGAACGGCGGCGTTTATACCGTTGAGCAAATCCCCGAAAACGGACAAAGCTTTAAACAAACGGCAAAAGCCGCTCAACGGCAACGCGACTACGATATATTAAAATCGTTATACAACCCTGACGAGGATTAAAATTATGCAATTGACACACAACGACGTGCTTAAAATAATCGAATTGTTGCGTATAAATTATGATAACGCATATTCGGGTTATAACGCCGAACAAACGCTTACGTTGCGCGATTTTTGGTACGAAAGTCTTAAAGATTACCCAAGCGAGGTTATTTTTCGCGCATTAACAAACTTAATAAAGAAAAACGAGTTTGCCCCGAGATTAGCTAATATCGTCGAGGAAACGGAAAGCCTTCTTTCACCCGATAAAAGTACAGACGAGGAGCTTTGGGCGGAATTGAACTCCGTGCTCGGAAGAGCCTATGACGTTTCCCGCTACCTTTCCTATCCGCAGCATTTTGATTGGGCAAACCGAAAAATCGACGAGATATACGGCAGTTTGAGCGAGGAATTGAAGTTATTCGTCGTGAACGCTTCGACTCTTGTAGAGCTGGCGGAAATGTCGCCCGAAGCTATGCAGTATGAAAGGTCGCGTTTTTTTAAACAAATGCCCATACTTAAAAAGCAACGCGCAAATAAAATCGAAGCGCAGAAATATTTAGCGTTGGCTCAAGACGTTAAGGCCTTGACTTCGGGCACGCCGCAAATCACAGATAAAAAACCGAATAAAAAATGAACTTAATGCGGGCAAATGCCCGCATTTTTAATCGCTTATATCTTCCGTTTCCTTTTTATCATTATCTTCAGTTGCTTCTGCCTGCCTGTCGCTACTGTCGTACGGATTGACGTGCACCGTAACGTGTTTAACCAGCGGAAACTCTTTTTCCACACCGTTGTGCACGTTCTCGGCAATGCCGTGAGCCTCGCTAAGCAGCAAATCTTTGTCGCAGGCAATTTCAACTACAACGTATATTCTGTTTCCGAAAAGCCTCGTCATCAGGCTGTCAACGCGCCTCACGCCATCGCACGAACAAATAAAGGAGCAAATCTCCCCTTCGGTTTTCGGGTCGCACGCCTTATCGGTCATTTTGTTTATGGCGTCGATAAAGATATCTATTGCTGCCTTCAAAATCAGCAAGCAAATTACAATTGCCGCGATACTGTCCAAAATGGGCACGCCGCACATAGCGCCGACTATACCGACAAGACTGCCCACGGACGAAAGCGCGTCGGAACGGTGATGCCATGCGTCTGCCTTTAATGCTCCTGAATTTGTGCGCTTTGCCGCAACGTAGGTATACCAAAACATTGCTTCCTTGACAACTATCGACACGATTGCCGCCGACATTGCGAGATAATCCGGTAATTGCGCAGTTTTATAAGAGCCGTCGATTATTGCCGTGACGCCGCTGTAACCGATACCGCACCCCGTAGCAAACAACAGCACTGCAAGCAGAATTGCCGCAACACATTCGTATCTTTCGTGTCCGAATTCATGGTCCTTATCCGCCGCCTTTGCCGAAACCTTAATACCTATTATAACTATGACGGTTGACATAACGTCCGAAGCAGAATGAATGGCGTCGGATACCATTGCAAGCGAATGCCCCAAAAATCCCGCGACAAATTTAAACACCGTAAGCAGAGCGTTGAATATTATCGTAATTACCGATACGCGCACGGCTATTTTTTCTATATTATTCTCGTACATTGTTAAAACCTAAAATTTTATAATATTGCTCGAAAATGAATTGACAACAAGCAATATTTAAAATATAATATTCAAGTAAGTTAAATATGTTGAATTGCTGCTATGGCTCAGCAGGTAGAGCACGTCCTTGGTAAGGACGAGGTCACCGGTTCAAATCCGGTTAGCAGCTCCATTTATACCCTTCCTATTCAGGTTGGGTATTATTTATTTAAAAAATCCCGCGGCGTATTCCGCGGGAAATTATATTATTATTGAAATATTAAGACCTGTTACGCGCAATAGCTATACGGATTTTTTTAGCGGGCGCACCCTCGTCCGAAACGGCGGGCGCTTCAGAGGGAATATCCTGCATAGATATTTCTATCCCCTCTTTGATTTTCATTCGCACGTAAGCAACGGCGCATGGATAATCTACGCTTTTATCGCAATGCCTGCAAAAAGGCGCATACTTTCCGCACAGCTCTTCTCTGAGCCCCTTACCGTTAACAAATTTATCGTTATCAATAACCTGTTGAAGTTCCGCAAGGTTCTCCGCTGTCAATACGCGGGGCATACCGCTAAGCAATTCCAAAGGTCTGTCTTCGTTCCACATAACACACCGCCTGATATTTTAATCAATTATATTATAGTTTTCCGTAAAAATCAAGAGTAATCGTTAAATTTCTTTTACAGTTACCATATGCAAAATTTCTTCATACTTTTCACGCAGAAAAGATATGCTGTCGGGAAGAGTTACGGAAGCCGTTCCCGCGGCAACGCCGCATTTGAGAATATCCGACAGCTCCGCCCCCTCGCACAGCGCCTTTGAAGCCGCGGCTACCATTGCGTCGCCCGCTCCCGCCGTAGTGTTCATTGCCACGTTCAGCGATGTGCAGTAAAGATTTCTTTGTCCGTCGCAGATAACCGCCCCCTGTTTGCCAAGCGAAAGCAGTACTCTCTTAGCGCCGCGTTCAATGAGCGTTTCGCAAGCCTTAATCATACTGTCCTTGTCCGTTATCTTCATATCAGTCGCACGTTTAAGCTCGTCAAGGTTGGGCTTTACAAGGTCTACGCCGCACTCCAACAGCTTAGACAGCCTTACACCCTCGGTGTCAACTACTTTAAAGACGTTTGGAGGAACGGCGGCAAGCACCTCTTTCATATAATCTTCGGGCAAACCCTCGGCTATATCGCCAGTAAGCACTACCGCCTGACAGCTTGCGGATAATCCCGCGATCATATCTAACAGAGCTTTTGCGTTGTCCCCGTCAATCGGTGTAGCTTCGTCTACCACCTCGGTAAGCATCGAACGCCTGTCGACAAACTTGTAGACCTCTTTAACCCGTCCCCTGTTCCATATAAATTTATATGTAACGCCTTCCTTGTGAAGCTCCTGCTCAAATTGACTGCCGTTGTCCTCGTACATAAAACCGCTTGCCAGCACGTTCGCGCCCAATCGGGAAATACCCGTAGCGACGTTTAAAGCTTTACCCGTAAAAAATGTTCTTCGGCTTATTACCCTGTGCATTCTGCCGACGGCAAGGGAATCAACCTCGAAATTAGTTTCGAGACAGGGACTTAAACTTACACACAAAATCATCTCTTCAACTCAATCTTATATTTATTCCATAAAAAAACCGCTCTTTGGTCAAGCGGTTTAATTTTTTCTTACATAGATATCATCTGAAGCGTTTCATAAAGCTCGTAATTAAATTTCTTTTTCATACTTACGGCTTCGATTATATCCATATCTATTATTTCATTCTTGTGTATTCCGACAACTCTGTTGCCTATGCCGTCCTTTAAAAGACGTACCGCCTTGTTGCCGAACTGCGCCGCGAGCATTCTGTCCGCCATTGTAGGAGAGCCGCCGCGCTGAATATGTCCTATCGTTGTAGGACGAACCGAATAGGTAGTAACCGCCTGCAATTGCTTAGCAAATTCGTCAGCCGTGCAAACGCCCTCTGCGACAACGACAATATTGGAGTGTTTGCCGTTTGCTCTTGAACGGTTTATCCGCATTACGATATCGTCCAAATCGAATACAACTTCGGGAACGACGATAATTTCCGCGCCGCTTGCAATTCCCGCAAACAACGCGATATCACCGCAACGTCTGCCCATAACTTCGACTACGGAAATTCTTTCGTGCGAGGTCATAGTATCGCGCAATTTATTTATTACGTCAATACAGGTGTTGACCGCCGTATCAAAGCCTAGAGTATAATCAGTATATTCGAGGTCGTTATCAATAGTACCGGGAATACCTATCGTGGGAATACCGTATTCCTCCGAAAGGCATTTAGCGCCTCTGAACGAACCGTCGCCGCCGATTACTACAAGCCCGTCTATATTCCTTGCCTCCAAGGTCTTGACAGCCCGCTTCTGCCCCTCTTTCGTGAGCATTTCAAGGCATCTTGCCGTCCTGAGCTTTGTGCCGCCGCGCTGAACGATGTCGGAAACCGAACGCATCTCCATAGGAATCATATCGTCGTCGATAAGTCCCTGATAGCCGCGCTTAATTCCGTACACTTCCATACCGTAGTAAAGCGCCGTTCTTACGACAGCCCTTATGCACGCATTCATTCCAGGGGCATCGCCGCCGCTCGTAAGCAAACCTATTCTTTTCATGAAATTCCTCCGAAATTTTCCGCCAACCGCGACGGTATGCCCGTCTGCCCCCCTAAAATTAAGCGCTCGGCGTAATTACTTCATCCATTCACTTAATCATTATAACAGATTATATTTTTAATTTCAACCTTTTTTCACTAACTTTATTCTACATATTTTATGTCTTGTTCCAAAATATAAGAACAAAGCTCGGCAAGAAGTCCTCTGCAATAGTTTATTCCGTGCGAAAGCCTGAATTTTTGCTTCCCCCTGACTATGGCGCACGCCGTTTCGCCCTCGTAGTTAGACAGCATAGAAACCATATCGTTGAAGTCGTCGTCGGATAGCTCCGTCGCGTTCAGCCAAAGAGTGGCTTGCCGCTTTACCGCGCGATGGGTATTGGCGGATTTTTTGTCGAAGCCCGTGGGGTCAAATTCCGTCATTCCGTCCAGAATTATACTCGGCTCGTCCTCCTTGGACAAATCGAGCTTACCGCGCAACCTCACAATTTTGTCTGCGGCAAGGACGGCTTTTATTCTCTCATAAATCGAGGGGAACGCGACGCACTCTATCGTCCCGTAAATATCTTCAACGGTAACGAACGCCATAAACGCGCCGCTGCTTCTCGTCGTCGTGCGCCTGATATTCGAGATAATGCCGCCCATCGTAACCGAAGCGCCGTCCGATATCTTGTTGTAAGTGCGGTTTCCGTCCTCGTCCTCGACATAGTCGGTGAGGTCCGAGCAATTGAAGCTGCAGTCCGTAAAGGCGGACATATATCTTTCAAAGGGGTGTCCGCTGACGTAAACGCCCAAGACAAGTTTTTCCTTGGACAGCTTATCCATTAAGTCAAACTCGGGTATGTTCGGATAGTTTACGTCCAGCCTGTCGTCCGCAATTATTTCCCCGAAAAGACTAAGCTGTGCGCTGTTCCTTTGCTTGTTTATTGCCGAGGCGCGCGTGTACAGCTCGTCATAAACCGCATAGAGCTGAGAACGGGGAACGCCCATTGCATCAAAAGCGCCCGCAAGAATTAAGCCTTCGATTATGCGCTTGTTCACAACGCCCGCACAACGCATCAAAAAGTCGGGGAAGTCCTTAAATAGCCCGTGCGCCGTCCTCTCCTTAATTACGTCGTCAATCGCCGCTTGCCCCGAGCCCTTTAACGCAGACAGTCCGAAGAGAATGCCGTCGCCCTCAACGGAGAAAGCCGTTTTCGACCTGTTGATATCGGGCGGAAGTACCTTCATTCCCTTCTCTTTCAAATATATAATATATTTTGTTATCTCGTCGATTTTGTTAAGACGGTTGTTGAGCAACGCGCAAATAAATTCTTTACAGTAATACTTTTTCAGCCAAGCCGTCTGATATGCCAGCGTCGCATATGCCGCCGCATGCGATTTGTTGAAAGCATAGGAAGCAAAGCCCTCCATATCGGCGAATATCTTTTCGGCTATTTTGGCTTCGATTCCGTTCGCAACGCAACCGTCGATTTTCGAACCGTTTGTATCGCTTATGCCGCCGTTTATGAATTTCTCTTTCTGCGCCATCAGCGTTTTCTTGTCCTTTTTACCCATCGCGCGGCGTACAAGGTCAGCTTCGCCCAGCGAGAAGCCCGCAAGGTTTTGGAAAATCTGCATGACCTGCTCCTGATAAACGGGAATACCGTAAGTGACTTTGAGTATCTTTTCCTCCTCGGGGCAGTCATATACAATCGGCTCTTCGCCGTGCTTACGTTTGCAGAAGTCGTCGATGAAGCGCATAGGACCCGGACGGTATAGCGATACTCCCGCTATAAGGTCTTCAAGACAGTCGGGCTTGAGCTGTTTCATAAACCGTTTCATACCGCCGGCTTCGAGCTGAAACACTCCGTCCGTATCGCCCTCGGATATCAGCGAATACGCGCCCCCGTCACAATATCCTATTTTATTGAAATCGACGTCAACGCCTGCGTCTTCCTTAATGTAATCGAGGCATTTCTTTATATCGGTGAGAGTTACAAGCGCAAGGAAGTCCATTTTCAACATTCCCAACGCCTCGATTTCCTTTGCTACAAACTGCGTAGTGATATCGTCGCCGTTTCTCGACAGAGGCACGTTGTCGGCAATCTTCTTTCGGCAAATTACAACGCCAGCCGCGTGCATACCCGTCTGTCTCGGCATTCCCTCGAGCTGAAGAGCCATATCAATAACTCTGTGCAACGTCCGGTCTTCCTCATAATATTGACAAAATTCGCTGTTCTTGGCAATTTTGAGCTCGCTTAGCTTGCCCTCCAACTCCGCTCTCTTATCGGGGTCGGTTTCTGCGTTCATTTTATCCTCGGCAGCCTTTATCCTGCGTCCCAACAAGTCGCTTATAGTCGTCTTGCCGTCCATTATTTTGGTCAGCTTGTCCGTTTCGGAATAGGGCACGCGCATTACTCTGCCCACGTCCTTTATGGCGTTCTTCGCTGCCATTGTACCAAATGTTACAATCTGGCAAACGTTTTCGGGGTGATACTTGCGCCTTACGTACTCGATAGTCTCCTCACGCCTGTCCGTGCAGAAGTCTATATCGAAGTCGGGCATAGAAACACGGTCGGGATTTAAGAAACGCTCAAACAGCAAATCGTACTGTAACGGCTCAACGTCGGTTATACCTATCGAATACGCAACGATAGAGCTTACGCCCGACCCTCTGCCGGGACCTACGGGTATACCGTTTTCCTTCGACCAATTTATGAAGTCCCACACGATTAAATAGTACTCGGCGTACCCCATACGGCATATTATACCCAACTCGTACTCAGCTCTGTCCAACTCTCTCTGAGTAACTGTGCCGTAACGCCGCACAAGCCCCTCGTCCGTCAGATGCCGCAAGTATTCCTCGGGCGTAGACCCGTCGGGCGGCTCGTAACCGGGAATTAACGTCATATCTCTTATGGGATAGCCCTTTTTGTCCAGATTGAACACGGGCTCGCTCACCTTGTCGGCAATTACTCGCGTATTGGCGATTGCCTGCGGTAGCGACGGAAAAAGCGCCTTCATTTCCTCCGCCGTCTTAAAATAGAACTCCTGGGAATCGAATTTCATTCGCTTGGGGTCGTCAAGCGTCTTTTTCGTCTGAATGCACAGCAATACGTCCTGCATCGCCGCGTCTTCCTTAGTTATGTAATGCACGTCGTTTGTGGCAACAAGCTCAACGCCGATATCGTTAGCGAGCTTAACCAACAGTGGCAACACGCGGCGCTCCTCTTCGATGCCGTGATCTTGTATCTCGATATAGAAATCCTCGCCGAACGTCTCCTTCAAATCGAGAGCCATTGCCTTAGCCGCCTCGTAATCACCCGCAAGCAGACGACGGGGAATGCCACCTGCAAGACAGGCTGAAAGGCAGATGACGCCCTCGGAATGTTCCTGTAACACCTTATAATCTATCTTCGGCTTATAGTAAAATCCGTCGACGAAAGCCATTGAATCGAGTTGAACAAGATTTTTATAACCTGCCTTGTTTTTCGCCAATAAAATGAGGTGTTCGGCTGTGTTGCCCGTCTTATCATGCATATCCTTTGTCATATAAAACTCGCAACCGATTATATATTTTAAGCCTGCAACCGCCGCTTTTTCGGCAAAATGTAGCGTGCCGTACATATTTCCGTGGTCGGTCATACATACCGTGTCGATACCGTTTTTCTTGCAATAATCAATTAAATTGTCTATTTTACATGCGCCGTCAAGCAAAGAATATTCTGTATGAAGGTGCAAATGAACAAATTCAGTCATCGTTTTTTCCTTTCAGTAAATTAAGATAATTGCGCCGCCATATCGGCTATTTTTCTCATTCTGTGATTTATACAGCTCTTGGATATATTAAGACGGTCGGCGAGCTCCTGCATTGACGCGTTTTTATCGGCAAGCCGCGCCTCGGCGACCTCGAAAAGGTTTTTCTTCAAGCTCTTTAAGCCTATGGTTTGCGCAATTATCTCTATCGACTTAATCTGCGCAACCGAAGCCGTAACCGCCTTGTCAATATTTGAAACCGAGCAGTTGCTCACACGGTTTTCATTGTTGCTTTTGTCCTTCTTTTCGGAAATCTTATTCAGCTTTTTAAGGCAAGCCTCGGTCTGCATAATATTGAGCAAGTCCGAAATGACTTCTTTACTCTTAATATACACAACCGCGCTGTCCTTTCTTGTTACGAGCTTTGCGAGCACTTCGAAATCGCAGAGCAATTCACAATAGTCGCCCGCAGTAATTCTGTTGGAGAACACAACCTCGAAATGATATCCCGTGCGGCTGTACGTCTGCTCCTCGGGTAAGGTACAGCTACCTCCGCCGAGAAACGCGCCTTTAATGTAAGCCATTCTGCAACAGTCGTTATTAAAAAACTCGTCCTTAATACCAAAAATAAGCGAAAGCCCGTCGCAATGCCGCTCTACAAAGCCCATTTTTTCGAGTGCTGCGCACGAATTTTCGTTAACACAGACAAATTTTAGCTTGTCCCTGCCGCTCATTGCATCAAGCCGCGCGTCCGAAACCGTCATAGGTATGCCGAACACCGTTTCAACCATATCGGTAACGTACTCGGCAGTTTTTTCGTTTTCCGTAACAATTTCAAATCCGTAATTGCCGTCTACGCACAGAATACTTCCGCAAGTGCGGATAAAAGCAGACAGAAAAGCAATACGACAGCAATCGCTTTCAATCGGCGTCTTAATTATTTCACTTTTAATTTCTTCGGTAAAGGTACTCATAATTTATAAATGCGCCTTCTTGTACTCGGCAAAGCGGAATTTCGGCAGTCTGCCGTCAATATTGTCAATTCGATCGAGCGGCAGATTGCAGTCCTTTAACAGCTCCTCCGCGATCTTAACGTCGCCAACCCTGTCTGCGGAATGCGCGTCGGAATCTATAACGAAGCGCACTCCCGTCTGCGCCATCATATCAACCTCTTCGGGTGAAACGTGGCGCTTCTTCGTATTGATTTCTATATAAGTTCCGTAGTCGGCGCAAGCCTTTGCAACCTCAACTAAATTGCAACAGCACTTATAATTGATATGCGTAAGAATGTCTACGGGATTGTTCTTCACTGCATTAATATAGGCGCGCGTCGTATTGTCGATAACCTTCTGCGAGGGTTTTTTACCCAACTTATACGCAGTATAATTGCATAACATTATATTATAGAAGTCATTAAAGGTCTTATATTTCAATACTTCGTGAATACCGAAAAGAAAAATATCGAACTTGTCCAAATCGTTGACTTTCATATCGGTGTCGCCGTCAAGCGATATGAGATTGCTCTCCATTCCCATTAAAACCTTAACGCCCGTCAGACGTTCAGCCTCGTCAATTTCGTGCCGCAAATCGTCAAGCCGCTTGCGCTTTAACCCAAAAAGTAAATGATTGAAGCCGTGATCGGTAATGGCAATTTCTTTAAGTCCGAGCCTTTTAGCCGCATTTGCGTTCTCCAAGACGGTATTTTTGCCGTGCGAATAGGGCGTATGTGTATGATAATCAGCCGTTAAAATCATTGAAATCTCCTATGTATACGACTTCCTCTTCGAGTAAAACACCGAATTTTTCCATTACGCGAGCTTTAACGTAAGCAATCAGGTCTTTAACGTCCTGCGCAGACGAGCCGCCGTTAATTATAAAATTAGCGTGCTCGCAACTGACGTATGCGCCGCCTAAACTCATACCCTTTAAACCCGCCGCCTCGATAAGCCGACCGGCAGAATCATTGCTCGGGTTTTTAAATACGCAACCGCAGCTTTTTCCCTTGGGCAAGCCGCAACGGCGATTATTATAATAACTCAACTTCTCATTAATATCCTTAACGTCACACGGGCAAGTTTTAAGTATTATTGACAAAATTAAGGCTTTTATGTCACGCATAGTACTTCGCCTATACCCAAAATTGCAGCTTTTATTGTCTAAAACCTTGCTGTGACCGTCGTAGATATGTACGTTAACTATGTTATCGGAAATAGCTTTACCGCTAACACCGGCATTCATAAACGCCGCGCCGCCTACTGTCGCAGGTATTCCGTAAAGATATTCAAGCCCGCCAAGCCCCCTATCCTTGCAGTATTTCAAAAGACAGGATATCTTCGTACCGGCAAGACAGAGCAAACGGTTATCGGAAAGGCGAACAATTCCACTCATAATTCTTGTTGAAATTACCGCGCCGTCAAAACCTTTATCCGAGGCAAGAATGTTCGAGCCGTTTCCTATAATCTCAATACTCTTGCCCTGCTCCGACAGAATACGGTAAACATTCTTCGCCTCCCGCACTGTCTTAGGAAAAAACGCTTCCCGAGCTCCGCCGCCTAGTCCGTATGTAGTAAATTTAGAAAATGTAAACGCGCTTACTCTGTCCATTTCCGCGCAGAGCACACCGCTGTTTATACCGCTCTTATATAATAGCATTTTTTGCAATTTTAATCAATCACTTTAATAACGATTTTATTTTATTTATGTCGCCTATTTTTGCCGCTTCATTTAAATTTGTCAAATAGTCTTTGCCGCAGAGACCGTTAATCACAAAATCAAACGCCAATCCCTGAAATACGTTCAATTCCTCCGCGCACAATTTTCCGCCGCCATCCATCAGACCTAAGCTGCCGGCGTCGCCGCTACTCAGCAAATAATTAATATATCTTGTGCAACTTTCATACTTTTTACTATCGCTAGTTATAACCGATATGTTCTGAAACAGGTCGTTAAATTGAGTAAGCGGCTTAACTGCAAACCCGACGCTCCTCGCCTTTAATCTAAAAACATCCCTTTGTGTACCCAACAGATACTTGTATTTGCCGCCTATCAGTTTTAAATACGCGTTAGTCGGCTCTTCAACAGCCGCTCCGTAAACTCCGCACAACGCCGCATTTACCGCAGATAAATTGTCCTTACCTCTGTTAACGACAGTATTCTCAGCCTTGACGTCGCTGAAATCACAGTTTGCTTCAAGCGTCAGCAGGCAATAGCCGCCCCTGCACCATGTTTTATAGAAAAAAGCCCGACTGTTTATATATTTTTCCGCGCCGTAGAATCCCGCCGGATAGGACAGCAAATCGGGAGTTTCTCCTCGCGACAGGTTTTCCCTAGCCGCGTCGGCGGTCAAGGTAGTCACGCTCACATAAATTTTTTCGTCGCCAAAGCACTTCTGCGCCATATTTTGCAGGTATTGCGCGCGCGAGCCCCTACCGCCCTCGAAGCCGTCTATCTGCCATATTATTATATGCTGCATTTCTATCTCCGCGACAGCAGATTTTTTATTCCTCATTACCGCCATTATCGGCACGGCTATTGTCAAAGCGACAATAATCAGGGTCAGAAATATGCATCTCTTTTTACGCATACATTATTTTATTACTTTTTTATTGCAAAAATTCATAAGAGGGATATTCTTAAACGTAAGAATATCCCCCTTGCCGATTAAATTGAGCATAACCGAATAAACGGAAACGCCTGATCCTCACCGGCTATATTTTAAAGCGTTTCCGCTTGTAACATTATATTGAGCAGTTTTCAACCTATTATTCACTTAATACAGATAAAAAATAATGCGCCGCCGAAAATTTCGGCGGCGCGTTAATAATTGAGTTAGTCTTCTTCATCCTCTTCGGGCATTTCAACGTTGTGGTAAACGTTCTGAACGTCGTCGAGCTCGTCCAGCTTGTCAAGCATCTTCTTGAACGTCGCAAGCTTATCTTCGGGAAGAGTTATATAGGTTTGCGGAATCATTTTGATGTCAGCCTCCAAGAACGTCACGCCCTTATCCTCAAAATACTTGCGCACTTCGGAGAAATTTTCAGGAGTGGTATAAACTTCGTAAACGTCGTCTTCGACCGAATAGTCCTCCGCATTAGCTTCAAGACAATACTCCATCATAGTATCTTCGTCCAGCTTTACCGTTCTTTCAATTACTATTAATCCCTTATTATCAAACTGATAGCTTACGCAACCGGGCTTACCCATCTGCCCGCCGCACTTAGACATAGTAGAGCTTATATCGCCGCTCGTTCTGTTAACGTTATCTGTAAGCGTCTTAATTATTACCGCCGAGCCGGCAACACCGTAGCCCTCGTAGGTCAATTCCTTATAATCTTTGCCGCTGAGCTCGCCCGCCGCCTTAGCTATGGAACGCTTGATATTATCGTTGGGCATGTTTGCCGCCTTAGCCTTCGCTATTACGTCGGCAAGCTTGCTGTTTGTTTCGGGATTGGGATTGCTCTTTGCCGCAACTGCAAGCTCCCTGCCTATTTTTGTGAAAATTGCGCCGCGAGCGGCGTCCGTCTTACCCTTTTTTGCCTGTATATTGTGCCATTTGGAATGTCCTGACATAAAATTCTCCTGTTAATTCTTTAATACATACATTGCAATCGCCGCAGAAACTGCCGCATTCAAGCTTTCGCAAGTATCGCGCATCGGAATTTTTACAGTATAATCCGCGTGTTCCGATACGGTATTGCTCACCCCGCCGCCCTCGTTACCTATACAGAGGCAAAATTTCGTCGGGGCATTAAAATCGAATATGTTTTCTCCGTGTAAATCGGCGCTGATTATCGGCACGCCATCAAGCACCGCAAACACCTCGCCGTAGTCGCCCTCGTGAACGTTTACGTGAAAAATGCCGCCCATACTTGCCCGAACTGCCTTGGGAGAAAAAGCGTCCGCGCAATTGACCAGATAAACGTCGGTATACCCCGCCGCATTGGCTGTCCTTATAACCGTGCCCACGTTGCCGCAATCCTGCAACCTGTCCAATAACAGGCAACAGCTTTTTGGCGGCTTAACCGAGGCGTCGGGCATTTTAACAACCGCTAACACGCCCTGCGGCGTTTTCTCTGTGGATATGTGAGCAAACAGCTCGTCCGTGACAACTATGGCGTTCTCATAATTATCGGCAAGCTTCTGAGTGCAGACAATAGCCGATATTTCCATATCCGAGGCAACGCACTCACCCACCGCCTTTACGCTTTCAACTATAAATTCGCCGTATTGCCTGCGGTATTTCTTTTCTGCAAGCGAGGATATTTTTTTAATTATCGGGTTAGCCTTCGACGAAATAATCATTTTCCGTATACGCTACTAATAAAAGGTTTAGGGTAGCAAAAAATTCGCTACCCGTAATTAACTTATTGATTAAACAGCCGCCTTTGCCTTTTCCGCAAGAGCCGCAAAAGCGTTTGCGTCGTTTACCGCGAGGTCTGCAAGCACCTTTCTGTTGAGGTTGATGCCCGCAACTTTGAGCCCGTGCATAAACTTGGAATAGGAAAGCCCGTTAATTCTTGCAGCCGCATTGATACGCGCGATCCAAAGCGAACGCAAATCACGCTTTCTGAGCCTTCTGCCGATATAAGCATAGTTCAAGGACTTCATAACAGCTTCGCGAGCTATTCTGTAATTCTTGGATTTGTTTCCGAAATAACCTTTTGCAAGGCGTAAAATCTTTCTGCGCTTCTTTAAAGCGTTAACCGATCTTTTAATACGCATTTTAACTTACCTCCGTTAAGCCTTATAGGGAATCATAGACTTTACAGTCGATTCCTGTGTAGTAGAAACAAGCGTATTCTGACGCAAATTTCTCTTTCTCTTTCTGTTCTTGGTTTCAGCCTTGTGGTTCTTGCCGCTGTGAGGTCTTTGAACCTTTCCGCTTGCGGTAAGCCAGAAACGCTTTTTAGATCCGCTATGTGATTTCTGTTTAGGCATTTTATTATCCTCCGATGAAATTTTCTGTATTTTTAAACTTTGTTTAAGTTACGCTTTAACGGGTGAAAGCATCATAATGATGTTTCTGCCCTCGGTTGCGGGCTTTTTGTCCTGAATTGCCTTGCCCTCCAAGCCGTCAAAGAAATCCTGCATTACTTTAACACCCTGATACGCGCGGGAATTCTCCCTACCCTTCATTCTTATGGAAACCTTAACTTTATTTCCCGCCTCCAAAAATTTAAGGCACTGCTTAGTCTTAACCGCTATATCGCCCACGTCAATAGTCATTGAAAGACGAATCTCTTTAATCTCGACAACCGTCTGATTTTTGCGGTTTTCTTTATCTTTTTTTGCCTGCTCGTACTTAAACTTGGAATAATCCATAATTTTGCATACGGGCGGGTTGGCAGTAGGCGAAATCTTTACGAGATCGAGTCCTTCGTCATCCGCAAGCCTCTGAGCCTGTTGAGCCGACATTACACCTATCATTGCTCCGTCCGAACCTATGAGCCTGATTTCTCTGTCTCTGATTGCCTGATTTGTCTGATACAATTCTTTTATAGCCATAAACCTCTCTTAAAAATGAAAACGGGTTACGCAAAGTAACCCGTTAATGTCAAATATCACTCAAAAATAGCGTTTCTAACATTATGTGCCGCGGCAAAAAATTTGCAGGGCGAAAGGGGTCAACCTTTGCTTACTCATTTATATTACACTAAGTTTATCGGTTTGTCAAATATTTTCAACTTAAAAATTTATCTTTTGCGCAATTTCTTTTACTGCGGTTTCGACAAATTCGTCGAGAGTTGCCGAATACTTTTCCTCTACGCCGCGCTTGTTGACGTTCACAGTGCCTTCCTCCGCTTCCTTGTCGCCTACTACGAGAACGTAGGGCACTTTCTCCATTTTTGCTTCACGGATTTTATAGCCGATTTTTTCGCTTCTTGCATCGACTTCAGCGCGTATGCCTTGCTCCTTTAACGCAGCGCACACCTTATCTGCGTACTCGCTTGTTCTGTCTGTTATGGGTAGTATTTTAACCTGCTTGGGAGCGAGCCAAAGCGGGAACTTGCCCGCAAAATGCTCTATCAATATTCCTATAAATCTTTCAATCGAGCCGAAGATTGCGCGGTGAATCATAATCGGGCGGTGCTTTTTGCCGTCTTCGCCGACGTATTCGAGGTCGAAACGCTGAGGCATCTGGAAATCGAGCTGAATTGTACCGCACTGCCATGTTCTGCCGATGCTGTCCTGCAAATGGAAGTCGATTTTCGGTCCGTAGAACGCGCCGTCGCCCTCGTTAATCTCGTATTCGATATTCATTTCGTCAAGAGCCTTTTGAAGCGCGGACGTCGCAAGATCCCAATCCTCGGCGCTGCCCATACTGTCCTCAGGACGGGTGGAAAGCTCCACTTTGTACTTAAAGCCGAACTGCTTATAAATTTTGTCGGTGAGCCTTACAACGCCCTTGATCTCGTCGGTTATCTGCTCGGGCAGCATAAAGATGTGCGCGTCGTCCTGCGTAAAGCAACGAACGCGGAACAAGCCGTGCAACTGTCCGCTCTTTTCATGGCGGTGGACAAGCCCCATTTCAGCGACGCGAAGGGGTAAATCCTTATAGCTATGAGGCTCTAATTTGTATACGAGCATACCGCCGGGACAGTTCATAGGCTTAACCGCACAGTCCTCGCCGTCTATTTTCGTCGTGTACATATTGTCCTTATAGTGCTCCCAGTGTCCCGAATTTTCCCAGAGATTGCGCGTTAAAATGATAGGCGTCTGAATTTCGACGTAGCCCTCCCTTTTGTGCAGGTCGCGCCAATAGTCGACGAGCGTGTTTTTAAGCACCATACCGTTGGGCAGGAAGAACGGGAAGCCCTTGCCTTCGTTGAGTAAAGCGAACAGCTTCATTTCCTTGCCTATTCTGATATGGTCGCGCTTCTTCGCCTCTTCCATCATTTCAAAGTACGCTTTCATCTCGTCCTTTGTGGCGAACGCTACGCCGTAAATACGCGTGAGCATTTTCTTCTTCTCGTCGCCGCGCCAATACGCGCCCGCAATGGACACAAGCTTAAACGCCTTGATTTTGCCCGTAGACGGCAAATGAGGTCCGCGGCACAAATCGGTGAACGAGCCCTGCTTGTAGAACGATATAACGGAATCCTCGGGCAGGTCGTTAATTAACTCCACCTTGTACTTTTCATTATATTTGGTCATAAGCTGAATGGCTTCGTCGCGCGGAAGTTCGAAACGTTTGATAGCTATATTTGACTTGATAATTTTAGCCATTTCGGTTTCTATCTTGACGAAATCGTCCTGCGTGATAGGAGTTTTAAAATCTATATCGTAATAAAAACCGTTATCAATAACAGGCCCGATTGCAAGGTTGCAGGTAGGAAAAACCGTCTTGACTGCCTGAGCAAGCACATGTGAACAAGTGTGGCGGTAAACCTCCAACCCCTCCTTGTCCTTTAACGTTACTATTTCCAGCTTATCGCCGTCGTTAAGAACGGTACACAAATCAACAAGTTTACCGTTGACTTTTGCCGCGACAGCCGCTCTTGCCAGCCCGTCCGAAATCGCCGAAGCCGCCTTTGCGCAGGTCGTTCCGACTTCAACGTTGAGCTTATCGCCGTTTTTTAAAATAATTTCCATATGTTTCTCCTTTACTATATAAAAACAACCCCTAAACTTAGTAACACACTAAGTTTAGGGGCGCAAAATTTCTATGCGCGGTTCCACCCTAATTGCAGTATTTAGCTGCCGCTCTTTAAGCCGTGAGATGATAAAAGTGGTTTCCCGTTCCCCTATCCGTTTAAACGCTTTCAGCAAATGCGTTCTCTCTGTAAAACTTATAGGCGGTACTTGTCTTTCCGTACGGCAAATTTATTTAATTTCCTATATCATAGTACTATTTTTAACGTTTGTCAACGACTTTGATTGCCAAATCACATAAATTTAATTGCCAAAACACTTTCGTTTATGTATAATTATTAGCAATTAATTTATTAAGGAATTTACGGTTATGCCTTATACTGATTACAGTCGGATTGAAAAAAAATGGATTGAATTTTGGGATAAGCAAAAGACTTTCCATACCGATTTGCACGATTTTTCCAAGCCAAAGTATTACGTTTTGGACATGTTCCCCTATCCCTCGGGAGCAGGACTTCACGTAGGTCACCCCGAAGGTTATACGGCTACGGATATAATTGCAAGAATGAAGCGCATGCAGGGATACAACGTTTTACATCCGATGGGATTTGACAGCTTCGGTCTTCCCGCCGAGCAATACGCTATAAAGACGGGCAATCATCCCGAAGCTTTTACGTTGAAAAACATAGAAAATTTTACAAATCAGCTTAAAATGCTCGGTCTTTCGTACGATTGGTCGCAGACCGTGTCAACCTGCGACCCCTCCTATTACAAATGGACGCAGTGGATATTCAAGCAGTTATGCGAGGCTGGACTTGCAAGATACGTAGAAACGCCCGTAAATTGGTGCGAAGAGCTCGGAACCGTATTGGCAAACGACGAAATTATCGACGGTAAGAGCGAACGCGGCGGCTACCCCGTAGTGCGCAAAAACATGAAGCAATGGGTTATCGATATAACCAAATACGCCGACAGACTGCTCGAAGGGCTTGACGAACTCGATTGGCCCGAGCCCTCAAAGGTTGCTCAGCGCAATTGGATAGGCAAGTCCGTGGGTGCAAAAATCGACTTTAAGGTTGACGGCACGGACGAAAGCTTTACCGTATTCACAACGCGTTGCGACACGCTTTTCGGCGCAACCTATTGCGTACTTGCTCCCGAGCACTCTATTGTTGATAAAATAACCACCCCCGCGCAAAAGAACGAGATTGAAGCCTATAAAAAGGCGTGCGCAAGCAAGTCTGAATTGGAAAGAACGGAGCTCAACAAGGATAAAACGGGCGCATTTACGGGCGCATACGCAATAAATCCCGCAAACGGCAACAAAATCCCCGTGTATATTTCCGATTATGTACTCACCTCCTACGGCACGGGCGCGATAATGGCAGTTCCTGCCCACGATACGCGCGACTTCGATTTTGCAAAGAAATTCAATCTGCCCATTATTCCCGTGCTTGCGGGCGGCAACGTGGAAAATGAAGCCTATACCGAGGACGGGCTTCACATTAACAGCGGATTTTTGGACGGTCTGAACAAGCAGGAAGCCATTGATAAAATGATTGGCTGGCTCGAACAAAATAAATGCGGTAAAAAGGCAGTCAGCTATAAGCTGCGCGAATGGATTTTTGCCCGTCAGCGCTATTGGGGCGAGCCTCTACCCGTCATTCACCTCGAAAACGGCGAGGACGTTCTTCTTGCCGACGACGAGCTCCCCCTTACCTTGCCCGAAATGGACGATTATAAGGCGCACGGAGGCAATGCTCCGCTCGAAAACGCAACCGATTGGGTAAACGTTACGGTCAACGGCGTTAAAGGCAAGCGTGAAACAACCACAATGCCCGGTTCGGCAGGCTCGAGTTGGTACTTCCTGCGCTACTGCGATCCGCATAACGGCAGCGTTTTTGCCGATTACGACTTAATGAAATATTGGATGCCCGTCGATTTCTACTGCGGCGGCAAGGAGCACTTGGTAGGACATCTCCTTTACTCACGCTTCTGGACGAATTTCCTCTTCGATAAGGGACTTGTGCCCTGTAAAGAGCCGTTCAAGAAGCTCTTCCATCAGGGAATGGTCCTTGGCGAAAACGGCGAAAAAATGTCCAAATCATTGGGTAACGTAATTAATCCCGACGACATTGTCAGAGATTACGGCGCGGACGTTTTGAGAATGTACGAAATGTTTATGGGCCCCGTAGCCGATACCAAACCTTGGAATACGGCGAATATAGAGGGCGTAAAGAAATTCATAGACAGAATTTACAGACTGTATTTCGAGAGTGACGTAATTACCCCTGCTCCCAATAAAAATCTTGAAAAGCTGTACAATCAGACGGTTAAAAAGGTCGGCGAGGATTATATGGCGCTCAAAGTCAATACGGCAATTTCGCAGATGATGATTTTCGTAAACGCGGTATATAAGGAAATCAGCGAAGGTAAAAACTTCCCTTTGGAGTACGCCGAAGGGCTGGTTAAACTGTTGAATCCCGTTATTCCCTTTATAACAGAAGAAATCTGGTCCACCGTTTTGGGGCACAACGACACGATCGCGTACGAAAGCTGGCCCGTCTTTGATGAAAGCAAGTGCGGCGAGGACAGCTTTGAATACGCAGTTCAGATTAACAGCAAAATCAAATGCAAGCTTTCGCTTCCCGCCGATTACGGCGTTAAGGAAATTGAAGAAGCGGTCAAGGCAAACGCCGAGGTTGCGGCGCTAATCAACGACAAACAGATTAAAAAACTTATCGTTGTACCCAAACGCTTAATTAACATTATTATATAATTAAACTTAAATATATAATTATACCCATCGACAGCTATAAAAAAGCGCCGATGGGTTTTTCATTCTATAATTTAAGAGCAATTAATTAAATTCAACGATTAATTTGTAGTTATTTCCCATATCAATGGTTGCGCCCGCCATTGAGTTGCTCAATATAGGCATATTGATAAAATATTTTGTTTCATTATATCTGTATATTACGCAAAACGCCATCTCCTGTCCGTCGGAAATAAAATCGCGCTCTATCATATGCGTAGTTGAATAAACAGTATCCTCAACGCTCGTTTCATTCATATTTGTTTTCCAACAAGAATTCAACGACTCATCGTACTCTATAAGATAGTAAAAGTTATCAATTTCTTTTGCACTGCCATCGGAATTAAAGAAATTGTCCAAATCGCTAACGTTTTGCCAGATGTCATTTGTACTGTAAGCCACGAAAACGACAAATCCTGCACACTCAAAATCTTGATAGACAGGTAAAATATCCGTATTTTTGTCACACGACAGAGTAACGTAGTTCCCTTCGGTCGGGCTATAAGGCAAAATATTTTCTTCAACGCTAAACCCAGTAACTACATTACCCTGCCCGTAATTATGACTGTCAAAGGCATATGAATCGAAATTAACTATCGAAAATTCGGCGTTTCTAGATACAGCGTAATAGGCTTTATTCTCATCTCTATCAATACCGTCTATCGGCGTTTCGATTTTCTCGATAATTTCAGCCTTATTTGACCAAAGCTCGTAGCCGACCGGAACGCTTACGACGCAGCACTCCTTGGGAATACGATAACGCGATTTATCGGAACAGCCCGCAAACGAGAGCATAGCTATAACAGCTAACACACAACAAATAACTTTTTTCATAAGTAATCTCCTAAATCATACTTTTTCCATTAACAAACAGAAATAACATATTTCTTTGCGCAACTCAATAATTACGCAATCAATATAGCACTTTTTTTAATAAAAAACAATAGTTGCAATTTAAATAATACTATTATTAAAAAAATACCGAAAATTTACAAAATATGCGCGTCTTTATGTTTATAGAACCTCGATATTCCAAACCGAAATTAATATTAAACGCCTGTTCACAATAGTGCTTCATAAAAAAAACGCAAACCGAATTAAATTCAGCTTGCGTTCATGATGGTGCACTCAACAGGAGTTGAACCTGCATGGTCGCCCACAAGATCCTTAGTCTTGCGCGTCTGCCAATTCCGCCATGAGTGCATAAGCTTATCAAAAGCATTCATATTCTATAATATTTAAGCTATAAAGTCAAGCCAAATAGCCCACCTTTTTAACAAAAATAAAAAATATTTATTGAGAATATTTTTTAGTGATTTTTAACATTAAATTACCGATTATGTCACGCAAAACACTCAATTCACAGTCATTATGTATGACATAGTACTGCGTAAAATCACACAAATCGTAATTATGCTGCTTATTAATCCTCTCTTTTATCTCATCATAGGATAATCCGTCACGCTTTTTAATACATTCTACCCTATCTGCCATATCTCTCGTAACAACTATAATTTCGTCGAATAATTTTTGATAACCGCCTTCAAACAAAACAGGCACTTCAAAAAAAACCAACCCTTTGCGCTCTTCTGCCCTACGAAACATTTCCGAAAATATGGCGGGGTGCGTAATTGCGTTAAGCCTATCCAATTTACCGTCGTCCGAAAAGACCTCAGCCGCGAGCTTTTTTCTGTCAACCCCGCCTTTACCGTCCGCAACCTTATCACCGAACTCGGCAATAATTTCTTTTAAAAAAGCTCCGCTATCAAATAATTCCGCATAAATTTCGTCACACGAATAGACAGGATATCCCAACTTAGCTATAAGATTACAAACCGTCGATTTTCCGCTGCCTATTCCGCCCGTAACGGCAATTTTAATATTACTTTGCTTCATACCAATTTTTACCGCAATGCACGTCAACTTTCAGCGGCACGTTTAATTTCACCGCATTTTCCATTTCGTTCTTTAAAATCTCGGACACTTCTTCTGCTTCGTTTTCAGGAGCGTCGATAACCAACTCGTCATGCACTTGCAATATAAGCTTACTCTTCAGCCCTCTCTCATTAAGCGCATTATACGTATTGACCATAGCAATTTTTATTATGTCGGCGCTCGAACCCTGCAAAGGCATATTCATAGCCGCACGCTCACCGAATTGACGCAAGTTAAAATTGGTTGAATTAATTTCCTTAATATAGCGTTTTCTGCCCGTCAGAGTTGCTACATATCCGTGTTTTTTAGCAAACTCAACGTTGGCATTCATATATTCCTTGACTGCGCTGTAATGCTCGAAATACTTATTTATATAGTCACGCGCAACCCTGATATCAATACCTAAGTTTTTTGAAAGACCGAACTCGCTTATGCCGTAAATTATTCCGAAATTAACGGCTTTTGCCTCGCGGCGCATTTTGTCCGTCACCTGCGACAAAGGCACCCCGAACACTTGCGAAGCCGTAACCGAATGGACGTCCTCATCGGCTTCATAGGCGGCAATAAGCTCCTTACAACCCGAAAAATGCGCCAAAAGCCGTAGCTCTATCTGCGAATAATCCGCGTCAATAAATATATTTCCCTCGCGCGGCACAAAGACCTTGCGTATTTCCTTGCCCTCTTCTTCGCGAATGGGAATATTCTGCAAATTGGGATTGGTACTCGAAAGTCTGCCCGTGGTCGTTATCGTGTTGTTATAGGTTGTGTGAATAAGATTTGTCTGCTTATCGATCAACGGCTTTAATCCTACCGCATAAGTCGAATAAAGTTTTTGATATTGGCGGTAGCTTAAAATCAGTCTGACCACCTCGCTTTCGCCCGCAAGTGACTCCAAAATATCGGCGTTAGTGGAATATTTACCCGTCTTACTCTTTTTTCCCGACTTTAAGCCGAGCTTTTCAAACAACACCTCGCCAAGCTGTGAGGGCGAATTAATATTGAATTTGCAGCCGCACAGCTCATAAATTTTGCCGCTTAGTTCGTTAATTTTCTTTGAATATGTTTCCGCAAGAGTATTGAGCATAATCGCGTCAACCTTAACGCCCGTCTGCTCCATATCGAATAATACTTCAATGAGCGGCTTTTCAATCTCTTCGTACAGACTGACGAGCCCGTCACGTTCGATTATTTCGGAGTACTCCGCATAAATCAAGCTGAACGCAAATGCGGAAAAATTTTTGTCATATCCCTTAGCCGCGCACAACTCGCTAACGGTTTTGCTCTCGTCGAAATAGTCGCATAGATAACGCATAACCGCTAAATCTTCAAATTTGCAAACAGGTTTTATACCGTACAAATGCAGATTATGCCTTATCTGTTTGAAATCCCAAACTATAACCGTGTTTTCTTTATTGGACAGAATTATATCAATGCACTCATAGAAGTTTGCCGCGTTAAAATTACTCAGTAAATCCTCTTTCTCGAATTTGACGTTATAGTGCTTGTCACCCAAGTAAATATTTGCACCGTTATGAGCGAAATCAATACAGAACGTTCCAACGTTACTGCACAATTCTTTCAATGCAAAATAATTGTCGATTGCAATATTCTCGGGATAGGCAATAGTTTTTTCGGCAGTTTGCTCACCGTTAAACGACACCAGAGGAATAAGACTGTTAAATTCAAACGTTTTAAACATTTCCTTAACTTCGGCGGAGTAATTTTGCGGAATTCGGCAATCTTCAAGTCGAATGTCAAGCTCACAATTTCTGTCAATAGTTGCAAGCTTATATGATAAATATGCGCTCTCCTTGCCGACTGTAAGCTTATTTCGTATAGAAGGCGATTTTATGCCGTCCACGTTGGCATATACCCCGTCTAAATTGCCGTATTCAGCCAGAAGCTTGCGGGCCGTAGTTTCTCCGACGCCCGCCACACCCGGAATATTGTCCGATTTATCGCCCATTAACGCCTTTAAATCAATAACCAATTCAGGAATTAAACCTATTTCACTCTCAAAGTTTTCAGCCGAGAGTTTCAACAAATCGCTTACCCCACGCTTCGTATAATAAACGTCGGTTTTTTCGTCAACAAGCTGAAACGAATCGCGATCGCCCGTATAGATGTAGCTGTGAACGTCGAATTTATTTGATAGAGTGCCGATAAGATCGTCCGCTTCTAATCCCTCTTTCTCGCAAGTGGCAATTTTCATTGCGGAAAGGAGCGATTTTAACGGCTTCACCTGTGCCGCAAGTTCCTCGGGCATAGGCGAACGGGTTGCCTTATAGCCGTCATACATTTTGTGTCTGAACGTTGGCGCTTTTAAATCAAACGTCACAATCATATATTCGGGGCTAACGTCGGATATAATCTTTAAAACCAATTTTACAAAACCGAAAATTGCGTTTGTAGGTTGTCCCGACGAAGTACTGAATACGGGCGTTGCGTAAAATGCACGGTTTAACAGGCTGTTGCCGTCAATAAGAACGAGTTTATCCATAAATTTTTAAATCCTGCAAAAATAACTTGATTTTTATTTTAAGCTATTATATAATAATAAAGTGATTTGTCGCTGACGTGAATTAGCTTTCGCATTAACTCAACTCCGCTTCACCCTTTAATATTTTACCACAATATATAGTGTGTGTCAATCTCACTATAATCAATGCAGAAAATCCATTCTTGCATTTTTTACATTTAACTGAAACGCCGGTGTGTTGGAATTGGCAGACGAGACAGACTCAAAATCTGTTGTCCGTGAGGGCGTGTGGGTTCGAGTCCCACCACCGGCACCAACTAATTTAAATCCGAACCAAATACTTGTTACAAGTGAGTGGCTCGGATTTATTTTTTATCTACGACTATTGCCGTAAGTGTTGATTTTAGCCTTTTGTTATGGTATAATAAATATGCGATAATCAGTAATTTAGGAGAGTTAATTATGAAAAAATTATTTAAATCAGTATTGATTTGCCTAATGACTATTTAACTTTTACACTAACTGCTTGCGGTGATGATAATAACGGAACTTATTATCCAACTCTTAATGAAATGAAGTCCAACCTTGACAAAAATGGTTATAGAATAAATTATGCCATAGGTGAAAGAAATTCAGACGGTAAGGGCTATGTTGTTGATAGTCTTTTTGCTACAAAAGGTGATGATTATATTCGTTTTTATTGGATTGAAGATTCCGCTCACTGTAAAGTATATTACGATAAATTACAAGAATCACACCCCGACTGTCCTCATTTTGTGTTAATTGAAAACGACGAAAAATTTGGTAATATAGTATATTGCGGAACGGAAAAAGCTGTAAACGATGCCGGCATAAAGGTCGTTAAGGTTGACGTAGATGTTAAGGTATAAGTTTTCAAATATCAATTTAGCGAATAAAAATTATGAAACATAAAATGAATTTAGTTTCTTCGGCTTTCAAATCGATCAACTCGGGTGAAAAAACGGTAGAAATGCGTCTTAACGACGAAAAGCGAGCTGAAATTGCTGTTGGCGATGAAATCGAATTTGAAAACATTGATACTCACCAAAAATTAAATTGTACTGTTATAAAACTTACACGCTATAAAGATTTTTTCGAATTATATTCAAATTTTAATAAGATTAAAATCGGGTATAAAGAAAACGAAGCGGCTAACGCGGAGGATATGTATGCTTATTATTCTAAGGAACAGATTGAAAAATACGGAGTATTGGCAATAGAAATCAAGCTCATATAAATATTTTAGATAGGGGAGAAAACATTATGTGGTTTTTGTGGCTTATGCTTGCCTGTAACATTATTATACCTGTTATCACTATTATTACAGGCTGGTTTATGTGGAAGCGCCCACCCAAGGAAATAAACAGAATAATCGGTTATAGAACGCAACGCTCTATGAAAAATGACGACACGTGGAAATTTGCTCACAATTTTTGCGGAAAGCTTTGGTGGTTAATGGGTTGGATTATTCTTGGCTTGTCTGTGGTGGTACTAATTCCATTTTTTAATAGTACTTATTTTATAATCGGGATTGTGGTAATCATTAGCGTAGTTGCGCAATGTATTCTTTTAGTAATGTCAATTATTCCAACTGAAATAGCGCTCAAAAAGACATTTTTTGAAGACGGCACACGCAAATAACATTCAATTCAGCGTTACCTTAAATCAGTTTCGCCGTCGTTTGTTTTATCCTTGTCCTGCTCGAAGTCAGCTCCTCCCTTTTGCTTCGACTGCTTGACTGTTTTAATTATCTGACTGCCGACAAAGGGCACGGCAATCAAAGCTATGATTATAATAATGCCGTATTTACTTATAAAGGTAAAGACCTTACCCCACCCCGCGGAATTATACGTACAGATGCCTATTAAGTTATCTTCAGTAACAAGATCACTATCGGCAACAAGGTTGTTAGTCCCCTTGGTTCTTATTCCGCTCGAAGTAATTTCTATCGCCTCGTGCACGATATTCTGTCCCTTAATCTGTCCGAAGCCGTCACCCGCGACAAAAACAATATAGTCCCCAACCTTAACGTCCGAATAATTGCAAGTCTTAAATAAAATCATATCCCCAACCATTATCTCAGGTTGCATAGACGGAGTCCGAACTATGGCAAACGACGTGCCGAAAAAGCTGACGGGTTTGTTTTTTGCTCGGCACACAATCATATTGACTATAACGCCAACCGCCAAAGCAAATATCAGCACCGTCAAAACGGTACAGATTATTGAAAATATTCTTGTTGTAAGCCCTTTTTTGCCTTTACTCACACTTTTTGCCCCTACCGATATTATAAATAGCACTCTATCTGCGTCTTTAAAGACCTAATGACACAGATAAAATGCTATCTCACCTGTAAGCACTCGGTAGCGCTTACGATATTTATTCCCGCCGCAAACCTTGCGTAAGCGGCGGAAAATTGGTACTCCCGACGGGAATCGAACCCATAACTAACCCTTAGGAGGGGTTTATTATATCCATTTAACTACGGAAGCATTTATTTAGTTTTTTTCTTGTTCGCTTCCCTGCGACGGGAATACTGCGCTTCGCTCCGTGCCGACAAGTCGGGGCGAACCCATAACTAACCCTTAGGAGGGGTTTATTATATCCATTTAACTACGGAAGCATCTATTTAGTTTTTTTTCTTGTTCGCTTCCCTGCGACGGGAATACTG
>CAJTTC010000013.1 GCA_910579295.1 uncultured Christensenella sp. | reverse complement strand
GAATTGCGGGTGCCGGGCCGCGCGAAAAAAAGCGACGGCGGATCATCGATCCGTCGTCGCTTTGCGGAGAGAGAGGCTGTAAGAACATACGAACAACGAACTACCATACGTTACCAAGTTTCCGAAATATCAGCATTTTATCCCGATTGTTGGTAACATAAGGAACCATACGTTACCGATTAGTTAAGGCGTATTTGGGTTCCTTTTTGGGTTCGGCTTATTTCCCCTTCTTTCGGGGTATCGGGAACTTGTTAAATTTATCCATTTCGGCGACCTTCAATTTATCGACGATTTTAATATAGGGCTTCATCGCTTTGTAGTCGCTGTGTCCCGTCCACTTCATAATTACTTCCGCCGGAACCCCCAGCCTAAGCGCGTTTATGATAAAAGTACGTCGGCCGCAATGGGTGGTAAGAAGGGCGTATTTCGGTAATACTTCTTCGTGCCGAACATTCCCCTTGAAATATACGACCCTTGTAGGTTCGTCGATACCCGCCATTTCCCCCATTACTTTAAGGTGTTCGTTCATTTTTACGTTACTTATGACCGGTAGGGCCTTATCATTCGGCAAACCTATATTCTCGTACTTTTTCAGTATGGCCCGGCTATACTTATTCAGTTCGATAATAAGGCCGTCTACGGTCTTTTGAGTAACCACGCTTATATAATCCTTCTTTACGTCGCTTCGGCGCAATTTTGCCACGTCGGAATAGCGAAGGCCGGTAAAGCAGCAGAAACAAAACACATCGCGCACGGCTTCCAGCGAAGACCGGGACGGCGGGAATTTGAAGGAATACAGGTTAAACAGTTCTTCCCATTCCAAATATATAATTTCCTTTGCGTTTCCGTCGGCCCCTTTGAACTTCGGCTTAAATGTTTCGTGTACGTTGCTTGGGTTATATCCTTTATGGTGCGCCCAGCGCAGGAACCACCGAAGAAAGGACATATTTTTAGATATGGTAGTATTACGAAGGTCGGCTTTATGAAGGCTTGTAATAAACTTTTGTAGGGTAACTTCGTTTATTTCGTCAAATGTAAGGTTCTTGTTAAACGCTTCCAAGTGCTTACGCAGGCTATTAAACTTCGTATAGGTCGCTTTCGTCCAATCATTCAAACGGCCCATAGTTTCCGTAAATTCGGCGTAGGCTTTATAGAATGGCTGGCCGTTTTCTTCCGCTTCGGTAGCCGGGGTTATCTTCCCGGTAGCTTCATCGAAAGCCGTTTTAAGTTCGCCCGGTGTCGGTACCCGCTTTTCCAGCAGTTCGAACCGGGTAAATATGGCTTCTATTTGTTCTTCGCAAGCCGTAATAGCCTTATTTATTTCGCCGGCCGTTTGTCGGAACCGGTTTTTTGTATTGGAGATAACGCGGCCTTCCTCTTCATTCCATTTTTCCGGTTCAATACTATACCCTACCCGAAAGTCTACCCGATACCCGGCATAGCAAACACGCATACGAATAGGGCGACACTCTACCAATACACCCCCTACCTTTTTGGGGAATAGATTAAATTTAATAGTCCGCTTCATTTTGAAAACATATTACCCCGGCCGGTTAATAACCAATCGGAAGAAACGGAATACTTGGCTACCAAATAATAAAGGGCTTCTATTTGTATAGACTTATAGCGGGAAACTTTACCGGGCCTTGGGGTTACTCCGTAAGTAAATCGGGTTTCCCGATAGCGGGAAGCACTTAACCCGGCTTCCTTGCAAAAGGATTCCAAAGCGGACAAACGGCCCAATGAAACAAGGGCTTCTATCGCTTGGAAGAAACGGCGGTTTACGCCATCTTCGATAGGGGTTATTATCTTAGGCTTCTTTACGCCCATTTTCAAAGCTCATTAACATCATTTCGAACGCCGTCTTTGGCACTATGGCAGTTTCCGCGCCGGAAATAAACGCCGCTTCCAAGGCATTAAACACCGCTTCCGGCATGTCCCCGTAATATTTGGGTTGGTCGTAGTATTCGGATACTTTTATTTCGATTGTTTCCGGTTCCATTATGCACAGTTATTTTTATCGAATTTTTGATTTTAGGCACTTTTGTACGTTGGGCGGTAGAAAGTATAGCTATATATACTTGCGTTGAAATTTGGGGCATTTCTGCCCGTTTCCTATAAGCGTACTATGAAAAGCCATACTATTACATAGCGCAAACGTACTGCAATGCTTTATTTTTCGCTTAGCTTTTCAATTACAGATATAAGTCGGGCTATTTGGCTATCCTTTTCTTTTATCATTTCTTGATAGCCTTTTTGCAGTTCAATCAAACCCGCAATATCGTTAGTTGTAACTTGGTTCCCGTTGCCGGCAACGGCGGTGTTGTTATTTCCCGAAATGCGGTTTGTATTATCTCCGTTCCGCATTGTGCCGTCGCCGGTAAGTAACCACATGGGATTAAGCTCCGGGAATTTTTCGCCGATAGCCTTCATCTTATCGGGCTGTATAGATTGGCGTATATTATTGACATAAGACGACGAAACGCCTATTTGCCTACAAAATTCCCGTTCACTAATATTTAGGGTTTTGATATACTCCCTAAGTCTTTCTTTTACACCCATATAACACGATTTTAGAAGGTTTCAAAAAATATTTTTCGCTTTTTGTATAGCAAAAATTTGCTTGTTGTACTGCAATGCTATATATTTGCATTGTGTAACCGATACGATTGCAAAGGTATAATAATAATACGCTCCGAGCAAATAAGCGGCATAGCAAAAAATACCTAAGCAATTTAAGCGACAATGAATTATGAAGTACGATACGACATTTATTAACCGAAACTTCCTTTTGAAAGTTTACGGAGTAGACAGCGAAAACAGAAGGATAAACCGCCTTGTAGGGGTTTCCGGCTTGGTGGGGTTAATCGGTGTAGAGCTTACCGAAAAATTCATTACCCGCGCACTTAACAGCAAGAAAGACAGCGTAAAATGTTGCCTACGCAGAGGATTACAAGTAACACTATATTTCAAATAGAAGATGAAAAAGACAGCAATAGTTAATGGCAAAGCAAGGCGTATAGAATTTTCGTACGCGGTAGGCGAAACTATTTCGCTAAGCAATACCGAGGTAAAAAAGCCTTGGGGACGGGTTACGGAAAGGGTAACAGTTTCAAAACTAACCTTTACGATTAACGGGAAGACCTACGAGGGAACGCGCACCTTCAAGGTTGCCGGCGGCCCCTATTCGGAAACCTTCGAGTTCGACGGGAATAGCTTTGCTTCCCATAAACAAGCAATTGAATACATACTTAACAATATTGAGAAATGAGCGAAACGACAATTTACAAAGAAGGATTTAACGCCGGCTTTATGCAGCTTCGACAAATTGACGTAGAGGCCGCCACTAAGGAGCTTTGGCAGGCGTTGGGGATTAACAACCGCAACACTTTCGCGGCTTACAAGTTCGGACGTATCGAACCCAAGGCAAGCCAAGCCGTCGCCGTCGAATTGGTATTTAGGAAGTACGGCGTTACTACAAACATTTGGGGAAAATAGAAATGAGAGCCGAAGCAGGACTAACGCAGCGAGAAACCCAAATAGCCGAATTGTTGGCTTGGGGAGCCGCAAAAAAGGAAGTGGCCGACAGGCTTTCTATTTCGCCCCGAACGGTTGAGAATACCGCGCGAAATATTTATAGCAAGATAGGAATACAGAAGGCTACGGAGCTTTGCGTATGGTGGTTCTGCACACATTGCGGCGTTTCTTTCGACCTATCCCCTATAAAACGGACAATTATAGCCTGCTTCTTCCTTGCGATTATTCTACCGCATGAATTGTACGCCCAAGGCGACACCTACCGACTGTTCAGAAGCCGCAAGGCTGCCGAACGTACAGCGACACGAAGAACCGGAAGACGGCAGGAATACGAATTAGATTTTTGGGAACTATAAAAGGCAAAGGCTATGAAGCAACTAATTAAAGAATTGTCCCTTTCGGGATTGACGCTAAAACAGAAGGCGATAGTATGGTATTTCGTTATATCGTTTTGCCTTCTTGCAAGCACGGCGGAAGCCCCGTTTTGGTTCTTGTTTTTAGAGGTTGCCAACTTCGCTAATGCCGCCCGCATTATAAAACGGGTCCCACCACCGGAAGACCCGCAAGACAGTTAGGTATGGCAGACTTAAATACAAGACTTATAGACCTTACGGCGGGGGAATTATTGGAACTAATAGGGAAAGGACAAAGCCCCCGGATAGAAGTAGACGTTACCAAAGACCCAAATAAAAAGTACGTCTACGGCCGGGCCGGGATTGCCGAACTATTCAAATGTTCCAAGACTACCGCCAGCCGCATAAAGCAAAGCGGATTAATCGACGGCGCATATAGGCAGGTCGGAAGGTTGATAATAGTAGATGCGGAAAAAGCCTTAGAGTTGGCCGCAAAGCGAGCAAAGAAAAGTAACAACCGAAATAAATAACTTGTTATGAGCAAGAAGGTAACATTAAAAGAATTGACCCTTAAAAACTTTAAGGGTATTAGGGACTTGGCCGTAAAATTCGGCGAAGTAACCACCATTGCCGGCGCAAACGCGACGGGTAAAAGCACCGTTTTCGACGCTTTTACTTGGGTGCTTTTCGGCAAAGACAGTAACGACCGTACGGATAGCGGGAAAGGCGCATTTACCGTTAAGACGGTCGGCCCGGACGGGAACCCTATACTTAAATTGGAACATTCCGTAACGGCGGTTTTAGACGTAAACGGCGAAGAAGTAGCCCTTACCCGCACCCTTACGGAAGATTGGGTAAAACCGCGCGGCAAGGCCGAAGTAGAACTTAAAGGAAATACTACGCATTACTTCTGCAATGGCGTAGAAATTAAGGCGGGAGCGTTCCAAGAGAAAGTAACGGCCATAACCGAAGAACAACTTTTTAAGTTAATTACGAACCCGGCTTACTTCCCTTCGTTGGATTGGAAGACCCAGCGCGAAATATTGCTACGCATTGCCGGGGGTGTAACATACGAAGAAGTGGCCGCCGGTCGCGCCGATTTTGCGGCTATCCTTTCGCTGCTTTCCGGTAAAGATTTGGCGGAGTTCAAGCAAGAAATAGCCTACCGCAAAAGCCGGATTAAGGAAGGTTTGGGGAAATGCCCTATCGAGATTAACGCAATAGACAGCGTTACGCCCGAAGCACCGGATTACGAAGCCTTGGAAGCCGAAAAGGTACGCTTATCCGCCGAATTGGAAGAAGTGGAAACGGCTATTACGGACGTTGCAGAAACGGCCCGCAAACACTACGAAGGGGTGCAGGGAAAACGCAAAGCGATTAACGACCTTCGGAACCAGCAGCAAGATATAATTTTTCGGGCAAGGCAGGCGGCCCAAAAGGAAGGCTACGAGAAGAATGCCAAACGTAACGAGGTTAAGACCAGCTACGAAATAACCAAGCGGGAAGCAGAAAATTATAATACCGCTTCGGAAAACGGCCTTTCCGATATTCGCTATACTATTAAAACCCTTACTTCCGAAATAGCGGGCTTATCCGCCAAGGTGGAAGCCAAGCGCGAAGAATGGAATACGCGGAACGCCGAAGAATACAAAGTAAGTACCGACGGCCTTATTTGCCCGATATACGAAACCTTATGCTCGGACGCAAGCGTTTTGCGTATGGACGCTATTGCCAAAGAGAAGGCGCGGGCCAAATTCGACGAAGCCAAGACCCGCGACCTTACCCGGATTACCGAAGAAGGCAAAACGCTAAACCAGCGAATAGCCGAAAAGAAAGCCCGGTTACAGGAATTGGAAGCCCAACTTTCCGAACGTATGGAAGTTATCGCCGCCAAGAAAGCCGAATACGCGAAGAAGTTACAGGACTTGGAAGCGGAAATAGCCGCCAACCCGGAAGTAACCGTATCTACCGACATTATCCCCGAAGACTTACCCGAATGGAAGGAGATAGAAGCCCGGATAGCCGAAATATCCGCTACCATTTCGGATATACCGGCGGCCGATACTACCGAGCTTACCGCCAAGAAACGGGAACTTACGGCCCTTTTGGACGAAGTAAAACAAAAGCTAAATATTCGGGCTACCATTGAAAAGAACGCCGCAAAGAAGGCCGAAATATTGGCGCGGGAAAAGGAATTAGCCCAGCAGCAAGCAGACTTAGAAAAGCAGGAATTTACGATAGACGAACTTAATAAGGCCCGAATGGACGAAGTAGAACGCCGGGTAAATAGTAAGTTCCAAACCGTCCGCTTCCGAATGTTCGAAGCCCAGCTAAATGGCGGCGAAACCCCTACTTGTATCGCAATGGTAGACGGGGTTAAGTACGCAGACCTCAATACTGCCGGAAAGATAAACGCCGGGCTTGACATCATTAACACGCTTTGCCTGTATCACGGGGTAAGCGCACCGGTATTCATCGACAACGCCGAAAGCGTAAACCAACTATTCCCGGTTGCTTCCCAGCTTGTAAAATTGGTTGTAACCACCGACAGAGAATTAACCATTAACCACTTATAAAAATTAAAGTTATGAACGAGAACAAAGAAAAGCGCGAGTTCGCGCAGCAGTTGGAGCAAATCGCCGAAACGCTTACGCAGGCGGTAAAAGACAACGAAGGCCGGGCCTTTATCCTTATCGGCACGGACGTTAAGGACAATAAGGACGGCGAAAGCGAGAATGTGCAGGGCGTAATAGCAGTAGGCGGTAACGGTGGGCAAGTAATAAAGGGGTTGGCGAATTTCTTCACCGAAAAACAAACCGCGCCGCTTGCTGCCGAAGCTATGGAATTAGCGACCTTGAAGAAGTTAAGCCGACTTCTTGAAAACGAATAACAACCTATAAAAATTATGAGTTATGGCAGAAGAAAAAGGATTAACCGTAATTGACGAAGCAAAGCGGAAATTTGAACTTGCCTGTAAGGACGCTTCGGCCTTGCAGATTGTAAACAACTTCGGCGCGGCATTTACTGCCGTAAACGTAATTGCCCTTTTGCGCGAAGCTCTTTCCGACGAAGTAATGGAGCGTGTATTTATGCCGCTTATGAACACGAAGGTAGGCTTTCTTACCGACCGTAACGGGCGGCCGCGTAAAAACGGGACGGTACAACCGCTTTATACTATCCCGGTTGTTCGGGACGCGATTATAGACGCGGTAAGTATCGGGCTTCTTCCGACCGGCAACCAATTTAATATTATTGCCGAACGAATGTACCCGACCAAGGAAGGCTATACGGCCCTTCTTCGGAAACTCGGCGTAAAATACTTCATCGACGTATCATTTGACAAAGGCCAAACCGCCGGATTTGCGGAGGTGCCTTGCAAAATCAGCTACACGTACAACGGAGAAAAAAACAGCTTCGGAATAGTGGCAACCGTGAAGAAGGACGATTACAGCAGCCCCGACCAAATCCGGGGTAAAGCCGAACGACGCGCCAAAAAAGCCCTTTACGAGTATATAACCGGTTGCGACTTCGGCGACGCTGATGAACAAAGCGGCCCCGTTGAAGACGTGGAATATAAGGACGTTACCCACGAGGTAGAAACCGAAATACAGAATAACGCCAATACCGGCGGAACACTTGATTTCGGCCAAGCAGAAACGAACGGAACCAAACAGCCACTTAAAACACCTGGATTCTAATATGAAAGTAATTTTTGGTATTGCCATTCTGACGGCAAAGGACATCGACGCAATGAACGCCCGGATTAACAAAGCGGCGGACATGGCGAAGGAGAACGAACAGAGCGTAGCCCAGCAAGACAAAGCCCTTATTCGATTTTCGGGCAAATTCGCTACGGCTATGGACTTCATCGGCCGGAACCTTCCGCTAAAAAGGAAGCGTAAAGCATTTCGCAAAATCGTAGAAGCGTAGTTACAATGGTTCTAAAAGTATTAGGCAGTAGCAGCCACGGAAATAGCTACATATTGGAGAACGACCGCGAAGCCTTGTTATTGGAAGCGGGCGTAAGGTTCGCCAGCGTGAAGCAAGCGTTAGACTACAATATAACGAAGGTTGTAGGCTGCCTAATTACCCACGAACACAAAGACCACGCAGGCTACATTAACGAAGTATTGAAAGCTACCGTACCCGTCTACGCTTCGGCCGGTACAATTGAGAACACCCCAATAGAAGGCCCGCGCCGCGCGAATGTTTGCAAAGCCGGAACCCTTTTTACCCTCGGCGGTTTCCGAATTATTCCTTTCGGGACTAAGCACGATTCCGCCGAGCCTTTGGGGTTCTTCATCAATCACGAAGAAACGGGTAATATCCTATTCGCTACCGATACCTATTACTTGCCTTGCAAGTTTGCAGGACTTAATAACGTATTGATAGAATGTAATTACCGCTTAGACCTATTGGACGCGAATATAGCGGCCGGGCGCATTCCCGCCGTTGTTCGGAACCGTACGCTAAAATCGCATTTAAGCTACGACCATTGCGTACAGGCGTTACAAGCCAACGATATAAAGGGGGTAAATAATATTGTTCTTATCCACCTTTCCGACGGTAACAGCAACGCCGAACAATTCCGGGCCGGAGTGCGAGCCGCAACCGGTAAGACCGTACATATAGCCGAAGCGGGGCTAATAATCAATTTCGACAAAACCCCCTTTTGATATGATTAAAGGATTTGACCAAGAAACGCAGCCCTTAAACGATTACGAAATGGGCGTACTTCTTCCGCTTCTCGTACGGGGGCTTAGGACGAAAATAGGGCGCGAAAATGCCGTTACAAACAAGCATATCGTAAATACCCTTAAAGGTTCCTATAAACTAAACGACGCACGGGTAAGGAAGATTATAAACCACATAAGGACAAACGACCTTATACCGGGCTTAATAGCCACTTCCGAAGGGTATTTTATCGCCCAAAGCGAAGCGGAACTATTGGAGTACGAAGAAAGCCTAAAAGGGCGTGAAGACGCTATTAGGGCCGTCCGGTTGAGTATTGCGCGACAAAGGCGAATACTTTACGAGCAAAAGAGGGAAGAAAAACAAAGTTCACTTTTTAACAAATAACAAAATGGAAAAGCAGTTTTTTATGGTTTACGCCGAAGGCCAAGGCGCACCGACGTACAAACACGAGAACGAACAGGCTGCCAGCAAGGAAGCCGAACGATTGGCCGAGAAGTTAGGGGTTAATACGACCGTATTACAGGCCGTAAAAATGGTTGCCCCGAAGGACATTACCAAGCGCGTAAAGACCTACGCGGACGCTTGCGCTGTGCTTGGCATTGAGCCGATGAACGAAACCGTATTAGCGAAGTTAGGCTTTACCAAGGACGAAATAGCCTACCGCAAGTTAAAGACCATTGCCGAAGCCCTTAACGAAGGTTGGCGGCCGGATTGGGCCAATAGCAACGAGTACAAATATTGGCCTTGGTTCGTGTATAATCCCGCGGCTGCCGGCTTTTCGTACGCGCTTACGTATTACTCGGCTTCTTATACGTATGCGACTGTCGGCTCCCGGCTTTGCTATAAAACCCGTGAACTCGCCACGTACGCGGGCCGTCAGTTCGAAGGTCTTTATAACGATTTTCTTTTAATCAAAAAATAATGCAACATGGAAAGAGAATTAGGGAAAGACCTTGAACAAGGCAAGAAGCGCGTAGCCTTCCTTATGGATAACTGCGACGCGGTGGAAGAAAAGGGGTATATGAAGCCTTTTACCCCGGAAGAATTGGCCCGCATGAAAGAAAGCCTTTCGGAAACGGACATCGAAATTAACGACATCGAGGAAGAAAAGACGGCCGCGATGAAGGACTTTAAGGCCCGTTTGGAACCCCTTACGACGGAGCGAAAAAAGACCTTGGACGGTTTGAAGAAGAAAGCCGAATTTGTTACCGAAAGGTGCTTTAAGTTCATCGACCAAGAAGCCCGCGAAGTCGGCTACTACAACGAGAACGGCGACCTTATCGAGAGCCGGCCGGCGTACAGCGAAGAATTACAAACAACACTTTTCCAAATCGGAAGAAAAACAGGTACTAACAACTAAAAAGCAAAGCAATGACGAAGCAAGATTTAATTACAGTCGTTGGCAGTAAGACCGGGCAAAACGATAGCCACGTAAGGCCGATTATCGAAGCCACATTAGACGCAATTAAGGAATGCGTACAGCGCAAGGAACCCGTTTACCTTCGTGGCTTCGGAACCTTCCAGCCGAAGAAACGGGCCGAAAAGAAAGCCCGTAACATTACCGCCGGTACTACGATTATCGTACCGGCGCACGAAGTAGCCCACTTCAAACCAAGTAAAAGTTTCACAATCAACAAGTAAAAAAGTATGGACGAAAACAAAAAAGTAGTAGTAAACCTTCCCGAAGGAACTACGCAGGCGGAAATTATCGTACGTGAGGGCGAGGCCCCCGCAGTTCTTGCCCCCAAGCCCCCGGTAAAAATCGACCTTTCCGGTGTTATCGGTGCGCCGGTTGAATTTTTGGAATTACGGCGGTACGATTCCGAACAAATTAACCCGTTGCGCTGCCACGTCTTAGTAGACCGTGAACAGGTAAGTATTACCCTTATCACGAACGAAGACGACGAATATAGACGCGGGCGAATCGTTGGAAAACTGACTACGCACCCCAAATTTTCCGAATTTGGGATTAACGCCGGCAAAGGTTGGGAACCTAACGAGTTGGGGCAGTTCTTCAAAATGAACCGCGCATTTTTCCCGGACAAAACCGCGAATATGAAGCTCGTAACCGAACTTAAAAACTTCGAAGCTACCGTAAATTCCAAGGTAGAGAAGCAAAAGAGCGAAAAGGGCGACTTCAAAGACAATTATAGCGGCGTGGTTATGAGTAACCTGCCGGAAGCCTTTACCCTTCAAATTCCGATTTTCAAAGGTATGCCGGCGGAAACTATCGAAGTGGAATTTTACGCTTCGGTAAACGGCCGCGACGTAACCCTACAACTTGTAAGCCCCGGAGCGTGCCAGCTTTTGGAAGACCTGCGCGACCGAATTATAGACGTGCAGGTAGCCCGCATTCGGGAACTAAGCCCCGAAATTGCGATTATCGAGCAATAGCAGTATTAACCCAGCTACCCCGGTTTCCGGGCCGGGGTAGCTTTTCAAAAGTAACAAAATGGCAAAAAGATTTATAGATACCGACCTATTTAAGAAACGATTTATAAGGGACTTACCGCCCGCTTATAAATTGCTTTGGGTGTACCTTTTTTGCGAGTGCGACAACGCCGGAATATGGGAAGTAGACTTAGAGGTAGCCGGGCTTTATTGCGGCGAAACGTACGATTTAGAGGACTTCGAAAAAGCCTTTGCCGGAAGAATCCATTTCTTCAATAACGGAAGCAAAGCGTTTTTACCCGAATTTATCATATTTCAGTACGGCGGGTTATCGAACTTGAACCCTACGAACAACGCGCATAAATCGGTATTGCAAAAACTTGAAAAATACGACCTTATGCGGGTTTTGAACGAAGGTATTACCCAGCTACCGCAAGGGCCGACGTTAGGTGCTGGCAAGCCCCAAGGCAAGGGTAAGGCAGCCCCTAAAACAAAAGGCGGTACAATCTTTCAGAAACCTACCTTAGAAGAAGTTGCGGCGTATTGCCAAGAACGGGGCAACGACGTAGACCCGCAAGCGTGGATAGATTACTATACTTCTAACGGTTGGAAGGTGGGCCGCAACTGTATGAAGGATTGGAGAGCAGCGGTTAGAACTTGGGAGCGTAACGAAAAAGGGAATAGCGGAAATGGACGAAAAGGACAACAAACAGGGGCCGCAACGGGTAGACTTGGCGCGGTTCCGGGCGGTACTTCAAAAAAGAAATATACCGATACGCTTTAAGGTCGATAAATACACCGAAGACGTGCCGGCAATGTTGCGCGAATGTTATATAGCCGAAGTTATGCGGCGGCGTATGCAGTTCATCGACGACGAAGCAACCCAAAGCCATATAGAAAAGGCGGCAAAATGGCTGACGGGAAACCATAAACCGGGGCTTCTTCTTCATGGAACAGTAGGCAATGGCAAAACAACCTTAGTTCGTGCAATAGGTAGCCTTATAGGGGTACTGTACGAAAGCCTATATTCAGACCGGCGTAAAAATGTTTTGGCGGTATCGGCTTTGGAACTTGCAGACATAGCCAAGAACCAGCCGGAACGCTTCGACTACATTAAGAAAGCCGAGTTATTGGCGATTGACGACGTAGGTACGGAACCTTCCGTAGTGAAGGTTTGGGGAAACGAAATTAGTCCTTTTGTCGATACGATTTACTACCGGTATGACCGGCAGAAGTTTACAATTATGACCAGCAATCTAAGCGCGGAAGACCTGGCAGATAAATACGGCGAACGGATAGCCGACCGATTTACGGAAATGTTCGACAGAATAGCGTTTGAAAATTACTCTTATAGAAAATAATAGCCAATATGGAAAAGATATACATTTCAGGCCGAATTAGCGGCCTACCAATAGAAGAAGTAGCGGCAAAGTTCGACGAAACGGAAACCAAGTTAAAAGCCCAAGGTTACGAAGTGATAAACCCGCTTAAAAACGGTATTCCGGCTACCGCCTCTTGGGAAGCCCATGTAGCTATGGACGTTCTTCTACTTATGGGGTGCGACGCTATTTATTTGTTGCCCGATTGGGGATTTTCCAAAGGGGCTACGCTTGAAAAGAATTTAGCCGAACTAACGGGAAAGACAATTATTTACGAAGAAGTACCTGCCTTCCAGCACATAAAGCAGGCGATAGCCGAAGGCATGGGCGTTTCATTCTTCGATATTATAGGCGAAAGTAGAGAGCAAAAACACGTCTTTTCCCGTATGATTTTCGCCCAGCTATGCCGTGAAGAAGGGGCAACGGTGGTAAGGATTGCAAAAGAGATGAAGCGGAACCATGCTACTATTATCTACTACCTCAGAAAGTACCCGGATGATTACCGATATACCCCCGAATTTAGGGCTTATGCAAACGCAGTCAAAGCCCACCTATCAAAAGACTAATTTTCCGCGAAAGCGTCTGACTATAATACGAAATGGACAACATTAGATTACTATATATAGACTTGTTTTGCGGTGCGGGTGGAACAAGTACAGGCGTAGAGAAGGCCAACTATAAGGAGCGAAAATGCGCGAAGGTTATAGCTTGCGTAAACCACGACGCGAACGCCATAGCGAGCCACGCGGCCAATCATCCCGAAGCGCAGCACTATACGGAAGATATGCGAACCTTGGACTTACGCCCATTGGCAGAACATACCGCCGAAATGCGCCGAATGTACCCTATGGCGAAAGTTGTGCTTTGGGCTTCGCTTGAATGTACCAATTTCAGCCGGGCCAAAGGCGGCCAGCCCCGCGACGCAGATAGCCGTACCCTTGCCGAACACTTGTTTAGGTACATAGAAGCTCTTACCCCCGATTATATCCAAATCGAGAACGTAGAAGAATTTATGAGCTGGGGCGACTTGGACGAAAACGGAAAACCGATTAGCAGGGACAAAGGGCGGCTTTATACCAATTGGGTAGATAACGTAAAAGCCTACGGGTACAAGTTCGACCATAGAATACTTAATGCAGCGGATTATGGGGCATATACCAGCCGAAAGCGTTTCTTCGGGATATTTGCCAAACCGTACCTACCTATTGTATGGCCGAAGCCTACCCACTCAAAGACCGGGGGCGGCGACCTTTTCGGCAGCTTGGCGAAGTGGAAACCCGTAAAGGAAGTTTTGGACTTTGCCGATGAAGGGGAAAGTATCTTTAATCGTAAAAAACCGCTTTCGCCTAAGACCTTGGAACGCATATACGCGGGCCTTATAAAGTTCGTAGCAGGCGGGAAGGATTCGTTTTTGATTAAATATAATTCAGTCAATAAGAAGACGGGGAAGCATATCCCGCCTTCGATAGATGAACCATGCCCTACCGTAGCTTGCCAAAACAGGTTAGGGATAGCGAACATTCATTTTCTCGCAAAGCATTTTAGCGGACACCCGGAAAGCAAGGTTTCCAGCGTAGACAACGTAGCGGGAACCATTACGACCGTAGACCACCATAGTTTAGTAGGGGCCGAATTTCTTTCGGCATACTATGGAAACGGTAATAATCATTCCGTAAATATGCCTTCGCCCACTATTACAACGAAAGATAGGTTTTCGGTGGTAAAGCCGGAATTTATAGCGAACAATTATAGCGGCGGCGGGCAATTATCATCCTTGGATAACCCTTGCCCGGCGGTAATGACGAATCCCAAGCAAAACGTAATAGCCTGCAAATGGTATCTTATGAACCCTCAATTTTCTAACGCCGGCGGTTCCGTCGAAAAGCCGTGCTTTACCCTTATCGCCAAAATGGATAAAAAGCCCCCGTACCTTATTGCTACGGAGTGCGGACAATTGGCAATAGAGATTTACGAAACCGATAGCGGCCCAATGCGGAAAATAAAGGAGTTTATGGCCCTTTACGGTATCGTCGATATAAAAATGCGAATGTTAAAAATTATCGAGTTAAAGCGAATTATGGGGTTCCCGGAAAACTACACCCTTATAGGGACGCAAGCCGACCAAAAGAAGTTTATCGGCAATGCGGTAGAAGTGAATATAGCCCGTGTTCTTTGCGAAGCCTTGGTAGAAGAAATTGTAGACGAACTATTAAAAGTTGCATAGAATGACACTACGAATTATTAAACCACCGAAACCCGGTAAAATGTTCGTTACGTTGGCTTCTACCGGCTATTTATTTTTCAGTAGCCGAGCAGTTGCAGAACTTAACCTTTCAGAGCATAAAGGGGTACTATTGGCCCACGATGAACGCGGGGCTTTGCACTTGAAAGTTTCCTATAATACAGACCCCGACGCTTTCCGGGTTTATGTACGGAAAAATGGGGCTTGTTCGGTTACGTGTATTCGGGTTGCGCCCTTGTTTCGCCGTATAGGTATCGAAATTAAAAAATCAACCCGGTACAACCTTATCGAAGCATCGGAAGAAGGTTTTTATAAGATAGAAGGACTTAAAACAAAATGAAAACAAAGGATTTAAGCAAGTTGCCGGAAGGAGCTATTTTGCTGGTAGTAAAGAACAGTAACGGGACATTTTCGCCGTTAGGCATAAACCCCGACCAAGGGCGAATTATAACGGCTTTTATCGGGAAATTAAGCGAAGAACAGCCGTTAGTAGTAGCCAAAGGAATAGAGTTAATAACCAAATAATTAAAGCAATATGTTAGTATTAGAAGCAATTGGCAACCTCGGAGCGGACGCCATTATTAAAGACCTTAACGGACAAAAGTACATAGCTTTCAGCGTAGCCCATACCGAAAGCTATAAAGATTCGCAGGGGCAACGACACGAACGTACGACTTGGGTAAGTTGCCTTAAATACGGAGAAAGCCAGGTAATTAACTATTTGAAGAAGGGTACCCGCGTATTTATTCGCGGCGAACTTTCGGCCAAGGCATATGAAGCCGGCGGAGCATTGCAAGCCGGTATAAATTGCCGGGTTAGAGAATTGCAGCTTTTAGGCGGAAACCGGGCTGACCAAACAGAAGCCCCCCAGCAGGCCGTAACGACTTCGGCCGCTACACCAACTTACGCGCCGCCGGCATATCAGCAACCCGAAGAAGTAGACGATTTGCCATTTTAACAATTATCGATATGATAGGAAAGAAATTAAGCCCCGTGCTTGAAGAAATGGAAGCTACCCTTTGGGAGTACGAAGCATTTAACGGAGCAAAACCGAATTACACCTTAGAAGGGTTCCGGGCTTCTACAAAAATATTTATGAGCGCACTATTAGATAAGTTTTTCGAGAAGCAGCAGGCCGAAGGAGTTAGCCAAGAAGACACCTTAAAAGCCGTAGAAAAATTAGGGCAAGACGTTCGGGCCTTGGTCTTTAACGCTACCGGAATAGATACGCACCTACTTTATAACCGAACAAAAGTTAATTAAAATATTGAGTATGAAAGCAAAACAATTTAAGGAAGTAAATGCAGTTTACGGAGAAAATCAACCCGAATATTACCCCCTTCCTGCATATAAATCAGAAGACGGAACGGCGGTTTTTTGCTTTGAGTTGGACGAAGAAGAACGGAAGAAGATAGCGGAAACCGGGGAACTTTGGGTAGCCCTTCGAACATTTAACCAGCCATTACAGCCAATATGCGTAACCGTGAATAAGTCGGACGTTTTAATAACACAATAGTATGAAAGCAGTAGTAACACTTGGCAAATACTTCGGCCCGAAGCACCCCCGTAAAGGGCAAGAAACGGGCTTTATAGCCAAAGTAGCCGACGGGCGGAAGGTACACACCTGCCGAAGCAATTACGGGTATTGGCGGGCAAAAATCGAAAAAATAACGGCTACGGGTGGAGTTCTTAGCGTCCGCCAATGGAGCGCGAAGCCATACCGAAGCCCCCAAGAAGTTATAACCGAGATTCCGGCCGGCATTGTAGGCGTGCAAAGGTTGGCGTTACGGCGCGAACGTCGTGTAATAAATCACTATGCGGAAGAACAGGATAAACCGATAGCAACTGCCACTTATTACGATTATACGGCAGAGGTAGACGGCCACCCCGTCCCCCTGGAGATTTTAGCCGAAAACGACGGGCTTACGGTAGACGATTTTAAGGCATGGTTCGCGCCGATTTTCGCCGAAACAGATAAGAAGTACCCGCAGTTCGCCGGGCTTGCTTCTGCCGTTACGATTGACTTCGCTATTATTCACTTTACAAAAAGGCGGTACTAATGGGAACACGAAGCGACAATTTGCCGAATGGCCTATATAGGGACGACGACGGAAGTATAGGGCTTATAATATGCCCCAAATGCCAGCGCGAAAACTATGCGCTTAATGTAGCCCTCGGTTATTGTACTTGGTGCGGCTACGACGCGAATAAAGATTATAACATACATAAAGATAAAGACGATGAAAGTAAAGGACATAATTAAAGACGACAAATTTAACGAGTTCTTAGGCTACGAAATAGAAGCCTATAACAACCGACCGGCTCCGCAAGAAGGTTGCAGGTATCGCCGGACACCGTACGACGCATTGAAGGATGCGGGAATATTTACGGTAGAAGGTATTAGGGAAACTTTTATAAAGGTTGCGAACCTTGAAAGCGGCCTGCCGAAGTCCCAGCGCGACGCAATAACCGGGCTTGTATTCAGAGTAGCCCAAACGGTAGTAAACTATCGTGCGAAACAAGAAGTAGAAGCTAAAAAGTAGATATTATGGGATTCAAAGCAATAAAGCAGCATTACGATATAGGGTATATCGTGGCTATATATAACGAAGAAAAATACGGCGGGGATTGTATTTGTATCGGTTCCGGGTTTGTTCACGGGCTTATAGCCATAAATATAGAAACCGGTAAAGTTTTCTATTCATCATTGGTTACGCCCGGAGAAAATAGTGAAATAGGACAGCTTGCCGCTCGTATTAAGGCAGACGAAAAAAACGGGGTACTTCGGGCCTTGATTGATGAACCGGACACCTTCGCCCGTAACCTTCCGGTATTTACTACCGAGAATTGGGCAGTAAAGGCCGAACAATGCGAGGAATACGGTTGGCCCAATACCACCCACACGGGGCGAATAATGTACGAAAATACATACTTCCGTACGCGAGCCGAAGCGTACGCCGACCTACTTAAAGATACAAAGAACGGCATAAAACATCGCTGGATTGCCAGTAGCGTACAGGACGCATTACGAAAACTTAGGCGGGCTATTTGGCTATACATGAAAACTATCGGTTATTGGGTTGCGGCCCGCACTATTGGCCGCTTCATAATGAAACGAAGCTATGGGAAGAAAAGGACGTAGACCGGGGGCTATTGATACTGCCCCCCACCTTCCCGGAACCAAAACAGCCGCACGATAACAGCCGACACCGGGAATTATGCCGATTAGCGGGGAAATGGTTACGAAAGCCAAAATTCGGCTCCAGCTACTGCCCATACGTTGCCGTAGAATTGGTAACGGCCAGCCAAGAAATCCCGGACGTTTTCGGGTGGAACTATTGGGCTACGGTTCTTATCGAAGTGAAGGTTTCGCGTTCCGACTTCTTGGCCGATGCAAAAAAGAGTTTCCGCCAGCAGCCGGAAGAAGGCGTAGGGGCCTTTCGGTACTATTGCAGTCCCGAAGGATTGATAACCGAAGTCGATTTGCCGGATAAATGGGGGCTACTTTGGGAGAAAGACGGGGTTATAACCGTCGTTAAGGATGCGGAACGCCAGCAACAAAACGCGCAAGGCGAAATAACTATCCTTGCTTCGATTATGCGCCGCGAAGGGGTAAAGCCCCGGTTATTTGATTACAGAAAGCAAAATAATGAGTATGAAGCAGAACGAAGAAACTAAGGCTTTACAGGAAGAAATAAGGACACTAAAAGCCGAAAAGAAGGAATTGGCTTGTAGGTTAAGCGGTCTTTCTTCGACGTTAATACAGGTTCTTAAAGTAAAATCCCTTAGAGGTTGCGAGGTAAAAAATTGGGTGGGATTTCAGAACGGGAACGGTACGGACGTAGGGCAAGATATAGAACGATTGATTAAGCGGGCCGAACGGGAACAGAAGTATTTATTAACGGTTAAACACGAATAGGTATGTTCGACACAGATAAAGTTATAGTAGTTGCCGACGTTACGAAGCAGCCGTATTTATCGGTCGCTCGTTTTTCGGGCGGGTGCCGGGTAAATGGCGTATTCTACGCCTATGTTCTCCAGCGCGATATTTTGGTACGCGAAGATTGGTTAAAGGCATATTCGGCTATGGATTACGACAAATTTATAGCCGCCGTTAAAACCGGAGCCAAACAGGAATTACCGACTTGCCGGACTTGTAAGCACCGCCAGCGTTGGGAATTGAACGACCATAGCACGAAGATAGTGCAAAGTTGCGCCCTTCAAAAGAGCCGAAGAACGGGTAACGGATTGAAGCGAATAAAGGTAACTAACCCGGCTTGCCGCTTATACGAAAAAGAATAAAATTTATGGGACAAAGCAAAAAAAGACATTGTTGGAGTTGCATATACCTTGAACGAGATGCAACCAGCAATAACGACCATTGCAAGTTACAGAACGTAATAAAAAGTCGCAATGCGATAGCGTGTAAAAAACATAAGATTTGGTATAAAACAAAGGTTAAATGCGACATATAGAAAGCCAAATACAGAAGGACTGCGTTACTTGGTTCCGGTTGCAGTACCCGAAAATAGGCCGCCTTCTTTTCGCGGTTCCGAACGGCGGGGCGAGGAACGCAAAGGAAGCCGCGATTATGAAGGGCGAAGGAGTAACGGCCGGGGTTGCCGACCTTATCCTACTTTACCCTTCCGGCGGGTTTCATTCCCTTTGTATCGAGTTTAAGACCCCCAGCAAAAGCAGCCGGCAGACACCCACGCAAAAGGAGTGGCAAGCGTTGGCCGAAGCGCACGGTAATAAGTACATCGTTTGCCGTTCCTTAGAAGATTTCCAGCAGGTTATACGGGCATATATCCCCCATCTATGTTGGTAACTTTTTAATTATTCTTGGATAAAGAAGCGTATTATAATAATACGCTTCTTTTATTTTTGCGTAACGCGAATATTTACACACAAATAAACGTACGCAGGTATGAAAGAAAAGATTTTACAGGCTCTTACGACCTTTAAGGGCTACTTATTCAGTTCGGACAAATGGCTACATTTAGCGGCGGGCTTTATTATCGCCTTCTTCGTGGGGCTTTTCGGTGTATTCTATGGCCTTTGCGCCGGGATTGCGGCCGCCGCCGGGAAAGAGCTTTACGACAATTTCAGCAAGAAAGGAACCCCGGAAGTTTGGGATTTCATTTTTTCGGTAGTCGGTGTACTTGCCGGTGTCCTTAACGTACTATTGGCCCGCTTAGTCTTCCACTTCATCGTGTAGAGCCTATGACACCGAAGAAGATTATAGAAGCGGATATAGCCCAACTTGTACCGGACGACGTGAATTTTAACAAGGGTACGCAGTTCGGCCAAAGTTTGATAGAAAAGAGCCTGCGCCAATTCGGGGCGGGCCGTTCTATTCTTTTGGATAAGAACAACCGTATTATAGCCGGAAACAAGACCGTAGAAAACGCCGGGCAAATTGGCTTAGAAAAGGTTTTGATAGTCGAAACCACCGGCGAAGAAATAGTAGCGGTAAAGCGTACCGACATAGATTTAGACACGCGGGAAGGGCGCGAACTTGCCTTAGCCGACAATGCGACCGGGGCCGCTAACTTGGCTTGGGACGAAGCGGCACTTACCCAAGCGTCGGATAAGTGGGATATAGCCCCCGACGATTGGGGCGTAGAATTGGAAGGCTACGGCGGAGAAGGCGGCCAAGGGGAAGAAGATACCGAAGAACAGCTTAGAAGACTTAAAGACGACTTCGTAATGCCGCCTTTTTCCGTGCTTAATACCCGTACGGCCGAATGGCAGGAACGCCGCCGCGCTTGGTTGGAAATAGGCATAAAGAGCGAGGAAGGCAGGGACGAAGATTTGACATTTGCCAAATCAGCACAACCGCCTGCCTTTTACGATACCAAAAACGCACTTCGGGAAACCTTGGGGCGGGAACCGTCTACCGATGAATTGTTAGCGGAAATGGAGAAGCAGGGAATACAAGCTATGGCGACTACTTCAATATTCGACCCCGTTCTAACCGAACTTTCCTACCGTTGGTTCAATATTGAGGGCGGCCGCATTTTAGACCCCTTCGCCGGTGGAAGTGTTCGCGGTATCGTAGCGGCAAAATTGAATATGCCGTACGTTGGTAACGACCTTCGGGAGAAACAGGTAGTAGCCAATATCGAGAACGCGAAGGAAGTATTAGGTAACATGCCGGCCGACATTGCGCCGCGTTGGACGGTTGGCGATAGTACGCAGCTTGAAGACGTGTTACAAAAGAACGGCGTTACCGGCGATTTCGATATGGTATTTTCTTGCCCGCCGTACGCAGATTTGGAAGTATATAGCAATGACCCCCGCGATATTTCCAATATGGATTACCCGCAGTTCTTGGAAGCCTACAAAGCCGCAATAAAGCAGGCTTGCGCCCGATTGAAGAACAACCGCTTTGCCGTCTTCGTAGTTGGGGATATTCGAGATAAAAAGGGCATTTACCGCAATTTCATAGGCCACACTATCGAAGCCTTTACGGAGTGCGGCCTAAGCTACTATAACCATTTGATTTTAGTAAACCAGGTAACAAGCCTTGCTATCCGGGTTCGCAAGCAGATGAACACGGGCCGCAAAATTGGCAAGCTACACCAAAACGTATTAGTCTTTTGCAAAGGTTCGGTAGAAGAAACGGTAGACCAATTCGAAGAAGTGCAGGTAACGAAGGCCGTAGAACAGTTCAATAAGACCCGCGCGAATAGCGGCCTTCACGACGACGTATTGGTATTCTACAAAGGCGACCCGAAGGCGATTAAAGAAGAATTTGGAGAATTACACGCGGGGGACGATTTACCGCAATAAGTAAGTAATGGGAAGACCGACGAAATACAATAAGAAGATAGCCGAAAAGATATGTTCGCTTATCGCTACCGACACCTATACGGTGGCGGAAGTATGCCGTATGGTTAAAATTTCCGATTCTACTTATTACGATTGGATTACCCGGTTTCCGGAGTTTTCGGAGAATATAAAAAAGGCCGAAGCGGAACGTATGGCCTTCTTCGTAGCCGAAGCGAAAAAAAGCCTTCTACGAAAGATACAAGGGTACACGGTGCAGGAAAAACACATCACTACGGTAGGTTCCGGCAAGTACGACATAAACGGCAAGGAGATACCGCGAATAAAGGAACAAAAGATAGTCGATAAACACTACCAGCCGGACACGGCAGCGATAATCTTTACACTAACCAACGGAGAGCCGGAGAATTGGAAGAACAGGCAGAACAACGAGGTAACAGGCAAGGACGGTAAGGACTTATTCGGGCAGCTTACCGACGAAGAATTAGACGCACGTATAGCCGAATTGGAAAAGAAATTAGATAAATGACGCGCCAAGAGAAAATAGAGTATATAGCCGCATTGCGGGAAAGGTTGATACGCGAAGCACGTACCGACCTTTTGCCGTTTACCCGTGCTACTATGCCTACTTTCGACCCTGCTGAATTTCATGTACGATATTACCACGTTCTAACCTTATTCGCGGAAGGGAAGATTAAAAAGCTAATGGTATTCATGCCGCCCCAGCACGGCAAAAGCGAAGGTTCTACGCGCCGCCTTCCGGCTTATATACTTGGCCGGAACCCGGACAATAAAATAGCCGTCGTAAGCTATTCGGCACCGAAAGCCCGTAAGTTCAACCGCGAAATACAGCGCATTATAGACACGCCGGAATATGCCGAGATATTCCCGGAAACGCGCCTTAATTCATCGAACATTACGACCGTTGCCGGTGCATGGCTTCGCAATGCCGACGAGTGCGAAATAGTAGGACACCGGGGCGGTTTTAAGACCGTCGGCGTAGGTGGCCCGCTTACGGGCGAACCGGTAGATACCCTGATAATGGACGACATTTATAAGGACGCTAAAACGGCGTGGTCGGCAGTTGTTCGGGAAGCTATCGAAGATTGGTACGATACGGTTGCCGAAACCCGATTACACAACAATAGCCAGCAGCTTATAGTATTTACCCGCTGGCACGAAAAGGACTTAGCCGGCCGCCTATTGGAGCAGCAAGGAATATACGACCCGGTAAACAATCCGAACGGGTGGGTAGTAGTAACCTACCAAGCGATTAAGAAGGGCGCACCTACCGAATACGACCCGCGCGAAGAAGGTACGGCACTATGGCCCGAACGCCACAACTTAGAAAAGTTGGAAGCCATACGCACCCGAAACCCGCACGTATTCGAAAGCCTTTACCAGCAAGACCCCAAACCTTTGCAGGGCCTTATGTACGAAAATCCTTTTAAGGAATACGACATACTGCCGGCCACCAAGCTACGGAAGGTTAAGAACTATACCGATACGGCGGACGAAGGCGCGGATTTCCTTTGCTCGATAACCTACCTTGAAACCGAGATAGGAAACTTTATTTTGGACGTGCTTTATACGGCTAAACCTATGGAGTACACCGAACCCAAAACGGCCGAAATGCTAACCAAACACGCGGTAGAATTGGCCGTAGTAGAGAGCAACAACGGCGGCCGGGGCTTCGCGCGTAATGTAGAGAAACAAGCCCGGTTAATGGGTAACAACAAAACCCGTATTAAGTGGTTCCACCAAAGCCAAAACAAAGCCGTACGCATATTTACGCATAGCGCGGAAGTGCAAAACCTTACCTATTTCCCGCGCGGGTGGGCGCAAATGTGGCCCGATTTCTACCAAGCCCTTACGCACTATATGAAGGTTGGCAAGAACGCCCACGATGACGCGCCGGACGCATTGACCGGAACCGTAGAGCAACGGCCAATTACAGGTAAGAAAAGCGCGGCCGGATATTTCGCATAATGTTTAACTATCAATAGACAATAAAATGAACAGCAAGCAGATTAACGAACTTTTGGCGAGCGAGAACCATAGTACCGCTATTGCCGAATTGAAGAACGGACGTAATGCGACCGAGCCGAACGCGGCCGAATATATCGCCCAGCTTGACCCCCAAGGCCACGACGTAAACGACCCGGTAAAGCGTAGGGATAAGAAGGTAAAAGTAGACCTTTCCGACTTCGATATAAACGACGAAGAAAAGAAGAACATAAAGACCGTTACCAATGGCGACGGGGAAACCGAAAACTTCCGTATCGAGCCGGTAGCCCGCGTAGCCTTGGCGATTCAGAAACTTATAGTAAAGCGGGCCGTAGCCTTCACGTTTGGAAACCCCGTAATTCTTAATGCGGAACCGGAAGAAGGCACCAAGGAAGCCGACGTTTTGAAGGCTGTAAAGCGTGTTTTGTTCGATAACAAAAGCCGCACCCTTAACCGAAAGGTAGCGCGGGGTATGTATAGCAGTAAGGAATCGGCCGAACTTTGGTACCCGGTGGAGAAACCGACGAAAAACTACGGCTTCGATTCAACGCACAAACTTCGGGTAGCCATTTTTAGCCCGTTGTTCGGCGATAGGCTTTACCCCTACTTCGATGAAACGGGCGATATGGTAGCTTTTTCCCGCGAATACGTCGTAAAGGATAGCGCGGGGGTAAAACATACCTATTTCGAAACCTATACCGATACCGAAATACGGAAATGGACGCTTACCAGCAACCAATGGCAGTTATTGGACGGCTACCCCAAGAAGAACCAAATAGGCAAAATCCCGGTTATCTATGGCCGCCAGCCCGCCGTAGAATGGGAAGACGTGCAGAACCTTATAGACCGCTTGGAAAAGTTGCTTTCTAACTTCGCCGATACCAACGACTACCACGCAAGCCCGAAAATCTTTACTACGGGTACTATTTTGGGTTGGGCCAAGAAGGGCGAAAGCGGGGCCGTTATCGAGGGCGAAGAAGGCGCGACCGCACAATATCTAAGCTGGGCGCAAGCCCCCGAAAGCGTCAAATTAGAGATAGAAACCCTTTTGCGTATGATTTACACCATTACGCAAACGCCGGATATTGCTTTCGATTCGGTAAAGGGTATCGGGGCCGTTTCGGGTGTAGCCTTGAAGTTGCTATTTATGGACGCGCACCTAAAAGTACAGGACAAATGCGAGGTGTTCGACGATTATTTACAGCGTCGATTAAGCGTAATACAGGCGTTTTTAGCACAAATGAACGCCAAGGATAAGGCTTTTGTAGACGCTTGCGGTAGCCTTATTATCGAACCCGAAATAGTGCCGTTTATGATTGAGGACGAAGCCGCGAACGTAAACCTTCTTCTTTCGGCCACCGGTCAGAAGGCTATTTGTTCGCGGAAGACGGCCGTACAACAGTTGGGCTGGGTAAACGACACGGACGCAGAGATAGAACAGATAGAAGCCGAAGAAAGCGCGGCTTCCTATTCGTCTATTTACGAACCCACCGTATAACTACTAACCAAGTATCTAATTAAGATATGGGTAACATAGTAGCAAAATTCGACATAGATAAGCTATTTGCAGGCGTTTACGAAGCGGTAGACATCATAACTGCCACCGTTGTAGACGCTATGCAAATGGCTTGTTTAGAGGTTACGCAGAACGCTAAACTATTGAACACTTACAAAGACCGAACGCACCTATTACGTTCGTCGATTGGCTTTGTTATCTACAATCACGGCGAAAAGGTAGCGGAAAGTTTCGGTTCTACCGGCGGGGAGAAAGGAAGCGAAGGCGTAGAAAAAGGTAAGCGTATGGCGGAAGAAGCGGCAGCACAATACCCGAACGACATAGTAGCGGTTATCGTTGCCGCCGCCGATTATGCCCTATACGTTGAAAGCAAGGGGTACGACGTAATTAGCGGCCCTTGCAGCGAGTTAAACGCAATTTTAAGTAAGTATATCCAAATTGCAATAGAAGAACTTAGGGCGTAATGGATAAAAGGCAAGAAGTTATAAAATATATAGCAAGCGTAGAAAAGCAACTTTACGCCTTGTTTGGCAATACCTATCACGCGGCCCTAAAACTTACCGAGGTTAGGAAAGCGATAGAATCGGGGGCTTCTTTTACCTGGAAAGGGAACCCGGCCGCCGAACGCAAGTTAGACCGGTACCTAAAAGACCTTAGCAGCAAAACAGCCCTTATTACCAAGAACGGAATTATAGGAAGTTGGGACAAAGGAGAAGCACGGGTAAAGGAACAGGTGTTAGAAGTATTCGGGAAGACTTCGACGCGGCGGAAAGAAACTACCGACATTTGCGAACAGGCAGTAAAGGCACACCGGGCCAAAGGAGCAACGGGCCATGCCTACGCCAATGCCAGCCGCGAGGGTATGAACCTATCTACCCGTGTTTGGAATTTGACGGCGAAGGCGAAACAAGAACTTGAAATTATCATACAAAACGGCATACTTGAAGGGAAAAGCCCGGAAGAAGTAAGCCGTAGCCTTCGCGGGTACTTGAACAATCCCGACGCGCTTTATAGACGGGTTCGCAACAAGGAAACCGGGGAACTTGAATTAAGCCAAGCGGCGAAACAGTACCACCCCGGCCAAGGTGTATATAGGTCGGCGTACAAGAACGCCCGCCGCCTTGCCGTTACCGAAATGAACGCCGCCTACCGCCGTGCAGAGTGGGAAAGCTACCAAAATAACCCCCTTATTATCGGGTACGAAATTCGGTTGAGCAATAACCATACGGTAGTAATTAACGGTAAATTACGAACCTTATACGATATTTGCGACGTATTAGCCGGTCGATACCCTAAAACTTTCCTTTGGACGGGTTGGCATCCGCATTGCCGTTGCGAAATGGTGCCTATCTTTATTTCGGAAAGCGATTTTAGGGAACGAATAAGGGCACGTAAGGCCGGAAAGTTGAAGGATTGGAAACCGAACCCCCAGCGCACCGTAACGCAGGTTCCGAAAGCCTTGACCGATTGGATAGCCAAAAACGAGGAACGCTCGAAAGGTTGGAAGACCTTACCGTACTTTGTTCGGGATAACCGTAAAAGTATAGGCACGTTGCCGGTAAACACCTACACCGCCGAAGAACGGAAGTTTACGAGAGCAAGAAGCACAGCCGAAGCAATGGAACGGGCAACGCAATTGCTTAGTACGCTTTACCCGGATATTCAGAATACAGAACTTGCGGCCCTTCATCACTACACCCAGCAAGGCGGGAACTACCGGCAGCTTAATAAGCAGTTGGATAAAGGCACCCTTACCGACTTTAACAAGGCTTCGGCTTCCCTTATGGCTAAGGCGTTGGAAGAATTGCCGAAGTATCGGGGAACCGTCTACCGAGGCGCGATTATGAAGCGGAAGGATTACGAACGCCTTTACGCTGGCAGGGACGAAATAAAACACGCTATTTTCACTTCATCGACGAAGACCCCGGCCGTAGCTTGGCGATTTGCCAGCTATCGGGATTTGAAGAAGTCGGAAGTACGGATACTTTTTGAGATTCAGAGTAAAAACGGCCGCGACATATCCGATATTTCGGAATTTAACGGTAAATTTGCTACCGAAGACCAGCAGGAAGTATTATTTACTAACGGTACCAAGTTTAAGATAGTAAGCACCGATACGGATTTGTTCGGCACTATTTACGTTAAAATGCGGGAATTATGACAGACGAAGAGAAATTAAAAGCCCTTGACCCGAAGAACCCGTTTACACAGGCTATAAAGGATTGGGCGAATACCCCGGAAGCAGAGCGGCAAAAGTTTTACGAGCGGAACGCGGCCGCTATTGACCGTTGGCAGGCAGAAACCGACGCAATGGCGGAAGACGACGATACAGACGAAAAGAAGGAGTAGCACCGCGCTACTCCTTCCTTATTTTTCCCAAATTTCCATTTTACGGCGTTCTGTTTGGCGGACGGGTATTTAATACTACACAAAGACGATGCACGAAAATAGGGGCGTTTCTCGGCATTAAAAAGGCTCCTTTGTTTTAGATAGCAGTTTAAGCAAGCGTTCGTTATATTCCGAATCTTCCCCGAATACACCAATAGCCACTCTTAAAACCCGGATTTCGTTTTCCCTATCCTTTTGTCGTCGATATATAATTTTCAACCTATCGTATGCGTGGCGACCGTTGGAACGCATCGCTATATTTTCTTCGTAGACTTTTACCGCGTCTTCTATATTCCCTTCCTTTTCGTACCTAATGCCAAGCAAATTTAGCTTTGCGCTTCTTTGTATTGAATAATCCAGCCGTCTACCTTTTGCAATGTTATTAAGTGCTTGGTAATAAATATTTCTATCTATTGTAACGTATTTGTTCCCTAATTGTTTAGCTTTGAAAGCCAAACGAGAAAGGCCGACTTCTTCCCCAGCGTAAACGATGTTTTGAGCCGATAAAAAAGATACAGGTACTTTTATTTCGTCTTTGTGGGCTTCGATATTAGAAGGAGTAGCCTCGGTGTTGCCACAAAATAGCTTTTTTATCCATTTCATACTATTGCTTTACGAAAATGTACGGTAACGATAAATCGGGGTCGTGAAGGTTCATTTTCGTATCGCTTTTTATCGAAAGCGCGAATTTCTTGTATAGCTTCTTGGTGGAAGTCCGGTATAGGCGTAGTTCATCGGCCGCGTTAGAGAGCCAATAAAAACACGGTACGTCTTCGTACCCCTCGCTATGGTAAACCAATTCGCCGAAGGCAGAGAAAAGCAAGCGTTCGCCTTCGATAAAGTCGTTTTCGTAGATTTCTACGGGCTTATTGTTTTGGGTTCCGAATATGATTTTATCCGGGTCGGGTTGCAATTCGGCACCGGGATAGTCGCCAAGGTTGGAAAATTGCGTATCGGCCCAAGTCCCATTAAATACGGATAAGGCTTTTTCTTGTTGTTCTGTGTAACTTCTTCCGGGGTCTTCATCTTTGGAACAACCGGCAAAAGCCACTACACAGGCCAAAAGGCAAAAGTAAATTTTCTTCATATCGAAAACTATTATTACCCCAAGGCCCGAACAGGCATTACACAAATAAAAAAGCGTGGGCCTTTCTTGGTTTACAAGTTTGAGGCATCGCCAAACGCCCACCGTAAAATAAACCATAACCCACGCTTAGCGATATATCGAACAATGATATACAGCAAGCAGGCGTTAATAGGTCTATCTATTACGGTTTGTTAATTGGCGATTTTCAAACTTAGATACCTATACGCTTTTACAAGCGTCCCCGGATTTCTCCCCGGAAACATTGCAAATATACTGCAAAAACACTAAACAACACTATTTTACGGCATAAAATCGCGCAAAGAGCAAGGCAGGGGCAACCCAGCCCCTACGCAGGAGCAGACCAGCACCAGCCCGGCGGCAGGCTTGGGGCTATTGTACTTCGGAATCAGATAGTTACGTTTGCTTTATTGCTTAATATCTTATAATACAATTATTTGCGGTTATGCGAAATTCATGCGTAAGCCATAGCCCAACCCCTAACCAGCCCCAAGCGAGGGGTTTATTTTGGGCCGCGCAACCTTCATTTATCAAACTATTATAAATAACTAAATATCAATTATTAAGGCACACACAAACAAGGAGCTTGCCAGCTCCTTGGCAGGGGGCTACTTAGCCCCTGTGGATAAATATAAGGATAAAGATATATATAGAGAGAAAGAGGGTGTAGGGGGAAAGAGAGGGAAAACGGGCTTTCGACTTGCGCCCCGAACTACCAACATTACCGGGCAGCTTGCAACATTAACTACCAACATTACCGGAATGTTGATAGTAACCGCCGCTATGTTGGTAGTTCCGCCGGCAGAATGTTGATAGTAACACAGCGGTAACAAAATTCCCATATTTCTACTTATTCACGAAGGGCCGGATAACCGACGAAGCAAGAATACCCGTTTTTGCCCTTTCTCGTGCCCGCCATTCGATTTTATGCGGTTGGCTGGTATATTTCCTTGTTTGGATAATAAAACGGCCTAAAATCGCCTTCTTTTGCTATCTTTCGTACTGCATTGCTATTTGTTCGTGAAATTATCTTTTCAACTATCGAGGCAACCAAAGACCACCCCAGCCCCTTATAGGCCCATACGGTTGAATTGTTGAAACGAGTGTAGAGAACTTGCAACGCTATACAAATATTCGTATTACTATAATACGTTTCTTTGTTGCAGGTTTAATTAAATCACAAAAATCAAAATGGAACTAAACGAAATTGTAGCACTACTTGAAACACAGTTTCCGGGCGTGCGAAAAGACGGGCTTAACCAGCTTGCGCGAGTTATCGCCATGCAGGTTAATACCAAGGAAGAAGCTACCGGTATCGTAGGTAAACTTACCGCCGAAGCCGTAGCGAAGTTTGTAGCGGATTGGCGCAAAGACGCGGACGCGGAAATAGACAAAGCGAACAAAACGCGCGAGGACAACCTGCGTAAGAAGTACGACTTTGTAGAAAAGAAACCGGAAGAAGGCGGTACCCCACCCGCACCGGCCGGAACCTTGGACGCTGCAACCGTGCAAGCAATGATTACGAACGCCGTAAAGGAAGCTACTAAGGGCTTGCAGTCCGAAGTAACGAGCCTTCAAAGCGCGGCCGTAACCGCCAACCGCCGGGAAACGCTTGTTAAAGAGCTTGCCGACGTACCCGAAGCCTATAAAGCAAAGGTTCTTAAAGATTTCGACAGAGTAGCCAAACTTGGCGGCTTTGCCGACGAAAACGCCTTTAACGAGTATCTGACCGAAACCAAGAACGACGTAGCAGCCTTCGGCCAAGAGTTGGCAGACCGGGGCCTAAGCCTTCACGAAAAACCGGTACTTGGTTCCCCCAACAAGGACGGAGTAAGCGCGGGCGTAGAAAGCTACATACAGGCAAAGGCCGCAGAAGCCGCAAATAAGGGCTTGGGCGGCAAAGAGGTTTAACGCTAAAAAACTTTCGAAATGCTTAAAATCGACAGGAAAAAGGATAACCGCGTAATTCGTGCGTTTACCCACAAGGTCGCCGACATTCCGAACGGTATTACCGTTTCTGCCGACGACCTTACGCAGAAAGTTCTGCACGAAGGTACGCCGGTTGGCAAAGATGAAAACGGGCTTTATCATGTAGTGAAAGTAGCCGTTCTTACCGACGACGCTACGAACTCCGCTACCACCTACACCGTAAAGAAAGGCCATAACTTCAAAGTCGGCGACGTGCTTATGCTGGCTCCCGGCGGGGCGGCCTACGCTATTACCGCTATCGCCACAAATAGCGGCGACGGCAGCAAAGACGACCTTACAGTAGGTACAACCCTTGGAGTTGCCGCAAAAGCCGGCGATTCGCTTTACCTCGCAGCCGAGGCCGGGGCTTCGGGGGCAGCCTTCAAATACGCACCGGTAGCCCTTGTGGGCGAAAGTTACGACGTGGACGCGCTTAGCAACCATATCGTAAACGCTTGGACTATTGGGCAGATTCGGGAAAGCAATATCCCGCCTATCGGTGCCGAAGTGAAAGCCAAACTTACCGGTATTCAGTTTATCTAATTTAATCGGGAAAAGTTATGCAAAGGAGCTTAATGATTGGCATTACCGAAAAGGATATGCAGGCTGTAGTTAATACCTACGACCTTAACCCGTATTACTATCCTACCTTGTTCCCTTTGAAGGAGAATTACACGATGACGTGGAAAGCCCTTGAAACGCAGGTAGGGTTAAAGATTGCCGGCGACCTTGTAGCTCGCGGCGCAAGTATCAACAAAAAGACCCGCGAAGCTATTGCGCGTATTCAAGGCGATATTCCGAAGGTGGCTATTAAGCGCACCAAGGACGAAAACGAGCTTAACGAATACGAAATTATGGTCGCCATGACTTCCGCGAACCCCGACCTTCGGGCGTTGGTAGAAGCGTGGGCCGAAGATACGCAATTTTGCTGGGACGGCGTAGCGGCCCGTTTGGAATGGATTGCGTTGCAGTCTATTTCGTTGGGCAAAGTAACGCTTACTAACGAAAACAACAATAGCGTAATTACCGAGTACGACGTAGATTATCAAATCGACGCAACGCAGAAGGTCGGATTTCAGACCGGCTCGGCCGCTTGGAACACCACCGGCGCGAAACCGTTTAGCAAGGACTTTAAGGCTATCGTAGCTAAGGCCAAGAAGAAGGGTATTAGATTGAAGTACGCCTTTATGAACCTTGACACCTTCTCGCTTATGGCTCAGACCGAGGAAGTAGTAAAACTTTCCGCTTCGTTCGCGGCTAACGCCTTGAACATCGCACAAACGCCGAGCTTGGAACAGGTAAACGCAGCTATGAAGGGTTTGGCGTACTTGCGTGGCTTACAGGTCGTAGTTATCGACCAAGATATTACTATTGAGAAGGACGACGGAAGCCGCCCGTTCAGTGGAAACCCGTTTGCCGACGACGTAGTAATGTTCAGCGAAAGCAAGGTACTCGGTTCGACCTATTGGAAGAAGCCGGCCGATATGAACCTTAAAGGTTCCGTAGCAATCAAAGCTATGAACGGACACACCTGCGTAAAGAAGTATTCCACCGAGGAACCTATCGAAGAAGTTACCGTAGGAATTGCAAACGCTTTCCCGGCTTGGCTTTCTTCGGGCCGTTCCTTCCTTATGGACACTTCTAACAGCACCTGGACACACTAACCGGAAAGGGACGGCCGGCAACGGTCGCCCCTATCCTAATACCCTTACCCGATGACTTACAAAGAATGGATTACTAAGACGGTCGGCAAATTCCAGCTATCGGCGGACGACGTGGATTTGATACTTTGCAACCAAAGCGGACTTATCCCCGACCCGGACGCACCGGTAGACGCGCGGAAGGCTAAAACGGCCATTTGCCGAGAGTTTACAACGCTTATCCCCCTTGCCAATATCGGAGAAGGCGGGTATTCCATTAGTTGGAATTGGGACGCTATCAAACTTTGGTATAACGCGACTTGCACGGAATTAGGCATTACGCCGGCCGGCAAGCCCAAAATTCGGAACAAAAGCAACGTATGGTAACGACTTCCTACCAATACCCGCAATACTTGTACGCCTTGCAGCACGACGGCGAAAGCGTCCAATTACCTAACGGTTCTTGGGAAACGCCCGCCGCCGCATGGGAGTTAAAAGCAGTTTGCCGGGAAGAAACCAACGGTAAAGGTTCGACAATTCAGACCGCCGACGGAGAAACCCGCGTATTCGCTTCGCTTATCCAGCTACCGAAAGGTACGGCCAAAATTCCCGAAGGCACGCAGGTAATTGTAACGCGGGAGAAGGTAGACGTTAGCCAGCTTTCGAATACCGAGTTTGTAGAAGCAGCCAAAGCAACGGGCTTAGTTGTAGTAACCGGAACTTGCGAAAAGTTCGACCTCGGCCGGCTTCATTGCCGGTTATGGATTTAACACAAAGAGGTATGCAGAGTATAGAAACCGATGATATTCTTTTTGAGATTCTGAACGCTTCGGCCGAATTGAAAGCGGCCCTTAGCGGCGGAATATTCGTGCAGGGAGAACGGCCGGATAATTCCGGGAAGGAAGACGTAGTAATTAACAACCTATTCCTAAACCACGAAGTACCGCAAACCGGAACTTCAAACGTAAATATCCACGTCCCCGACAAAAAGGAAAGGATAGGCCGAACCGAACAATTTAAGGCGCATAGGGAGCGAATACGCGAACTAACGGCTATTGTTCTATCGGTTCTAAAATCGGCGAACATTACCGGGCTGACTATTCGGGTTTCTACGGAAGCCATAATTAAAGAACCGGGCATTAACGAGCATTACAACAACTTGCGGGTAGAATGGAATATACAACGAACTAATTAAAATTTACGACAATGGCAGCAAAGAAAACTTATACTATCGGTCTTTCCAAGATTGAGGTAGGAGCAATTGCCGAGGACGGCGGTATGGGCGAAACCTTGGACGTATTGGGTTATACCTACCAAGACACCTGCACGATGACGCAGGAAGACCCGGAAACAACCGACCACTACGCCGAAGAAGTGGACGACCCCGTAATAAGCATTAGCCGGGGCGGAAAAACGAACTTCAACTTTTCGATTATGAACCCTTCGGTTACGGTTCTTGCCGACCTTTTGGGCGGCGTAGGTACCCCCGGCACGGGTTCAACGCCGGATAAATGGGAAGCTCCGGATAAAATCCCCGTAGTCGAAAAGTCGGTACGCATTACCCCGGAACAGGGCCTTAAATTCGAGATTCCGCGCATGAAACTCGTAAGTAAGATTAACGCAACTTTCAGTAAAAGCGGTATTCTTCTTATCGAGGTTGCCGGTACCGTATTGCAGCCGACCAAAACGGGAACTAAGAAAATAACCGCTACGCTTATGACCGCCGCAGACGTGCAGGCATAACGCGGGGAAAGCCTTACTTTAACCCGAAAGCCCCCAAATGAAAGTTTCGGGGGCTTTCTTGATTTAACGACGATATGAACGACGATACGATAAGAGAAAAAACGGATTTAGAGTTAGAGCGCGAAGAACTTAACCTTTTGGTAAAGCAAGGTATAAAGTTCAGCGTTACGCATAAAATCCGCCGGCATAAAAAAGGCGTTAAAGGATTCTTCCAACGTCCCGAAGTAATTACGGTAAAGGAAGACTTCGAAATACAGGAACCTACGCTTTCGGTTCTTGACAGACTTAGCGCGATATGGGTAGAAATGGGCTTAGACGAAAAACGGCTTACAGCCGGCGGAACGGAAACCTTGGCGGAAGCGAAGCGCATAGCCAAAGATAACGCCGCACGTATGGCCCGAATAATCGCTATTGCCGTATTGGGCGAAGATTACCACGTTACCGAAGTTTGCGCGGGTGGAAGGGTAAAAAAATACAACGACGATAAGGAGTTAGACCGGCTTACGGCCCTTTTCTTCCACACTATTAAACCTTCCAAATTGGTAGGACTTTCCGAAGCCGTAACCAGCGTAAGCAACTTAGGGGATTTTATAAACTCTATGCGCTTGATGAGCGGCGCAAGAACGACCCAACCGAGGACGGAGCGCATAGAGTAATAGGGCTTAATAGTCCTTACGGCCGCCGGGGTTCGATTTGCGCCCACCTTGGCTGGACTTGGGATTACTTACATCACGGCGTAGCTTGGGCCGTTGTTCAACGGTTGTTAATCGACGCGCCGCGCATGGCCGACGACGAAGACGGCAATACAGCGGGCAACACGACAACCAAGATAACCAGCGAGAACGCCGAAAGTATTTTACAACAAATAAATAGCATTATCCGATGAATATAAAAGGCGGTGCCTTGGAGTTCGATATAATTGCGAATAACGGGCAAATAAATAGCGCATTGGCCGAAACCAAAAGGCGCGTACAGGGTTTCACGGACGCAACCGTAGAAGGCGGCGACCGTATGGAAGCCGCGTACAGAGAAGCCGCCGCACAAATTGAAGCGGCGTTTAAGGATATAGACACTATGGCCGCAATCCATAGTAACGCAATCGCCGACCTTGAAAAAGAGTACGCCCGCTTGGGCGAAGCGGCCGGGGCCGCCTTTATGAAAGGCACCGCCAAGGGGGACGAAGAATATAGGGCATTAACGGCCAAACAACAGGCTATAAAAGACGAAATAGCCCAGCGGAAAGCACTTTTGCAGGAAGTGGCGAACACGGCGGACGCTTTACAGAAAGAAGAACAAACCTTAAACGAGAATAAGGCCAAGGTAGAGCAAAACGCGAAGGCGAAAGGCATGTTACGAACGCAAGTTATGAACCTTAAAAATTCACTTGCGGAAATGGAACAGAACGGGAAGCGTAATACGGACGAATACCGGGCTATGCAGGCGGAATTAGGCCGTTTGGCGGACGCTATGGCCGACGCAAATACGCAGGCTAAAATTATGTCCGACGACTACCAAAATATGAATACCGTATTAGAGGTAATGGGCGGTATAAGCGGGGCTTTTTCGGCCGCGCAGGGTGCGGTAGGACTGTTTGCCGGGGAAAATGAAAACTTGCAAAAGATTATGGTTAAAGTTCAGTCCCTTATGGCTATAACCATAGGCTTACAGCAGGTAGCCAAAACCTTAAACAAGGATTCATATACCCAGCTTGTATTAGTTCGCAAGGCGAAAGAATTACTTACCGTAGCGGAAACGAAGTTTGCTACGGCTTTGGGTATTTCCAACGTAGCGGCAAAGGCGTTAATGGCGACCTTAACCCTTGGCCTTTCAGTAGCGATTACCGCTGCGATAGCCTTAATTTCCAAATTCATATCCAAGAATCGGGAAGCAAAGAAGGCGCAAGAAGAATTTAATAACAAAGTGGTAGAAGCTGCCGCCGAACCGGTTACAGCAATTACCGAGCTTTCCACCGCATGGAACCGGCTGGGTAACGATATGGCCGCTAAAAACAAGTTTATCGAAGACAATAAAGACCGCTTCGAGGACTTGGGATTTTCCATTAAGACGGTTAAAGAAGCGGAAGACTTGTTAGTAGCTAATAAGTCGAAGTTTATAGAAGCCTGCTTAGAACGGGCCAAAGCGTTAGCCGTACAGGAATTGGCCGTAGAGAAATACAAGGAAGTATTAAAAGCCCAGCAGGAATTAGAAGCTACTCCGAAAGCGTATGTATCGAAGAAGGGAACATATAAGGACGGTTACGGCGTAGAGCGTAAAGGCGTTATAATTGAAAAATCCCGCGATTGGAAAAAGGCCGAAGATGCCGTAGCGAAAGCGGAACGGGAATATAACGCCTTGATAAACCAGCAAGTAGAATTTACCGCAAAAGAACGCGAAATTTTGGATTCTATCGGGGGCGGTGCGGATAAAGTGGCGGAAGGCAGTATAGAAGCTCTGGAAAAGACTATTTCAAAGTTGCGTGCAAAGTATAAGGAAGCTACCACCGATAAGGAGCGGGCCGAGTTATTGGCGAAAATCAAAGAACAGGAAGCGTTACTTAAAAAAATGGATTTATCCGGCACGTCTTCTAAGACTACGCAAAAAGACCCGTTTACGGAACAATTGGAAGCCCGGAAAAAGAAATATACGGAGTATTACAATTGGGTAAATTCCAAAGACGAAGTAGTACGCAATGCCGCAAAAGCCGAGTTCGCCGGGTTGCTGAAAGAAGGAAGTAGCTATTTGGATTATTTACAGAAGCAGCGCGACCAGCTTATTAAGGCTATCGGAAGCGGAACGGCCACAAAGACACAAGCCGAAGAATTGCAGAAGCTAAATAACGCCATAGCCAACGAAACGAAGGAAACCGTTTTAGCCGGATTCGAAAAGGAGCTTAAAGAACAACTTTCCGGGGCACGTTCCATTTTGGAAATGGTTAATATCTTGGAAGAAAAGCGTAAGGCTTTGACCGGGGACGGTTCCGACCTTGACAAAGGTAAAAGCGACATTATTAAGAAGCAGCAGGAAGACGTAGAGCAAAAGGCCAAAGACCGGACAAAAGCCCTATTATCCGAATATGCGGACTATTTGGGTAAGAAGATAACCTTTGAAGCCAACTACGCCGAAAATAGCCGCCTTCTTAACGAGCAATTGGCGAAGGCCAAGACGGACGACGAACGCCGTATAGCCTTGGAAGCCTTGGCGAATTTGGAGAAAGAGCGCAAAAAATACGCAAAAAGTTCGGGGAACGAAGACTACGACGCATTGGTAGAGGAATACAAAACATATCAGCAAAAATGCGCCGATATTTCCGCGCAATACGACGAAAAAATAGCATTGGCAACCCAGCAGAATAACGAAGAATTAGTAGCGAAATTGCAGGAAGCCAAGAATAAGGCCCTTTCGTCCGCAGCGTTGCAGGAATTGACCGATTCCGGGGCTTGGGAGCAACTTTTCGGGAACCTCGACGACCTTACTACGGCGCAAATACAGGCCCTTATAGATAAAATCGAAGCGCAAAAGGCCCAATTAGGCGTAGAACTTAACCCGCAAGACTTAGACGTAGTTTTAAGCAAGTTGCGGGAAGCCAAGGACGAAATACAGACCCGCAACCCGTTTAAGGCCCTTTCTACGGCTTTGAAGGACTATAAGAAGGACGCAAGTAAAGCGAACCTATCCGAAGTATTCAAAGGCGTAGGGGCTACGGCCGATTTGGTAAAAGGTTCGTTCGACGCGGTTACGGGTGCTATTGAGAAAATGGGAGGTTCTATGGACGACGAAACCCAAGCTATTTTAGGGGACGTAGGCGGAATTGTGGACGGAATAGGGCAAATGGCACAGGGGTACGCAACTATGAACCCGGCCCAAATGATACAGGGAGCCGTAGGTATGCTAACTTCCGTCTTTGACCTGTTCAACTCCCGCGACCGTAAGGCCGAACGAGCCATTAAGAAACACGCTGCTGCCGTCGAAGAATTGGAACGCGCCTACAAAGCACTTGAACACGCCGTAGATAAGGCGTTAGGCGAATCGGTTTACGATAACCAAAAGGCCCTTATTAACAATATGCGCGAACAACGCGCGCACTTGCGGGCTATGTGGGAAGCGGAAGAAAGCAAGAAAAAAACCGATAGTGGTAAGGTAAACCAATATAAGGAGCAGTACGAAGAATTAGGCCGCCAAATCGAAGACACCATAGCCGAAATTACGGAAAGCGTAACGCAGACTTCGGCAAAGGACTTGGCTACGCAATTGTCCGACGCGATAGCCGAAGCCTACTCCGACGGCTTCAACAGCGACAAAGTAAAAAGCGCGATTGAAAAGGTTACGAACCAGGTATTAGGTAATGCCGTAAAGAACGCCTTAAAAAAACAATTCCTCGAACAGCAGCTACAAAATGCCGTAAAGCAGTTGCAGCGCGATATGGGTTTTAACGATGAAGGCGGCGGTTCCTTCGACGGCTTGACCCCGGAAGAACAGCAACGGTTTAAGGATAGAGTAAAATCAATAGCCCAAGGGTACGCCGAAGCCTTGAAGTTGTACGAAGATTTGTTTAAGGACTTGGACGATAACGGCGACCCTACTACGAGCCTATCCGGTGCAATTAAGGGAGCCAGCCAAGAAAGTATAGATTTATTGGCCGGACAAACGAACGCCGTACGTGTAAACCAAGTGCAGGAAATAGAAATCTTGCGCCAGCAGCTTATACACCTTGCCAACATCGACGGCAAATTAAGCGTATCGAACCGGCACCTTGAACAGATAGAAAAGAATACTTCGGGAAGCGCGTCCGACCCGTTACGGGCGCAAGGAATAACAATGTAGCGATATGGAAGTAAATAAACGATTGGCCCGCGACGCCAAAAAGAAAGGCATTTGCGAAGAATGGTACGGCCGCCTTATAGATACCAAAGGGAAAGACGAACTTATTAAAATGTACCTTGAAGGTATCGACTTTTGCCTAAGCAACGAGTACCCCAGCAACGAATTTATACGCCAGCACTTCGTAGGTACTTGCGAAGCCTACGGCGTGTTCCTCGACCAAGCTATTACGGCAGGAAACTTCCGGCACGTAGTAGCCCTTGGCCGTTGCGAGGGTACCGCCACTTACGACGGTTGGAACGTAGGGCAGGTATTCGCAAAGCACCAAAGCCGGTTAAAGGTTCTTGCTACCGGTAATTCCTTCGTAATGGTAGACGTATTCGACGATACCACCGTAGAAGTAGAAGCACGGGATAACGCGAAGATTTGCGTAAACCACTACGGCGGGAACTTGACGACTACCACCGGCGACGGCGAAGGTAACGCGATAATAAAAGTTATTCGAAAAACGACTAAAACGTATTGATATGGCAGACGAAAGTAACATTATCCTAAATATGCCCTTCGATGAAGCGGCCGGTTCTACCATTGCTTACGATTACAGCAAGACACGGGCGGACGGTACGGTAGTAGAAGCAGATTTTACCGGCGGAAAGCAAGGCAATTGTATAAAGTTCGACGGTAACGGGCATTGCGATATAGACAAAAACGTAATTCCCCTTACCGGGAACTTTACCCTGCTTGCCTGGTTGAAGCGTTCAGCCTTCCCGGACGGCTTTACAGGTAAGCGTATCGGATTCTTTGCCCGCTGGGAAGCCATAGAAGGTTATACGGAAGCGTGGTTTAACCTTGCGGCCGATACTTGGGGCTATTGGGCTATCGTCAAAGAGGGCCTAACAATCCGCATTTACCTTGATACGGCATTGGTGCAGACCATTACGCTACCCGCCCAGCCTACCGGTTTCGCTATCCTGCAAGACATCTATACGACCGCCAACGGGTACGGTTGTATCGACGAAGTTAAGGTATATAATACCGCCTTGCCGCAGGAAGAAATTACCGAAAGTATTGCTACGGTGGCGCAATTGGCTTACAGTATAGACGGAACCGATTTTAAGGCTTGGGATATTTATGTAAGCGAAAGTAACGGCCTTCTTGACCGTCCCAAAATGAAAACCCCGGTTTCCGTTGATTGGCCGGATTATCACGGGGAGATAGTAGACCTTGAAAACAAGATACTGCAACCCCGCGAAATAGCCCTTAATTGCTTTATGAAAGCGAACGGGAAGGTAGACTTTGTTACGAAGCTAAACGACTTCTTGGACGTATTCAACCGGCCCAACACCCAGCGGCTTATGGTAGATATACACCCTACGAAACCGTTGCTTTACGAAGTCTATAACGAGAACGGGGTAGCCATTAACAAACGTTGGAACGACGACCTTATGGTAGGAACCTTTACCTTGAAATTGAAGGAACCCGACCCGGTAAAGCGTATCGTACGGCACCAGCGTTTAAGCAATGATACGAAAACGCTAACGATTACCCTAACCAGCAAGAAGGCGGTTACTATCTTTTGGGGCGACGGAACCCAAACGAACGACGTTTACGGAACCGACGTAACAGCGAGTCACGAATACACGACCGACGGAATTTTTTACGCCATTGTCGCCGGAGTTATCGAAGAAATAGAAAGTTTCACTACTAACGGTATTATCGTATGGAACAAATTATAGTAAGACACCCGGACGGGACTACGGCCCTATTGACTTCGCGGGCGCGTAAGTCCGGAGTTACCAAGGCCGAACAAAGTATTACGCTGTTAGGGGCGGATACGGTGGCGATAACCGTAAAAAGTGCCACGCCCTTAACCTTCCACTTGGGCGACCAAATAGACGTTTACGGGAAGACTTATACCCTTAACCAGCTTCCGGGCATTAAGAAGACCGGAAACCGGAATTTCGAATATACCCTTACTTTCGAAGGCGTACAGTACGAGTTAATCGACGTGCAATTTTTGTTACCGGACGATACCGTATTAGATAGCTTTACGGGCGATTTAGAAGACTTCTTAGGTATTCTTATCGGGAACCTTACCCGCGTATATCCGGGTAAATGGGTGTTAGGCGTTTATCCGGCCAATACGGAGTATAAAACGCTTACCTATACGGAAAAGAATTGTTTGGAAGTGTTGCAAGACCTTTGCGAACAGTACAGCACCGAATTTGAGATTACCCAAGCTAACGGCGTTCGTACGCTCAATATCAAAACGGCCGGGGTAAACTTCCCCTATACCTTCCGGTACGGACGTACCGGCGGGCTTTACGAATTAACGCGCCAAAACATCAATTCCAAGAACGTAGTTACCCGGCTATACGTCTACGGCGGTAGTAGCAACCTTGGGGACAAATACCGTTATACCCGTCTTTGTCTTCCGGGCAAAGCTAAAAACGCTTCCTACATCGAGGACGCGGCCGCTATTGCGGCTTACGGGTTGAAGGAGAATACAAAGATATTCGACGACATCAGACCCGAACGCTACGGCGAAGTAACAGCCGCCGGAAGCGCGTATTATGCTTTTAAGGACGCTACTATGAACTTCGACCTTAACGAAAAGGATAGCGCGGGTAATACAAAGTGGCTTATCGACGGAGCTACTGCAAAGGTAAAGTTCACTACCGGAAACTTGGCCGGCTATGAATTTGACATACACAAGTACGACCACGCGACGAAGGAAATACAGGTAGTACCGTTCACGGACGAAAACGGCATGAAGTTCCCCAGCGAAACAAGTGCGGCGTTTCAGTTCGGCGTAGGCGATAAGTATTTCTTCACGGATATAAATTTGCCGGACACTTACAAGACCGACGCGGAAAACAAACTCCTTGCGGAAGGCAACAAGGCAATAACCGAATACAGCCAGCCGCAAGTACAGTACGGGTTAAGTATCGACGAAAATTTTATACGTCAGTTCGCCGGCGAACTGACCGTAGTAAACCTTTTTGCCGTCGGCGATTATATCCCAGTGGAAGATGAAGACATAGGCGTAAACAAATCGGTACGAATTACGGCCTTTACGCGCGATTTGCTGCGGGAATACAAGTATAATATAACCTTGGGCGACAGCGTAACCAAAACGACGATAACCCGCGTTATCGAAGACTTGCAGAAAATCGACAATGTTATAGAGATAAACGACCTTGCCGACCCGTCGAAGGCCCGCCGCAATTGGAAAGCCAGCCAAGAAGTATTAGCTAATGTTTTCGACCCCGAAGGACACTATTACAGCGAGAAGATAAAGCCGCTTTCGATTGAAACGACCATGTTAGCCACCGGCGCACGTTCCCAGCAGTTCGTATTACAGAACACCCGCTTTGAACCGAACTACGAAGGGAATCCCAATACGGTAAAGGTGGTAGGCGGTACGTTGGTTCACTATACGATAGCGGAAACCGTAAAAAGTTGGCAGCTAAATACGGCCACCTTTTCGAACCTTGTAAGCGGAACGGTCTATTACATATACGCCCGTTGCCAAAAGACAGGAACGGCCGGAAACATCGTTTTCGACACAGTACAGCGAGCGGTAGACGGCGACCCTACATATTATTATTTCTTGATAGGGAGCCTTAGCAGCGTGATAACCGATACCGACGGGAACCGGCCGGCGCGTCTTATCGCCCTAACTTATGGCGCAACGACAATTAACGGTCGTTTCCTTGCTACGGGGCGGATTCAAAGTGGCGACGGACAAACTTATTTCGACTTAGACGCCGGAGAGATTGGGGGGAACATTAAATTTCGTGCGTCTGACGGGACATTAAAGGATGTTGCTGAATTGGAACAAAGCGACATAGAATATTTGCGAGATGCTTTTAAGGATGCAAGAACAGAAATAGAAGGCGGTGTAGCCCTTTCCGGATTTATAGGTGTACGCGATACGGAACAGAATGTAGCAGCTGCTATGGCCGGTTATAATCCCACCGGAGAATCCGATTATCCGTTGATATTCGCAGGAGCGCAACAAGGGAATGTAGAGTATTACGGATGGACAAGCAATAGCTATACCCATATCTACACCCAAAGCGCGACGCCGAGCAATGGGGATAATTGTTTCGACAATAAAGGCTCTGTCGTAGGAACTGTAACGAATATCGTAGGGGCGCAAATTTTCGCATTATCCACAACGGGCGAAACCTATCAACGCAATACCGGAATCGACTTTACCGCGAAAACGCCCTCTGCAATGGAGGGCAACCGGGCCAAGTTCCGAGTATATAAGGACGGACGATGCGTTTCCAATTACTTTGAAACGAGCGGGTCGTATAAAACGATATATACAAAAACCAACTGCCCGCCTTTGCAATTTACTACGGTGTTGGCAGTTTCCGAAAATTGCTACATGGCCTTGACCGCCGGAGCACAATTCGGGGTTTTAATGGAGGCCAACGAAGACCATAACGGGTATAATTGTGCGTTATATAATTCATCATCATATCCCTGTACGGTCGTAAAGGGTACAAAATCTTCCTATACCCAAGTTGGGGTATTATCTCCCGGTGAGTTAATGGAGTTTGTGAATATTTATGGAACTTGGATTTTACGAAACCATACTCGCTATTCTACGAAGGCAGAAAGTTAGTTTTTAATTTTTTACCAACAAGCGTATTATAATAATACGCAACGGGGTATTTTTGTGTAACTTAATATTTCGACAAAATGAGTACAACAAGAGGGGGCGAAACGGTTTCCGCCCAAATTGGAACAATCGGCCCCATTGAAGGGCTAAGTACGGGTAACTTCAAAATGGAAGATACGCCGTTTAACATTAAGAACGACGGAGAAACCGCCGTCGTTCTTGAAGTAAACCTTTGGGGCATGGAGCCGGGCAAGTTCGTAGCTACGCGCTTCGAAATAGGTTGGAACCCCGAAATAGTCCGCGAGATTAAGCAAACGAGTATTAACGCTACCCTTGTTTGGGGGTACTAAATCTTATACGGCTATGGGTTTATTGATTGGAGTAGGAAACACGAAGCCGACGTTTCCCTACGATTACTACTACGGTATAGAATGGGATTCTAACGTAGCTTCTTCGGCTTGTACCCGAATTGGTCGCCCGGAACTTCACGTTTCGCTGCCTATTCAAAGTAAAATGCGCCGTTGTGTCTTGCGCGACAACGGAACGGTAGCTTATTACCTTCACGCGAACGACAGCACCAAGCGCGATACGGGAGCCGCCGCCAAACTTGACGGCACCGACGGGCAAGTAATGGTAGAAATACCAGCCCACTACCGCAAATTTGAAGTAGACGGTACTAAATTCCGGTGCCTTCTTTCCGAACACGCGCTACCGGGGTTCCATTTGGTGCAGCTTGCCTATCGTTCGGCTTACGAAGCGGCCGTAGACCGCACCGTATCGGCTACGCCGAAACTTGCAAGCGTCGTAAATACTTCTACGGCTTTCCGTGGCGGTAACAATACGGCCGGTTGGGACGGAACATATAGAAGCCTTTTAGGTATGCCGGCTACATCTATCAGCCTTACCAACTTTCGGAAGTATGCCCGGAACCGGGGGAATGCCGGCAAGAACGGGGCCGGTTGGAATTGCGACGTTTACGAAGTACAAAAAACTTGCTGGTGGCTTTACGCCGTCGAATACGCTAACTTTAATTGCCAACTTGCCTATAACGCGGAACCTACAAGCGAAGGATATAAGCAGGGCGGATTAAGCCAAGGCGTTACCAATATGAGCGATTGGGACGGCTATAACAGTTATAACCCTATGGTTCCTTGCGGGGTTACCAACCCGTTGGGAAATAAGACAGGCGTAGTAAACTACACATACAAGAAAAGCGACGGAACCGACGGCCAAACCCTTAGCGTACCCAGCTACCGAGGTTTGGAAAATCCTTTCGGGCACGTATGGAGTTGGACGGACGGATGCAAGTGCAATATTCAAAGTGCGGACGCGGGCGGCGTTAGTGAGTTTTTCGTATGTACCGACCCGGCCAAGTTTCAAAGTAACGACTATACCGATTACGAGAAGCGCGGCGAGCTACCCCGCAATGAAGGTTACGTTAAAATTATGATGATTGGCGAGTACGGCGAAAATATGCCGACAGCAGTAGGCGCAAGTTCTACTACTTACTTCGCCGATTACTTCTATACGAACGTAGTAAGCAATACCGGACAAAGGGGCGTGCTGTTCGGCGGTCTTGCGCATAACGGCGCGATTGCCGGCATTTCGTGCGCGGGTACGATTTACGCGGCTTCGAATACGGATGCGGCTGTCGGCTCCCGGCTTTGCTTTTTACCCGCTTGAAACGACACGTAACGGAACGCATTTAACAAAGAAGTTTAACTACGGCGGGCTTTCGAAGTAGCTCAAATTAGGACGAATGCCCGCCGTTCAATTTTTCGCAAAAATGGAAAACAACAGGCAGGACGACGGAAGTTTAGCTTTCTTGCAGATTGAGCCGGACGCGAATAACAAGCACTTCAATTGTTCGGAAATAACCCAGCAGAAGTTAATTAACCTTTCTTTTTGGGTTATTGACTTCTTGGACGACGTTAAAACGAAGTTCGGAACCGGTCGCTTCTTGGTTAAGATTAAGTTCAATAAAGAAGACCCGGATAAAGACGCGCGGAAGTTCTTTACCAATTCGCAAGAAATTAAATATATCCTTGGGAAGATTAAGGAGCGTAACGCCTTCCCGCGTAAAGTAACTATGCGGGCTTCGGGAACAAGGTATTATTTCGAGTGAAAATAAAGGCGGTTTACCCTTGGGGCGTGCTTTTCGGCGGTAATGCGAATAACAGCGCGAATGCCGGCTTTTCGTACGCGAATACGAATAACACGGCTTCGAATACGAATGCGAATGTCAGCTCCCAGCTATGCAGATTTTAACGGGGTAAAAACCTTGCCACTTGGCAAAAAACAACAACTATTTAAGGGGTATTAGTAGGACTTCCCGAACATTCCCTAAGGAATCAGCAAATAAGTAGTGCGATGAAGCGAATAGGTAACTTGTACGAGAAGGTTTGTTCTATCGAGAACTTGCAGCTTGCGGACGAAAAGGCCCGTAAGGGTAAGTTACGCACGTACGGAGTTATCGAACACGATAAAAAACGGGAAGTGAACCTATTGAAGTTGCGCGAAACCTTGCTAAACGGTACTTTCCATACATCGAAGTACGACGTATTCACTATTTACGAACCCAAAGAACGGGAAATATACCGCTTGCCTTACTTTCCCGACCGTATTTTGCACCACGCTATAATGAACGTCTTAGAGCCTATTTGGGTTTCGACCTTCACGGCGGACACTTATAGCTGCATTAAGAACCGGGGGATTCATGCGGCCGCGAAGAAGGTAAAACAGGCCCTACGGGAAGACCCGGAAGGTACTACGTTTTGTTTGAAATTGGATATTCGCAAGTTCTACCCTTCGATTAACCACGACGTGCTAAAATCCATTCTGCGCCGCAAGTTGAAGGATAAAAGGCTACTTCGCCTACTTGACGAAATTATAGATTCGGCGGACGGCGTACCTATCGGAAACTACCTAAGCCAATATTTCGCTAACCTCTATTTAACCTACTTCGACCATTGGATAAAGGAACAGAAGCGGGTAAAGCACTACTTCCGCTACGCGGACGATATTGTAATACTTGCTTCGGATAAATCCTACCTTCATTCCTTAATGGGCGAAATTAGGGCGTATTTGGGGGATTTGAAATTAGAGGTTAAAGGGAATTGGCAAGTTTTCCCCGTAGCGGCTCGCGGTATCGACTTCGTAGGATATGTATTTTTCCACACGCATACCCGAATGCGAAAGGGCATTAAAAAGACTTTTTGCCGGCGGTTGGCGAAGCTGAACAAACGGAAAAGGCCATTATCCGAAAAGGACTTTAAGCAGGCTATTTGCCCTTGGTGGGGTTGGGCGAAGTCTTGCGATAGCAAACACTTGATTAAGAAACTTTCTAAAACATCGAAGTATGAAATCAAATTCAAACGATAGACCGCCCATTTTGCAGGACTTGGGCAACGGCAGTTGGCATTACAACTACAATATTACCGAAGTGGAAGTAACGCCGGAACCTATGGCCGAAGCAGAAGGCGACCAGGTACCGGCCGCAAGGAAGGCGTACGATTACGACACGGTGGAAGTATGGGGCCGGCCGGATTACGACAAATGCGTAAAGGCCGTTTTGCGTTCCCGCCGGGACGAAACCGAAGAATTTAGCCTTATCAATAAGTACAACGCTTTCGTACTTGGGCTATCGACGGACAAAGCGGACAAAACCGAATACGAAAATTACCTTAAAGAAGTGCTTGCGGTTAAAGCAATGGTTCGGGCCGACCTTGCCGCCGCCGGTATCGACGTAGGGGCAGCGGGAATTTAAGCTATGGAAAATATCTTACAGACCTTCGGGCCGCAACTTATTATTATAGCTTGCGTTTACGCGCTTGTTTTGTTCGTGGTCTTCCTTGACCTTTGGGCCGGGATTCGAAAGGCCAAACAACGGGGGGAATATCGGTCTTCGTACGGATTGCGTAAGACAGTAGACAAAATAAGCCGGTATTTCAATATGATACTCGTAATTACATCTATCGACGTGGTGCAAATGTTGGCTATTACGCAGCTAAATCCGCAGACGAACCACACTTTACCGGTATTGCCGTTTTTTACGTTTATCGGGGCTATGTTCGTGGGATTTATCGAATTAAAGAGTATCTACGAGAATAGCGAAGCCAAGGAGCGGGCCAAAATCGGGGATGCGGCTAAAATCCTTTCGCAAATCATCCAGCATAAGGACGAACAGGAGATTATAGCCGGGGTTATCGAGTATCTAAAAAAGGAAAAAGAGAAAGGGGGCGACAATGAAACTAACGCTTAAACGGCGATACTTCGCCGAAACCTATACTATCGGTACGCTGTTTATTGACGGGGTGCGTTTTTGCGATACCTTGGAAGACAAGAACCGGGACGACAACCGAAACGGCAAATTTGACAATGGGGAACAGAAGGTAAAGAACGAAACGGCTATACCGTTCGGAACCTACGAAATAACCGTAAACCGTTCGCCGCGCTTCGGGCGCGACCTTCCTCGCCTTTTGAACGTACCGCATTTCGACGGCATTCTAATTCATCGTGGCAATACCGGTAAGGACACTTCCGGCTGTATTTTGGTCGGAGAAAACAAGGTAAAGGGGCGGGTTATCAATTCCACGCCTTACGAACTTGAACTTACAAAGCGGTGTAAGGCCGCAATAGCCCGGAAAGAAAAAATCACTATCGAAATCGTATGAAAACAAGAACCTTTATAGCTATTCTTTGGGGGATTGCGGCCGTTTCTTTTATCGGGTGTTCCACGCCGCGAAAGTTGGCCGGCAGCACGAAGGAAACGGCTAAGACCGAAGAAAAGCGGAACGAAACGACGGCGGCCGAATTTCGCCGGACGGTAGACAATACGAAAACCGAAGGCGTAGAAGTAACCTATACGAAAATCGAGTTTTTCCCGCCGAAACCCGATACCCGGCAGGCAAAGCCGGACACTATGCAGGCGGGCGGCCCGTCTAATCCGGTTGCAGACACGCCCAAGAACCGGCCGAAGGAACCGAAAGAGAAGCAGCCGCCCGATACCGGAAGGCAGGGAGCTATTAAGAGTATCGAAACCTTCACGGTAAAACAGAAGGCCGAAGCTACCGGGGTAACGCAGGAAGAACAGAAGACGGAAACGACCAAAACGGAAGAAGTGAACACGGACACCGATAAGGAAACCGATATTACCGAGAAGCCGGCGGCCGACCCGTACAGGTGGCGTTACATTTTCGGGATTTTGGTACTATTGGCGGTTGCCTTTTTCTTTCTTCGGAAGACGAAGGTATTTACGGCTGTAGCCGCCTTCTTCCGCAAATTGTTTTAGCGGAGATAAAAGGAAAGCACCCAAAAGGGCCTTAAAAATGGGTTCCTTTTTGGGTGCCTTGCGTGTAAAACCTTAATAGTTAAGGTTGTCTGCGGAGAGAAGGGGATTCGAACCCCTGATACGCTTGAGACGTATACGAGCTTTCCAGGCGCGCCTCTTCAACCACT
>CAJTTC010000012.1 GCA_910579295.1 uncultured Christensenella sp. | reverse complement strand
CTGTCGATTTCTTTTCTCGTTCTTGATATCAGGTCGTCCGTTATATCGACGTAGGTATGCCCGAAACACGAACAGGTCTTTTCAATTGTTTCCATAAAAAAGATGCCGCTCCCTTGCGGGAACGACACCGTAGAATATACCGTTCACCGCTTAGTCGCCAAACCAAAACCACAATTTCCATAAGAGTATAGTTATTGTAGGCAATTACAAGGTATAATCCTACCAATGATAGAATATACCTTATGAAAATTTTATTCGGTTTTGATTTGGCAATTGTTATTTTAGCAAATTGCGGCATTAAAGTCAATAAAAAAGATGCCGCTCCCTCGCGGGAACGACACCGTAGAATATACCGTTCACCGCTTAGTCGCCAAACCAATTTTACACTCTCATTGAGATTGTAAACGATTACTGAGCATAGTTCTACCTATCTATGCTCAATGAGAGTAAAATATAAAATTGATTTGGCAAATTTTATTTTAGCAGATTGCGGCATTAAAGTCAATAAAAAAGTGCCGCTCCCTCGCGAGAACGACACCGTAGAATATACCGTTCACCGCTAGTCGCCAAACCAAAAATAAACAATGCCCTAAGGGTATAGTTATTGTTTACGATTACAAGGTATAATCCTACCAAAGTAGGTTATACCCTCAAGGCAATAATTATTCATTTTTGATTTGGCAATTCTTATTTTAGCAAATTGCGGCATTAAAGTCAATAAAAAAGATGCCGCTCCCTCGCGGGAACGACACCGTAGCATACCGTTCCGTGGTTGCGACGCCAATAAACCTTTTTCCGTAGAAAGCCGTTTGGAACAGGTATTCTACCAATAGATTTTAGCAAGTTGCAATATTAAAGTCAATTATTAATTATCCCTCATTCGTCACTACGTGACACCTTCCCCCTTAATATCAAGGGGGAAGGCAAGGGGGGTCCACTATCGGCAAGCGGTTTCTCATACATTTGGCTTCAACCTTAAAACGAAGGCAAGGGGGGATGTAATTATTTTCTGAAAAACTTATTAATAATATCGTAGATTACGGAGCGATACTGCACGTCGCCGGTGGCGGAAGTAAAGCAGAGAGGCGGATAGATTACGCACCACCAATTGTCGCCCGTACCCGTGCCAAGCTCTATTATAAGCGCGTCGTAAACTCCTTCTTCCAACGTCAATTCGCCGTAAACTCGCGTGGGAAAATTTTCCTGTCTTATCTCGGCTCGCGCACCGTATGTATAGCCTCGCTCTTTAAGCGCCTGCCTGCACACGTCCTCGATTTGCGGAATTAAACCGCTCATCACTTCCATAGCCGCCTGTTTAGTCACGCACTCCCTGACGTAGGGAGTAATAAATTTTACGGCTTCGTCCTTGACCTCGTACTTAACCTGTTGATCCTCGGCGCTGTTGGAATTAGCTCTTACGTGTATGCGCAGATAATCGTTATAAACCTGCTGTTCGGGAACGCGGAAGCATACAAAAAATACCGTAGCCGCTACTACCGTCAATACTGCAATAAATAAAATAAGTTTCTTCATAACCGTCGCTCCTTTTCTTTCAACTGACGGCTATGTTATTGACCCCTGTTACATTATTTATACACGTTACATAAAAAAAATGCGGGAATAATCCCGCTGTAAAAATTTAAGTAAATAATTCAAAATTAGATAATGCAGATTTTTTTATTGTGCGAAGAGGCGTAGTTGACCGTATAATAAGTACCGCCCGTTTTGTTACGGCTGTAAGCGATGATCAGACTGCTATTGTCGACCATATATCTGTCACGCACCTGCATGCACCCGTTAAAATAGTGGGAGCTGACCGTCAACACGTCGTCGCACACAGATAAAATTCTGTCGTATTTCGTCTTCTCTTCCTGATGATAAAATTTGCTCTGATTGGGGCACGGCACACACGCTATAAGCTTTATATCGCAATGTTTTTCCTTTAATTTAAGTATAAGATCGGCGGCAATCAAATCGAAACCGCGAGCCATTCCGCACAAAAAGCAGTTGTAGCCGTCAGCTATAAATTCCTCGACGCACGTTTCCAAAAGCGGCAAGTCGAGGTCGTTTCCAACTTCCCTGTGACCTGTAAAAGCGCAGGTCTTTTCTATTTCAAAATTCATACGATCGGACATTTTCTTTCCTTCCCCTGTCCTCGCGGATACTTTTCGGGCGTATGCGCTACCTTTTTTATGACTACAATACTTCTGTTTTCGCCGTTAGTAAGAGTGTATTTTTCAACCGCTTCAAGTTCGCCGCCCAAAACTTTTATAGCCTTAGCGGCTTCCTCTATCTCCCCGTCGCAATCTCCCTTATAGGCTATAAATCTGCCGCCCGTCTTAACGAAGGGCATACAGTATTCGGCAAGCGTATTCAGTCTTGCTACTGCGCGAGCCTCCGCCACGTCAAATTTTTCTCTGTAAAAATTCTTTCTTGCGGCGTCCTCGGCGCGCATATTCTCGACTTTTACACAATTTAGCGCCAACTTATCGACAACCTCTCTAAGATATTCACATTTTTTGCCCGTGCTTTCGACAAGCACAAACTGCAAATCGTTGCGGATAATTTTAAGAGGAACGGAAGGGAAGCCCCCGCCCGAACCTATTTCAACGACCTTAGCGGATTTCGGGAAAAAGCTTTCGCCCGCTATAGAATCGAGGAAATGCTTTATATAAATACCGTTTTCGTCGGTTATCGCGGTCAGATTGAACTTATTATTATAGTTGAGAAGCAGATTTTTAAAGGTTTCGAACTTTTCCTTAAATTCTCCGCCTAACATTTTCGAATACAATTCAACGTCCATAACGGCAATATTGTATCACACAATAAATCATAATTCAACAGTTTTTTTAAAAGTTGATATGTACATAAAGTTATCGACTTTTTAACAATTTGCGGTTGATAAAGCTTTTTTTTAATAAATTTCCAAAAAATTCCTCATTTTCCGACAGCGCAAAGTTTAATTTTATCGACTTATCAACTTTAATTCAACAAAGTTACACACAAAAATTGTATATAAATATGTGCTTATAAAATGAGCAAAACAGCCTTATTTTGTTGCAATTTCCCTTGTTTTTTGTTATTATATTAAAGGCGGGGAGGATAAACTTTAAAATTTATCGACAATTGCACCGTCACTAATAATACTACTACCATAAATAATAATTATTATAAAATATATTGTTAAATATTAAAACCGATTAGTGCAAGGGATTTTTATATGAAAATTATCTGTGAAGGAATAGATTTATCAGAGGCTATATTGAAGGTTATCAAGGCTTGCGCGTCGAGAACTACAGTGCCCGTAATGGAGTGCATAAAGCTCTCGGCTAAAAACGATACGATAACTCTGACCGCTACCGACGGCGAAATAGCCATTCAAAAGAAAATAAAGGCGGAGATATGCGAAGAGGGGGAAATCTGCGTTCCCGGAAAATTCTTCTGCGACTTTATTAAAAAACTCGAAACCGTTCAGATTACTCTGGCGGCTAACAACGGAAAAATGGATATTATCTATGCCGACAGTCAGACCTCTATGCAGGTACTGTCAGCCGAGGATTTCCCCAAAATCGACGTAGAGGTAAATGAAAATTCGGTAAAGTTAAAGACCGAGGAGCTTAAAAAGCTTATTTCTGCGACGTCGTTCTGCTGTGCTACCGACGATTCACGCCCCATTTTAAAGGGCTGTCAGATAGTAGTAAAGGGCGGGGACGTAACTGTTACCGCGCTTGACGGCTTCCGCCTTGCCACCGCAAAGGGTAAAGTTGAGTCGTCTACGGGCGATATCGAAATTATCTGTCCCGCGAGAACGCTCAACGAAATAGATAAAATGCTGCCCTCGGACGACGGCGAAACGGAGTTGAAGATAAAGAAGGGCATCTTGTTGGTGTGCGTCGACGATACCGTGCTGACTTCCTGTCTGTACAACGGCGACTTTATCAACAAGGACAATATAATTCCCCGCGCGTTCCAGACTACCGTAAAGGTGGAAAGGGAAATTTTAAAGGCTTCCATAGAGCGCGCCGCTCTCCTTGTAAGGAGCGACAGAAACAGCCTTATTATTATGGATATAGGTCAGGGCAAAATTCTCATATCCTCCAATTCCGATTTGGGTAACGTTAACGAGCCTGTAAAAGCCGACGTCGACGGCAAGGATTTGCGTATTGCAATGAATTCGAAGTTCATAACCGAAGCCATTAACGCGTTGCAGGAGGACAAGCTTGTATTGTCGTTCAACACGTCCGTTCAGCCGTTTATCTGCGAGAATGAGAAAAATAAAGACGCTCTGTACTTAATTTTGCCCGTAAGGACTACCAATAACGCTTGACTTGACAATTAAAAAAATTATAAAATGGAATATGCGGTCAGAAACGCTATTAATAAACAAATAAACAAAAAATCTATAAAACGGAGATAAAAAGATGAAAAGAACCTATCAACCCAAAAAGAGACAGAGAAGCAAGGTGCACGGTTTCAGAAAGAGAATGGCTACGACGGCAGGAAGAAAGGTACTCAAGAGAAGAAGAAACAAGGGCAGAAAGAAGCTCAGCGCATAATCGGTATTATCGGCAATGATAAAGCGACGGGTGGATTGTAATGAGATATGCAAGGCTTAAAAAAAATACCGACTTTCAAAGACTTTTCAGAAAGGGTAAAAAGGCTTATTCCAGATATCTCACCGTAATTTACTGTCCCGCCGCAAACAAGACGGTAATGGGCATAGCTATCTCCAAAAAGCACGGCAAGGCGGTTAAACGCAACCGCATTAAAAGGCTGATAAGGGCGGCGTTTTCCAACAACGTCGAAAGGCTTAACGGCTGTTATTCACTTATAATACTGCCTAAAATTTGCGAGGAGTATTCCTACGCCGATATGGAGAAAAGCTTGATTTCGTGTTTCGGGAGAATGGAAGGGTGAAGCTAAGCGCTCTGTTTTCCTATACGAAATGGGCGTTTTTAAAGCCATGGCTGTGGCCGAAGATAGCGGCGATGCACCTCATCGTGCTCTATCAGAAAAATCTTTCGCGCCATACCTGCCTTTACGAGCCTACGTGTTCGGAATATACGCTCCGTTGCCTCAACAACCACGGGTTTATAATAGGGGTAATTTTAGGAGCTTGGCGGCTTTTAAGATGCAATCCCCTTTCGAAGGGCGGGTACGATCCCGCGCCCGAAAATTATTTCAGAGTAAGGTGGGTTTACTGAACCCCCTGAAAACGTTCTTCGCCTCAAAATAAATTTTTTGAGTGAAAAGGAATTTTAATGTTTAATTTATTGACGCAGAGCGGTACTCTCGGTTACGGCATAAAAGCCATTCCGGAGATTTCTCTCAATTGGATAGGACAGCTCATAAGAATACTTATCGAGGGCATAGGAATAGTAGGCGTAGGTATAATTATTTTTACGCTTATTTTAAAGACTATCGTTTTGCCCCTCGATATCTATTCGCGTATAAGCGGAAAAAAACAGGCTCTCATAATGGAGCGCATGCGTCCGCAGATGGAAAAACTGCAAAAACAGTATGCAAACGACAAAAATATGTACAACCAGAAAGTCGTCGAATTGCAGAAAAAGAGCGGTTATTCTATGTTCAGCGCGTGCCTGCCTATGGTAGTCTCGCTTGTCATATTTATGGTAGTATTCAGCGCGTTCTCTACTTATTCACAGTATGCGAACCTGAACAGCTATAACAAAATGGTAGACGTCTATAACGGCGTTGTCAAGACATATGTAATAGACGAGAACAATCCCGCCGTAAACGAAAACGGATTTTTATACGAGATAGAGCTTGACGACGGAAGCACCGACTACACCGTAGACTATGAAAGATTTGCCACTGTCTATAATAAAACTAAGGCTGAAAGCGACTCCAATTGGGCTATTAAAAGTACCGACGAAGTATTTATTGACCTTGCAACGGACTATAAAAAGGCAAATAGCTCTTACGCGGGAAGCTTCGATATAAATATGGTAAACAACAAGGTAGAGGGTGAGTTGACCGAAACGGCGGTTTCTATCCGAAACACTCTTGTCAATTACTACCTCGAAGGTCCTGCCGCGCAGGAGGTTAAGCTATTCTACGAGGGAGGAAACGACAGTTACGCAAAGGGAAGCAACAACCATTTCCTTTGGGTAAGAAATCTGTGGTATCCCGACTCCACGCTGTATAAGGAGCTCCCCGATTTCTCGCGCTTTAAATCTACCGTATCAAGGGCGAATATCGGCGACGATTATGCCGAGTCGTACAACAAAGTAACCGCCGCTCTCGACGTTCAGAAGGGGCACTATAACGGTTATTTCGTACTTATTATACTTTCTATCGGCTTAATGCTTTTACAGCAGTGGCTGTCGATGCGCTCCAATAAGTCGGTGAACGAGCTTTCAACCGTAGACGGGTCGGGCGCGAGAACTAATAAAATGATGATGGTAATGATGCCGTTGATTTACGGTATATTCTCATTTATGTACAGCGCGTCCTTCTCTATATATATGATAACGAATACGCTGTTCGGCTTGATAACAATGCTAATAATAAACAAGTGCGTCGACGTATGGTTCAAGAAGAAGGAAGCAAGCGGCGAGCTTGACGCATATCTCACTAAAAAGAGCAGGAAAAGGGCGGCAAGGGCAAATAAAAGAAGATAATCAGGAGTAAAAATGGACGAAGCAAACGTATTCAGCGGCAAGACCGTTGACGAGGCGGTTGAGGCGGGGCTCGAGGCTCTCGGCTTAACGCGCGGGCAGGTGGAAATTACAGTGCTTGACGAGGGGAAGAAAAAACTTATCGGCGGCGTTAGAGCAAAGGTTAAAATCGTTAAAAAAGAGGCTTGCGCTACAAAAAATGCGGACGTGTCCGACGGCAACAGGGCGGTTGATTTCCTCGACGGTCTTATGGAAATTTTAAAATTGAGCGCAGTCAGCGAGCTTGTATCCGACGGTGATAAGGTCGAAATAAATATCACGTCGACCGACAGCAGCCGCATAATAGGTCGTCACGGCGAAGTCCTCGATGCATTACAGACAATGGCTAGCGCGGTTGCCAATATCGGCAGAGAGGAGTATAAGCGCGTAGTTGTCGACTGCGAAAATTACAGGGCGAGCAGGGAAAAGACTTTGACCGAGCTTGCCGAAAAGCTTGCAAAAAAGGCGCTAGAAAGGCAGAGAAGAGTTTCTCTCGAACCTATGAACCCCTACGAAAGAAGAATAATTCACGCCGCTCTCGCGGAAAGTGATGAGGTGAAAACCATTTCGAGCGGCAGAGAACCCGCAAGGTTTGTCGTAATCGTTCCCAACAACGAGAAGCCCTACGACGGCCGCAGAGGCAGAGATAGGGACAGAGGCGACAGAGAAAGGCGCGACAGGCGCGATAACGACCGCAGAGAACGCAACGACCGCAATGACCGTAACGACAGAAGGCGCGACGGAAGAAGCGGCGCTCCCCGTTCGGGCGGAGCTAAGGGCGGCAAGAGAGAAATACATTTCGGCACGTTCCTCGGCAACAGCGGCGCGGCTTCTGCGGAAAAGAAAGACGAAGATTAATCTTTAATCCCTTTCGCAACTTATACGGAAGGGATTTTTTTGTTAAAAATACATATGTCAAGCGTCGGTTTAATATTATGTTAGGCAATACTTAAGTGAATGTAATTTCACAAAAAAAAGCCCAAAAATGCTTGAAATATCGACAAATATTGTATATAATATGGTTAGTAAAAATTTTTGTTACGGAGATAAAAAATGACAATTACAGAAGCCGTTGCGTTCCGTTTAGGAGGAATACTCAAAGAGCGCGGAATGAAGAAAAAGTCCTTAGGCGCTTTGCCCGGGGTAAAGGCTCAGAGTATAAGCAACATTTTCAGAAGTAAGAGCGTTTCCGGTATAAGTATGACGACGCTTTACAGAATTTGCCGCGCGCTCGATATGAGTATGTCGGAGTTCTTAAACGACCCCGTTTTTGACAATATAGAGCTTCCCGACGAAGAGATGTCGAGATAACCGAAAGACTCGGCGCATAAGTCTTTTTATTGCTGACGCGGTTGAAAGACTTTATCAGTAAAATTACGGCATAGTCACCGCATGAGCTAATTTTCATGCGGCATAAGACGTTTAAAAAATTTATGAGCTTGCAAACGTGCAGGCTCTTTTTATTTTTTATCCAAATTACAAGGTGAAGAATTAATAAGAAAATCCCTCATCACCGCTAACGCGGAGCTTCCCCCTTAGGAAGGGGGAAGCCAAGAGCGGAGTACAAGCATTTTGCACTTTACCTTGTTTAAGTGTGAGCACCCCGCTTGTTTGCTCCATTGCTTTAAGGAGGAAAGTCAAGAGTATGAGAACCCCCTTGCCTTCCCCCTTGCTTTAAGGAGGAAGGTGTCACGAAGTGACGAATGAGGGATAAATAATAATTGACTTCAATGAGGTATTTTGCTAAAATCTATTGGTAGAACTATACTCTATTAGTCGCATACAAACCTCGTGCAGGAAATGTAATTAACTTAGCAACTAAGCGGTGAACGGTATATTCTACGGTGTCGTTCCCGCAAGGGAGCGGCACTTTTTTATTGACTTTAATGCCGCAATCTGCTAAAATGAGAAAGTCAGATCAATTTAATAAAATTTTTCTCGTTGGGTATAGCTATTGGTAGAACTATACTCAGTTAGTCGCATACAAATCTCAACGAGAAATGTAAATTGGTCTGACAACTAAGCGGTGAACGGTATATTCTACGGTGTCGTTCTCGCAAGGGAGCGGCATCTTTTTTATGGAAACAATTGAAAAGACCTGTTCGTGTTTCGGACATACCTACGTCGATATAACGGACGACCTGATATCAAGAACGAGAAAAGAAATCGACAGGGCGGTTGAGGACGGCGTAAGAATTTTTCTGTTTGGCGGCAGAAGCGATTTCGACGATTTGTGTTACGACCTAGTAACCGAAAAGAAAAACTCCGACCCTCGGCTAAATATACAAAGGGTATTTTGTTTTTCTCTCGATAGTCAATTCAGAAAGCCGCCGAGGTGGTATGAGAAAAAAGAATACGAATCGTTCGAGTGCCCGACTAAGAGGGTAAATTATTGGTACACGGCAATATTTTTCCGCAACGTAGCAATGATAGACCAAAGCGACTTGATATTGTTCTGTGTAGAGCAGAGAGAAAACAGCGGCGCATACAAAACGTATCAGTACGCTGTCAAAACGCACAAAAAAATAGTCAATTTATTTACGTAATGCCCGATATTGAGGCTCACTCCAAATCTTAAAAATTAATAATTTTAACTGAGCTTATTCCGCAAAGGAGTAAGCTCTTATTATATTAAAAACTTTTTGCATAATAATTTTACCTTTATTCATAATAATTGCAACGATAAAAAAATTATGCCCTTAAATATTGGGGCAAGGAGGAAAAATGAAAAAAGCACTTATTACGGGCATTGCTGCCCTTGCTCTTGCAACTGTTGCGGGAGCGGGCGCTGTAATCGGAACGGGCAGTCATACGGCGGCGCAAGCAAGCGCCTCCTTCCCCTGCGTTCAGGCGGCGGTGCTCAGGCAAGGCTCAACGGGCGGCGAGGTTAAAGAAGTTCAACGCCGCTTAAAGCAATGGGGTTATTACAACGGCTCTGTTGATGGTATCTACGGTTCAAAGACGGTTGAAGCGGTTAAAGCGTTTCAGCGCAAGAACGGATTGACTGTCGACGGAATTGCGGGCAAGGCTACCTATGCCGCTCTCGGTATGAACGACAGCGTTAAGGTTCTCGACGGTAACGGCGGAAATAAGGGAAGCTCGTCGTCCTACACCAATTCCGATCTCTATCTGTTGGCTAAATGTATCTATGCGGAGGCGCGCGGAGAGAGCTATACGGGACAGGTTGCAGTGGGCGCGGTGGTTTTAAACCGTGTTGCTTCTTCGGCATTCCCCAACACGATTGCCGGCGTTATCTATCAGCAAAACGCTTTTACGGCAGTTTCGGACGGGCAGATTAACTTAGAGCCCGACAAGACGGCTATGAACGCGGCGTCGGACGCACTCAACGGCTGGGACCCCACCTACGGTTGTCTGTACTACTACAACCCCGCCGTAGCGACCAGCTCATGGATTTTCGGGAGAAAGACTATTACCACAATCGGTAAGCACGTCTTTGCTATATAGGAGGTAAAAAATGGCTGAAAAGAGTAAACGTTCGAGCGGTGCGGAAAAGGCGGAAAGACTTGCCGTAAAGAAGTCTCCTGCGAGCACGGCTAAAAAGACTGATGAAAAGGACGCCGAAACTGCGGTGAAGAAAACGCAAACCAAGAAAACGCAGGTTAAGGGCAACAAAAATACAGAAAAAAAGTCCGAAAAAAAGAGCGAAAAAAAGGGCGCTAAGATTAAGGCGCAAAAGCAAAAGGGCGGCGCTAAGAAAAAGCAGCGCATGATAAGTGAAAAGCGCGCCGCAAAAATCAAACAGCGCGAAGAAAAGAAATTGGAGCGCGCAAAGCTCAACGCCGAGAAAAAGCAGGCGCGCCTTGAAAGAAAGCTTGCGCATAAGGAAGCCAAGCTTGAGCGTGCCGCCGCGTTAAAGGAAAAGCGCGAAGAGAGAAAGGCGGCGCGCAAAGAGCGCAGAGATTTATTGAAGAACGAAAGCAAGCAGGCGCGCCGCAAGCGTATTGCCGAGGAACGTCAGGCTAAGCTCGACGCGAAAGAGGCTAAGCACGAGGCTTATCTTGCCGAAAAGCGCGCGAAGAGAGAGCACGCCTTAAAGGTACGCGCCGAAAAGCGCGCCGAGCGCAACGACAGAGCTAAGCGCTCCCCCGGCTTCGGAGGTTGGCTTGCCGCCGTCATTTCTTTGGGCGTAACCACCCTTGCCCTCGGCACGGTTTTAACGTTCGGTTGGTTAAATATGAACGATATGCAGGCAAGTATGGCTTCGGGCTACACCGAGTCCCTCTACGAGCTCAACTCGGTCGTTGACAATCTTGACGCAGACCTTTCCAGAGCGCGCGTATCGGGTTCGGCGAGCGACAGAGTGCGCGTGCTCTCCGACATTGCCATCGAGAGCCAGACGGCTGAGACCATTTTGGAGCGCTTCCCCCTTGACTTACAGATGACGGAGCAGTTCTCTTCATTTATCAACAAGATGGGCGACAGCGCAAAGGAAATGCTTTACACCGTAGCGCGCGGCGGCGAGCTTACCGCTTCGCAGCAGAATGCGCTTGAATATATGTACGAAACCAATGCGAAGGTCAAGGAGGAAATCAACCGCCTTGTATCCACCTGCAACGGCAAAGATTTGTTGAACGCTATGCGCGGCAAGTCCAGCGCCATAGGCGACGGCTTTACCACCATTCAGAATAACGTTTTCGAAACGCCAAAGGGCATTCAGGACGGACCTTTCTCCGACAGTATCAAAAAGACTAATCCCGTTGCGCTGAAAGGTCAGGAAGAAATTACGGCGCAGACTGCCGAAGAGCTTGCTAAGGAATACTTTGCAGACTATAAAGTCAGCAACGCACAATGCACGGGCGAAGCTACGGGCGAGGCGCTCACCCTCTATAACGTAAATCTTACGACGCCCGACGGCGAAATGTTCGTACAGCTGTCAAAGCTCGGCGGAAAGGTCGTTGCGTTCGACAGCTATAAGGATTGTTCGAAGAATAATTTCTCCGTAGACAGGTGCATTGCCATTGCAGAGGATTTCCTTGCGGATATCGGCTACGACGGAATGAAAGCCGTTTGGACAAGCGAAAACGGTACTACCTGCAATCTCAATTTTGCTCCCGTACAGGGCGGCGCTATCCTCTATCCCGACCTCGTTAAAGTTAAGGTCTGTGAGGAGCGCGGTATTGTAACAGGCGTTGAAGCGCTCAGCTACGTTCTGAACCACAGCGAAAGACAGCTCGATAAGCCCTCTATCAGCGAGGAGCAGGCGAGAGCCAACATTAACGGCAATATCGACATTACCTCCTCCCGCACTGCGCTCATTCCCTTCGACGGCGAAGAAGTGCTTTGCTATGAGTTTATAGGTGAGCTCGGCAACAACGAATATTATATCTACGTTGACGCAACTACGGGCGAAGAAATCGAAGTCCTCACCGTAATAGGCACGGCTCAGGGCAGAGCTTTAATGTAACAGCGTGTCGCTGTGCCAAGTCCTTTAACTGCTTATGCGATAGATAAAGCAGGCATATAACAAAATAAAAGAGAGGCTATGCCTCTCTTTTTTAATATAGGGTTTATAAAAATATACTTTATGTCAACTGCGGGTTGACTAACTATGGTTGTAAAAAAGCCCGTTGCGCGATATAATAATAGTAGAAAAAGAAGAGAAAGGCTCACTATGGAAAAATTTAAGGATAAAATAAAGGCTTTGAGGTCAAAACGCAATATCGGCGAATATCTGAATGTCAGAGTTTATACCTATGGCTTTGAAGCGCGCGGCAGCGTCACCCTCCTTTTCTATGGTACGCCGATACTCAGATTTTCGTATAAGGATTACGGTAAGAATATAAATATAAACTGATAAAATCCCCGCGCACATTTATCGACTTTTGAACACAGTATAAACAACAAAGTTATCAACCGTGTCTATAAAATTGTGCATAACTTTTTGCGTTATCTTGCTTTTTACAGGTGCAGAAATCACATTTTCAGCAATAAATCAGCGCATTTTGTTGATAACTCCTTATATATCAAAGCCCACGCGACTTTCGTCGCGTGGGCAATTATTATGCGTATTTCACAACTATTTGCGCAGAGCCTTCTCCCTCTATGGTCTGATTGCAAGCTTCTATTGAAAAGCAATACGAAAAGCCGATAGAGGTTGCACGCCGTTATTGCTTGTCAATTATATCCAAGATTTCGGCAAGCCTGTCGAGGTCGTCGCGCGAGTAGTAATCGATATAAATTCTTCCCTTTTGATCGTTACCTATAAGGCTGACTTTTGTGCGGAAAGCAAATCTCATTCTTTCAACAAGGTTTTTGAGCTCGATAGAAGCGAGAGCGCGCTTCTTCTTTTTCTTTTCTTCCAAAAGTTCGGGGGACATATTGTACGCGCGTACCTTCTTTTCAAGCTCGCGAACGGACATACCGCTCTTAACCGCGTCGGCGGCAAACTGCAATTGGTCCTCCGAAGCCAACGGTACAAGCGTTCTTGCGTGTCCTGCCGAGAGCTTCCCCTCCGCCACCATCTGCATAACGTCGGGCGTAAGCGACAGCAATCTTAACGTGTTGGCTATTGCGGGGCGGGATTTTCCTATTCTTTCCGCCAGCTCGTCCTGAGTGAGCTTATAGTCGACCATAAGCTGTTTCATTGCCGCAGCCGCTTCTATGGGATTGAGGTCCTCGCGCTGTAAGTTTTCGATAAGTGAAATTTCCTTGATTTCACGCTCGTTATAATTCCTTATAATGACGGGGATCGTATCGAGTCCGGCAAGCTTTGTCGCGCGATAACGACGTTCGCCCGCTATAATCATAAACCGTCCGTTGTGGTCGTCGTTGACTACAATGGGCATAATTACGCCGTGTTTTTTTATTGAGTCGGCAAGCTCGCGCAGAGCCTGCTCATCAAAATTCTTTCTCGGCTGATTGGGGTTGGGGTAAATTTTGGAGAGCGGCATTTCCTTTGCGTTCTGCCTTTCCTCCTCGGTATATGTAAAAAATTCGTGCCCTTCAGAATAGGTATTGCTGAAAGCGTCTACCGTATCGCTCATAAGATCGTCAAATGTTTTGCCAAGCCCTCTCTCTTCTTTCTTTGCCATATCTTCTCTCCTTAATTTTCGCAGTTTAAGTGAAAATGTTTGCGAGTGCCCGTCCGTTTATCTCTGTTTGGACAGGAACTCCTCCGTTAAAGCCTTGTAAGCCCGCGCACCCACGCACTTAGGGTCGTAAATGAGTATAGGCTTGCCGTGGCTGGGAGCTTCCGACAGCCTTACGTTGCGTGGAATTATTATTTCGTACAGTTTGTTTTTAAAGAACTTTTTGATTTCCGCCGCTATCTGCCGAGATACAACCGCTCTGCCGTCGTACATCGTAATGACTACGCCTTCGATTAACAGGTTGGGATTGAGGTGTTGCTTGACGAGGGCGATAGTGTTCATAAGCTGACTTACGCCCTCCATAGCGTAGTACTCCGATTGAAGCGGAATAATCACGGAATCGGACGCGACCCATGCGTTTATTGTAAGAAGCCCAAGGGAAGGCGGGCAGTCGATAAATATGTAATCGTAGCTGTCCCGCACGTCCTTTAAGGCGTTTTTTAAAATGAGCTCTCGGTTGCGTTTGTATACGAGGTCTACCTCCGCTCCCGTCAAATCGACGTTAGCGGGCAGAATATCCAGAAGAGGTATCATTGTCGGCAGAATATTATTTGCCGCCTTTTCGTCCTCTATAAGAACTCCGTATGCTGATTTTTTGAGCGCGCTTTTAGAAAAACCTAAACCCGTAGTTGCATTTCCCTGACTGTCCAAATCAATAATAAGTATCTTTTTACCTAAATCCGCGCAATAGGCAGCCATATTTATAACTGTTGTCGTTTTTCCGACGCCGCCCTTTTTATTGGTAAACGAAATAACCTTTCCCATATTCCTAAATAGCCTCTCTCTGCCTTAAATGTTTCCCGTGAAACATTCTTAATTCCTCCCGCATTTATTGACGCGGGAGGAATGTTTTTGTTTTAGCCTTCGTATTTTTTGAATGCGTTTTCAGTGTGGTCGTTTTCGTGCTCTTCCATATACTTCAAAACTTCTTCATAGTTTTTGCCTTCCATAAGCATTTCGACCTCTTCTGTGTATATGGTTTCCTTCTCGATGAGCACGCGTGCCATATTGTCGAGAATACTTCTGTTTTCCGTCAACAATTTGCGTGCGCGTTCGTGCTGAGTCGACACGATTGTACGGACTTCTTCGTCTATCATTTTTGCGGTTTCTTCCGAATACGCACTGTGGGTCGCCATATCCTTGCCCAGGAATACGGGTTGGGAATCGTCGCTGTAACTTATCAGTCCGAGTTTTTCGCTCATACCGAACTCAGTAACCATTGCGCGTGCCAATTTTGTAGCCATCTTGATATCCTGCGAAGCTCCCGACGAAATATCCTTAATAACTATTTCTTCGGCAACGCGTCCGCCCAACGTCGAACAGATATCGTCAACGAGATATTTTTTGGAATACGTCAGTCTGTCCGTTTCGGGGCGCATCATTGTATAACCGCCCGCACTGCCGCGGGGAATAATTGTAACCTCGTGCACGGGGTCGCAGTTGGTGCAGAGCTTTGCAAGTATGCAGTGACCCGATTCGTGGAATGCCGTCAGTCTCTTTTCCGGCTCGGTGACAACCTTACTCTTCTTTGCAGGACCGATCGCAACCTTATCGAAAGCTTCGTAGAGCTCCGCATTGCCTATGAGATGTTTATTTGCTCTTGCCGCGAGTATTGCCGCTTCGTTCAAAAGGTTTGCAAGATCCGCGCCCGAGAAGCCTGCCGAAAGACGGGCAACGGCTTTAAGGTTTACGTCGGGAGCAAGCGGTTTGTTACGCGCATGTACCTTTAATATCTGTTCTCTGCCCTTAACGTCGGGAAGATTTACGTATACCTGTCTGTCGAAACGTCCGGGACGGGTAAGCGCGGGGTCAAGTATGTCCGCACGGTTTGTCGCCGCCATTACGATTACGCCCTCGTTGTTTTCGAAGCCGTCCATTTGCACGAGAATCTGGTTGAGGGTCTGCTCCCTCTCGTCGTTTCCGCCGCCTAAACCTGCGCCGCGGTGACGTCCTACGGCGTCGATTTCGTCTATAAAGATTATACAGGGTTGATTTTTCTTTGCCACTTCAAATAAGTCACGCACACGCGACGCGCCTACGCCGACGTACATTTCAACGAAGTCCGAGCCCGATACCGAGAAGAACGGCACGCCCGCCTCTCCCGCTACGGCTTTGGCAAACAGCGTTTTACCCGTTCCCGGAGGGCCTACAAGCAATACGCCCTTGGGAATGCGCGCGCCTAAATCGGAGAACTTTTTAGGTTGCTTCAAAAATTCGACAACCTCGGCAAGCTCGACTTTTTCTTCTTCCGCTCCTGCAACGTCCGTGAAGCGCACCTTAATATTTGTTGAAACGCGGGCTTTGGTTTTTGCAAAACTCATTGCCTTTCCGCTGCCGCCTAGCGTGGAGCGTATAATCAGCCAGAATACAACGCAGACAAGCACGACTCCGAGTATGGGAACAATGGACGACCAGATACTGCCGGCATTGGGGTCGCGATAGCTAACGCTTACGCCCAAATCTACCCACTTGAAGAGTACGCTGTTTTCTGCGGGCGTCGAGTAGAACGACGGGCCGACGGAATAGTAAGCGGCAACAAGCTTGCCGTTGCTGTTCTCTACCGAGCCGAACATTTTGTACTCGGAGAAATTTATGCCCTTGATGACAACGGCGTCGTTCCAGACCGTGTTGCCGTTCTTATCAACGGTTTTTACTTGAAGCTTATGATCGGCAAATCCGTAATTCTCACCGATAATTTCAGCCCCGTCCTCCGTGTAGTACGCCTGATAAACAGTTACAGTCACGTCAGATCCGTCTTTTCTGACCGTCTTTTCACCGATAGCCGTTTCGTTTTCGCGGTATCGATTGTTCTCGACGTACTCGACAAATTGGTTAAAGTCGATTTGTCGAGCGCCGCCATTCCTCATTGTAAAGTAGAGTATTAATCCTGTGGCAAGCGCAAGAATGACTACTATTACGATCACAACAATTCTGCTTTTTTTGTTCAATTCCTACCTCGTTTTGCGGCGTTTTTAACCGCAGTATTTTATTTATATAATATGGTATATAGAGCAAACGCTATTCTGCCATATATTACCACTACGTTATTTTACCATAACATTATAAACATTTCAACTGTTTTGCGCTATTATCTCGCGTTTCACCGTAATTTTTGTGTTTTTTCACACCTAATTCACTTATTTTTCAGGTTGTTTCAGTTGTTTAAATTAGCGTCAATAATAACAAATCTATTAAATTAATTGCTTAGCGCAATTAAATTTTTTGCTCAAAAAATGTTTCATGTGAAACTATCACCCGAATTTTTTTGACGTTTTTAATGTTTCACGTGAAACACATACCGCTTAAAATTTGCCCTATCTGTCAACAGTGATGTTCAAATGTCAATAAATTTGTTGATAACTTATAAAGACGTTATTAACACCGTATTTTTCGCATCGCCTGAAATTTTCGCGCAAATGTTGTGAAGCGCAATTGCAATTGTTGAGCGCATTAAATTATCGGTCTTATAAAATGCTCTACAATTAACAGTATGCGCAAAGTCTTTCATAAATAATATAAAAACCTAATTGTAAACCTCTCCCATTGTATAAGGACGTGAAAATCGGGCAATAAATAACGGGTAAATAAGGCGGTATTTATGGAATATTCATTCAACGTATATAATTCACTTGCTCAGAGCGGCGAAGTTTTGGCTCTGAAAAAAATCCTTCCCGAAATTAATCACCCCCCCGTAATCGTCTGCATAGGAAGCGACCTGTCCGTAGGCGATTCTCTCGGACCTGTTACGGGAACAAAGCTAAAAGAGAAGCTTAAAGGTTTAAACGTTTACGTCTACGGAACTCTCGCCAAACCCATAACGGCGCATGAGGTTAAGTACACCAATCAATTTATTAAAAATACTCATCCCGACAGCACGGTCATTGCAATAGACGCAGCTGTTGGCGTCGCCGGCGATATCGGCTTAATAAGGGTTGCAAAGCGGGGATTAAAGCCCGGCAGCGGTGCAAATAAGCGGTTAGCAAAGGTGGGCGACGTTTCCGTCATGGGAATAGTGGCGGAAAAGTCTTTGTTCAATTATTCGCTGTTCTCCGCCACAAGATTAAACGTCGTCTATAAAATGGCGGAAATAATAGCCGAGGGCGTTGCAACGTTTATAATTGAGGCTATGCAGAGCGCCGCGCTGAGAGCAAGAACCGATATGGTATTAAGCTCTTTACACGCATAATTCAAGCAGGTTTTGCGCCAGCCGACATTTTGGGCGCAGAGTTTGTTTGCGCTCGTAAAAATATTTGGCGCAAAGTAATTTAGCGCCACGGTTTTTTAATGGCGCATAGAAAAATCACAATAGCTAATATTAACAACGTAATACAGAACAATTTCGGATAAACAGACAGCCAACTATCCGAAGGCGCGGCATTAGGGCTAAAATTCTTCGCAAATGCGTAAAGTTAAGACAGATTTAAATTAGCTGACAGCAGGTAACTATTTTTTGACTTTGGCATACTATATATTGTGTGTAAAATTTATCAGTCAACAAGCGTATAAAAAAATTTAAAAAAATAAAAAAATTCCTGAAAAAATGCTTGCGTTTTAATCAATGATTTGTTATAGTATTAAAGCGTTCAGCGTTTGGGAGCTTAGCTCAGTTGGGAGAGCAACTGCCCTACAAGCAGTGGGTCACAGGTTCGAGCCCTGTAGCTCCCACCATAAACAGTGCGTTAAGACAGTTTTGCGGGAATGGCTCAGTGGTAGAGCGTCACCTTGCCAAGGTGAATGTCGCGGGTTCGAATCTCGTTTCCCGCTCCAGAGTCTTGGCGCATTGTTTTTTTATGGCGCTATAGCCAAGTGGTAAGGCCAGGGTCTGCAAAACCCTCATCCCCCGGTTCAAATCCGGGTGGCGCCTCCAAAAACACAATATATTGTGGTTGAATTGACACTGTATCTACAAGATATGGTGTCAATTTTCTTTTTTCTAAACAAAAATTGCACCTTTTGGGGAGTAATTTGGGGAGTGAAACGCCACTCGGTTAATGCCAGAACTGAATTAGACTACAACAAAATTCACTTTGTCCATTTCGTTCCGCATAAACTCGTCGCTGTAATGCACATAGGTCTTGCCGACAAGCCGTTCGGGGCTGTCGCCCATCCACAGTTCAACAACTTCTCTTTTTACCTTTTCATCGCAGACAGAGGCAAAAGTGTGGCGAAGCTGATAGGGAATAGTTCCTTCGGGCAACGCTTTTTTCATAATGTCAAGTGTTCTGTCGTATGAAAGCGGCGATTTGAGCGGAGAGTTAAAATCAAATAAATTTTGCGCCTGACGGGGGATAGGTATCTTTTTGTAAGCCTTTTTTCCGTTTTTTCTTTTGCGGTTTCTGCAAATAAGGAAGCTGTTTTCAAAATGCGCCTCGTCGTCAATCTCGCAGGGGCGAAGTCCGAAAAAGTACATGGCATAAGCAAAATTCCTTGTTTTATCGAAAGCCGGCGTTTTCAGGTTGCTAAGAAAAGTTTTAATCTGTTCGTCAGTCAACCTGTCTCTGTTTTCACGCTCGGCTCGTTTGAAGGGTATCATTTCCACAGGGTTATATGTAACAATGCCGCTTGCCTTAGCATACTTGAATATGCTGTTGAATATCGTCCGCATATCCTCGTATTTGCGCGGGGTGTCAAGTGCGTTCATTATTTCGTCTATATCCGAAGTGCGTATTGACTTAATCGGCTTGTCCCTAACTTTCTGTGGAATAAATCTGCGTATCTGGCTTTCGTATCCTTTCCAAGTGTCTTCTGCAACCTTGCCGTGTTTGTAGCGTAACCATTCGTCTGCAATAGAGCCGAAACTGAATTTGTTTTTCGCTAAGCTTTCGGGTGGAGGCAGGTTTTGCGTTGCTTCTATGAACATCGCTTTTGCAGTTTTCAGTTCTTTGTTGGATACGGCGATATCGTATCCGTTTCTGCGGTAACGGATTTCGTAGAAACTTCCGTGTTTACCGCTGGGGCGCTCGATTATATGAGCAGCCATACCGTTTGCTATAAATTCTCTTTTAAATGTTTTCGACATACTATCAATTTCCTTTTTTGTGAATTTGATTTTTGCCGATGATGTTTTTTTGCCGTTGTTCTTTTTCTCGATTAGCTCGTTCACGACGTCGGTTGTGATTGTATCAGACGCTGATTGCAGCATAAGCTGTACTGCCTTGTCGCGCCTTTCGCTATCGGGAATATCTTTCAAGATTTCAGTTATTTCCTGTAATTGTTTATAAGTCATTGTCCTCCTTATTGAATAGTGGGTCCCATTATACCCTAATTATTCGTAAAATTCAAGTAGTGTTTTATAGATTTTTTAAAAAGTAAGAGGGTGGAACAGTTGCTTTTCCGCCCTCTTACAAGTAGATATTCAATTGTTAAAATTTAAAATTAGTATTTGATTTCGGTTTCGGTGTGGGATGGATAAGCCGTTCATAAACTTCGGGGTTTTCTCTTTGCAATTTTGCAAGTAATTCCAATGCCCGTTTGCCTCTGGTTATGGTTTCTTCCGCCGTATCCGCCTTCTTTGCGTAGTGTAACGTTTCGCTCATAGACGCTTCCAAACGCCTTGTCAACTCTTCATTTTCTTTCTTTGTTTTAATGGTTTCCGCCGTTGCCGCTATCGCTTGCTTTTTCAGTCCGCCGGGCGTCCACGCATAGTTGCCTTTTTTCGCTTGTTCCAACGCTTCTTGGTAAGGCTTATTTTCTACTTGTATTTCTTCTGCCCGCCTCTCGGCTTCATCTACAATTTTTTGTGCCTTGTATTCTGCTGCGGTTACGTGCTTTGCTCCGCTTTTAAATTTACCGCGTTCCAGCCCCCATTTTTTACCTACCTTTTCGTAAAACTCCGTCTGTAATTCGGACAGTTTCTTTCTGTCATATAAATCTTTGGAACAGAGTTTACCGTTAGTGATAGGTACAAGATTCAGATGAAGATGAGGCGTTGTTTCGTCCTTGTGGACGACGGCGCTTATAATATTTTCTGCACCGTATTTGTCCGCAAAAAACTTAACGCAGTCTTTAAAAAATTCCTTTTCCGCCGCAAGCGGAAGATTAATAAAAAATTCTTTATCCGAAGTCAATACAAAAGAATTCATATATACGGCGTCCGACCTTAACTTTCGCTTTAAAGTAAGCGTAGCTATTCTGGCGTTTATGAATTCCAAATATGTCGGCGGCGGCATTACCAAATGATAATTGCGGTTCGTGCGGCTGCTGTCAATCTGCGGATTGCCCGCCTCGTAGTTATCGTCTCTTTCATTTTCCTCCTCGACAGGACTAACTTCCTGCCGCTTATATTTTTCCAGGTGGCATACTATGTAGCTTATAAAATTTCCCTCCTCTTAATTTATTTTAAGTGTAGCTCACTGCGTCGCCGCAAATTCGCTTTAAGCCGCCCGAAAAATCGGGTGGCAACTTTGCTTCGTTGCGGCTCCTTTTCCCAAAAAATCTTTGCTTCGCAAATCTTTTTCGGGAACCCTAGTAGAAGTTTAGTTCGCACACGTTAGCTGTCGCTAAGTGTAGCTCACTACACTTAGTTCCGCTTCGCTGCATAAGTTTCGTTCGCTCTGCGAGGCTTTTAACCACTGAAAATCTTCATTTTATCTCTCCTTTAAAGGTTCAAGAAAAAGGCGGCAGCAATGAAGCCGTCGCCTTGATACAATTATCCCTTCATATGATTAGATAATTTTTTTGCCAAAAATTTCAGAGAATTTAAAATTTCTTAAAAAATTTTTTATATATGACTATATCTGTCCTATATGCTGTGTTTTAATAAATTTATGAATGATGAGTATTACAGGGATGAACCGATTTATAAAATAAGACCGTCCAACGTAAAAACAAAGTTAAAGCCGATGTTTAAAATAGAAAACGGCTACTTTTCTCCATATCTTTTAAACGCAAAGCCCGTTCCTGCAAGCAAGGAAGGCTATTATAAATACTTCTATATGGAAAGCTATCACACGATTGAAAAGCGTAAAGTAGGTGGTAAGGAACAGAATGTTACCGTACTTCATTCACGCAAGAAGTACGTTGAGGTTACTTTTGAGCAATGGGGGAAATTGCGTTATTTTGATTTAAAAGATTATGAAGCCGCCCGCGACGAATATGAAGGAACCGAATACGACGTCCACAAAAATAACAGGTATTACAATGTTTATGATTTTATGTTGCAACAATGGGACAACCATAATAACGAACAATTTTGGATCAACGCCTTTGATGTGGAAAGAGTTTTGAATAAGCTGTCGGACGAAGATTTGGATATATATCTGATGCACAAGGAACGGCATTTAAAGCAGAAACAAATTGCCGTGATACTCGGCAAATCGGAAACGCACGTTACACGCCGAATGAAAGTGATTGAGGACGCAATTGAAAGGGATATGCTTGACGACGGGGAACGAACGGATACGCAAATCAAAGCCGAAATGGAATACCTCAAATATTTACGGACAGGCAAGACAGAAAGCTTTGTTGATGTGTATGTATATGACTTTCTTTTGGCTTTTCCTCAGGAAGTTCTGTTACGCTATTTGTTCGTCTTTCGCGGGCAACAATATCTTATACGATTTTGTTTTTTGTGGGTTTACGAATACTTTGCTTCAAAAGATAAGCCTGAATTAAAAGCAAAGGAAGTTTTGGACAAGTACAGTTATCAGCTTTTTATTAAGTATATGAGAAAAAGGAAAACCTGGTCTAAACAGCTATTCATAGCGGTTGAGTCGGAATTGCAAAGCTTGCTCAAACGTTACGGCATACACGGCAGCAAACCTAACGAAAAGTTTATTAAGACAGTACAAAAATCGGCAGCCACTCGCGGACTGACCGTAGCCGAATATCGCGATAAAATTCTATTCCCACACGGCAAGGAAAAGATAATCAAACGCTTTGAACAGTATTACAAACTCAAAAGCAAGACAAAGAAATAAGTTCACTAGATTGTATTTGTTGAAAAAGTGTAAAAAACAACCCTAATCATTATTGAAAAAGTGTAAAATATTTATTGCAAAAGTCTTGAAAAAGTGTAATTAAAGTGCTATAATACTTGCAAGGTGAATTTATGAAACGTTTTATAACTCAAAAAATTATAGAATGGAACAAGCAGAACAAGAAAAAAGCTCTTTTAATAGACGGTGCAAGACAGGTTGGCAAGACATATTCTATCCGTGAGTTTGCGCAAGCGCATTATGAGAATTTTATTGAGATAAATCTTCTTGAAAATGAAGACGCATTGAATATGTTTTCAAAGGCAAAGACAAGTCAGGAAATTTTCGTCTATATGTCATTGCTTTTCGGGGACAAAATGATTCCAGATAAAACGCTTATTTTTTTGGACGAAGTTCAAGAGTGCCTTAATATCGTAACGGTCATTAAATTTTTAGTTGAGGACGGGCGTTTCCACTACATTTTAAGCGGCTCGCTTTTGGGCGTGGAAATGAAAAACGTTAAATCCGTTCCCGTGGGTTATATGGATATACTGCAAATGTATCCGATGAATTTTGCCGAGTTTTGTATTGCAAACGGCGTTGCGCAATCGGTGATTGACTATCTGAAAGACTGTTTTACAAATCTGACGCCCGTAGGCGATGCGATTCATGAAAAGTTTATGCAGCTATACCGCCTTTATCTTGTTGTCGGAGGAATGCCCAATGCGGTGAAAGAATACGTTGTCTCCAATAATCTTTCAAAGGTTTTAGAAATTCAACGGTTTTTATGTGAGAACTATAAGGCGGATATGGCGAAGTACGAAAAAGAAAATAAACCGTTGCTTTCCACTATATTCGATTTGATTCCAAGCGAACTCAACGCACAGAATAAGCGTTTTAAATTTAAGTCCATTGAAAACGGCGGACGTTCAAAATATGCCGAAGATTCGTTTCTTTGGTTGACGGACGCGGGAATTGCTTTGCCTGTCTATTGTGCCAACGAGCCGAAAGCTCCGCTGATACTCAGTAAATCACGCAATCTTTTAAAGTTGTTTCTTTGCGACGTCGGCCTGCTTGCCTCTATGTATATGAACAATTTACAGGTTAAAATTTTAAGCGGAGAAAAGAATATAAACTTTGGGTCGGTTTATGAAAATGCCGTAACGCAAGAGCTTGTCTGCCACGGATTAGTCCCTTATTATTTTAACAGCCATAAACAGGGTGAACTTGATTTAATTGTGGAGATTGACGGAGAAGCCGTTCCGATAGAAATTAAATCGGGTAAAGACTATACGGTACACAGCGCGTTAAATAATGTTCTTAACGTGGAAGAATACGGCGTTAAGAAGGCGTATATTTTCAATAACTATAATTTGTCGGTTGACGGCAATAAAGTTTATTTGCCCGTATATATGTCGATGTTTCTTTGCAATACCGAGCAGGGCGATATGATTTACAAATTAAATCTGGAAGAATTGAAATAATTGGAGCGTATATGTTCTATCATATGATAACAAAACAACGAGATAAGTGGTATGCTAAAAATTGTCCTATTACCGACATTATCTCGTACATAGAAAATACAAATCAAATGCGTGATGCGCAGATAGATGCAATCAAAACCTATCTGTATTTAAAAATCGCCTGTGAAAACAAGTCGCTTTATGAATTGTTTACAAGCGGCAAGTTTAATTCATTAAATTTGGACGAGTTGCCTATTCCAACCGCCGTAAGGGAAAAGCTTAATTCAGACCCTGCGCTTGCGGCTTTATATGAATACTGCTATCAACCCGTTGACGGTAAACCTTTATCGGAAAGCGGCATAAAAGCCATACAAAAAACTCCGGAAGCTGTTGACGCAAATAAATTTTTTAAAGAAGCCTTTTACGGTATTACATATACCGACTATCTTTTCAGTTTACCTATGGGGGCAGGTAAAACATATTTAATGGCAGCATTCATTTATCTTGATTTGTACTTTGCTATGAACGAGCCGACAAATAAAGCGTTTGCGCATAACTTTATTATATTTGCTCCTTCCGGTTTAAAATCTTCGGTTGTTCCAAGCCTTAAAACTATACAAAATTTTAATCCGGCTTGGATAATCGCAGAACCTGTTGCTTCCGAATTAAAACGTAAGCTGATATTTGAGGTACTTGATGAAAATAAGACGGCTAAGAAATCGAACAAAACAAAAAATCCCAACGCACAAAAAATAGCCAACCATCAGCCGTTTGAAGATTTGTTTGGTTTAGTTGCCGTTACAAATGCCGAAAAAGTAATTTTAGATAGGATAAAAGAAGTCAATGGACAAATATCATTTTTTGATGAGAGTGAAGATGAAAAAGACAAACAAGCGAACGAGCTTAGAAATCTGATAGGTAAACTACCCTTTCTTTCCATTTTTATTGATGAAGTCCATCACGCTGCTACCGACGAGAAAAAACTTCGTGCGGTAGTGAACAAGTGGGCAAAAAACGGCACGGTAAACAGCGTTATCGGTTTTTCCGGAACTCCGTATTTGCAAAAAGCAGAACAGTTCTTTATTACAGATAAATCGGGGTTAAAGACGGAAGAAATTTCCAATATTGTTTACTACTATCGCCTTGTTGACGGCATAGGCAATTTTTTGAAAAAGCCCGTCGTTTACACTTCAAGCAGTAATAGTCGCCTTGAAATAGTTGAAAGTGGCGTTGGGCAATTTTTAAATGATTATAAGGATAAGATTTATACGGACGGCACTTGTGCAAAATTAGGTATATATTGCGGAAGTATAGAAACGTTGGAAGAACAGATTTTTCCTCTTGTCGAACGGCTTACGGGAGAATATGGTTTAAACGCTTCGGAAGTTATATTAAAATATCACGGCGGAAATAAGAACTATCCTACTCCGACCGATAGCGAATATGAGTTTGCTTCTCTTGACAAAGCTCTTTCCAAAAAGAAAATTATATTGCTTGTGCAAATCGGGAAAGAGGGCTGGGATTGCCGTAGTCTTACGGGTATTATTCTTTCGCAGGAGGGCGATTGCTCCACGAATATGGTCTTGCAAACGTCTTGCAGATGCCTTCGTCAGGTGGAAAAAGGCGTAATTGAAAGTGCGCTTATTTATCTCAATGAAAGTAACGCAAAAACGTTAAATTTGCAATTACAGCAACAGCATAGAATCAACTTGGACGATTTTCAAAAAGGTGCATCAGCAACTCTTTACACGATAAAACGCTATGACCGTACAAAATACTTAAAATTGCCGAAAGTGGATTTTTATCAGTTAAAAATAAATTATTGCACATTCAATGAAAAAGAGCCTACTGATATTGCAACTAAAATCTTGCAATCAATCGCAGGCACTGAGCTTAAAACTCTAAAAGAAAAGAGCGAAATAACAACTGAATTACATACAACAAGTATTGATTTAGATAGTACAGAACGCGGGACGGCGTTAGCTAACTTTAATATTTGGATTTCAGACATACTTAAAGAAGGGTTTGGGTTTGTTAGTTACGCAAGCTTAACGTCTTATATTGCAGAACTGCAAAAAGTGTTTGATAAGATAACGTTTGTAAAAGACGGTTGTCGTTGTTTTAGTTCACTTTTTAATCATTCCGCAGTTAAAGCGAATATACGTAAAGCTTTTTATGCGAAGCGTTCTTTTGAAACCTTAGAAGAATTGATTCCCGACGAAGCAAGTCTTTTGCGTGTTGAAAATTTTACCGAAGAAGTAAAGACGGCTACACCTGATATATTTACGCCTAATGCGGAAACGGTGGAAAAAATTGTTGCAGACGACAAAGGAAAACTTTCTCTTACTGAAAAACAAAGAAAGGCAATAGAAGCCCTTGAATCAATCGGATATACGGAACAAGCAGAAGAAATTAAAAATAGTGTACGCTCGCACCCGATGAAAAACAGTTCATTTCACTATTTACCTTATAAAACGGATAGTGATTTTGAAGTTAAATTCTTGGATCGGTTGCTTGAAGTTAAAGCGGTTAAAGATTTATATCTTGAAGTATATTATAACGGTGATAAAGCACTTACTGAATTCAAAATCAAATGCTATAAATCGGCGGACGGTAAGTTACAATACGTTGGTATGTACACCCCTGACTTCTTGATAATCCAGCGAAAAGGTGGGAAGATACATAAACTTATTATTGTCGAAACGAAGGGCAAAATTTATGCCAACGACCCTACCTTTGTTGCAAAAAAGAATTTTACGGCAAACGATTTTATTATAAAGAATAACGAAAAATTTGGTTATGATAGGTTTGCTTATCTTTACTTGGAAGATACATTTTCTGACAATGATAGAATTATAAAGACAATAAATACAATTAAAAAATTTTTTACGGAGAGATAAAAAATGAGTAAAGATAAAAAAGGGTTAATAGAATCAACGGCTATTGCCGTAAAAGAATTAGTGCCTGAAACAACAAGGCAAACAGATGGAATATTGTCGACAGTCGTTGGGTTTTTTAATAATGTCGTGTTATATCCTGTAAAAAAAGCAAATCTAACGTTTAAATATAAACTTGAAGCTTTTGAACAAGATTTAAAGAAGAAAATAGAAAATATACCGTCAGAAAATCTGCAAGATCCGCCGTTAATGATTGCGGGTCCCGTTTTAGAAGCGTTGAAATATACATACGATGAAGAGAATCTTCGTGAAATGTATGAAAACTTATTGGCTTCCGCTATGGATAATAGAAAAGTAAATAGCACTCATCCATCGTATGTTGACGCCATAAAACAAATGAGTCCTTTGGACGCAAAGATATTAGCAATAATTGTTGAAAAAAGGCAACTGAGGTGTGGAGAAATAGTGTTTGATGTTCAGAAGACGGGGAAAATAATATACAATGGTATGCCAAAATATTTTGTCCCCGAATTAGTGAATTTAAGCGATCCATTTATTGTTTCTTCGGCGCTTTCAAATATAGAAAGATTAAAGCTAATCGATATAAGCGATACAAGATTCAATAATATGAATTATGAAGAGATAAAAAATCATTCATATGTTATCGAAAGAGCATCCTATTTTAAAGAAATGTGCCAAGATTTTACGGTACAATTAATAGATCATGGTATTGCTATAAATAATTATGGACAAAGCTTTGCGCGAGCTTGTATGAATAAAGGAGTAATATAAAATGCCGATTAAATACATACCTTTCTTTCCCGAACCTATTGAAGGACAAGCTATACTTGACAATTTCAAAAGAACTTTACGCTATAAGGGTGCTTATGACGTAGCAGACAACTTGCGTCGCGGTATGCCTTATTACGAAGTTGAAAAACAAGAAACTGTTGGCGAAAACGCGGACGGCAATTTGGTTATACGCGGCGAGTGCGTTTCCGCCTGTGCTTATCTGCGCGAAAAAGGCATAAAAGTTGATTTGGTTTATATCGATCCTCCTTTTGCAAGCGGAGCCGATTACGCGAAAAAAGTTTATATACGGCGCAATCCAAAAGTAGCCGAAGCAATAGCGCATGCCGAACAAGAGCTTGACTTTGACGAGTTTAAAGCCTTTGAAGAAAAAATGTACGGCGACGTTTGGGATAAAGAAAAATATCTTAACTGGATGTACGAAAATCTTGTAGCGATTAAATCGGTTATGAGCGAAACCGCCTCTATTTATGTGCATTTGGATTGGCATATTGGATCCTATGTTAAAGTTCTAATGGATGAAATATTTGGCGAGGATCGTTTTCTTAATGAAATTATCTGGTTATATAAAACCGGTGGAGCAACAAAAGAATCATGGGCAAAAAAACATGATACAATTTTATTGTACACTAAAACAGAAGAGCATATTTTTAATCCCTTACAAGAAAAGTCGTATATGATGCACAAATATGGTTTTAAGAAGAGTGATTTTAAAATTGACCCTGAAAACGGATTGCAATACTCAATGGTTTATTGTCGTGATGTTTGGGATTTGCCTTCTGTAGGTTCAGCTACAGATGAAAGAGAAGACTATGCCACTCAAAAACCTGAAGTGTTGCTTGAAAGGATTATAAAAGCATCTTCCAACAAAGGAATGATTGTTGCTGACTTCTTCGGCGGAAGCGGTGTAACTGCTGCTGTTGCACATAAACATGGACGTAAATTTGTTACAAGCGATATTGGACTTAACGCAATTCAAACAATACGTGACAGATTAAAAGCCGCCAATGCCGAGTTTGATTTGTTAGAAGTTAAAGACGGCGTTTCCCTCTACCGCAATCCCGTTCAGACGATGGATAAAATCAAGTCTTTAATACCGGGGCTTAAAAACGAAGATTCGCTTGACGAATTTTGGGAAGGCGCAATTTCCGATAGTAAGCTCGGCACTGTTCCCGTTTATGTTCCAAATTTAATGGACAGCTCAACCAAGCTTTTAGACGTTGTGCTTATGAACAGAATTCTGCACGAGGCAATTCCCGATTTAGATAATTCTATAAAAAAGGTAATCGTATATTATGTAGATATAACCGATAAAGCTGAGATTGAGAAGTTTATCAAAGATGACGACAGCACGCTTGTTGAAATCGAATTAAGAGATTTGAAAGAAATTCTTGACGACGTTGTTATAAACGATTATGTGGAATGCGACTTCGAAGAATCCAACGGAACAAATACGATAATCTTCAATAAATTTGTAAGCGATAGAGTAAATCAGAAAATTGACGAATTTAATCAAAAATCGCTTGCCAATTCAAGCGAAAAGAAACCTTACAACCCCATTGTAATAAGCGACGAAGGTTTAGAACTGATAGAACTTATTTCCGTTGACTGCACTGCATCCGACGGCGAGTGGCATTCCGACAGTGAAATTAAAATTGATAAGAACGGTTATGTTATCTTGAACGGCGCAAAGACAAAACAATTCTGGGACGGTACAATAAGTAGCGCTAAAAAGCCGTTGCGCTTAAAAATCCGCAACATCTGCGGCGACGAAAGTGAGATAGAAATTGATTGACGAAGAACTTGCAATTCATTGAAAAAAAGAGGAGGGAATTTTTATGACGGAAGAACAATATAAGTTTTTATGTAAATGGATGGTTGATAATGGCAATCGCCCATTAAGCAATACCGAAAAAGAACTGATTAAACAAGCAATAGACAATGCTAAAAGTCCTGCGGAAATTGTCTTGTCAATCTTGGCGTTACTACCGAAAAATCAGTAAAAAACATAGAGATAAATAAGAATGAAATTGGAACAAATGATGTTACTACATAATCTATACAAAATGTATAAAGGGAAAGATTATGAGTATAACACATTGAAAAATAATGAAATATTTCTTTCATATCCATCAACTTTTAATGATCCCTTTGACTGTTTTATTAGTATAGTTAAAGAGGAATTTGAAAGGGTATTTCTTAAACTCAAACTGCCGAATGACAAGTATAACGAAATTAATAAATATGTTAATGAAGTTTCTTTCAAGTGGATGAGGTTTTTCGAACATGAAAAATATTTAACGCCTCTTATACCTTTTCCTTCGTGTCCACCAACGATAGAAAGTCCTGAAACGGATAGGCTTGAGAATGAATGTTGGGGTTTATATGAAGAGTACTATAAAGAGCTTATTAGAATAAGAGATCAATATGGAATAGTATGTTTTACAAAAAACAAGCCGGAAAACAATATGGTTATGTGGGCGCATTACGCGGATAATTATCACGGATTTTGTGGCGAATATGTTTTTAGCAATCCTAGCGACTTATGCTCTGAGCAGAGAAGAGATAAAAAACTATACAACTTGTTGCTTAACATGGGTAAAGTTAGATATAGAAATAAGACTATATCAGTTGATTGCGAAAAACTTTTAAAAATTCCAGTAAAAGACCTGTCTGTGAATCCATATATTAAGAAATATATAAAGACAATAATGTTTACTAAAAATATTCAATGGGGTTATGAAAAAGAATACAGGTTAGTTCTCAAAAAAGATGATTGCAAAATTGCAAACGAAAATAATAATGGTTTTTCTATTTCATTCCCTTATTTGCAGAAAATCTTTATCAAACGTGATGAGAAACAGTTTTCTAGAAATTGTGCTGTTGACTTGCTTGCAAAAGAACTCCATATTGATCGTGATTATCTTGTTCAGTCAAACGAATGGATAGAATTAGAAACAGATGAAGAAACTACAATAAAAAATATGATTAACATACATAAACAATACAAAACGCCAAGCAATGTTGAGGATATTCCATTTTAATAATTGTTCTCTAAATTTTAGAGATTATCTTGCGTTTTGTCTTTAAAGTAGTAATCATAATAGATTAAAGAGCTGAAAAGCGAAAAAACCAGAAGATAATAATTCTGGTTTTTTCATAACATCATCGGCAAATTTGAATTTAATTTGGGGAGTAATTGGGGAGTAAAATTTTTACTCAAAAATACTTGACTAAATATAGTGCTTTTTATATAATAAATAGGCTATATTTAGTATTAAATGGCGCGTAACCAAGACGAATTTTTGGCACGCCAGCCGGTTCAAATCCGGGTGGCGCCTCCAAAAACACAATATATTGTGGTTGAATTGACGCTGTATCTACAAGACATAGTGTCAATTTTCTTTTTTCTACACAAAAAATGCACCTTTTGGGGAGTAATTTGGGGAGTTTATATTTATTTTTCAGGAATTATTTCAAGGATAATAATATCGAACAGTTAAAACAAACAGTCCTTGCTATTTTATCACAATTATGCTTTAATTAAACTATGACAAAAAGTAATTTAGCGGAGTATAAAATGATTCAAACGAATCAAGAAATAAAGCGGATTTGCGATAAAATACTATATGAATACGCTTTACTTGACGAACTGAAAAAGATAGGCGTTCCCCATATTATCGGTAGTTACCGTATGGACGATGGCGAACAATGACCTTGACATTGATGTGGAAAACGATAAAATGTCGCTTGAAAATTATATAAATTGACTGCATTCGTCCTCAAAACTTTTCATCCCATTTGGTACGAAGCAAAACAAGAAGTTACGAATGAAGGAAATGCGGTTTGGTTTCATGGTTTTGAATTTCAAATAGAGGATGAATTATTTAACGTTGATGTTTGGTTCTTCAATCGGGATACGATTTCGAAAGCAGAGGACTATTGCGACAAGATAGCAAATCAATCAACCGCGGAGCAGAAGGCGCGCATTATTGCACTGAAACATGAGCTTATGAAATGTGGATTATATCGGTTTGATAAATACACAAGTATACACGTTTACGAGGCTGTACTTGAAAAGCACATTACTGAACTATTATGGTTTATAAGATAAATTTCAATTTATCTTTATAATCATTAATAAATTATAGTAAAACATAGCGCACTATACTTCGCAAGCGAAGATAGCGCGCTTTTTCTTTGCCCACACTAGCCGAATCTGAATTTGTTTTTTCGCTAAGCAGTCAGGGGGTGGCAGGTTCTGCGTTGCCTCGATAAACAGGCGCACAGCCAAATCCGATAACGACAAACGCTACAAGAGAAACTATATTAGAATTTACGGGGAGCAGTATGGCAACGACGCTCCTTATAGTCGGTATAGTCCGACGTGATACGGTAAGACAAGCTCATTTTTTCTTTTTGAACAGATTTAAAATTTTATCGGTGACCTTTTGATTGAAGACGACAAACTTATCCCAAATAAATTCGGTTATAAAGTTGATTATCATCATCATAAAAGTGACCAAAAGTCCCAAATTTTCGGGTAATTTTGCCGCGATTGCGTTGCCGCCGAATACCGATAGGGGGATAAACGCGCAGTAATAAACTATTACAAGCCCCATTGCAAGCGGCACGTTATTGGCGGCTTTGAACGTGAACTTGCGGTTGAACGTGAAATTCCATATTACCGAAAGAACGATACTTATAAGGTAGGCGGGCCACCAGGGAAGCCAGCCCGTCCAATCGTCTAAAATGCCGTCCGAAACCAGCTGTATCACACCCGCGGAAATCGAAAACAGCGTGAATTTTACTATCTGTATGAACTGCTGTTTTTTGGTTGTCGGAGCGGCGGCGGGCTCGCTTTGATTTACGCCGTCGGGCAAGTCGTTCGGTTGGCTTTGTGAAGAGGGAGCGCTATTCGTAATTTCGATACCATCGACGTTTTCGTCGGGTAAATTTGTTTGATTTTCTTCCATAACGGGGGTATTATAGCATTAATTTTGTCAAAGAGCAAAGTAAATCGCGTTGATAAATAATTAATTTTACTGTTATTTTGAGGAAGACAATGACAGGATAAGTTGAAAAAGTAAATATTCTTGCTTGACATTTTCCTTGCGGTTTGTTAATATAGTTAACGGTTATTCGAAATGCTTGTGTGGCGGAATAGGCAGACGCAAGGGACTTAAAAACCACCCTCGCCAGCAAATATGTGATTAAGCAACAAAAATTGAATAAAATTTACACGCCGCTGTGGTGGAATAGGCAGACGCAAAGGACTTAAAAATTTTTGGCAGAAAATAATTAACAGAAAATTAACATAAAAACTGAAAACTTAACAAAAATGTATGCTTGTGTGGTGGAATAGGCAGACGCAAGGGACTTAAAATCCTCTGTGTATGGTGAATACGTAGAGTTTTATACAACAAATGAATAATTATGCCGCTGTGGTGGAATAGGCAGACGCAAGGGACTTAAAATCCCTCGGGGGAGACTCCGTATCGGTTCAAGTCCGATCAGCGGCACCAAAAAAGGTGAAAAGTTTTAACGCTTTTCACCTTTTTTCTTTGATTTTATGTTCCAAATTCTCATTTGCAACTATTTGTTACCGTTTTTTAACAGATTTTGTATAAAAATACACCGTCTGCATTTAAAGCGCAAACGGTGTAGAAAAATTTGTTACTTGCCAGATTTTGTCATATTTAAAATTCATAATTGACCAATTCAATTTCGTTGAAATAGAAATCGTCGGAATAAGTAGTATATCCGCGGTTGACTTTCGAGCTTTCAACCTCTTTATCTTCAGTGTGTCCAGACCAGAGCATAACCAATTCAAGGCTGCATCTGCATTCCTTACAGCGGCTTATAAAAGTGTATCTGAGTTCGTGCAAACGGCGTTTAGGGAAAATCATTTTAAAAACGTTATCAATATATCTGTAATGTACCGTTTTTGCTTTTTCAAAGTCAATGTAGGGCATAACTTTACGGAGCATAGGCGAAATAGGAATTTGACGGTGAACGTCGGGAAGTCCCTGCCGCGTTTTTTCTGTAATGCAATCAATGTAATCGTGTTTACCCTGAACGTACTGAATAGTTTTCAATTCGCCAGAACGCATACCCGTATAAAGAAGTAATAAAATAGCGGGTACAGCTTTCAAGTGGCTGTTTGCAATACAAAAGTCAACAATCTTTCTTTCTTCGGCGTATGTGAACGCTTCGCCTTTATCAATTTTATATCGAGGTAAAACGACCTTTAAAAGAGGGTTTTTTAAGTTGTAATCGTTGCAGGCGATTTTGTAACTTGCGCCGAGTTGTTGCTTTACTTTTTTTGCTGTTCTATTTTTACCTTCTTCGGTAAGCAAGAAAATATAATTTTGAATATCATTTCTGGTTAATTCGTCCAAGTGCAGATGTCCGAACGCAGGAATTATATGTGCGCGCCAAGTGGATACATAGCCATTGTAGGTGCCTTCCTTCGTGATGGGCTTTATGATTTTAAGCCATTCAACGGAAAAGTCTTTTATAAGTGGGGTTTTGCTTTGCATAGCTTTTTCTTGCTCTCTAAGCTTATCAAGGAATTTCTGTTTCAATTCTTTTTGGCTTTTGGAAGCAACGTTGATATGGAAGCCATCACGGTTATATCTGATTTGGTACATTCCCCGTAATTCCGTGCAGGGCAGTACTTTACCATTTATAGTAATAAATTGTTTTATGCTTTCAGGCATATCTTCTATCTCCTGTTTAGTAAATTTAATAAACTTTTTGTCGGTAAGATCCGCGGGCTGAACTTTATTCTTTACCGCTTTTAAAGCAGCCGAATCCGCCACTAACTGTAATACAGAAGCGGTCAAATTGGCTGAGTCGGGTGATGACTGTATTAAATTGAGTAAAGCATTTAATTCAGTATTGTTCATAAAATCCTTTCCAAACAGGTGTAAATACATAATAACCAGAGATGGAAGGACTTTCAACAAGGTGTTTTAACGGAATATTCGAGCGAAATTCACGTATTTTTGGTGTTCTTTTGCTATTGTTTGTGCTATCCCCACCCAAAACACAACATAATTTTTCCTCCTTCTTAAAACTACATTTCCTATAACTGCATAGGTTGGAGGTGGAAAGTTGTTTAAAATAAAAACACTACAAAAGAAAAAAGATGGCGCGAAGCATTATCTTGAAAATCATTGCCAAGCTAAAAAAATTGTGTGATTTCAAAAATAAAAATAGCCAAACTGTTTTTATACAGTCTGGCTAAATTTATATTGTGTTACAAAAAGAGTTTGGCGTTTAAACGCTAAGCAATTATTTTGGCGACATTTTTGCTTTTGCTACGACCTATGCTATACTATACCCTTTACCAAATACGTTGCGCTATTTTTTACAGTGAAACTATATATTAAACCACTAAAGACAACAGAAAAAATGGGTAAACAAATTTAGTGTTATATTCCACGGTTATGGTTTTCTTCCCATTGTAACATTTTTAATTCAAATAGCTTTGCGTTTTCCTCGTTATAAAATCTGAAGCAAGAGAATAGAGCAAGTATATAGTCAAGACTATCTGTATTACTGTTTGCCAATAGGAAATGACCTTTATGTTTTTTTATCAGTCGCTTAATAAATGGTGATAAAAGCGGCATATCTTTTACATATCTGTCAACGCAACCGCCTTGCCGCAAGTGTTTTAATTTTATAGCTTTTATAAATTTCATAATTTGCGCATAGTAAATTGACAGCGCGGGTTCTTGCAACATATTAGGTGTAGCCGCAAATAAGTCAGGCGTAACCTCTGTTTTTATAATTTCTGCAAATATGGGATATAAGCCTTTAAGGTATTCGTAAAGTCCATTTTTGTAATGTTCTATGTCATTCTCTTCTTCCTCAATATCTTTTGATATTGGACAGCCTTGAAAGATATATTCTACTCTGTCTTTGTAGTAATCGAAACAGCAGAAATCAAAGTCTTTATCGGCTACACAGCTATTTTGTATGTAGTCACCGTTTATAAGGTTAATGTCTAAAAAACGTGCTAATTTTTGCAAGCCCAAATCGTCTATGCATTTAGTGAAAGGTATGGGTTCATTAGCTCTAAGGCGTTTAAAAATTATATTTTCGTTTGTATAAAGATTAAATAAAATTACAGAGTCAACGCATGCTAATGCTCTCAGTATATCCTCATCTGAGTATTTTTCAATATTGGGAATATCTTTTGTGTATTCTTTTAAAAATTTTTTATCGTTCATAGTTTTACCTCTATCGCAATTCGTTGGTATAATTATATCAGTTATTAGGGAATAGTGGCAATTATTTTGTTTGCCGAAGAATGTCGAAATGAGGGAGCGTATGTCGAAAGTCCCTATTCAGCTAATAACATGTCCCTATCAATGGATATATTCATTTGTGCGAATTTAGTACAATATAACTGATATAGGTATCCCTACAAAATGCTATATTGGTGAGCAAAAATGAATGAAATCGTTGAACGGATTTATGAGTTGATTGCCAAAAGCGGAATTAGCAAAACTGAGCTATCTAAAAAAATTGGCGTATCAAAAAATGTGATTCAATATTGGAAAATGGAAAATGCAATGCCTGCACTTTCTGTCATTGAACGTATTTGCGAGACTTTTAATATTACAGTGGAGCAATTTTTCTGTGGAATGGGTGTTGAATATAAAAATCCTCTGCAAGATAAATTTTTAGACGAATGGCGGTTACTTAATGATAATGAAAAGACAGCAGTTAGGAAATGTATAACAGCTTTTAAAGCTGATAGGGCGGTGCATAATGATTAATGCTACTGAACGTATTGGTGAGCTTATGGTTTTAAAAGGCTGGACTGCATATGAGTTGTCAAATCAAACCGGAATTTCTACAAACGCAATTTATGAGTGGTTTAAAACGGGTACTGTTCCTACGCTACAAAATATAATAAAAATTTGCGAGGCAATGGAAATTTCGCTTGAACAGTTTTTTTGTGGTGGCGACTATAAATATACTGATGAAGAAAATGAAATTCTAAAAGAGTGGGTTGGCTTATCTGATTTAGAAAAGAGTACACTCATGAATTTGATAGAAACTTTTAAGATTTTGAAAAACAGTTAAAAATTGCCCTCGGAACGATATGCGCTCCGAGGGCAAATCTTATAAAATTGAAAGTTTAATGTTTATCGTTACAGTCTCAATAGAGTTATAAGTTATTTTTGAGACTAATTACCGAGTTCATTTTTTTGCATATAATTATAACACATTAATGTTGCCAAATATTGTCATATTAAGTAAAATACTTTAGAAAATTTTTTTTCTTTAAAAATGTCCCTCTTACTTCTTGACAGCTATCCATTAAAGGCTTATAATAGCCGTACATTATAAACATTTGTTTGTTTTTATGGTGGATTTAGATTTGATTTAAGGGGGTGTTTATGATGGAAAATTGGTCGGTCAGTAAAAGAATTTGTATAAACTGTGGGCAAAAAATTATTGGATATAGAGATGCTAAAGGCTTCATAAAAATAAGTTGCCCACGGTGCGGATTAAATATGGTCAGCAAGTTAATCAGCAGGCGGCACGAGAGAATTGACGTATATGCGCCGCAAGGAAATGTTATTGATGATATAAATTGAATAGCGTATAACGACGATTATGGTTGTAATTGAAAAAGCATTACACCTTTAAATCCATAATCAGGTCATATACAAGAACGTTAGAGACAATGCCGGAGCAACCGTGAAAGTCCCGATGAAGTGAATTCCTTTTTGGAATTTATTTTGTCGGGACTTTTTTGTTTTTGAAAACTGTATCCTTCGGTAGCTGTTTTTATTTGTAATAATGTACGCGCGTAGGAAATTGCGAACGCAAAAAATTTTTTTAAAAAGTTAAAATTATTTTTTTATTGTGGCAGATAGGCTGCCACAATGAAGTTTAAACTACAATCAGAAATCAAACGAAAGGAGGTGAGTACATGCAAAGCACAACGGAACGCAGAATGTCATTGCTTGAAATTTTGTGTCGGCGTAAGAAAGACAGCTTAATAAGTCTTGCGAGCGATCTTGGCGTCTCCGTACGTACTATTCGTACCGATATAGAAGTGCTTGCGTGTACCTATCCTATTTATACTGTTACAGGGCCACAAGGTGGCATTTACATTGATAAAAGGTTCAAATTCGGGATGATATATATGTCTTCTGAGCAAATTGACTTATTAATGCGACTCAATGAGGAGCTTTCGGATAAAGATAAAAAAATAATGCAGAGCATTTTGGATACATATATGAGACCTGCAATTAAGAAAGGAGATAACTAATGTTTTCGTTAGAGCAGATAAGAGAAGATTTAAGGGATATTCGCTACTACTATGCGCATAAAGACGTGTTCGATAAAAATGAAATAAGTGTTGGCGTAAGCGTAGTTAAAAAGAAAGTAGAAAAATACAATGCGGTTATAGTGTTTGCGCCTCCCAGATTCTATGATTTGTATGTAGGGCTGTACGTTGATGGGTACGCTCCCGCTGCTTATGCTATGAAGTGCGGTTACGCAACGAGTTATATTTATAAGGTTAATAACGAATTACAAAGTTTCTTTCAAAAAAATTTAAAGGAGGATTAATCAAGTGACGGATTTACCCGATTTTGTAATGGATGCGGATAATGTTTACAGGACGAGCAAGTATATTGTGAAGCAGAGTTTAAAAGTTCAGCTTAACAGTACAGAGGCTAACGCAATAATCAGTTGCGACGTTTTCTATAAGCGTAATAAGCGCAGAGATAACGAATACGAGCAGATTTTTTACGACAGAAAGTGTATAGACGGAAAGCGGTTGCCTTCCACTATGTACACTCGAAAGTACGTAGATTAAATTCGGTAATTAGCAAACGGCAACAATTTACGATTTGTGCGGTACTTGCAAGATAAAGGTGGCCACCTTCCGCTTATCGCACGAAATGTGAAATTTCAATAAAGACCGTAGCTTTACATAAAAACTAAAATTTAATATCGGGCAAGCAGACTTGTTAGAAGCAGACGTGCAGCCCACAACAAAAAACTACATTTTATAAGGAGAAATAATTTTGGCAAACAAAAATTCGAGCGGCGCAAATGCGTCCGCGGGAAATTATAACGAGCGTAAATGGCTTGTCCCTTCCAAGCGTGCGAAGGGCTACGCCGAGGAACGCAAATTAAAGGTTCACAAATTCGGCAAGAAGCAGGGCGAAGAGCTTACCGAGTACGATAAGGGTATTCGTTCGGGCTATCTTCTCTGTCAGTCCGACCACGCCGGTATGTTCAAGTTCAAGAAAGCCTTGGGCGAAGGTAAGGACATAAAGGAAGCAAGAGAAATTTCCAGAAAGAAAGGCAATTAAAATTTAAAAATAAGGAGAATTATAAAAATTATGCAGAATAACGCAATAAAAGTAGAAAAATCAAGTTTCGAGTTCAAAGGCAATACGTGTTACGAATATTTCATCGGCGCCAATATCCGCGGCAGGGACGTGAAGATTAAGCTGGGGCCCTCCGATCCCTTAGATAAGGGTGGCTACGCCGTGCTGGATATCGTATTCGGCAACGAAGATACGGCGGAATTCGCAGTAGAACCGTTCGAGTTTCAGGACGCTTCGGGCAAGATTGTAACGGGTAAACGTTATATCGTGCGCACTACGGATAAGGAAACGGGTGAAGTTTACGAATGCGCCGTCAAGCCCGTGCGTAATTCGGATAAGAGCCTGTTGGCAATGCTTGTTAAATAAGCTAAAAGTACATTAACGGCGGCTTGCGGTATATATCGTAAGCCGCCTAATTTTTAAAAGGAGATTATTTATGGCAAAAAACAAGATTTTAACTATATTAGCCGCCGTTGCGGTATTGCTCGTCGTAATACTTACGGCAGGACTTATAGTGAGTGTAGCAAAAGATAAGACGGATAAACCCGTTATAGACAATAATCCTACGGAAGAGGTTAAAGTAAGCGGCAAAGTTTACGGCGACGACGGCAACGAGCTTGAAGCAGGCGAAACCTACGAAATGCCTACGGCTATGGTGTTTTCTATGCTCTATGACGAACCGCTTGCAAGTCAGTTAAAGCTGGCGTCGCCTTCGGTGAACGTAACGGTGGCACACAACTTCCCGTACAACAATATAAAGGTTGATTGGGCGGCGTTGTATGCGGACGGGTCTGATGCTTCGAGCGCAATAAAAATTACGCCCACGGCAGACGGCAGCACTACGGCAAAGGTCGAGTGTTTGTCGGCGTTTGCCCAGCCTATCACGTTAAAGGTAAACGTGCGTGGCGACAAGGATAACAGTGCAACCTGCACCGTGGACTACGTTAAGCGGTTTACGGGTATGGAGAATTTCGGTATGACCGGAACGGACTTCGACGATAGCGCGGGCGTAGAGTTTTACTCAAATTTTTCGCAAGGAACGGTTATGCCCGATATTTATTTAGACAGCGCAACCTTCTATTTAAAAGACGATTTTATGAGTGCGGTAAAGAGCTATCTGACATTCGATATAGAATTTACGCCGTATAAGATGCAGAACGTCAAGGGCGTGATTTCGGAAGTGAGCGGAAAGCAATGCGTAACTTGTGAACCGGGCGGCGGATATAGCTGGGCTGGGTTTATAAACGGTTTTAATAATCTGGATGACGCACACAAAAAGGCAATTTACTACGCTTGGTTTCACGCTTGGGAAGAACGTAATTCTGCGGACAGACTTTTAATGATAACGGTAGATATTACGATTTCCGCAACGTATAGGGGCAACAGCTTCGGCGGAGTTTCGGAGTCGGAGTTCATAGGCAACGGTTATCTGTATTTAAGCGGCGAGCAGTACGGTATGGATTTAACGCCTTCGCTTTCGCTTAATAGAAACATTGCATTTTAAGGGGGGATTAAATGACTAAAAATAAAATCAAGACAATCATAATAGCCGTTGCGCTCGTTTTAATCGTTGCGCTGGCGGCAGGGTTAATTGCACATTTCGCAACGAAAGATAACACGGACAAGCCTGTTATAAACGATAAGCCGCAGTATGAGTTGAGCGGCAAGGTTTACGACGATAACGGTTACGAAATGCTTGCAAGCAAGGTTTACAGTATGCCGCGCGCAATGACAATTTCCGAGTTGCAGAACGACACCGTTTCGCAGGTAACGCTTACGGCAACCGTTTCGCCGGAGAACGCAACGGACGGTACTGTTACTTGGTCTATATTATTCGACGACGGTTTTGAAACGGGCGAGTATTTAACGTTAGAACCCACATATTACGGGTCTAACACCGCCGTGCTTACTTGCTTTAAGGGCTTTGACTATACGGCGATTATAACCGCAACGTCCAACTACGACGCAACGAAAACGGCAACTTGCTACGTGGACTATTTATATCAGTTCGACCCCATAGACCTTAACGTTAATTGGAACGACATAGTTTTCAACAAGGAAAACACCGTTTCTATGGACTACACTTTCGGCGGTTACGGCACGGTTGAAGGCGACTTCGAGTACGGCGATTTATACATAGAGTTGGACGGTTCAGTAGTCAATGAAATCAGCGACAGGTTAGGGTTTGAGTTTACGCCTACGCCTAAAATTTTAAGCGACGGTTACAGTTCGGACGGAATAACTTTCAACTGTCCTTCGCCCTACGCTTGCTTTGCGGCTGGTAGCGGCATAAACGAAACTACTTTTAATGAAGCGTTCACAAGGGCGATATATTTCGGTTGCGGCGAGGACTGCGACTATCACGCTATTATCCACTTTACGGCAAAATACAGCTATAAGGGCGACGTGGTTGCAACCGAGGAAATGTGGCACGATGGTTACGAAAGAATATCGGTTGACTTCTCGCTTGAAGGGCTGGTTATACCCGTTGAGGACGTAACGATTAACGGCGGCGATATAGTGTTCGGAACGGAAAACGCAGAACCCGTTATTTGCTATTTCGACGGTGCGGACAGCTCGGCTATTGCAACGGACACAAAGTTCAAAGTTACGGGTAAACAGTCAAGCTGCGTCGAAACAACCGTGCATGCGCTCGGCAAGTCGTTTACGAAGTATTTGAAAATGGAAAGCTCCACGCAGGTTACGTTCACCACGGCTACGGATACCGTGCTTCGGATTTACGTTGATACCGCCGCAAAGAAAGTTAAGGTTGACGGTGAAAATTGCGTAAGTCAGGTTACGGACGACGGCGATTCCGTAATTAAAGTAACGCTTACCGCCGGCACTCACACCATAGCCAAAGGCGACGTTTTAGGACTGTTCGCATTAACGCTGGATAAGGCGTAAAGCGAGGTGGCGTATGAAAACTTTTGCAAAGATTATAGGCTACGGTCTGGTAGTGCTTTTAATTGCGGCGACGTTAGGTTTTACCTACAAATACACCAACGGTTTTAACGAGGACTTAAAGACTTTCTACGTCGAGCATAACGGCAAGCAGATTTTAACCACCGAAAGCAAGCTGACGTTTAAAAAAGAAGTCGTACAGCGTTTCGACGTCAAGTACACTTTCGACAAGGACGACGCCGAGCCGAAAGGCTATAAGGTAAAAATCGTTTCTAATATGACAAGGGATTTCGATTACACCGTGGACGGCGAAAAGTATTTGTTTTCAAAGGTTAGGGATTTGACTTCGGCGTTCGAGCCTATTATGCACGACACTTATTTTGAGATATACTTGCCTAACAGTATTAACTTTAACGAGATTTTAAGGAAAGCGCATAACGGCAACAGCGTGAGCGTTCCTTTGGACGCATTGAGCAACAATCCGTACCCGTTCAGACTTATGATTTCGTCCTACAACGACAAGATAACTTACAACATTGATTTCGCGGTGGACGAATTAAAAGTAGCAAACGGTACTACGCAAACCACGCCGACAACGCCCGATAATCCCGACCCCGTAATACCCGACGTTCCCGTTGTAACGCATAACGTGAGCTGGCGGGTAACGAACAACGACGCAGGGCTTGTGTATGTTTCGGCGGATATTCCCGATACGGCGGCAGTCGGAGAAAAGGTTAAGTTTATAGTTCAGCTCATAGACGACTACCATTGCAGCATTGCGGAAATAGACGTGCTTTCGGGCGGCAAGCATATAACTTACGCTTTGCCCACGGGTAATTCTTGCGAGTATGGTTTTAATATGCCCGACGGCGACGTAGAGCTTGTAATTGCGCTTACGGATATAGTTATAAGCGATTTCTATTCTATCGGCTACGATACGCTCGGCAACGGCTCGGTTGGTTCGGTTATGTTCTATTGTAACGACGTAGCCGCTCCCGGCGATTTGGTAACTGCATCCATTTCTTTAACGGTTGAAGAAGAATCAAGGCTTGAAATAACGCACGTTGTTTTGCAAAACGCTGATACGGGCGAGGATATTCAGGACTTGGAAGAATTTAACGGGCTGTACGAATTTACTATGCCGAGCTGTAACGTAACTCTGATTATTTACCTGATGGCTATTTAGGGGGTGCGGATGAAAGCAATAACAAAACGGTTTTTGTATGCAATACTTGCGGCTGTTTTGTGTTTGGTAACGGTACTTTGCGGACAGTCCTTGTCCGCATTTGCCGACAGCACGGACGGCGTACAGGCAGTTTACGAAAGCACAAACGTATTGAATAACCTTAAAGGCGCAACCATCGGCGGCAAGGAATTTGATTTAGCGGACTATCCGCATAACTCTAACGGCAAGCCGCAGATAATATCGTTCGTCGAGTTCTGCTATTCCTACTATGCAGAAAAACAAGCGGACTACGGACTTTACGTCTATGTGTATAATCCGCAGGATATAGCGTTCGATATGTCAAGCGAACGCAACAAAATTCAGCTTACCTACGGTACAAAACCGAGCTATTCAAAGTACACGTTGGAATTTATAAACTACTCAACCGAGGCAGGTTATGAAGGGCGGTTCTGGAAATTTAAAGTACGGCTTACGGACGAACAGCGTTTAGAGATTTTAAGGGAAGTTGATGATACAAGCCGTGTGTACAAAATAAGCGGAATTGAATTGTCGTATAAAAATAAGGTTACGGAATATGCTTGCGGACAGACCTATACCTATAAAGGCTATGCGTTAGGTTACGGTTCCGAGCTGGCGCAAAGCGATACACTGTCTTGTAAGGTTGACGGGTTTGATAAATATTTGTCTTTGGATGTTCGTTCTACTTATTACCGTCCGAAAGGAAGCAACGGCTCGGCAAATAAGCAGGATACGTTACATTCCGTTTACTTCGCTGTGCCAGATGCGATTATAGACGAATACGGCGAAATGACTGCCGTTCACGCAACGTGGCTAAACGCTTATACTGCGCCGATATTTGTTTCGGGTAATAAGGACTATTACAACGAATTTATGAAGGTTGTAGGCAAAAGCGTTTCGGGAGATTATGCCTTCCATACAAACGGGCAAGGCAGATATTGGGGCGGCTTCTATTTCGTAAAATACTCCCACGGCTATAACTATTCGGGAACGGAAAACGATATGTCCAAACTCAAGTATGCTTTCTATGCAGATAACGGCGACGCCGACACTTATACTTTACCCGCGGAGCTTTTAATTGGTGACAGTAAAAGCAATAAAAAGGGTTGGTTTGAAACGTACACGGCAAATTTCGGCGGAACAAAGGTTAATAACCGTTACAGTGCCGAGCTGTTCGACAAGGTTGACAGCGATTTTACGGACGTAACTATAACCGAGAAAGACACTTTTAAGCTGACGAGCGTAATTTCTTCGCAAACCCTTTGGCAGAAAGTTTGGGGAACGTCAACGTCGTACACGAACACGTACAATATGAGCGCTATACAAAAAGTAACTATGGACGATATTGATAACGCTATGAGTACTACGTCGTTTTGCGATAATTTCTTTATTGCAGAGACCGATTACAATGATTTTCGTGATTACGTCAAGGCGGCGAAAAATAAAAAAGAGACAGTTTATCTGTTTAGGTATTATCAGTCCGAATACTTTGCGGTTGAGTTAGTCGAAGGCAAATATAAAACGGGTTTACATATGGAAACTATCGGTGATTTAACACGTCCTGTTTACGGAACGTATTTTACCGATACCGACACTAACGCTTACCTTTGTCAAATGTGGGTGCAGCTTGATTTTGATATTATTGACCTCACTTTCACAAAAGACGGCGTTGACACCGTAATACCCGTAATAATGTCGCCTATGGATATAGCCGCAGACGGAACGCCGCCGCTCGTTACTACGAAAGACAGACCAAATATTTTGGCTATTATACTCGGCATAATTATTTTTATAGTTATAGTTGTTTTACTGTTCAAATTCTGTCCCGCGATAATTTACGCTTTGGGTAAAATTCTGCTCTTGCCGTTTAAAGCAATAGGCGCATTGTTCAAAGCAATAGGTAACGCTATAAAACGACGAAAAGAGAAGTGTGCAGAGAAATGCGAGCGAGAAATAAGAAATGAAAAGAAACGAAGGCGGCGAGCCGAGGAGCGTAAGCGTAAAAATGAGCCGTTGCCTGACAACGTGTGGACGTCGGACAGTTCACAATTAGGTCATAAGCCCGTTGAAGAAATGAGCAGAGACGAAATTGAAAGTTATTTAGATAATATTGATTGGTCTGATCCGTATTGGTCGGGTGGAGGTTCAAAGTAAGAAGTCCAGTTAGCTGGACAAAAAAGCGCCGACGGAATCCATGTATTTCGTCGGCGTTAATAAAAATTAAATTGTCCACGCTGGAATAATGAGGGTATTGCTGTCGATAGCTGAAAAGCTGTCCTTTAAACAAATTATTGCGCCCGTACCTACGGGAACTGCCGATTTTTGTAAGACAGTAAACGAAGAAATCATTGAGCTGTTCGGACTTGAAGTTTTCTTAATTTCTATCGGGTAAAGGATACCGTCCGCTTCGATAATCAAATCAATTTCTTTTGCGTCTTTATCGCGGTAGTAGTGGATAAAGCACTCTTCGCCTACATTGAGGTACGTTTTGCGGATTTCGGCAACTATATAGTTTTCGAGAATTGCGCCGCAAATTGCGCCGTTTTGCAAAATTTCGGGCGACGAATGACGGGTTAAATATGCCACCAAGCCTGTATCGAAGAAATACATTTTCGGAGCTTTTACGGTGCGCTTTAATAAGTTGTTTGAATAGGGGTGCAGATAGAAAATTATGTCTGACTTTTCCAAAACATCTAACCAGCGTTTTGCGGTTTGGTCTGTTACTCCTATATCTGCGGCAATAGAGTGTACGTTTAAAACCTGTCCTGCACGGCAGGCGGCGGCACGGATAAAATCGAGAAACTGCGTTTGGTTTACGCCATCTATTTCTTCGGCTACGTCGCGTGAAATATACGTCTGCAAATAGCTTGAATAATACACGTTACGGTTGGTAAATTTTCCGCTTAACAGAGCGGGTAAAGAGCCGTTCCAAATACGCTCGTAAATTCCGTTCACATCGGTGGGGGTACGCTTTTCTTTAGCGGAAAGAATATATTGCGTATTTACCTTAAACTGCGTATTTTCGCCCGTCCCGTACATTTCTTTTTGGGAAACGCCTGAAAGGTGCAATATAGCAACACGCCCTGCGAGAGATTCCTGCGCAAGCTTCATAAGTTTAAACGACTGCGAACCCGTAAGCCAAAAGCTGCCGGTCGGCGCGCCGTTGTCAACGGCTATCTTTATATAGGAAAACAATTGGGGAGCATACTGCACTTCGTCAATCAAAACGGGTGCGGGATGAATTGCCAAAAACATAGCGGGATCAGTTTGAGCGAGTTTCCGCTCTTCCAAATCGTCAAGCGTTATCACGTTACGTTCGGGCGACATTATGCTTTTGAGCATAGTAGATTTACCTACTTGGCGCGGACCGCAGACAAGTATGCAGGAATATTCTTTCGTTAGTTCGAGGATAAGGTCTTCCATATCCCGTTTAATATAATTCATTATACACCTACGGCAAAAATTTGATTTAATCATATTTTAGCCGAAACATATAAATTTGTCAATAATAATGGAGAAAAACAATGAAAATTTTTAAAAGAATTTTAGTAATAACTACGCTGATATTTTTAGCGTTTTTAATAAGTTATCTCGTTTACACGGGAGGTCAAATTAATGCGTAGAGTTTTAAACATAATACTTACTGTTGTGCTTACAATAGGGTTTATTTTGTTGGGCGTATTTGTATTTCGTTCATCATACATAAGGCTGGGGTATGCGTTCAAAGATTTCGGTCTTTCTGTCGGCTACTACTTCTGCGAAATGTTTGGGATAAGTCATAGCATAACGCCTACTGTCAATTTAATACCTGACGTTCAAACGCCGCAAGTAACGCTTCCTACGGATTTTGAAGGTTTTAAAAACAACACAGCGCAATACTTCTCTTTGCTGTTCGATAAGAGCAATTTTAACGGTTGGTTGACGCATATATCGGGGGTAATGGCGGAAATTGCAAAGATTTTAGTTATAATTTTGCCTTGCATTGTAGCTTTCATTCTAATAATTAAGGCTGTATATAAGCGTGAAAATAACAAGCACGGTGTTGACACCGTGCCGCTTAGAGTGTTCAAGTTTTTATCTAAAATAATTTATCAACCGATAAAACGCTTTATTGTAGGTTACATTGAATTTATCCACAGCCATAGCTGGATATGGATATGCTGGGTAATATTATGGGCGTTAAATTTCAACCTTGCAACAATTATCGTTGAGTTCTTCGCTTACTACTTTTACTTCGCTGTTGAGTTTGATTTCAGCACCGTTTACACTCAGTTTGTAAAATTATTCGCAGACCTTAAAACACCGTTTGCATACTTCCCGTGGTGGTCACTGCTATTTATAATTTATCCGCTTTTCGATAGATTCAGAAAGCGTATAGCAACAATGCGATTACGTCATTACGAAGCGCGGAATTGCGGTTTTATAAATGAGCTGCCTATCGTCTCTTTAACGTGCGGTTCTATGGGTAAGAAAAAGACCACGGCAATTACGGATATGGCGTTATCGCAGGAAGTTATGTTTAGGCAAAAAGCCTATGATATCTTACAGAAAAACGATATGAAGTTTCCGCATTTCCCGTGGATACTTTTTGAGAAAGCTATGCAGGCTGAAATAGAAAGCGGACGGGTTTACAATCTTGCTACGGTAAAATATTGGGTTGCTGATTTAGAGGAACGCGGAGAGTTATTCGGTTATGATAGCGAGCGTTACGGTTTGGTTTTTGATGACGGTTTGAAAGAGGACGGGCTTTATAATGTGCTGTCAACGTATGCGCAAGCCTACTTTATCTACATTATTTCAAGCAGTCTTATAGTTTCAAATTACTCTATAAGAGAGGACAACCTTTTGCTTGATAGCGGTAACTTCCCTATGTGGCTGATGGATTTCTTCCCTAAAAGGTTTCGGCAAGACAGCCGACATGCTCATATTCTTGACTTTGACGTTTTAAGACTTGGCAAAAAAGTTCTTGAGGAAAATCCTAACGTCGGAAGTTTCGAGTTTGGTGTTATCGGTATAACGGAAATAGGCAAAGAGCGCGGTAATAATCTTGAGTTGCAAGAAAAGAAAAAGAATTCCGACGAAGCAAATCAAAAGAACGATAAATTTAATTCGTGGCTTAAAATGTGTCGCCATAGCGCAACGGTTGATAACTTCCCTTTCATAAAGGTATTTGCCGACGAACAACGCCCTGAGAGCTGGGGCGCAGATGCGCGTGATTTATGTGATATTGTAAATATTACTGCCAGCGGTGAAATGAAATTAGCTATGCCCTTCTATACTCTTGGTGATATGATTTCCGAATGGGCTTTTAATAAGTTTATCGGGCTGTATTACGATTTCCGTTTCAGGCGCGGCGATAATACACTTTTAATTCACTTATTAAAATGTATAACCTTCTGGTTATGGAAACGCAATATCAAAATCTATAATCGGTATGGTTATTCCGTACTCAAAATCGAAAAAGAGCGCGGCACTATGGACGGTAAGATTGCAAAGAAAAAGTATTATCTTATGAGTGCCAAAATCTACCGTAAACGTTTTGCTACCGACTGCTTTGCAGACTATTTTAACGACATGGCTCTGCGCACTAACGTTGGGCTTAACGATTACCGTGAGTACTTAACTGAATGTGCGAGCGTTGATGAACTGCAAGCGCAAAACAGTTATTTTGTAAATGCCCTCTACGGAATTGGAGGTGACGATTAATGGCTTATAATTGGCAGCAGCAGGTTAAACCTAAGGGCGGTTTTTATTCCGAAACCAAGGTATATTTTGATGGCAGCCATTATATAGCTATCCCTCATACCGAACGTCCTTTTAAGCCGCGTAAGAAGTCTATAGAAAAGATTAATTCAGTGCAGGATAAATGGCCACAGTTGATAGAATTATCCGCTGAAGAAGCGGCAGAATCGCCATTCCCATACATTGAAATTAGCGCACCGGCAAATGAAGCCGATGCGCTTATAGGCGTTGAAAATACTGATTCCCCCCATAATATGTACCAAATAACGGAAAATTTAAGTAAAAAAGAGCTGTTTGAACAGTTTTACAGTGAGTATATAAATGAAAGACGATCCGAACGGCGTAAAAAGATTATCGAAGCTATGTTGCCGTATTTCGATGACAGAACGGATGCAGAAAACTATGTTGATTCTAATATGGCGAGGAAAAGGCGCAACTTAATTTGCAGGCGTGTAAGAATGGTACGCAAGGCTAACCTTGCCGACTTTAACTATTTTGTAACGCTTACGTTCGATGATAAAAAGCATACCGAAGACAGCTTTAAAAAGCAATTAAAAACGTGCTTCAGAAATATGTGTTACCGTAAGAATTGGAAGTATATGGGCGTATGGGAGCGTTCACCGGGAAAGCGACGTTTACATTTCCACGGACTGTTCAATATTCCTGAAAATGCGGAGGTTGGCGAGTTTCAGGAAGTTACAGATTACAGCACAAATCAACACGCAATGCAGACTATAAATCAAAATACATATTTTGCAGAAAGGTTTGGACGCAACGATTTTAAAGTCCTTGATAAAAGACTTTTGGGAGAATCGCTTGGCTATCTTATGAAGTACTTGGAAAAGACAGGCGAAAAGATAGTTTACAGTAAGGGATTACCGCAATTTTTCATTTCCGACATTATGGAGAATGACGTAGTATGCACCATAGGACAAGAGGATAAAAAGTTGCTACTCTTCGATGATTTTAAATGTTGGGACGAGGGGGTAAACGTTGGAACGGTAAGTGCAGAAACGATAGCACAACTGCGCAAGAGTAATTAACAATAACAGCATATCCCTCAATTTAAATAGTAAGGCGTAACGGAAAAATGGGTGATTCGCCAAGCGGTTTAGCGGCGAACACCCATTCCGTTCCCTTCTATTTTTTTGGGGTTGAGTTTTGTTAATCGTGGCGTGTGCTTGGCTGCGGCGCGAAGCGCCGCCTCGTATCAAGACAAGCACACGCCACGATCTCAAAGTGGATTCCTATTGTGCGTTTTAATGTTGACAGGTATGACATATTTAAGTAGGAAAATTATTATGTTTTACAAGAATTTGAGTTTAGAGTTTTAGAATTATTGTTGAAAAATATTGCAATTTATTTTATAATTATAGGGGTTATTATCTAAAGGTTAATTACATTTTATTTCGCAGGTATATTATTATGAAAAAATGTTTGCGTTGTCAGCTTAATTATGTTGAAGATTATGAAAATTATTGTGACGTTTGCTTAGCTGAAATTGAGAAAAATATCAAGCCGCAATATAATAAAGATTTGATTTTGATAAATGAGATTAATGAAAAAGAAATAAAATTACAAATTACGGCTAATCAGATTTTTCAGGTGGTCCGCTATTTGAATTATAACTATGGGGAGTACAGTATTTATAATTCTGAAAATCAGTTATCTTATCGAAATGTTCTTAACAAATTATTGACGTCATTCCGATATGGGAAGAAAAAATTTGATTGCGGCGCGGGTTTCGCGTATGTGTTCGATGAATCGGAAATATGGAGGGAATACTTTTTAGCAAATGACAATTATAGAGAGATTTTAATTCGTAGAAAATTAAATTGTTTTGCTGACCTATTGTTTGCAGCTAAACAGTGGCACTCATTACCAAATAAGTCTCGCAGGGTTTGAGTTATCATTGACTTTAATATGGAATTTTGATATAATTTATTTTGTAATTTTAAGTTTTTGGGGTTTTTATGAATATAGAAAAATATAGACCGAATTCACTAACCGTTAGTGCTATACTTGGACTTATCGCGTCGAACGAGATAGCCGTACCTGAAATTCAAAGACCTTTTGTTTGGAAAAGTAAGCAAGTACGTGATTTGCTGGATTCTCTTTATAAGGGCTATCCTACGGGATATTTGATTTTATGGAAAAACCCTTCAGTTAAATTAAAAGATGGGACATTATCATCCGGTAAAAAGATTTTGATAGACGGTCAACAAAGAATTACTGCTTTGATGACAGCGATTGCCGGTATTCCAGTCGTGAATAGTGAATATAAAAAGGCGAGAATTAAAATAGCGTTTGATCCATTTGCTGCTTTATCGGATGATAAAGATGCTGCTGTTTTTGAGGTACAGGATCAAAGCCACCTTAGAAGCAAACGTTGGATTGCTGATATTGCTGAAGTTTTCAAAACGGGATTTTCATCTTGGAATTTTGTACACGAGTATTGTAAAAACAATCCTGATATGGAACCCGAAAAACTTAATACTGTATTACAGAATTTACAATACATTGGCAACAGACCAATTGGCGTTATTGAACTTGAAGAGCATTTAGATATAGATGTTGTAACTGATATCTTTATAAGAATTAATTCAAAAGGCACTGCTTTAAGTCAGGGTGACTTCGTTATGTCAAAAATAGCTTCTGATGAGACGCATGGCGGTAATATGTTGCGTCGAGCAATAGATTATTTTTCACATTTGTGTGTTGACTCGGCATTCTATAATTCTTTAAAGGAAAATGATGAAGAATTTGTTAATAGTGAGTATTTTAACAAAATATCGTGGTTGAAAGATGATACTGAAACGGTATTCGATCCTGAGTGCGATGATATTATAAGGATTGCTTTTATGCACAAATTCCCGCGTGCTAAGTTGGCAGATTTAGTTGGGTTGCTTTCAGGAAGAAATTTTGAAACCCGTGAATTCAGTGAGGATATAATTGAATCTACATATGTCGCGCTTAAAGAGGGCGTGTTAAATGTAGTTAATAAACATAATTTTACACAGTTTATGATTGCCATAAAAAGTGCGGGTTTTATATCTCCCAAACTTATAAATTCAAATATGGCTCTTGATTTCGCATACACTTTATACCTTCGGTTGCATGACGAGCAAGAAGTTAGCGTGTCGGAGATAAAAAATATAGTTCAAAAATGGTATGTTTTATCTGTTCTAACAGGAAGATATAGCACGTCACCGGAAACGGTTTTTGCTAAAGATTTGCGCTTGATTAAAGAAAACGGCGTAAAGCATACATTAAAAGATATTGAAGCGGCGACGCTTTCTGATAGTTTTTGGGATGTAGCGCTCGTGCAAAACCTCAGTAATACCTCCACTAAAAATCCTGCATATATGGTGTTTATGGCGGCGCAGGTAAAGAATAATGAATTGTCGCTGCTGTCGAATAATGTAACTGTTCGTGAATTAATAATGTTAGGCGGTGATATTCATCATATTTTCCCTAAAGAATACCTTAAGTCTTTTGGTTATGAAAAGAGTCAATACAATCAAGATGGCAACTATGTGTATCTTGATCGCCCTGTAAATATTTCAATAGGGAAGAAGTCACCTAAAGTGTATTTTTCACAAGCCCTTTCGCAGTGTGATACGCAAGTAATTGTCTGCGGTAATATTACAGATAAAGAGCAGTTGTTAGCTAATTTAAAAGTTAATTGCATACCAGAAACCATTTTTGAAATGGAAGAAAATAGATATCAGGAATTTTTAAATGCAAGACGTCAAATGATGGCAAAGAAAATTAAAGACTACTATTATAGCCTTTAATACAACTATTACATAAATGGAGAAAGTTTATGAATAAACAGAAATTAGCGGCAAAAATTTGGAAGGCAGCAAATGAAATGCGTTCTAAAATTGAGGCAAATGAATATAAAGACTACATTTTAGGATTTATTTTTTATAAATTTCTCTCTGAGAATGAGGAGCGATATTTTAGAAAAATGGATGCAACACAAGAAGATATTGTTGCATTAAAAGAGACTGATATCCCTGCTAAGATTGCAAAGAGAAATATCGGTTATTTCATAGAACATAAAAATTTGTTTTCTAATTGGCTTGATTTGGGAGATGATTTTAGTATTGACAATGTTATTACTGCGTTAAATGCTTTTGCCCGTTTGAATTATCATAATCATAATGAGCAGGAAGATAGATTACAAAGAACTATTTATTATGATATTTTTAAAACTCTTAATGATGGATTATCAAAGTTAGGTGAGAATGCTCAAGCACAAACCAAGGCGGTTAAAAAGCTAATTAAGATTATTGATGAAATCCCTATAAACGAAAATGACGAATATGACGTTTTAGGTTTCATTTATGAATATTTAATAAGTAATTTCGCTGCTAATGCTGGGAAAAAGGC
>CAJTTC010000011.1 GCA_910579295.1 uncultured Christensenella sp. | reverse complement strand
GTGAGAAATTACCTGGTTTGTAACCCCGTACGTTTCGTCCACGTTTTTGTGAGTAACGCTAGAATTGTTGAGTTTATACGTCGCGTAAACGGTTAAGTTGCCCTGCCTGCCGCTCGTGTTGGCAATAGCCGCGCCGCTTACACTGCCGTAACGCCAATTGTTGAAGGTCGTGCCCGTGGGCGTACTCGACGGATTTTTCAGAGCAACGTTACTTCCGTGTTTGTAGCTCGTCGCCACGGGTTGGTTTGCTCCCGCAATGCCGCCGATTACGTAGTTGACATAGTAAGTTGCACCCGCCGCACCCGCTTCGTACTTAGTTCCGCTCACCGCTCCCGTGGAAGCGTTGACGTTAAGCACGTTTTGAATTGCTGTGTTTGTCTTTTTTGCATTTGTAACTTCTGCTGTTGTGTGCGTAGTAAGATTTGGTGCCAATGAACTTACATAGTTTGAATAAACATTAGTTTTTGTGATATTAGTATTAGTTAACCAACCTTCACTACTGCCCCAAGCACCTTTAGTATAGTCGCCTGATAGGAAGACGTTTGTTATTGATGAGCCTGCTTTATAATTAGCGCCTGAATATCCTAACAATACGCCCGCATCAGGAGAACCTCCTCTAAAACCTGATTGACCGTATTTAAGTCCTGCGGTATCTAAATAGTCGATGTTAAATTCAACCACTGCGTTTTTCAAAGTTAATGTCAAACCGACTGAACTACCAACACTGCCAATTATAGAACCTGAATGTGAGCCGTTATTTCTAATAACCATTGAGGATTTTATATAAGCTCCCGAAACTATAAGCGTATGCGTAGTCGCTGAAACAATTTCACCAATAAAATTACCAAAACTTGAATCGTCGTTTGTAGAAGTAAGCGTTCCGCTATGCCCTTGGAAATTTATATTATTTATATAGGCACAGCCAACAAATTTTGAAGTACCCGTACCTGTTATTCTTCCAACAAAACCGCCGACAAGACCAGTGCCTGCTATCAATGAAGAACTTGTAGCAGCCGAATGAGTATTCACAATATTTACAGGTAATCTACTAGTGCAGTTAACAAATGTCGGTGATGTTGCTATTGTTGTAAAACCACCAATAAAAGGAAAATTTGTTGTCCCGAAATCATAACTACCTGTAAGCACTGACGAACAATTCGAAGCAATAGTTAAATCATAAAATTTTGCTCCGTTTGTATTGCCGAAAAGACCACTATAATCTCTTCCACCAGTAGAATAGTAACCCAACTTAGCATTTTGAATAACAGTATTTCCACCGTAAACTGTACCCGTAAATGCACGACTTGCATTACCTACGGGCAATATCCTTTTTCCACCAAAATTAAGAATACCGCCCGCTTCAACTACGTATGTAGCACTCGCATACGCCGTACCGCCGCTCGGTGCACCCGTACCGTTATTTACTGCGTTCGTAAAAAATACCCAATCGTTAATCGTCTTGATAACGTATGGGTTATTCTGCGAACCCCAGGTTGCCGAAGCGTTTACCGTAACCGACTGCCCGGGCGCGGGGTCGTTGGAAGAGTTTACTCCCGTATAATAAAATCTTGCACCGTTTGTATATTTGCTAAGCCCGCTTGAAGCCGATACCCCGGGCGTGGTAGACGGCGCGGCTGTACTGTCAGCAAACTCTCCGCCTATCTTATTGTTATTGTTAGATAATAAAACAGCTGAAACAATTCCCGACACAGCAAGACATACAGCCAAAACCGCGCTCGTTACTATAAATTTTGCGCGCCTTGACAACCCCTTGAGCTTGCCCGTTTTTGTTCCCTTTTTGTTTTCGTTATTCATATCTAAACCTCTTATAAAAAAGTTTTTATTTGCGTTTTTTTAAGCGCGATTTGCGTCCGTAAATGTCTACTTTTACGAAATTGTGTAAAATGAGCATTTTTTGACTATTTCACGCCTATTTTTCACGGTTTATGTTATCACAATAGTTTATTCTTGTCAACTACAACTTTTACAAAAAAGTAGACATTTTTGGAAAATTAATATTATTTTTTCAATTTTTTGCCTTTTCACCCCCAAAAGCAGGGGTTGCTTAACGGCTTTTATCCCTCATCCGTCACTCCGTGACACCTTCCCCCTTAAAATCAAGGGGGAAGGCAAGTAGGCTTTTATACTTTACCCTTGGCGTAACCTCTATCGGCACTTTGTGCCACTTTCCCCTTTACGCAAGGGGAAAGCAAGAAGCTCGCGCCCCCTCTCTTGGCTTCCCCCCCCCCCTTCCAAAAGCGAGACCTTCGCCTTGCCCTTGGCTTCCCCCTTCCAAAAGCGAGAACTTCGCCTTGCCCTTGACTTCCCCCTTCCAAAAGCGAGAACCTCGCCTTACCCTTGGCTTCCCCCTTCCAAAGGGGGAGGCTCCGCGTAAGCGGTGGTGAGGGATTTTCATTTCTTTACCTTGTAACAATTTGACATATCTTCACAGACTAACTAAAATAATGAGCGGTAAAAAAGTTATGGAACTGCGAAACAAAAGATTAACAACAAATTCACAACGACTACGTAAAAATATGACCGAAGAAGAAAGAAAACTTTGGTATACGTTTTTAAAAACTTGCGATATCCAATTTTACCGTCAACGCGTTTTTGAAAAATACATAGTCGATTTTTATTCACCGACTGCTAAGCTCGTTATCGAAATAGACGGCTCGCAACACTATGAGGACAATGCTAAGGTTGCAGACAAAGTACGTGACGAGTTTTTTAAAAATTTAGGCATAACTGTTTTAAGATTTAGTAATTTAGCAATTAACAATCAATTCGAAAACGTTAAGAACACTATTTTTGAATATATAAAAAATTTTTGTCAGCATTAATTTTTGAGGTATTTTATCCCTCATCCGTCACTCCGTGACACCTTCCCCCTTAAAATCAAGGGGGAAGGCAAGAAGCTCGCGCCTTACCCTTGGCTTCCCCCTTCCTAAAAGTGAGGACTCGCCTTGCCCTTGGCTTCCCCCTTCCAAAGGGGGAGGCTCCGCGTAAGCGGTGGTGAGGGATATTTCTCTTTACTTCTTCATTCCTTATCCCCTTGGCTTCCCCCCCTTCCAAAAGCGAGAACTTCGCCTTGCCCTTGGCTTCCCCCTTCCAAAGGGGGAAGCTCCGCGTTAGCGGTGATGAGGGATTTTCTTATTACTTCTTCATTTTGGTGTAACCTCTTCTGAAATCAACGGCTTTTATCCCTCATCCGTCACTCCGTGACACCTTCCCCCTTAAAATCAAGGGGGAAGGCAAGTAGGTTTTCGCTCTACCCTTATAAACACAAATTGAGATTTTTGTAAAAGGTCGACTTTTTTAAGCCCGTCTGCCTTAACGCCTCCTCCATTGTTATCCGTCCGCTGCGATAGTCCATTGCCGTCTCGTTAAAGTTGACGGGGATTATTTTTGCAGGGCGACCGAAACGCACTCCGCGCCGCTTTGCCGCCGCTATCCCCTCGCGTTGGCGAATTATTATGTTCTCGCGCTCTTTCTGAGCTACGTACGAAAGCAACTGCAACACGATATCCGAAATCAGCTTGCCCGTCAGATTTTCCTTACTCTCGCGCGTGTCCAACAGCGGCATATCCATAACGAAAATGTCAGCGCCTATCCGCTTTGTTATGTCCGACCACTCCTCGATTATCATATCGTAGTTGCGACCGAGCCTGTCTATCGACTTGATTACGAGCAAATCGCCCGTCTTTAACCGCTTTTTGAGTTTCTTGTAATTCTCTCTCTCGAAATCTTTACCCGACCTTTTGTCAGTATAAATATTCTTTTTCCTCACCCCGAAATCTACAAAGCTGTCCGTCTGCCTGTTTAAATTCTGGTCTGCCGCGCTTACGCGACCGTATGCGTAAATCATAGTCCTTTCTCCTTTTTCTACGGTAAAATATTTCTACAATTTTATCACATAAACTTTTTTTCAAACAAACGGCGATTACTCATTGTTTACTCATTTTAGTCCTAGCGTTTTTATGCGCGGCGCCTTAATTTCGCGTTTATGTTCGGGGTGGGAGCGGCAAACTTTGCTCACTTAGTAAATTTTGGCGCGCATAATGAATTGACAAGGAGTGTTTAAAAATATATAATCTCCTTGTTATGACACAAGCGGCTGTTAAATCGTCATTTAAAATTAATAACGGGGCTGTAAAAATTGCTCTTTGGGCGTGCGCGGCGTTTATTGCCGTAAGCGCGCTGTTGCTTTCGTTTACAGTCGGCGATTACTACATCTTCAACCGTATTTCGGAATACGGCTTTTTCTTTTGCATAAGTCAGTGGGTCAAAAAGGCGGGAATGCTGCTTATTCTGGCGGCGGTGTTTTTCAATTGCCGAAGATGCGCGGACGCAGTTAAGTACGTTTTACCGCTCTTTGTCGTTTTAAGCTGCTGTCTGTTTTCGGGGTTCTTCGATATAGAGCCTCCCGCGCTGACTCCCGCCGACAAGGTGTACAACGAAATCAACCTCAACTTCCCCAAGTGGCTGAACGTTACTCTGTTCTTTATGCAAAACGCCGCTTTACTTGCGTGCTGTGCGCTGTTTATCCTGCGCGACGGCTTTAAGGTCAGGGGAGCTTCCTTTATATGTCTGCCCGCGGCTTTCCTTGCAGTTATGCCGCTCAACATTTTCGAAAACTTTTTCGACGTAACGAAAATTCCGCAGGACAGCTTTCTGCGGTTCAGAAATTTTACGGTCTGGCACTTCCTCGCACTGTGCATACTTGTCGGAGCTACGGTCGGGCTGTACTACTTTCTTAAAAACAAAACGCGCGAACAGCAGGACAAGTACCTAAGCGCGCTCGCCCTCACCCTGCTTATCCAATACCACTGCAAGGACAGCATTCTTTTAGGCGACGGCTATAACGTGTACCGCACCGTGTTCGCCGCATTGCCGCTCTTCATATGCAATATAGGCGTGTACGCGTCGTGCGCGTCCGTCATATTTAAAAAGCGGGCGCTTTACGCTATTTCGTTCTTTATACACGCAGTGGGCGCGCTGACGGTCTTCGTCTACTTCGGCAAGGACGAAATGAGCAACTACGGCATTTTTTGCAGCTTCTCCATTCTGTACTTCTGCCTGACCCACTGCATTCTCTTCGGACTGTGCGTTCTGCCCTCGGCTTTGGGGCACTATAAGTTCGCCGTCAAGGACTGCGTTATTCCGCTTATCTACTACTGCGCCGTCATTATCGTTGCCGCCATTGCAAGCACTCTCGTACAGAATTTTATCGTCAACTTCGAAGTCGACGGCTATACCATTACGGTCGGCTCGGGCATAAACCCCGATACGGGACTGCCGTTCGATATGACTCCGCCCAATTACGCGTTTACGCAGGTAAATCCCCTGCCCTTCGACGTCCCCAACCTGTTCCCCCTGTCGGGAGCTATGCAATACATAAACCTTTTCTACGTTATTTTGGTGTACATAGCTTACGTTTGCCTGTTCTTTGCGTTTTTTGGGGGCTACAAGGCTTTTCTCGCCGCTCGTCGTGTGGTTCTCGGCAAATGGAGCAAAAGAGCCGCAGAGGCGCAAATTTCGGGCTCTTACGGCGTTTTACATAATTCTTCACGGAGCGAAGTTGCAATAAGCGACGGCGAAAGCGCGTCGAATGACGAAAGCGCGTCGGATAAAGAAATTGCCGTTGCCGAGGTCGACGGAGAAATAGCGGTTGGCACGGTTGACGGGGTTGTCGGGACTGTCGGGGAAACGGGCGACGGCGAAGGAAAAAACGGCTCGGCGACAGAAAAGGACGACGCCACGGCTACCGAATAAAAAAATCAAAATATAAAAAACAGAAAATATAAACAGCCGTTCGCAACGGGTCGAAGCGAACGGCTGTTATTTTTATTTGAGGTTTATTCCAATCCGATATCGGATTGCGTATCGGTGAACATTGTGTGCCGAGGAAATTTTCTGCCGCGCCTGACAGACAGCGCTATGACCTGATTAATCAGCTTCAATCGTGCTCTCCTTTTTGCCGTCTTTCTTCTCGCCGACTAGCATCAAGCCCCTGCCCGTAACAATGGGCGAAATTATAAGCCATATAGCCGCGAGAGCTACCAGAACGTACACGATTATCGAGCCGACGTTACGCGCACCGCCGAAAATCCAGCCGACCAAATTGAAATCGAATATGCCGAACAGTCCCCAATTGACTGCGCCGACAAGCACAAGTATATAAGATATTATGTTGAGAATAATCATAAACCTCTCCTTTAAAAAGCTTTACGATTATATTGCCCCTAACGGCGCGCAATTATACTAAAACGGAGCAAAAAAATAAATTAACCCCGCAATATGCCGCAACTAACGCATTTTTAAAGGGTCGGCGCAAATAAAAATTCCCGCCCTTTTCGTGCCGTCCGTCAGCCTGATTTCTTCGCTGATTTCCACTCCGCCGACGATTAAAACCCTGCTTCCGTCGCACACCAACGGCAACGTCGAACGCATTCCCTGCGGCACTTTTTTATCGGTGAGATAGTCCGAAAGGCTCTTCGTACCGCCGCCGAATTTCGTGAACTTGTCCCCCGCGCGTTTAAAACGGATAACCGCGCTTTCGGGTATTTTATCCAAATCAAATTTGAGCGATTTCAACGGGGCGCCGCTAAGGCTCAGCATATTCATAAGTTCGCTTTCGTACTCCGCATAGTCCGCGCAGGCAACGCGCCCCGCATACAACGTTATTTGGTCGCAACCGAGGTTTTCGCAAAACGGCATTCCGTTGGCTTCCGCCTGCGTTTCGCCGCTGTCGGCAATTGCTATGCCGCCCTCTTCCTTGACGGCAACCAAGCCCAAAAACTCGAATTTTTTGCCGTTTTCCGACGACTGCAAGTCAAACAGCCTGTTGAAATGGTCGCTCGTGTAGTCCTTGCGCCGATAGTCTGCCGCAACGATTTTTTGCGCCGCACGCCTGAAAATTACCCGCTCTTCGCAGGGCTTTATGAGATAGCCGTAGGTCGGTCGGCGCACGGTTATCCGACGGACAAGCCTGTCGAAATACTCCTCGTCCTCGGCGGCAAGACGCGAAAATCTGAATATATTCTCCGCCGCTCCGCCAACCGCCTCTTCCAGCGCAGGCAGTACGTTGTGACGTATTTTATTGCGCGTATAGTCGTCGGTAAAGTTGCTTTCATCCGTAACGTACGGTATGCCGTTTTGCCCGATATACCCGTCAATATCCCCGCGCGAACACGAAATAAGCGGGCGGATTATCCCGAGAACGGGCGCGTCCGTTATGCCCGTCATACCCGCAAGCGCAGAGCCGCGCGCAAGGTTGAACAGCACCGTTTCGGCGTTGTCGTTTAAATGGTGAGCCGTGGCAATCAAATCGGCTTTACCGTCTGAAAGCACTTGATTATAGCATCTCCAACGCCACAACCGCGCGGCGTTCTCATTTTTTAAACTGCCTTTTTCAGCCTTAAAAGAGTGCAATTCTATGCAATTGCCCCCGCAATATGCCGCAACGAACGCACTATCGCGCGCGCTCGCCTCTCCCCTTATCCCGTGGTCGCAATTGAGCGCGCAAACGCGTATGTTGAACTCGCCCCCGTGCACTTTAAGGTAGTGCAGAAGCGCCATACTGTCCTTGCCGCCCGAAACGGCTACGCATATTTTTTTGTCGGTATAAGGTTTGAGATCTACGTTCATAACGGCTTATTTTCCGGCAACTCCCGTCCTTACCGCTTCTTCCGCAACGGCTTTCGCAACCGCCTCGTGCGCACGCTTGTCATAGGCGTAGGGCAGAATGTAATCACGGCTGAGTTCGCCGTCCGACACGCATTCGGCTATCCCGCGCGAAGCCGCCATCATCATTTCGAAATTGATCGTCTTAGCCCGCACGTCCAGCGCGCCGCGGAACAGTCCGGGGAAAACAAGCACGTTGTTTATCTGGTTGGGGAACTCCGACGAGCCCGTACCGTGAATGAACGCGCCCGCCTCTTTCGCGTCGCCAACTGAGATTTCGGGAACGGGGTTGGCAAGCGTGAAAAGCACGGGCTTTTGCGCCATAGAACGCACCATATCTTTGGTTACGCAATTGGCGGCGGAAACGCCTATAAACACGTCCGCTCCGCTCATCGCGTCTTTGAGCTCACCCGTAATCTTGCGGCGGTTAGTCACCTTGGCAAGCTCCCGCTGTGCCGTATTAAAGCGGTCGTCGCCCTCGCAGATTATGCCGAGCTTATCGCACGCAACGACGTTTTTGACGCCGAAACGCAGAAGAAATCCGGCTATGGATATGCCCGCCGCACCCGCGCCGTTTATAACCACGTCGATATCCTCCATACGCTTGCCGACAAGCTTTAACGCGTTGATAAGCGCCGCCGCAACGACTATCGCCGTGCCGTGTTGGTCGTCGTGGAATACGGGTATATCCAGCTCTTCTTTGAGCCGCGTTTCGATCTCGAAGCAACGGGGAGCGGAGATGTCCTCGAGGTTAACTCCGCCGAAGCTGCCCGCAAGCAATTTTATCGTTTTTATTATCTCCTCGCTGTCCTTGGAGCGTATGCAGAGCGGATATGCGTCCACCCCGCCGAACGCCTTGAACAGAGCGCATTTACCCTCCATTACGGGCATACCCGCCTCGGGTCCGATATCACCCAGACCGAGTATAGCCGTACCGTCGGTTATTACGGGAACGGTATTCCAACGACGCGTGAGCTCCCAGCTCTTTTCGGGGTCTTTCTGAATAGCGAGGCAGGGTTCGGCAACGCCGGGGGTGTATGCAAGGGAGAGCTTTTCTCTGCTATCCACCTCCACTCTCGGAACAATCTCGATTTTGCCCTTCCATTCGCCGTGCTTTTTAAGCGATTCTTCTCTGTAATTCATAATTTAATCTCCTGTGATTATTCGCCTGTATTATACAACTTAACGCCGCCCGTGGCAAGTCATTTTTCATTTAATTATGCCTGAGCTTTAAAACGTCTCCCCTTTCGGCTTCCATTATCCTAAGGGGGAAGGCAAGGGGCTTTATCGTCCCACCCCATTAAAGGAAAGGTAAAGAGTTTCCGCACTTACACTCACCCACTTAAACAAATAAAAGCGCCCTCCCGCAAAAGGGAGAGCGCTTTGTTCCGCTTAGAAAAATTATCTCTGAGCCCAATCTTCGTCGCTTACGCACAGAATAAGAATACCGCCGATTAAGCCGACAAAGAAGATGTCAAGGATACCCCATACGAGCATATCACTCTTGCAGGTTGCGGTCTTCATTTTGCTGAGAGTAATGCCGCCGAAAATAAGGGGCAATATACCAATACAACCAAAGATCATGCCAAGTATGATAAACACCTTCGCTGCTGTTTTCATTTACCTACCTCCTCTCTTAATTCTCTTCCACTTGTGCAAAGCACAAGTGGCGGGATATCCCGCCGCTTCCGACAAAATACCCCTTACACATTGATTATATAATATTATACTTTCAATGTCAATATTAGAATGCATTTTTCGACAAAATTTTTTTGTAGCGGAAAATTGCCGCCGCGAGGCGGAAAAAGGAGAAAGCTTTATCAGTTCATTCCCTCGAAAATCAGCTTGTCGGCAACAAGAGCGATAAACTCTGAATTTGTAGGTCTTTCGTTGCCTATGTACACGCGCACGCCGAAAATAGAATTTATAGCCTCGATACGCCCTCTGTTCCACGCAACCTCTATGGCGTGCCTTATGGCTCTTTCGACCTTACTTGCGGTAGTATTGTACTTCGCGCCTATTTCGGGATAGAGCTTTTTGGTAACGTTGTTTATTATCGTCGAGTCGTCTATGGTCATCTTTATGCCCTCGCGCAGATACTGATATCCCATAATATGCGGAGGTATGCCGATTGATATAAATATATTGCTGATTTTTTCGTCAAGCGACGTAACCCTGCGTTTATCGCGCGTTTGCGCCGCCACAAGATATTCGGCGGACTGCTCCTCCAAAACGTCCTTTATCCTCTCGCACACCGTCGCCGCCGCAACGGGCTTTATAAAATAATACTTAGCCCCGCGCGAAATCGCCTTACTGACAAGCTTGTCGTCGGTGAACCCCGAAACGACAAACACGTTGCACGTGGGCGCGTTTTCCTTTATGTATTTCATAACGCCGAACCCGTCCTCGCCGCTCAACACCGTATCCAAAAGAACCACGTCGGGCTTGTATTGATTTATCAGCCCTATCCCGACGCTACCGCTGCCGCTTACTCCGCAAATACTGTAATCAGCCTGCTCCTCAAAGCAATTCTTTAATTCAGACAAAAACTCTTCGTTGCTTTCCAAAATTACTATTTTATGCATACGCCTACAAATTTCTCCTCTTTTTTTATTATAGGCATATTATACTACACAATTTTACATAGGTCAATAATTTATTGTACAATATTCGTTAAATATTATAGAATATTTTGTACAATATTGTCGTTTGTTGTCGCTTTTCGTTAAATAATCTATTGAACGGGACTGTGACAAAAGTAATAATAAATCAGATTTTGCTATACTCTATTATATCATATTGCGTGCACGAAGCGATAACGGCATTTTAAATATAAACTTAAAATTCCTATTGTTTCTCTCCCTCTTGCATTTGTTGCAGTTGCCTGTTCATTTTTTTGATTTTAGCTTTAATCGAAAAATAAATAGATACCCAAATCAAAACATACGCGATAATAAATGCGGCGGCGTAACCCAACGCGCCGTAAAGATAGTGCGGCATCCAATTTAGCACATACGAAATAGGTACAAACGGTATTGCGAGAACGGCAAAGTGTATTAAAGTTTGCTTTGTCAGACTCCATCTTTCCATTTCCCATATTACGGACGAGCCGCCGCCGATTGCGCCGACCGCCAGCGAACAGAAAAATTGCACGATTACGGCGGTTATTTCACTGCCGCACCAATCTACAAGCTCGTGCGGAGCGGGATAATATTCCCCGTGCCCCATACAGAGCGAAAAAATAACCGTAATGATTAAACTGACGACTACGCCGATAGGCGCGCCAAACAAACAACGGAATAATAATTTCTTTCTCATAATATCACCTCATATACCCAACGTATTTTTAATTTTTGTAACGTACCGTCTGGAAACAAAACTTATATTGCCGTTCGACAGTGAAACACAAATCGTGCCTGCGGTACTCAAATCGAATTTAATTGCTTTTTTAATGTTGATTATTTCCGAATTTGAAATGCGCACAAAGTCTTTACCGTTCAACCTCTCTTCGGCTTCATAAAGGCGTAACCGCAACACATATTCTTTATCGCCTGTCACGGCAAATACTTTTCCGACAGCCGCATATATCCGAACTATATCCGACGGTTCTAATAAAAGAGCGGCGTCGCCGTCAAAGCCCACTATTTCCTGTCGGGCTTCATTCGTCAGCCGTTGCATCAGAGCGGCTATTTCATCGGTCATTTTTTGCGCTCTGATAATTACTTTTGTTTCCAGACACTTTTCGTCAAGCTCCACCTCTATTTTCACATTAAAAATTCTCCTTACTTATGGCTCGATTGATTAAACATACTATACGCTATTTACGTTTGTTTATCAATAAATTTAATGCGGTCGGTCGTTTTCGTGCAACAGTCGGTATAAAGCGACTTTCAAACGGCTTAACACTCATCGGGGCGGCGGACGAACAGGTCGCAAAAAATAGGTCGATATATCAAGCTCTTTTTATAATGTAAAACGTGCAAAAATGTGTGTAGCGGAACTGAAAGCGACAAAAACGCACACCGTAATTTACAAAGTAAACAGACGGGAATTTTATTGCGCCGTAGATTTGCCGCTGTCAGACTACCCGCTGTATGGCAAACAGTTAGTCGCAAGGGGCTAACCGCTCACGGCTTTGTCGTGATTTATCTTTTAATGTAAAAGGAAGTCCCCCAAAGTGGGGAACTTCCAGTTTTTAATTTTGCAATTCTAACGGAACGACAGTTAAGCCTTCGCTCTGATACATCGATATATAATCCGATATCGCTTCGGCTATTTTTAATTTTTCCTGAGCTGTTACGGGCGTGTACCATTCTATCTTTCCGTTGTAATCCCAAATGTACGGTTCTATTTTATCGTAGCCGATATTTCTCAACCCTGTAACATCGGAAAACTTTATAATTTGACCGTCCACCTCGCCCTCGGTGCGATTTATCAGTTTCAGTTCTATTCCTATATAATGTCCGCTTACACCGCCCGTTACAAAACGTAGTTTTACTCTTAAATCTTCATCGAGCTTTGCTATAAACGAATTACCGCAGCATTTGAAATCTTTTAGCATTTCGTTACTACCGAACATAGCCCTTAATTCTTTTTCAAATAAATTCATAATCTTCTCACTTTATATGCCGATTATTTTCCAGATATAAAGCGGCGCCGTAAGCGTAAACACAAGGCAAGCAAATAAAATGCACGGCGCTACAAATTCGAACTGACCGTGCTTTCTGTAATCAAAATATGCCGTGCCGAGCTTTACAAAGAAAAGCACCGCAAGTATCGTATCCACTATCGGAAATATTACGTTATTGACTACCTGTTTTATCTGTCCTTGCGCTGCGCTCCATGTCTCCTCAACGGCGCCTGCGACGTCTCCTCCCGTATCAGCCGAGGCGTATACTCCCGTTGTCATCGTAAGACACAATGCCGTTACAATCATCAGCAGTATTGTAATACCCAATACAATCTTCCAGTTTATCTTTTTTGTCATTGATTCCATCTCCTATTAATTTTCTTATTTCATAGTCGCTGACTTTTCTTATTCTTATCTTCATATTCTTACAAAATCTTATCTCTTCTTGCATCCCCGTCGTTATCTCGTTACCGAATACCCACATCTCGTCGCAGAACCATAATAGGCTTTGACCTGCGCTCATACCTATTTCCCGCTCTTTGGGTATAGAGTCGTCAAGACATAACGCATAAAAATGCGTAGTTATAGGCGACACTCCCGCTTTCAATGCATACTCTGTGTACCGCACGGCGTTTTTTAGATTTTCTTTAACATTTCCGCCAAGCGGCGCACAGATATATACTTTCTTTTTCATATAAGTCAATCCTTGACTCATCTTATAGCGGCTTGAATTTTATGCCTATATCTTCTCTCACCTCCTCGTCTGGTATTTCTTCGGGTTCTTTAAATCTCGACATATATTTTTCTATCTCTTCTTCAGTAAGCGAACGGAATTCGTCTTCATGTATGCCTGTTATAAAAAATACCCCAGCAATCACTTCATCACCGAATTCCGTTAATCTTCGGTTACCCTTTAAGCCTTTGAGTTTACCTTCCTCATTGCAAATTAGACAAGTGCCGTCTTTAAAATATATTGCTTCAATATTGCCGCCTACCGCTCTCTGTAGTCCTCTGAGTTTATTCTCTATTTCCGCAACCACTGCGGGTTTATTTGGTTCAACGAATACAACTTTTATAAGGTTGTCCGGCTTATGTGTTTTTGTTTCGTCAAAATCGACTTTTACAAAACCTACTCTGTCGCAATAAAATGCGCCGTTATCCGTCTTTACTATGTCCGATACCGACAGTGAATGCCCGTGATGCAACGGATGCAGTTCGGTATTAAACTTTTCATATACGCCTTCCAAAGTTTCCCTGTCAACGTCGCCCGAAAATACTTCCATATATAGCGAAGCGTCTATCTCGCCGGTGTCCTGATATTTCGGCAATTCGTTATATCCGGTAAATTTTACATTGTTCTTATCTTTTCCCGTATCTATCTGATAAATTTTTATATTCACTTTATATCTCCTATACCGTCAGGCGGTTGTGTTTTTAAATCGGTTGCCTCCGTCTGACTTTCTTCCTCGCCGTGATTTATCTCGGCTAATTTTGCCTTTGCCCAGTCGGGCAAAAGCTCGAGCTTAACGACACCGAGTATCTCTCCGCGGCGAAAATAAGTCTTTTCGCCATCTTTAAGGAAGTGCCCGAATACCTTCGTGCCTATTGCGTCGGGTTTACAGCCGTTACCGACAGAAGCATAAAACAACTGATAATCGGGCGTTTTATACTCATCCTTAAGAACTTTCGGGCTTAGCGCTACTACTTTCCCTGCATAGTCGAGATTACCGTCATAGCATTGTTTGCGCTCCCACAACCCGAGACTTTGCCATTCGTTTCTGACCTGATTTATAAATAAGTCAACTATTGCCGGATGCGACGTTACCGTAAAGTTATAGTTCCATAAATCTTTTTCTTTCGGCACGTCAAATTCTCTCGCCCAAGCCTTGTTTTCGGGATTATATCTGCCGTCGTGCTTGCCTTCCGTTACCGTATTCGCAAGTACCCAGTTGACTCTGTCATAGCCGAATTTGGCAATAACATCTTTTGCTCCCTTAACGTCCAAGCGGTAATTGTTGTAATTTTTTGTTATTGCTTCCTCTATTGCTCTTGCACACTGACAATTTTCTATATAGCTTTCCTGCCATCTGTCCATTTCTTCGTATTCCGAAGCTTCTGACCGCGAACAATGGTAAATAGGTTTATGTTCCGCCATTGTTCTCCCCCTGTTTCTCTGCCCATTTTACCGACAGATGAATAAGAGCCGCACGCTGCTGTTCAGGCGAGAGATTATTTAAAAAGTCATAGAGCGTTATCTCGTCTTTTACTTCTTTCTGCCCCGATTTTTCACAGTCGCAAATTTTCTCACGCCTTACCGTTACCGTTCTGCCGTCTTTGGATTCACTGAACGACAGCACATCGTTCTGCTGAAAACCCACTCTTTGCCTTATCTCATACGGGATGGTTATCCTGCCACGCTTACCGAGTATCCTGAACATTTTCATAGCTTTATTCCTCCTCGCAATTTTTATTGCACGGGCAATTTTCGCAATCGCCGTCGCAGTCTGTTTCGTTTATCGGACAGTTCTCACAGTCGCCGTCGCATTCGAAATCGCTTAAATCTTTAGCTACTTCAATTTGAATTTTTCCTTCTTCCGCCGTTATTTGCAAAAGAGTTCCCGCCTCTATGCCCGACTGCGCAAGCGCTTCCGCCGGAATAGACAAAAGCACAAATTCCTGTTCTACCTTTTTACCTTGCATGATATAATGCACTCCTTTAATATTTTTTCATAGTCAAAATTTCTCTGTTCCGAAAACAGAGACAGTTGCCTCGGCTTATTGCGTTCGCGTTCGTATAAATCATAATTGCTTATTAGAAGTTCTTTAAACTCTTTGCCCGCTTCGTATCTCTGCACCATTACATGTTTGCGTGAAAAATCAAGCACGGAAAATCCGTTATAAAGTTCACGTATCTGCTCGCAATCGTTGTATGACAGTAAAAATTTACCGTTAATACTTGCAAGCGTATCCCTGAGCCTTATGTGATCCTTCCATCCGAACTCTACTTCATACATATTCTCGGACGAAAAATACGGCGGGTCAGCATAGAAAAACGAATCGGGGCGGTCATAGTGTTTTATCAGAGTTTCAAAATCCTGATTTTCTACTACCACGTTCGCCATACGGTTTTCAAGTTGCTTTATTATCCCGAACAATCTCCGTATATCGAACGGCTGCGATGCGTATGATTTGCATCCGCTTGAATAACTGTAACGGAGCAATTTCATAAACATCGCCGCTCGTCTTACGTCATAGTCTTTAGTTATTCGTGTTCTCAATTCGTTCAGTTCCTGCGCATTCGGGGACGGCAGTAATATTTCAGTCAAAAGCTGTTCTTCATTTAAAAACTCATCCGTAAACTCGCCTTTTTCAAAAAATGCTCTTATGGTGTTAAAATCATCTCGGGAGTTGAGATTGCAAAATCCCAACTCCCGAATAGTAGCCATTGTCCGCTCTTTCATACAGCGAAATAAGTTGACAAGATTTCGGTCAAAATCGTTATACACTTCAAATAGACATTGCTCGGGATTACCTAACAGTACGCTGCCCGACCCACCGAACACGTCTATAAATCTTCCGTATTTCAATGGAAACACGGCGTAGAGAATTTGCAGAATTGCACTCTTGTTACCAACCCTTGATACCGGGGTTTTCATATTTAGCCTCGCTTTTCGCCCCGAATATAAAAACGGTATCTCTCGCTTCGGGGCGATTGATACCGTTATCCTTTTATTCTTCTTTTTTATGTTGTTCTTTGAGGCATTGTAAACTCTTCCTTATGTTTTTCGTTTTTAAACTGCATTGTTAAGCCTCCTTTTTTGCAATAAAAAACCGACTGCTCTTTTTTGAACAATCGGCTTACTGATTTATTTAGTTTTAAGTTATTTTAATTTCGAACCCTAAATCCGGTACTTCTTTTATGTCTTGTAACTTATAAGGATTTACTATGACCTCAGACTCGTTTCTGCTGTTGAAAACTGCAAGGATATTTTCTTTTCTGATTCTTGCTTCATATACAATTCCGTCTTCGTCAAATCGATGCGCAAACCATTTCGCCTTTTTATAGTCCAGTGTCCAAGATAATGCTTTAATATTTTTTGCATTATATGAAGTTACTCCCCGATAAACCGTTACTTCTTCGTCTAATTCTTCTATCTGTTTGCGTTCACTTTCTTCCATTAAATAATTGGCATCTGCTTTACTGAACATTGAAAGCATTTGCCTTTTGCTAATATTCGGATCCATATTTGGGTTTTCCGACCTTATCCAAGCGTCTGCCAGTAACCTTGAAAAATCTTCTGATGAAAGGTACGGCAAAGCAAATTTGAGAAATGTCAAACAATAAGGTTTGTTAACCAATTTATAAATATCAGTTATGTTTTTCGCTCTTTCAAATTCATTAAGCATAAAATTTCGCCACTTTTCTAAATTGTCCTGTGACTTGGTTATATCAAGAATTTGATTTGGGTTTAACGATACTAATGTGATACCGGTTGAAGTAAACGGATGTTGCACTATCATCGGTGATAAATCTGTATTATGGATTTCCGTAAATAACAGTATTTTTGATACCCTTTTTACTTGTTTTAAATCTGTCTGATTTTGCAATATCAACCTCCTTTTGGGCATAAAAAAAGCGCATAGAATTTTTATTTTCTATACGCTGAATATGCATATTAAATTGTTATATGTGAGTTCAAGTCTCGGCAGAAAGTCAATTTTCTGCTTTTTCATCTATGTAAATTGCATTTTTCGATTCACTCAACTTTATCACAAAAATGGGCATTTTTTGCCCCAAAAAAGGCAAAAACCCCGAATAAATCGAGGTTTTTGCTTGGGCATCTTTTTTATCGCCCTATTATGGTGGAGCAGCGGAGACTTGCACTCCGGTCTTACGACGTTCGGACGCGCTTTCTACATACTTAGTTCACCTATTAATCTTACCGTACGCAAGCCGATGAACGGGCAAAGCGCACGGGCAAACCGCTAATACTTTTATTGAAGCGCGGTTAAGCTACGATAAAAGTTCCGCTTAGATTAGCGCCAACCTTAACCCGAGCGGCACAGGTTAAGGCGACGGACAGCTTAGGTTAAGCTGCGCAAGCAAGGCTAGCCTGACGAGCAGGGAAAGCCATTACTTTGTTAGAATTTTTGGATTCTGCATTTAAATTTAAGTTTCCGTTTTTACAAAGCCGAGCCTTTGGTATGCTTACGAACGTCTCCCCGCCGCAATCGAAACTGAAACTGCCCCAATTCGCCGCGCAGAAACCTACGTTTATATTATAAGCGCAAATCGCACAAAAAATCAAGCGTTTTAAACACTTTCGATAAACTCGTCGATTGCGAGCATAACTTCGGCGTCCTCCTCCGTTGCCGCCGCCCAATCGAAATTGTCGCAAAAACTACGCTCCTCTTCCTCGCTTTTAAACACCTTGCCCAACTCCCTCAGCTTCTCTTCCGCCGCAATAGTATTGTACGGATTGTGGCGCTTTTCGGGCAACAGCTTAACCGTAACGTTCTGACCGCGCACCTTGTTCGCCGCGCTGTGCTTCAAGCCGACGGTGACGTCCTTTTCGCCGTGAATTAACAGGATTTCAGCCCCGCTCCTTTTAACCGCCTTTGTCGCCTTCGTATTGCCTTTTACGCCGAATTTGAGCAAATTAAACACGTACAGCCAACCGTGAGCAAGCGGCGCGTAAAATTTTCCGTATTTAACCATTTTAAGCTGATCGCACACGCACTGCGCGGGAGCGTTAAAACCCGACATCGCGACAACTCCGTCAACCTTTATACTGCCGCTCGCCGCAAGTACGGAGTACGCGCCCCAGCTGTGTCCGACCGCAATTATCTTCTTGCCTTTTAGCCTTTCGTCGCAATTGACCCCTATATATGCCGCGATTACCGCCTCCGCGCCCGCATAAAAGCCCCTGATATTTTTGCCCTCCGAATTGTTGCAGCCGTACGCGTCAGCCGCTACAACCGCAAAGCCGCGCTTGGCAAAATGCGCTATTTCCGTCATATAGCTCGACGTGCCAGCGCCGAAGCCGTGCGCAAAGATTACCACCCTCTCGCACTCCTCCGCGGGCTTTACGGTGTAAATATTTGCGGCAAGCTCAACTCCGCGGTAACGCACGCAAATGGGCTCGACGGATAACCCGAAGTCCTCGGGCGCGTAATATTTATACAGCGCGTTCTTATCCTGCCTGTTACCAAAGATAAACGTATCTACGACGTATGCGGGAAATATAAGCGTAAGCGCAACCACCGCGATTACCGCAACGACTATTATAAGAATAAAATACCATTCCATAAATATAATTTACGGAGCAACGAAAACCGCCGCTCCGTACTCCTTTTAACTAACTGATGTAAGGCTATCAAACAATGTACTTGCTGTCGATTTCGGGGGCGGAGTCCATTTCTCTCTTCTGCCCCTCATAGCCCTTTTTGCCCAGCAAAGCAAACGTAGCCTTTTTGCCGTTTTCAACGCCCGGCTGATTGTAAGTGTCGATGTTGAGAAGCGCGCCCGCGTAAGCAGTCTGCAACTCAAACATATACATAAGCTGACCCATAGTAAACGCGTTTATTTCGGGCATATTGATCGTGTAATTCATTCTGCCCGCACGCATAAGCGCGTAAGCCGTAGCCTTGTTTTCAGCCTGAATGAGCTCCTGCATAGTGTGTCCGCCGAGGAAACCCACGTCGGGGATATCCTCGCAACCGTGAGGTATGGGCATTTCGCAGGCGTACTGTCCGACCGAGATAAACGTTATAACCTTGTCGTAAGGGCCTTCGATATAGAGCTGAACCTGCGAGTGCTGGTCGGTTACGCCGAGGCTCTTTACGGGGGTTGTGCCCGCGTTAACGGTGTTTCCGTCGTAGTCCTTAGCCTTGCCGAGGCTCTCCGCCCAAAGCTGGCAATACCAATCGGCAATGAGCTTTAAGTTGTCGGAATAGGGCATAAGCACGTGAATGTTCTTGCCCTGCTTCATTGTGATATACTGTAAAACCGCGCAGGCAAGAGCGGGGTTGTTCAATACGGAGGGCTTAGTGCACAGGCTGTCCATATAAGCCGCGCCGGCAAGCATAGCCTTTATATCGATGCCGAGCACAGCCGCGGGAAGCAGACCGACGGGGCACAGTTCGGAAAATCTTCCGCCTACGCCGTCGGGCAGGACGTACTTTTTAACTTTGCCGCCGAGCGCGTTGTCAATCTTGATTAAATTGCCGCGGCACGCGTCGGTAGTGAATATGAGATTTTCGGCAAGGTCAACGCCCGCCTTCTGTAAAATATCGGATATTATGAGATACTGGGTCATTGTCTCGCTGGTCGCGCCCGACTTTGAAATTACGTTGAAGCACGTCTTATCGGGCTCGATTACGTCGAGAAGAGCCGCCATTCTAACGGGGTCAACGTTGTCCTCCACGTAGAACTTAGGCCCCTTGCGCTTGTTGTTGGGCAATTCGTTATAGCGAAGATGACAGAGCGCGTTGAATACCATATTGGGACCGAGCGCACTGCCGCCGATACCCAAAACGACAAAATACTTAAACTTCTTTCTTACTTCCTTAGCCGTTGCAAGAATATCCGCAACTATTGCGTCCTGATTGTAGGGGAGTTCCGTCCAACCCATATAGAGGTCGTCCCTGCCGCGATTGGTCTTTACGTAGTTAAACGCCGCCTCAGCCTGCGCCTTAACTTCGCGGAGCTGAGAATCTCTTATTCCCTGCTCTCCCAAAAACTTGCTCATCATATTGTTGTAGTCAACGGTAACGCGCATAGAGTTGCGCCATTCTCTTGTCTTGTAACCCATATTTCCTCCGGTAAATTTCATTTATTTTGCATAACACTGCTCTATTATTATATAATAACCCCGCCTCTTAGTCAAATGCTGAGTCGGAATTTTACAGAAAATTATTTTACATAAAAAGGCGGTTGCCGACAACCGCCTTTTTTTACGCTTATTTAGCTCTTAAACTCAATATAGCTTCTTCGAGCTTGCCCATATCAACGGGCTTTAAAAGATACGCGTCCATACCCGCGTCGTGTCCGCGCTGAACGTCCTCGGCAAACGCGTTAGCCGTCATTGCGATAATGGGTATCTCCCTCGCCGCGGCGTGAGCGCTCTCTCTTATCGCCTTAGTCGCCGCATATCCATCCATAACGGGCATCTGCACATCCATTAAAATGGCGTCGTACTGTCCGCCTGTGCTCTTGACAAACTCGTCCACGGCTTCCTGTCCGTTCTGCTTTACGACGCACGTTGCGCCCACCATATTCAACAGCTCGCACAGTACCATTGAGTTCAGTTCGTTGTCCTCCGCCGCAAGGAAGTGCATTCCGCAAAGCGCGCTCTTTTCGGTGAGCACAAGTCCCTCTCTGCTGCTCATTTTGAGGTGCTCGACGCATTCTTTAAACGCGGCTACGACAAACGGCTTGACGATAAACGCGCTTGCGCCCGCCTGCGTCGCCTTCTCCTCGATTTCATTCCACTCGCAATCGCCGTGAATGACTAAGGGCACATACTGCGGCAGAACCTTGCGCAATTCGCTGACGTTGGACAGCGTTTCCTCGCCGTCGCCGTGCCAATCGCAAAGTACCATATTGAAGCCCTTGCCTTCCTGCAACGCCCTGTCGATACTTGCGGTCGCCGCCTTTAAGTTTTTGGCAAAGCTTACCGTAACCTCCGTCTTGCGCATTGCCCAGGTAAGGCTGTTGTTGTCGATATTGTTGCCGCCGACGTAGAGTATGCGCGTTACGCCCTGGTCTACCCAGAAGCTTGCGTCGCTTATCTTGCTGAGCGGGAATTTGAAGCTGACCGTAAATTTACTGCCCGCGCCCTGCTTGCTTTCGACGGCTATCGTACCGCCCATAAGGTCGACGAGGTTCTTCGTTATGGGCATACCCAGACCCGTGCCGCTATTTTCGGGCGAGCCGTTCTGCTCCCTTGCGAAGGGCTGGAAGATTTTATTTACGAAATCCTCCGACATACCAATGCCGTTATCCTTTACTATAAACTGTAAATAAATAAATTTGCGCGAGGGACGTGAAATCTGCTGAATTATGAAGTCGATATGTCCGCCCTCGGGAGTGTATTTAACGGCATTGGACAGCAGGTTGTAGAGCACGCGTTTAAGGCGCGCCTTGTCGCCCTGAAATTTTTCGTCCTTAGCCGACACTATAATCTTGAAGTTCTGTCTCTTTGCCTTGGTCAGCGGCGCAATTCTGTTCTCCGTTTCCTTTACAATGTCGGAGAGCGTGATGTCCGAAATATTTAAAGTCGTATCGCCCGCCTCTATCTTCGACATATCTATAATATCGTTGATGAGCGTGAGCATATGGCGGCTCGTCAGAATTATCTGCCTAACGTGGTCGTCGAATTTCTCCTTATCCTCGGAATCCCTCTGCAACAGAGTACAGAGCCCGACTATTGTGTTCATCGGCGTGCGTATATCGTGGGACATATTGGCAAGGAACGTGCTCTTCGACTGATTGGCAATTCTCGCAATCGAAAGAGCCTCTTCGAGCGAATGCTTTGCAAGCAGCTCTTCCGTTCTGTCCGAAATCATAAGCACGTACTTAACGCCCGCGTCGGTGGACACGTTGTATATCGTTTCGCTGAAAAAGCGCGTTTCTTTGGTTCTGCCGTGTTCGCGCTCTGCAATAAGGGTGAGCGGCGCGCCGCGCTTTACCTGTTTGAGCGTGCTGATATCCAGATCCTTATCGTCGGGATATTTAGCCTTACCCAAAAACCTTATGCCCCTCATAACGTCGTTTGCGGCAACGCCCATAATGCGCTCGATATTGGAGCTTACGTATTCAACCTGATAGTCGTTGCCCGACATAACGATATACACGTCGTCGGTACAGCTTGTAAGTATATTTAACAGTCCGTCGCCGTCCAAAGGTTCGACGGCATTTCTATTTCTCTTCAACTTTCAATCCTCCGATAACCGCACGTCGCGGCATTTTCATCTGATAATTATGTTATTGCAATAACTGCGACAGAGCCTCTACCGTACGCTCATACGCCGCCTTAACCTCGGGAAGAAGCGTGCGCGCCTCGCTTATATTGCCCGCGCGGAGCGCCTCGGTTATATTGCAGACGGGAGTCATAAGTCCCTCGATATTAAGATTGAGCACGACTCCCTTTAAGGTGTGAGCCGCAACAAACGCCCCCTCCGCGTCGCCCCCGTCAAGCTTTTCGCAAAGCGACTCATAGCTCTTGTCGCGTTGAAATATTTTAAGAAAAGCCGTAATTGTCACGTCGGACGCGAACTTAGCTATCATTGTTTCGTATCCGCCGCCCGCCGCGTCGTAAAATTCCTTAACTGTCATAGTTGTGCAATGACCTCCGTTGTATATTTATAAATTAAGACTTTAAGCCCTTATTTCTCTTTCTTCCGTGATTATCTTGCCTATAACGCTTACGCAGTTTACTCTGTCCTCTCCGTAAATGCAGAGCATACGCACTTTATAGGTTATAAGTCTGTCGCCGTCTGCGCGGGGATAATCGAATGACGCCTCGGGATTTACGGGCGTTGCGCGGCGCAAAACCTCTATCGCCTTTTCGAACGCGGGCATATAGAAATATTTGCTCGCCTGTTCCCTTTCGAGAGGGTTGAGCGCTATGTCCTCTTTAATACCCAACGCCTCGTTTGCCTTTATCACCATTTCGCTGTCGGCAAACGAATAGTCGAAAATCAGTCCGTCGCTGTTGGCGGTCAGAAATTTCAGCTTTGCTATCGTACTGTTTGAATACTCCAACGACTTGTCCGAAAACGTATTGATATGATATTTTTCAACGTCGTTTGCAACGAACTTCGTCTTTTCTTCCCACTGTTCCGCCGCAGACGTGTTCGACAGAGCGTCGAGTATCTGCTTTTCGCTGTTCGACAGGCACTGTATCAGAATGGGGTTGAACGCTCCGCATTCTCCGCCGACAATCATTTCCAACGCCTTATCGGGAGCGTACGCCGCCTTGGAAGCCCTCCCGCTTATAAGCTCGTCAAAAGCGTCGGCAACGGACACAATCTGCGCCCAAATGGGAATTTCTTCACCCTTTAAGCCGACGGGATAGCCGCCGCCGTCGTATCTTTCATGGTGGTAAAGGCATATATCGTAGGCAAACTTTATCAGGCGCTCGTCCTTATACTCTACAAGGCTTTGAAGCATCTTTGCGCCGTGCGCGGGGTGCGTCTTCATTATCTCGGACTCCTCCGCGGTGAGATTGCCCGACTTGTTGACAATACCGTCGGGTATGGCGATTTTACCTATATCGTGCAACGACGAGGCGACGCTGATAAGCTGAACGTCGCTTTTTGAAAAGCTGTACCTGTCGGTAAGCGACAAAAGGTTTTCGGCAAGTATGCGCGTTACCGTGTTTATGTGCAGAATATGTGAACCGCTCTCACCGTTTTTGACCTCCATACAGGAGCTGAGAATATTAATCATCATATCGGCATAGCGGTGCTTTTCGTACACCTGCTCCGTAACGATTTGCATTAACGTCTGCTGCCTGTTGAAGAGCTTTATGGTATTGAGCACTCGGTGCAATACGACGTTGGGGTTGTAGGGCTTGTTAATAAAGTCGGTAGCGCCCATTTCGTACGCCTTGTCCACGTACTGCGCAGTCGATTCGGTGGAGATGATTATGACGGGAATATAGTTGAGATAACCGTGTTTACGCATTGACTCAAGCACTGCGAAGCCGTCGACTTCGGGCATAAGGATATCTAGCAGTACGATCGAGATGTTACTGCCGTCCTTTTTCAGAATATCGAGAGCCTCCTGCCCGCCCGAAGCTTCCACGACGTCGAAATCGGCACACAGTATGCCCTTTAAAATAAATCTGTTAAGTTCAACGTCGTCTACAATCAATACTCGCTTGAACTCGTTTTCACTCTCCACAAAGCACCTCCGCGAATATATTCCATATATTATTGTATTTTATAATTTGCAATTTGTCAAGCGCAGCATTCAAAAACTGAAGCTTATTTAAGATTGCGCGACTGTTAAATATATTATTGACTATTGACGGCTGTTCGGGTATAATAAATTAAAGTTGAACTTAATATAATATCGACGGGATTAATGTGAAAGTTAAAGAATTTTTTTTGAATATGGCAAAAGGGGCGGCGATTGGACTTGCCGTAATTATACCCGGAGTTTCGGGCGGAACACTTGCCGTGCTTTTTGGCGTTTACGATAAGATTATAGACAGCATAAGCGGGCTCTTCAAGCACTTCAAGAGCAGTTTTCTGTTTCTTCTCCCCATTCTACTCGGCGCGGCACTCGCGTTTGCGGCGCTGTACTTTCCGCTCAAATACGCGCTCGCCTACGCGCCCTTCCCCACAATTATGCTGTTTGCGGGACTTATGCTCGGCAGTATTCCCGACCTGATAAAAAAAGCCAACCGCAACGGCTTTAAACGGCTCGATACGGTCGGTTTGGTTTTGTCTTGCGCGATAGTCGTCGGCATATGCTTTATCCCCTCGATAGGCGACGTGGATTTATCGCTCTCGATGCCCGTATGGGGTTACTTCCTGCTGATACTTATGGGTATGCTTGCAAGCTGTGCGCTGGTCGTGCCCGGAGTAAGCGGCTCTATGCTGCTGCTCATTTTCGGATATTATCAGCCGCTGCTTGATACAATTTCGGGACTTAAAACCTCGTTCGGACACTCGTTGTCAGTGCTCGTTGTCTTTGCCGCGGGACTTGTGATCGGCTTCTTCACCATTGCGAAGATTATGCAACTTCTGTTGAACAAATTCAGGCGCGCAACGTTCTGGGCAATAGTCGGATTTGTAATCGGCTCTATCCCCGCGATTATCGTCACGTTCTTCAATCAGTTCGGAGACAACCTGACAAAATGGCTTGCCCCCTGGCAGATTGCCGTTGCAGTAATACTGTTTATCGCGGGAGCGATTGCCACGTTTTTGCTGACAAGATACTTCGCGGCGCACTCTGAAAAATCCGAGGAGAGCGAACCTCAATCACTCGAAAGCATATCCGAAAATAACCCCGAAGAGAACGACGGAATTTAAACGGCGCTGTCAGCGCACACCCAGACTGTTTTTTATATTTTTGCAACAGGCTACGATTATTTCGAGGCACTCGGACAGAAGTTGCCCCGCGTCCCTTTCGGGCTGTTTCGTCTTTATCGCGTCGTTGATAATGACTGCGGCGTAATTGAACGAAGAAAACAGATTTTTGAGCATCGGCTGTTGCTCTTCATACGCGCTTTTTGCCGTAACCACGAAGTTATAGACGTTCTGTATATCTTTGCCACATTGTCAAGTGAAGAATTCATTCTTTTAGCTTTTTCATACACGGAATCTTGTAGATATCCTATAAATGTGATAAACTGAACGAAGTAACAATCAAGATTTGCAGAGGTGACACAAATGGATATATCTCTTTTCTCTAATGATTATACTGTACGCCGCATGGAAAAAGCGGATGTCGCAGATATATATTTACTGTGCAGCAAAAATGATTTGTATTACCAATACTGTCCACCATTTGTGACAGAACAGAGTATTCTTGATGATATGAAAGCCTTGCCTCCAAATAAAGAAACGTGCGACAAATATTATGTGGGGTACTACAAAGGTGAAGAATTGATTGCTGTAATGGATTTTATTATGGCATACCCTAATGAAAAAACTGCTTTCATAGGCTTTTTTATGACAGCGGTATCGACTCAAAATGCTGGAATTGGAAGCAGTATTATTGACGATTTATGCCGTTATCTGGCCAGCATCAGGCTTTCGAGTGTACGGCTTGGCTGGGTTAAAGGCAATCCCCAGGCAGAGCATTTTTGGCATAAAAACAATTTTAAGGAGACGGGGATTACATATGACACGGATAACTATACTGTGGTTGTAGCTCAGCGAGTTTTATAAATTCGGGATTTATAAGGTCAAGACTAAATAGGGGACTTAATATTATGAAAAAAATTTTTTGTGGCGCAGTGGTAGCTTGGAGTATTTGAAAAGAAAAAATAATTCAATTCCAGTTTATTGAGCAGATAAACAGAGCGAAAAATCTTCAAAATCAGCCATAAAAATACTCCTTATATAAAAACGGCGGGAATAACTTCCCGCCGTTTGTTATTGAATTTTAAAAGTCCTCGGTTTCGTCCTTGCCGTAGTTGGGGTTGATTATGGGAGACATACTCTTGTACTCCTTTACGCCCGTACCTGCGGGAATGAGCTTGCCGATAATTACGTTTTCCTTTAAGCCAATAAGCGGGTCGACCTTGTTTTTGATTGCCGCGTCGGTGAGCACGCGCGCCGTTTCCTGGAAGGAAGCTGCGGAAAGGAAGCTCTCGGTAGACAGCGCCGCCTTGGTTATGCCGAGCAGTACGCGCTTCTGCAATGCGGGCGCGCCGCCGTTTTCGATAGCCTTGCGGTTTTCGTCCTCAACCGTGAACATATCGACCATTTCGCCGGGGAGCAAATCGGTAGAACCGCTGTTCTCTATTCTTACCTTTTTGAGCATCTGACGCACTATTATTTCAACGTGCTTATCGTTGATATCAACGCCCTGCGAACGGTATACGGACTGAATTTGTTCGAGGATATAGTCCTGAACGCCCTTGACGCCCTGTACCCTTAAAATGTCCTGAGGATATACCGAGCCCGTGTTGAGCACCGTGCCGGGAGTAACCGTTTCGCCCGCCCTTACCTTCAACTCCGCATTGAAAGGCAGTGCGTAGTCCTTCTTTACCTCGCCCGTAACGGGGTCGACGACGATTACGTGCTTTAAGTTGTCGCTATCGTCGATTTTAACCTTACCCGAAACCTCGCAAAGGGTTGCGCAACCCTTGGGTTTACGCGCTTCGAAGAGCTCTTCTACACGGGGAAGACCCTGTGTAATGTCGCCCGTAGCCGCGATACCGCCCGTATGGAACGTACGCATGGTAAGCTGTGTGCCGGGCTCGCCTATGGACTGCGCCGCAATTACGCCGACCGCCTCGCCCACCATAACGGGGGTATTGGTAGCCATATTCTTGCCGTAGCACTTAGCGCATACGCCGAAACGCGAATTACAGGTAAATACCGAACGTATGGAAACCTGCTCTATGCCCGCGTCCACAATCTTCTTTGCAATCTCGTCGGTGACGAACTGATTTTGCTCGATTATGACGTTGCCGTTTTTATCCACAACGTCCTCGGATACGAAGCGTCCCTGTATTCTGTCGCCGAGCCCCTCGATAATCTCGCCGTTAGGTCCGATTATAGCCTTTACAACCATTCCGCGGGGCTTCTTCGAGCCTGCCATACAGTCGTCCTCTCTGACGATAACGTCCTGAGAAACGTCTACAAGCCTTCTCGTAAGATAACCCGAGTCAGCCGTCTTTAACGCCGTATCGGCAAGACCTTTACGACCGCCGTGCGAGGAAATGAAGTATTCGAGAACGGAAAGTCCCTGACGGAAGCACGACTTAACGGGAACTTCGATTTTCTTACCCTGAGGGTTAACCATCAGTCCGCGCATACCCGAAAGCTGTTTCATCTGGTCGATTGAACCGCGCGCGCCCGAGTTTGCCATCATCCATATGGGATTGAACTTGTCGAGCGATTTTTTAAGCTCGTCGGTAACGGCGTCGGTTGCGGCGTCCCAAGCGTTGATAACCGCGTTATAGCGCTCCTCTTCACGCAGCAAACCGCGCTGATACTTGCGCTCTATCTGCAATACCTTTTCTTCCGTTTCCTTTACGATTGCCTGCTTTGCCGCGGGAATGTGCATATCGAATACCGAAGTGGTTATTGCGCCGACCGTCGAATACTTATAGCCGAGCGTTTTAATCTTGTCGAGAACGTCCGCCGCTCTGGGCGCGCCGCCCGTCTTGAAGCAACGCTCTACGATTTTGCCGAGCTGCTTTTTGCCGACCGCAACGTTGTCGCCGAGGAATTCGTACGAAATTTCATACTTTAAATAATCCTCGGGCTTTACGCGCTTTACGAAGCCCAGATCCTGCGGCATCTGATTATTGAAAATAATTCTGCCGACAGTCGTCTTTACGATACCGGTAACGCTCTGTCCGTTATAGGGCGATTTTGCGTCGTCGATTTTAACCGTGCGGCGTACGTAAATTTCATCCTGCATATGAATGAACTTCGTCTGATACGCCATCATTACTTCATTCTCGGAGATATACGCGTTTGCGGTATACTTCTCCGCGCCCTCGTCGCCCTCGGCGCACTCATAATATCTGTCGCCGCTCCAACGGTAGAACTTGCCGTCTTCCCTGCGGATAATGGTGAGGTAGTAAGCGCCCATAACCATATCCTGCGAGGGCTGCATAACGGGCTTGCCGTCGGACAGCTTTAATATATTGTTGGAGGAGAGCATTAAAAATCTCGCTTCCGCCTGCGCCTCTATCGACAGGGGCACGTGGACTGCCATCTGGTCGCCGTCGAAGTCTGCGTTGAACGCCGTACATACCAACGGGTGAATTTTGATTGCTCTGCCCTCGATGAGCACGGGCTCGAACGCCTGAATGGACAGACGGTGCAGAGTAGGTGCACGGTTCAGAAGAACGGGGTGCTCCTTGATAACCTCTTCAAGAATATCCCATACGTGGGGCTTCGCCTTTTCAACCGTACGCTTCGCGCTCTTGATATTCTGGCACTGACCGCTCTCAACAAGCTTTTTCATTACGAACGGCTTGAACAGCTCGATAGCCATTTCCTTGGGTAAACCGCACTGATAGAGTTTGAGTTCAGGACCGACGACGATAACCGAACGACCCGAATAGTCGACGCGCTTGCCGAGGAGATTCTGACGGAAACGACCCTGCTTGCCGCGAAGCATACCCGAAAGCGATTTAAGCTCTCTGTTGGAAGGACCTGAAAGTGCGCGCCCTCTTCTGCCGTTATCGATGAGAGCGTCGACAGCCTCCTGCAACATACGCTTCTCGTTCTTGACAATCATATCGGGAGCGCCGAGGTCCATCATTCTCTTCAATCTGTTGTTTCTGTTAATGACCCTTCTGTAAAGGTCGTTCAAGTCGGAGGAAGCAAACCTGCCGCCGTCAAGCTGTACCATGGGGCGCAGTTCGGGGGGCAATACGGGAAGGACGGTTAAAATCATCCATTCGGGCTTGTTGCCGCTCTTTTTGAACGCCTCGAGTATTTCGATACGCTTAACCGCTTTGAGCCTCTTCTGGCTTGCGGAGCTGTTCTCGATAATGTCTTTGGTTTCCTTGCACTCTTTTTCAAGGTCGACCGCCATCAGCAATTCGCGAATTGCCTCCGCGCCCATACCTACTTTTAAGCCCGTAACGCTCTTGTCGCCGTACTTTTCCTCGATTTCTCTGAGCTCTTTGTCGTTTATGACCTGCTTGTATTCCAAAACGGGTACGTTGCCGGGGTCGAGCACTACGTAGGAGGCAAAGTAGATTACCTGCTCCAACGCCTTGGGGCTCATATCGAGAATAAGACCTATTCTTGAAGGCACGCCGCGGAAATACCAGATATGGGATACGGGAGCCGCAAGCTCTATATGACCCATTCTTTCACGTCTTACCTTGGCGCGGGTGACTTCAACTCCGCACTTTTCGCAGACAATGCCCTTGTAACGGATACGCTTGTACTTGCCGCAGTGACATTCCCAGTCCTTCATCGGTCCGAAAATTCTCTCGCAGAACAAGCCGTCGCGCTCGGGCTTCTGCGTTCTGTAATTTATTGTTTCGGGCTTGGTTACCTCGCCCTTGGAAAGCTCTCTTATTTTTTCGGGAGAAGCTACGCTTATCTTAATGGAACAAAAATCGTTTAATTCAAACATCTGTTATACCTCCCGTTTACTCGTCGTCCCCGCCGTCGGTCAAATCGCCGTCGCCGTCATCGTCGCCCTCTTCGTCCTCGTCGTCAAAGAGTGTGAATTTGTCGCCCAAATCATCGTCGTCGCCGAAGTCGTCCATATCCTCGTCGGAGAAGAGCTCCTTGGATACGAAGCCGTCGTCATCGTCGTCGCTCTCGAACAGCGAAATATCTTCGAGCTCTTCGTCCTCGTCTTCGTCGTCTGAGGTAATGTCGAATTCCTCTTCGGGAAGTTCTCTCTCCCTGTCCTCTGCCTCTCTGACTTTGGCGTTGGGAATAGCTTCGTCGTCCTCGTCAAGCTCGTGGATAATCAGCTCCTCGTTGTTTTCGGTGAGCACCTTGACGTCGAGCGCGAGGGACTGCAATTCTTTGAGCAATACCTTAAACGCTTCGGGAATGCCGGGCTCGGAAATGTTGTTGCCCTTTACTATGCTCTCGTACGTCTTGACACGTCCGACAATATCGTCCGATTTAACGGTAAGAATTTCCTGCAACACGTGCGCCGCGCCGTAAGCTTCGAGCGCCCAGACCTCCATTTCGCCGAAACGCTGACCGCCGAACTGCGCTTTACCGCCGAGGGGCTGCTGCGTAACCAGACTGTAAGGTCCGATTGAACGCGCGTGGATTTTGTCGTCGACAAGGTGAATGAGCTTAATCATATACTGAACGCCTACGGTTACCCTGTTTTCGAAGGGCTCGCCCGTTCTGCCGTCGTATACCTGAATTTTGCCGTCAACCTTACCTTCGGGGTTGACTATGTTGTTTTCGTTGAACAGCGCCTTGATGTCCTGCTCTGTCGCGCCGTCGAATACGGGCGTCGCAATCTTCCAGCCGAGCTGTTTGCAGACCAAACCGAGATGCACTTCGAGAACCTGTCCGATATTCATACGCGAGGGAACGCCGAGGGGGTTGAGCACGATTTGCAGGGGAGTGCCGTCCGCAAGGAAAGGCATATCCGCCTGAGGAAGCACTCGGGAAATAACGCCCTTGTTTCCGTGACGTCCCGCCATCTTGTCGCCGACCTGCACTTTCCTCTTCTGCGCAATATATACGCGCACCAATTTGGAAACGCCCGGTGAAAGCTCGTCCTTGTTCTCCCTTGTGAATACCTTTACGTCAACGACAATACCGCCCTCGCCGTGAGGTACTTTCAGCGAAGTATCCCTTACTTCTCTTGCCTTTTCGCCGAATATCGCGCGTAAAAGTCTTTCTTCGGGGGTAAGCTCGGTTTCGCCCTTGGGAGTAACCTTACCTACGAGAATGTCGCCCGGCTGAACCTCCGCGCCTATTCTTACTATACCGTTTTCGTCGAGATCCTTCAACGCGTCCTCGCCCACGTTGGGGATATCGCGTGTGATTTCTTCATCGCCGAGCTTTGTATCTCTCGCTTCGGTTTCGTGCTCTTCGATATGAATGGACGTGAACACGTCGTCCTGCACAAGCTTTTCGCTTATGAGGATAGCGTCCTCGTAGTTATAGCCCTCCCATTCCATATAACCTATAAGAATGTTCTTGCCGAGAGCAAGCTCGCCGTTATTTGTTGAGGGGCCGTCGGCTATAATTTCACCCGCCTCCACTCTGTCGCCCGTGTTGACTATGGGGCGCTGATTTAAGCACGTGTTCTGATTGGAACGCTCGAACTTTTTGAGCTTGTACTCAACGACTAAGCCGTTGTCCTCTCTTATCCTGATGCAGTCGGAAGCGCTTCCGACAACGACGCCCGCGTTCTTTGCGCGTACTATAACGCCGCTGTCCCTCGCAATAGCCGCCTCTATACCCGTTGCGACAATCGCGCTCTCCGTCTTCATAAGGGGAACAGCCTGACGCTGCATGTTCGAGCCCATCAACGCACGGTTGGTATCGTCGTTTTCAAGGAAAGGAATGAGCGCCGTAGCAACCGAAACGAGCTGTTTGGGGCTGACGTCCATATAGTCCATATGGTCGGGCGTGAGCTGCGTAATCAAATCCTGATGACGGCAGCCTACGTGCGCGTTGATGAAGTGGTTGTTTTCGTCGAGCGGCTCGTTTGCCTGCGCCACAATGTATTTATCCTCTTCGTCCGCAGTGAGATAGTCTACGTGGTCGGTCACGGTAGCAACGCCGTTTTCGTCCTTTATGACCTTTCTGTACGGGCTCATAATAAAGCCGTACTCGTTGACCTTGGAGAAGGTCGCAAGCGAAGAGATAAGACCTATGTTCTGACCTTCGGGGGTTTCTATGGGGCACAGTCTGCCGTAATGCGAGTGGTGAACGTCGCGCACCTCGAACGTCGCTCTGTCGCGGTTAAGACCGCCGGGGCCCAACGCCGACAGCTTACGCTTGTGCGTGAGCTCTGCCGCGGGGTTCGTCTGGTCCATAAACTGCGAGAGCTGTGAAGAGCCGAAGAACTCCCTTATAACCGCAGATACGGGACGGACGTTGACAAGTCCCGAGGGGGTAACGCTCATTGCGTCCTGCGTTGCCATTCTCTCTTTTATGAGTTTTTCAAGACGGGATATACCTATGCGGAGCTGGTTTGTAAGCAGCTCTCCCACCGAACGCACGCGGCGGTTGCCGAGGTGGTCGATGTTGTCGATAGTGCCTATGCCGTACTGCAAATCTATGTTGGAGGAAATCGCCGCAACGATATCGTCGACCGTAATGTGCTTGTGGTTGAGCTTTTCGATTATGGGCTTAATAGCCTTCTTCTCGTCGGCGTCGAGCACGTCCTTGTCGCTCTCCAACAGGTGAGCGAACACCTTGCAGGCTTCGACAAATCTTATGCGCTGTTCTCTGCGCTTTTCGCGGTTCTTCTTCTCCTCGGGCTTTTCGTCCTCGGCTTCCTCGATCTCTACGGTGTAGTAAAGAGCGTTGATTTCGTCGATATACTTGCTTGCCACGTCCTCGCACGAAGCCGATCTGCATTCCTCGGCAATCTTCTTCATAAACGCGAAGTTGGGATAATATACGGTGGGAAGAAGCCCGAAAGTCTTTGCGCTCTTCGGGGAAAGCGCGCTGAAATTAACCGTATTGTTGGCAATAATCTTGTGCCTTATCTCGCCCTGCTCGCGGTCGGAAACGAGAACGAACACTTCGTTAATGCCCGCGTCCTGAATTTCAACCGCCTTATCGTCGGAAACGGTTTCGCCCGCCTTTGCAATAATCTCGCCCGTTTCGGGGTTGAATATGTCGTCGGCAAGCTTACAGCCGTGCAGACGGTATGCGAGATTGAGCTTTTTGTTGAATTTGTATCTGCCGACCTTTGCAACGTCGTATCTTCTCTGGTCGAAGAAGAGGTTGTTGAGGTGCTGACGGACGGAAGCTTCCGTTGGAACTTCGCCGGGACGGAGCCTTCTGTAAAGCTCGATAAGACCGTCGCTCTCGGACTTGGTGGAGTCCTTGGCAATGGTATTTTCAATCATCTTGTCGTCGGCGAACAAATCCATAAGCGCTCTGTCAGAGCCGAAGCCCAACGACCTTAAAAGAACGGTGGAACAGATTTTACGCTTTCTGTCGACGTGTACCCACTGTACGCCCTGAGCGTCCTGCTCGAATTCGAGCCACGCGCCGCGGTTGGGGATAACGGTCGTGCCGTACATTTCCTTGCCCGTCTTGTCCCTCTCCATAGCGTTGTACGAGCCGGGGGAACGGACGAGCTGAGATACGATAACGCGCTCCGCGCCGTTGATTATAAACGAACCGCTGTCCGTCATTAAGGGGAACTCGCCCATAAAGACGTCCTGGTCGATAACCTCGTCCTTTACCTTGTTTACGAGCCTTACCTTGACGTGCAGGGGAAGCGCGTACGTTGCGTCGCGGTTGCGGCACTCCTTTTCGTCGTACTTTGGTTTCTCGTCAAACCAATGATTGAGGAAATAGAGCTCGAAGTGGTCGGAATAGTCCGTAATGGGCGAAAAATCTTCGAAAACCTCGCCTATGCCCTCGTCAATGAAAGTCGAATAGCTCGCCTTCTGAATTTCAACAAGGTCGGGAATGTCGATAACCTCGTTGATTTTGCCGAACTTTCTTCTCTCGGTTTTGCCATACCTGTGAACGGGTAAATTCATTAAAATACTTACTCCTTGATTATTTATTTCACGTGTTGGCGATTATGCGTTTATATCTTTTCACCGCAAAAAATCTTACGTTTCGGAAATTAGTTTCCCGTCGGTTTCTTTCCCTCGGGTCGGAAAGTAAGCCGTACGGTTTTAAGGGCTTCGACCTCCCGCCGCAATCTTTATTCAGCGGTAGTGAGGCGGGCTGAAAAAAATTTTTTTCGCCCTCTTGACAAGCAATCCGCCGCAAAAATATTTTTTCGCTTGAAAGAATTTGCCCGTAACCCTTTACATATTTAATAGAATAATGTATAATTTACTGCGTTGAGCGACCTTTCCCGACATTATTTAACAAGCCGTTCGGCTGATAAAAATGCAGATAAGGGCATTAAGCGCATTGTAATACAGAATAGTATTATAAAACAGTCAACGAAAGCTGTCAAGCAATTTTTGCCAATCGAAGCTTTTTTATTTTTTTAATATAATCGCGTCGGGCAAATCCTCCGAATAAGCGAAAGGAGTTTTTTATGCGCATAGACAAATTTTTAAAGGTATCGAGAATATTGAAGCGGCGTACTGTTGCGCGCGAGGCGTGCGACGGCGGCAAGGTAATAATAAACGGCAGAGAGGTCAAGCCCTCCCACCCCGTCAAGGTGGGCGACGTGGTTGAAATAGACTACGCGAGCGGCGTTTTGAAGTTCAGAATTTTAAACGTTAAGGAAACGGTTAAAAAGGACGAAGCCGCCTCCCTTTACGAAATTGTAAACGATTAACGCGCTTATTTCTTTGCAAGCGCGAAATTTTTGTGATATCATATATTGGATATCAAGCGCGCGCGCAGAAAAAAAGCGCCCGCGCAAATCATACTCGGAACAAGGTCGGATAAAGCCCTATGTTGAAAATATTACTCTCCAAACTGAAAGAGGCGGTTGTTTCGGTTTTACCCGTAACCGTCATAGTGCTGATAATTTCGTTTACTCCGCTCGCCACGCTTACGACGACGGAGACTGTAGCGTTCGTATTGTCCGCCGTCGGGCTGATTTTGGGCATAGCCCTCTTCAACCTCGGCGCAGACCTTGCAATGACTCCTATGGGCGAGCACGTCGGTTCGGGTCTGACGAAGAGCAAGAAGGTGCTCGTGCTCCTCTCCGTCTGCTTTGTTATGGGCTTGCTGATAACCGTTGCAGAGCCCGACCTCTCCGTTCTCGGCGAACAGGTTAAAGATATTATGCCGGGCGGCGGAACGGTCGGCAAGTGGCTGCTGATAATAACCGTCGGCGTGGGCGTCGGAATTTTCCTCGTGATAGCCGTGCTCAAAATAATCTTCCACAAGGACTTGTCGTCGCTTGTAATGTTTTTCTATCTTATGCTGTTTGCGCTGTGCGCGATTATGGCGGAAAACGGCAAGCTCGGGCTTATCCCTTTGTCGTTCGACTCGGGCGGGGTTACGACAGGTCCTATAACCGTACCGTTTATAATGGCGCTCGGCGTGGGCATTTCGGCGACAATAGGCGGGCGCGACGCAAACGAAAACTCATTCGGTCTGATTGCGCTCTGTTCCGCAGGTCCTATCATTGCCGTAATGGCGCTTTCGCTTACGACAAGCGGCGAGCTCGGAAGCTACGACACCTCCATTTATGAGATAGGCAATTACATAGGCTCTAACTTCGGACTGACGGTTTTAAACACGGTGAAGGAAGTCGCGCTTGCGCTTGCACTGATCGTGGCGTTCTTCCTCGTTTTACAGTTTACCGTTTTAAAGCTTCCCAAGCAGAAGCTGATACGGATTGCGATAGGAATTGGCTACACGTTCTTCGGGCTCGTCATATTCCTCATTGCCGTAAAAGTCGGATTTATGCCCGTAGGCTTTAAGATAGGCACTCAGATTGCTCAGTCGAACCAAACGCTTCTCGTCGTGCTCGGCTTGATACTCGGTATGGTGGTCGTCCTTGCAGAGCCCGCCGTACACGTCCTCAATAAACAGGTCGAAGAGATAACAAACGGCGGCGTTAAAAAGATCGAGATGCTCGTCGCGCTGTCCGTTGCCGTGGGCATATCCATAGGTCTTTCGGCGATAAGAATGATTTTCAACTTCTCGATTTTGTTCTATCTTATCCCCGGTTATCTCATTTCGCTCGGGCTTTCGTTCTTCGTTCCAAAGATTTACACGGCGATAGCCTTCGACTCGGGCGGCGTTGCAAGCGGTCCGCTCACGTCGAGCTTTATCCTCCCGCTCATTATCGGCGCGGGCGGCGTAATTTTGGAAGCGAACGGAACGGGCGGACACTACCAAAGTATCTACGGACTTGCTTTCGGCGTTGTGGCAATGGTCGCGATGACGCCCCTTATCACGATTCAGCTGCTCGGCTTTAAGGCGGTTATGTCGGCTAAGGTGCGGGCAAAGATTACTATGCGCCGCATTATCGCCGCCGACGACGAACAGATTATTTACTTTAAATAACGCCAATTACGAGGTAGAATTATGCCCGACAAATTTAAAATCAAAGAAAAAAGAAAAGCCGTTAAGACAGCGGCGAACACCAACACGGTAACTTCAAACCGACTTGAACTGCTTGTCACCGTCGTCGCAAGGAGTAAGGCGGAATATTACACCGACTTAATACAGTCGTTCGACGTAAATATGCAGACCGTAGCGCTTGCCAACGGCACGGCGGACGCCAAAACTTTGCGCTATCTCGGCTTGACGGACACGGAAAAGGTCGTGATATTGAGCATTATTCAGGAGAACAAACTGCCCGACGCGTTGCATACTCTCGAAGAAAAATTCAACACGGTAAAAAACGGCAAGGGCATTGCATTTACGATATCCGTAACGAGCGTGATAGGCAAACTGCTATTCGGATTTTTAAGCAACAACAAGACGGTTGTCAAGGAGGACAAATAAATGTCGGATTACGAAGTCATTTTGTGTATAGTAAACGCGGGATACTCCGACGTCGTTATGGACGCCGCCCGTGAAGAGGGCGCGCGCGGAGGCACGGTCATTCACGCCCGCGGCACGGCTAATAAAGAAGCCGAAAAGTACTTCCATATAACCATTCAGCCCGACAAAGAAATAGTTATGATACTTGTGCCTACCTCCATTAAGGACGCCGTTCTGCACGCGCTGTACCGCAACGCAGGCTTAAAAACGGACGGACAGGGCATTGCCTTTTCACTGCCCGTAAACGACGTCGTGGGCATATCCTCCCCCGCCAACCAAGCCGCGCCCGCGGAACAGACGGAAGTTAAAGAGCAGCCCGCTCCCTCCGACGGCAGTGCGGAATGAAGATAAGCGTTATCGTATGCGCGGCGGGCAAGGGCGAACGCGCGGGATTTGACAGAAACAAACTGCTTGTGCCGTTTATGGGTGCGAACGCGCTGTATTACACGGTTGCGGGAATTAACCGTCTTGTGCCCCTCTTAGAGCGTAACGGCGACAGCCTCGGTGAGCTGATAGTTACGGCTACACCCCGTGATATGGCGGAGATAACGGCTGTTTGCGCGCCTTTCGTCGGAAAGACGGTCGAGGGCGGAAGCACGCGCACGGAGAGCGTTTACAACGCGCTTAAATGCGTCACGGGAGATATTGTGCTCATTCAGGACGGCGCGCGCCCCTTTACCTCCGTTGAGCAATACATAGCTTGTATAGAAAGCGTTAAGGAGTTCGGAAGCGGCGTAACAGCTATGCCGTCCACGGACACGGTAGTAGTTGCAAACGACGGTTGGATAGACAATATCCCCGTGCGAAATACGGTTTTCGCCGTTCAGACCCCGCAGGGATTTTACTCAAAGGATATCAAGGCGGCGTATGACAGGGCTATGGCGGACGGCGGAGAGTACACTGACGACGGGTCGGTATATTCCCGCTATATTTCCCCCGCCCGTATCTGTCCTCACGGGAGCGCGGCAAACAGAAAGCTCACCTTTAAAGAGGACTTCGAGGGACTTGAAGCCAACGTTGTAAGCGCCGTAAAAACCGACGGTTGCGCAATCGGCTACGGAGTAGACGTACACGCTTTCGGAAAGAAGCAGGATTTTATTATGCTCTGCGGCGTTAAAGTGCCGTGCGACGAGGGACTTATAGCGCACAGCGACGGCGACGTTGCTCTGCACGCCGTTATGGACGCGATACTGTCGGCGGCGGGCTTGCGCGATATCGGGCGGTATTTTCCCGACTCCGACCCCGCTTACAGGGGCGCGGACAGCGGCGAGCTTTTAAAGAAAGTCGTAGAGCTAATCGGCGAAAGGGGATACGTCGTGGACGGTCTGTCGATAGCCGTTCAAGCAGAAAAGCCCCGCCTCTCCCCTCACATTGACGGCATGATATCCCGCGTTCAACAGCTTACGGGCGCTTCAAGAGAGCGCGTTGCGATAGCGGCGGGCACGTGCGAGGGCTTGGGCTATGTAGGCGAAAAACGCGGTATATGCGTATATTGCGTCGCCGCGCTTAAAAACAAATGAGGTAAAGACCTTGGCAAAAAACAATAATACAATTTATGTGTGCAGCGAGTGCGGCGCGACGAGCCCGAGGTGGCTCGGAAGATGCCCCTCATGCGGACAATTCAATACTATGGCGGAAGAGATCGTCAAGCCCGCGCCCACTGCGGAGAGCACAAAGCGCGCGCTGTACTGTCACCCCTCCGCAAAACCGCTCTCTGAAATAACCTATGAGCGGTACGACCGCGTATCCTCGGGCATATCCGAATTCGACACCGTGCTTGGCGGCGGCATTGTGGCGGGCTCTCTCGTCCTTCTCGGCGGCGACCCCGGCATAGGCAAATCAACCATACTCACGCAGATAGCCGCTCACCTTTCCAAAAAACACAAGGTGCTCTATTTTTCGGCTGAGGAGAGCTGTTCGCAGGTAAAAATGCGTTGCGACAGACTTAACGCGGGCGGCGACGATATGCTGCTCGTTAACCGCACGTGCATAGACAGTCTGGAGAGCGAGCTTGACGGCGTTGAATTTTGCGTAATCGACAGTATTCAGGCTGTGTACACCGACGACCTCTCCTCGTCTTCGGGCTCGGTCGGACAGGTGCGCGAGTGCGCGACAAAGCTTATGCGCATTGCAAAGAGCCGCAATATAACCTTTTTTATAATAGGTCACGTAACCAAGGAGGGCGCGCTTGCAGGTCCTAAGGTGCTTGAACATATTATGGACACGGTGCTCTATTTCGAGGGCGAGAATTGCGAGAACTATCGCATTTTGCGCGCCGTGAAGAACCGCTTCGGCAACGTTTCGGAGGTGGGCGTTTTCGAGATGACGGGCGAGGGAATTATCGCCGTCAACGACTATTCGGGCATATTCCTTTCCGAGAGCCGCGGCGAAGAAGCCGGCTGTGCCGTAACCCCCTCGCAGACGGGCAACCGCTGTATGAACGTCGAGTTGCAGGCTCTTATCACAAAGACGGGCTTCGGTCAGCCGCGGAGAATGTCCCTCGGCGTGGATTACAATAAGCTCGCTCTACTCTTAGCCGTGCTCGAAAAGCGTTGCAACCTGCATTTCTCTTCGCAGGACGTATACATTAACGTTATGGGCGGAATAAAGCTAAACGAGCCCGCATGCGACCTTGCCCTGTGCGCCGCGCTTGCCTCCTCCTACTTCGACCGCCCCGTCGACAAGTTTACCGCAGTGTTCGGAGAAGTCGGCTTAACGGGCGAAGTCCGCGCCGTCCAATATGCGGAAAAGCGCGTGCAGGAGTGCGTAAAAATGGGCTTTAAACGCGTGCTGTTGCCCGCAAAAAATATGAAGTCCGTAGCCAAATACGCCGACAAAATAAGCGTCGTTCCCGTACTCTACGTGGGCACGATGTTAAAGACGCTTTTCCCCAAAGAATAAAAAATGACTGTTGACAAATTTTGCATTTAAGGCTATAATATACGTAACGGCAGACGTTGCGCAGGCTTAACCGAAAGGTCGTCGGAGCGTAAGCTAAAATCAATAAGTCATCGGAGGACGCGTAATCGCAATTACGCACGTCGGAAAAGACGTCGAGTGCGCTCGGGTAGATAACTGCTCGGGCTGTTTTTTTAAGGAGGGTATTTTATGATTATCACAATTTCAAGACAATTTGCAAGCGGCGGACGCGAGATAGGCAAAAGACTTGCCGACGCCCTCGGTTTAGAGTATTACGACAGGGAGCTGATAACGGAGATAGCCGGTCAATCGTCGCTCAACGAGGACTACGTTGCGCAGGTGCTTGAAAAGGGCGGATTTGCCAACTTTGCTTTCAGCTTTGCGCACACTATGCCCCTCACGGCAACTACCCCCAACACCGTCACCGACGTGCTTGTAGCTCAGCAAAAGGTTATAAAAGCCATTGCGCAAAAGGGCGATTGCGTTATCGTCGGCAGGTGCGCCGATGTTATCGCCGCGGACTTCCACCCCGTAAAGATTTTCGTCTACGCCGACAGCCAGTCAAAGATTAAGCGTTGCCGCGAACGCGAACACGAGGGCGAGGATTTGAGCGACAAGAAGCTCTTAAAGAGGTTTAAGGAAATCGACAAGGGCAGAGCCAAACTGCACGATTTGCTGAGCTCTCTCCCCTGGGGCGATAAGGACGGCTATGACTTAATGCTGAACACCTCCAATATTGACATAAAGGCTATTATACCCAAGCTTGCCGACCTCATAACGGAGATTTCACGAACAAACTGAATAAACTGCTACATTCTAAAAAATGACTTCGGAATTTGCACAACACTTCACCTATAAAAATCTGATTAAATTCGTTCTGCCCGCCGTATTTATGATGGTATTTACCTCTATCTACGGCGTGGTAGACGGCATATTCGTATCCAATTTTGCAGGGCAGACGGCTTTCGCCTCTGTCAATTTAATTATGCCCGTATTAATGGGCTTCGCCTCGATAGGCTTTATGATAGGCTCGGGCGGCAGCGCGCTCATATCCAAGACGCTCGGCGAGGGCGATAACGAAAAGGCGCGCGGCATTTTCTCACTGCTCGTCTATGCGACGGTAATTTTAGGCGCGGTTATGACTGTCGTCGGCGTGTTGACCGTCCGCCCCCTCGCCATTCTGCTTAAAGCCGAACAGGAGGGCATATTGGAGGAATGCGTGCTGTACGGCACGGTTAACCTTTGCGGAATAACTCTGTTTATGTTGCAAAACGTGTTTCAGAGCTTTTTCGCGCTTGCCGAAAAGCCCAAGCTCGGGCTTGCAGTGATAGTCGGCGCAGGAGTGACAAACGCCGTTCTTGACGCGGTTTTCGTCGCCGGGTTCAGAATGGGATTGCTCGGCGCGGCGCTCGCCACGGTTCTGGGGCAGGCTGTCGGCAGTATAGTTCCCATAATCTATTTTGCCGTCAAACGCAACGGCGTACTCTATCTGGGCAAGCCGCTCCTTAAATTCCTTCCCTTTTTAAAGGCGTGCGCAAACGGCTCTTCGGAGATGATGACCCAGCTCTCCCTGTCGGTTGTAAACATTCTGTATAATTACCAGCTTATCAGTTTTGCGGGCAAGGACGGCGTGTCGGCGTACGGCGTTATGATGTACGTCTGCTTCATTTTCTGCTCGATATTCATAGGTTATTCGATAGGCGTTACGCCGATTATAGGTTATAAATACGGCGCTGGGGACAAGAAAGAGCTGAACAATGTGCTCAAACAGAGCCTTATCATCATTGCCGTGTGCTCGGTTTCGATGTTCGTGCTGTCGGTCGCGCTCAACTACCCTCTGCCGTATATATTCGTGGGCAAGGACGAAGCGCTGTTTGCTATGACGCGGCGCGGCTTCTTCATCTGCTCGTTTATATTCCTGATTATGGGCTTCAACATATTCGGCTCGGCTTTCTTCACGGCGCTGAACAACGGGCTTATTTCGGCTGTAATATCGTTTATGAGGACGCTCGTGTTGCAGGTAGCCGGCGTTTTGCTGTTGCCCCTTATCTGGGGCTTGGACGGAGTTTGGGCGGCTAACGTATTTGCCGAGCTCTTCGCCATAACAATAACCTTTACCCTGTTTATGTGCCACAGAAAGAAATACGGCTATTTCGTACACGGCGGGGACGCGCCCCGGCTTACTGTAAGCGATAAGGACAAAAGCTAAATTCTTCCAACCGACGGCAATGTATAACCTGACGTATTCTGCGCAAGATAATTGCACGGAGGAAGGTTATGCAATTTGACGAAACACAGACTTATTTAAACCTTGCACGCAGTTTTGCCGGCGAAAGTCAGGCGGGAATGCGCTATCAGCTCATTGCAAGGGAGGCAACCGCGCAGGGTTATATCGCTTTGGCAGACGAAATTAAGATGCTTGCCAAAAACGAAACGGTACACGCAAGAAGATTTTTTGAGGAACTTACCAAGCGTGGACAGAAGCTCGACAACATTGTAATCGACGCGGGATATCCCTATCATACGGGCGATTTATGCGAGATGCTGCGACTTGCGGCTGAGGACGAGAGGAACGAACACGAAAGAATTTATCCTGCCTTTGCCGAGATAGCGGCTAAAGAGGGTTTTGCGGATATTGCGGGGCTTTTCAAGCTTACGGCGAATGTTGAGAAACACCATCAGCAGATTTTTGACTATCTGCATGAGGCTATGGAGAGCGGCAATCTCTACAAAAACGAAAGTCCGATTTTGTACGTCTGCAAAGAATGCGGGCATATGCACACCTCTAAGGAGGCGTGGACGGTTTGCCCTTTGTGCAAGTCAAGTCAGGGTTTTGTTGCGCTTAACGTTCCTTACAAAAAGGAGAATGTATGAAGAAGGCTAACAACACTGAAAACAAGCAGAACAAGCAGTCGAACAAGAACTGCGGCTCTTCCAAAAGCACTAAGAACAGCAAATAATAGTTTTTATAGCTTTGACGACCCTTTCGGGAGCTATACGGGCACTTGTAAGGACATATACGAAAAGCCTATACAGGACGTAGACGATTTATAAATTACTCCCTTTTGGGTAGAACGGCGAGCGCGGATTTTTCAATCCGCGCCCGTTACTTTTTTAAATTTGCATTATTCTCCTTGTCCGCTCGTTCAATGCGGGGAATTTTTTCAATTGCCCCCGTAGTATGCGCCTGTTAAAGCATTCTCTGCGTCTGAATATAGTAGCCCCAGCGCGTAGAAGAAATCTGCTCGATTTTAGCATAATCCGAAGCGGTATGCAGAATGTAGTTATCCCCGAGATACAGGGCGACGTGACCGACGCGCTCTATACCCGTGTTGTCTTTACGGCTTGCGTTTGTAAAGAAAATCAGATCGCCCCTCTTCAACGCGCTCTTTTTGACCGTCGTACCCTGATAAATCTGCGTGCGCGTATTTACCTGCAAGTTAATGCCCGCTCCCATTTTAAAGATGTATTGCATAAGCGAGGAGCAGTCGAACGCCGTCGTAGTAAAGCCCGAAAGCAACTTGCCCGAGCCGTTATGATAGCGAGTAGCGCCGTAGACGTACTTCACGCCCATATATTTGCACCCCTCGGCAATGACGTCTTCTATTTCGGAGTTTGCGCTCTTGTCCATCTGCACAATCGTACAATATTTAGCGCTTATGTACACCGTTCTATTCTTATAATACGTCTTGTACCAATTACCCGTACGCCCGCAGTATATGTACAGAGTGCCCTCTTCCGCAGTGCCGACGCAGGCGTAGTCCGTTCCAGCGCCCGCTCGTAAATTCACGCCGCTCACATTTACGCAGATATACTCCGCCTTTTTTTCCTCGGGTTGAGTAAATTCCGGCGCGCCCGTGTTGGGCTTTGTCACTTCTTCCGCAGGCTCGTTTTCGGAAATTCCGGGCTCTTGCGAAAAGTTCGTGTCGCCGCCCTCTTCCTCTTCAATATCTACGGGAGGAACAAACGCTTCCTCTTTTTTCGCGGCGCACGCAGACAGCGTTCCGCCGCACAATGTAAATGCTGTCAATAATGATAAAATTGCTATGTGTTTTTTGTTTCTTTTCATATTAATTCCTTTGCACATTCTTATTATACAATGAAACGCTTATTTAATCAATGCAAAGATTTTGCCATTATTGGCAATTGTATACAGCTACATACTCTCGGCTGCCTTTTATCCCTCATCCGTCGCTTCGCGCCACCTTCCACCCTTAAAATCAAAGCAAGTTTTGGGTATAGCGCCCCCCTCGGCTTCCGCAATTAAGTCAGGGAAGCAAAACTAGGCGCACGTACCTTTTCACCATAAAAAAAGAACGGCTGTACGCCGTTCTTCTTAAGATAAGTTTAAATATTGTCAGTCCTCTATGCCCTCGTTGAGCTTAGCAAGCAATTTGTCGAGGTCGTTGCCGTGAACGTAAACGGCTTCTTCGATAGTTTCGCCGTGAGCCATAGCGCAACCTATGCAGTGCATACCTACAGCCTGTAAAATTTCCGCGCTGTTAGGATTGATTTTCAAGCAGTCTACTATCAAAGTATCCTTGGTTATCTTTGCCATTTTTTATCTCCTGATTATTTTATTTGTTATTAGTTTCCCCCGTTTAGAGGGAAAAATTACTCTTCTTCCTTCTTTTCCTCGGTATCGGCAAGAATTACAACTTTAAGCTCGGTAATTCTTCTGAACTCCGTTTTGGCAACGGTTATCTGCAAATTCTGAAACGTCAGCTCGTCGCCCATATCGGGCACTTTGCCGAGCATATCAATAACCCAACCGCCGACCGTCGCGCTATCGCTCTCAATCGAGCTGAGGTCGAAATAGTCGCTTAAATCGTTGACAGACGTACTGCCGAGCACCTTGTATTCGCTCTCGCTGACCTGCGTTATATCGGACAACACCTCGTCGTGCTCGTCCCATATCTCGCCGACAAGCTCCTCCAAAATGTCCTCCATAGTTATTATGCCCACGGTATCGCCGAACTCGCCCGAAACGACAGCCATATGCGATTTGTTTTTCTGTAACTGCTGTAATACGGCGCTTATTTTGGTTGTAGAAACGACGAACACAGCGGGCTTCGACGCCTTTTCAAGCGAGAATTTGCCGTCCAGACGTTGCTTTATAAAGTCCTTTTCGTGCAGAATGCCGATAATGTTATCGACGGTATCCTTGTACACGGGCAATCTCGAATAGCGCGTTTCGAGGAAAATTTTATCCACCTCTTCAAGGGGCGTTTTACAGTCAATAGCTACGACGTCGACCCTGGGCACGAGTATGTCCTTTGCTTCGAGGTCGTTGAATTCTATGGCACTGCGGATAAGGTCGCTTTCCTGCGCGTTTATTCCGCCCTCCTGCTCCGCCTCCTCGACCATAATTTTGAGTTCGTCGTCGGTTATGGCGTTGTCCTCTCTGTGCTTGAAGATTTTAAGCATCAGCTTCTTCCACAAGCCGAACAGGAACGTGAAGGGAAAGAGTATCCACGCGAGCACACTGATTACGGGCGCGGAAAATCTTGCAAACCCCTCGGGGAACTCCTTTGCCAAGGTCTTGGGCGTTATCTCGCCGAAGATGAGCACTACCACGGTAAGAATTACGGTGGACAGCGTGGTTGCCAACCCCTCGTCTTTGATGAGCTTTGTTAAAAGCAAAGTAAAGAGCGAAGAGGCAAGTATATTAACTACGTTGTTGCCTATCAATATCGTCGTAAGCAACCTGTCGTAATTATCTGAAAGTTTAAGCACACGCTTTGCGCCCTTGTCGCCGTCGTCTGCTTTGGCGCGCAGTCTTATTTTATTAATCGCAGTAAACGCCGTTTCGGTTGCCGAAAAGTATCCCGAAAGTAAAATACATATTATTACTACTATTAAAAGTACTATATTTTGCGGTTCGTTCATATATCCTCCGTTCTCATTAAAAAATTGGTTTTAAAGCCAACTCCTCAAAGCCGAAGCAGGATAATATTTAACGTAAAATGCGCCCGCAAAATTTTTTCGGGCGTATCTGTCGGTTTTAAGCGACTTTCCGTATCTATACCTCGTCGCTTAGATGGGTCGTCCATAGTCTCCTCTTCAATAAATTTCGGGTACGGGGTAGATTTTTTTGTGTTAAAATAAACGCAATGCTCCGTACTGCATATTATTATATCACACTTTTTAAGTATATGCAATATATTTTTACATAAAATTTACGCCGCTCTTTTATCACGTTCTTTTTATCTTTTACACATACTTTTTGTATATTATATCGCTCACGCACTTCAACGGACTTGACTTTAACACGCAGATTTAGTAAAATTTATATATACTTTGCAGGAGCTATTTTTATGAAAAAGCCGATAGTACTGTTCCCCTACGTAGAAGCGGGAATGGGACATATTGCTCCGATGAGGGCGATTGCCAAAAAGTTTAAACAGCTTTACGGCGACGTTTGCGACTGCCGCGACATCAAGTTTTTTGCCGACAGCGAAAACAAGGCGTTACAGGAATTCGAGCGAAAAATGTGCAAATCCGTAGTAGATTCCAACCGCAACCGTACGTATGGATTTTTAATGACGCTGAGTATGGATATCTTCGGAGCCCGACTGTCGAACTCCGCTTCCGCCAACTGCTTACAGGCAGGCACTCACAAGCCCGCCGTTGCACGCATGAACGAGCTCGCCCCCGACCTTGTCGTAAGCACTCATTGGTCGACCAACTACTTCGCCAAAAAGAGCGACGTAAACCCGCTGACGGTGCTCTACTGCCCCGACGCGCGCCTGTACCCCATATTCAACTACCCGTGCGATTTGACGCTCGTACCCACAAAGGCGGGCTATGAAGAGGCACTTGAAAAATACAGCCGCAGATATACTCCCGACAACTTAAAGTGCGTCACAACGCTTATTGACGACAGGGCGTTTGAAGTCCCCCGCGACAAGCGAGCTATGCGCGAAAGCCTCGGCTTAGACCCGGACAAATTCACCGTTATGCTTGCCGAGGGTGGATACGGCATAGGTAAAATGACGGAAATCTGCCGCCGCGCCTTAGACCGCGATTTAAACGTTACGCTTATTCCCATATGCGGCAGAAACGAGGAGCTGTTTAAGGAGATGAGCAGCTGGAAAAACGGCAAGCACTGCGTTTTACACCCCGTGGATTTTACAGACAAAATGTCTTCATATATGGTAGCCGCCGACCTCTTCTGCGGCAAGAGCGGAGCGAACGTATTTGCCGAGGCGTGCTTTTTCGGCGTGCCGCAAATCGTCACTAAGTACGCAAGCGGTATCGAGAAGCTAAACGGAGAATATTACGTCAGGAGCGTAAAGACGGCTCTGAAAATATTCAACGCGAAAAAGGTCGTAGACAAGATAGAGGAATTTATTAACGACCCGCAAAAGCTGTCCCCCTTGAAACAAGCCGCGGAAGCTCAATATGAAAATTACGGTTCGGAGCAGACCGCGCGGCTGATATTCGATCTGTTATGCACCCGCTTCCCCGAGCTTAAAAACGCACGTTAATTTTGCATTAATTGAATATTTATTCCTCATTCGTCACTGCGCTCCACCTTCCCCTTAAAAGCAAGGAGGAAGGCAAGATAGGATTGCACATATCCTCACACTTTCCCAAGTTGGCGTGCAAGTAACTTGTACTTTTTTCTCGGCTTCCTCACTCCTAAGGGGAAGGCAAGGGTTAGTACACTCTCTCAATTTTTAAAAATATAAAAAGGCGTGACTGACGGTCACGCCCTAATTTTTACCCAAAAAGATTTAGTTATAATTTATCATTGCTATCTTTATTAATCGAGCCGTTCTTTAATTTTTTATATTTGATATTCTTCATTATGACGTCGAAAACCGTTATACCCAATCCGATTAAAATATAGAGATAGAACACGGATAAGCGCCAGGTGAGCACCGCCCACGCAAGCGTTGCGCCCGCCGCCGCAGAGAACGCCAACGCGCCCATGCCCTCCACTACGCCCGAGTTGCCGGGGGTGGGAATAAACGACACGCCGAAAGTTGCAAACGAATTGAGCGACATTACCGTGAACAGCATTCCGTCGACGTTGCACGAAAACGCTTTCATTACAAAGAACGGCGTTGAAAACGTAAAGAATGATTCCGCAAGACTGACTACTATCAACAGTATCAAGCCGACGGGGTTTGTCGCCATAACTTTAAAGGAATTTTTAAAGTCGGAAACGACCTTTGTCGCCTTAGCCGTCGTCTTTTCAACGTCCTTAACTATCTTTATTTTATGCCCGAGCTTAACTATACCCGTAGTCAGCTTCTGCATAAACTTCGGCAGAATAAGAAACAGGGTGACGAATATGGGAATAAGCAGATTTATGCCTATGCCTATCCAACCCGTAATTTTGAGAATTGTGCCGCCGCTCACCCCGTCCAGAACGCCCTTAGCCGCGCCCGCAATCATAAGCGCGCCGCCCAGCAAAATCCAGCACATAATGCTCGAATAGTACCTGATGAGCACCATAGCCGTAGCGTTTCCGCCGCTTATCCCCTTAGTGCTGAGGTAGTAAATCTGCATAGGCTGACCGCCTGTCGCAAACGGCGTTACCGCATCGTAATACCTGCCCAAAAAATTGGTTTTCGCCGAGGTGGCAAGACTTACTTTACCCGTAACGGTTTTGGATATTATGCAGTACTTAGCGACGTCTAAAACCATAATCATAAGTATGACTATGATAAGCACGGCGAAGAAAGCAGGACTTGCCCCGCGAATAACCTCGCCGAACGACGCGCCCTGCGAGGGGTCTATTTCGTTTACTATGCCGAACATAGACAGTATGCCGAAGGCTATTATAACGACGAGGAAAATATTCCAGAAGATATTAGCTCCGCGCTTTTTCTTCTGCGGAGCAGGCGCTGTCGCTTCCGTTACTCCTTCGCTTTTAACGCTTTCCTTAGCGCCCTCTTCCGAGATTACGGGAGGCTGTTCGGCTGTTTGTCCGCCGTCAGATTGAGTTTTAAACTGCTTATCCTTATCCTCCACGTCCGCTCCAAAAAAATTTAATACTTTATATATTTATGCCCGTTTTTTGCGGAATATATCAAAAGCCGTTACTCAACTTTAAGTCCCCAGCAACGCGCTTTCTTGGCAAGCTCGGCGTCAAAGCTCTTCCAGAGGTTCTGAATGTGACGGTTCTCTTCAAGCTGAGGTCCCGCTTCGAGCGTCTTTATGCCAAGCTTAATAACGCCTTCGAGACAGTGGTTGATAATGATAGCCGAAATACCCCTGTTGTTGTGTTCGGGAGCGATAGCCATACTCAGCATATCGGCAACCTGCGGGTGCTTCATTGCGCGGATATAAGGAATTAATCCGCCGGGGAAAATATGCCCCCGCCCCTTCTGCATAACATCTTTCATAGACGGCATTACGAAGCCGTACGCAACAACCTTGTCGTCCTTTAAAACGACGGTTGCAAGCTCGGGAATGAGCACTGTCAGAATGGTGTCCATCTCTCTCTTCTTCTGCTTCTCGTTTATGGGGCTCGTGCCGTATAGGTTGGTAAACGCCGCGTCAAGCACGTCGAGCGCCTCCATAATATAAGCTTTAAGCTTCTTCTTGTCGTGTTTGAGCCAATATGCCACGTCGAGAATTTCGTATCCGTACTTCTTCATTACGGCGTCGCTCAGACGTTTCAATCTCTCGTTGGGCTTATCGGGTGCTTTTATTACGTAGCAATTCCAATCGACCACCTTATACGCGCCAAGCTTTTGCATATGCTCAACGTAATAAGGAGCGTTATAAATCTCTATATAATTGCTGTCGCGGTCGAAGCCCTCGATGAGCATTCCCTCTTCGTTGAGGTCGGAGAAGCTCATAGGTCCGATTATCTCCGTCATACCCAGCTGCTTCGCCCACTCGTAGAGCTTTGCGAACAGCGCTTTCGTCACTTCGAAATCGTCTATCACGTCGAAACGGGTGAAGCGCAACTGCTTATAGCCGAATTTTTCGTTTACTCCTCTGTGCCATATGCCGGCTATTCTGCCCGCGATTTTACCGTCCTTGTAAGCAAGAAACATTTTGCAGTCTGCAAAGCGGAACGCGTCGTTTGTCTTTGGATCGAATTCGGCAAACTCGTCGGCGTAAAGATTACAGCACGCGTGCGGATTGTCACGATACAAATCTATTACGAATTTAAAAAACTTTTTCTTGTCCCTTTTCGAGGAGATTTCCCTAACCTCTATCATCACTCTTTCCTTTATTCTCTTAATCTATTTGATTTTAACGTTATGACGGAATTTTGAGCCGCGTTTTATCCTGCGCGCCGCATCCATAACATTAGATATTTTAACAATTAAGCAATAATATGTCAACAATTTAAAGGGCAACGCCTCATATTTGTCAATAAAAAGCATTACAAATCGGTTTTATTTACAAAAAAAGTAGCATTTATCTGATGCGACAGCTCCCAAATTGGAATAAAAAGTTAAAATTTCACTTTATTTTCATTCAATTTAATTCAAATATCAAAAAAAACACTTGCACATTTGTCACATCATATGCTATAATGACAATACAAAAAAGTGAGGTGTTCATAAAATGAAAGGCTTAGGAAAATTTCTCAGCGCCATAGGTCAGATACTTGCCGTTATTTTGGTTATCGCTCTTTTGCTTAACTACATTAACGGACTTTACAGCTTTATGCCCGAAATCGGCACAAAAATTCTCGGTTGGATTTCGCAGTTCGGTGCGGTACTGCTTGTGTGCGTAATCGCTTTGGCTGCCGCTTTAAAGACAAATCTTATTTTTACGATTATCGTTGCACTTTTCGTTGCCGCGCTCATCGGCTTTACATTCTACTACGGCGTAATTACAGGCTTCCTTCCCAAGGCGGCGGAATCGGCTATCGCAAGCGTTATAGCTTAACTTAATTCAAACACTTCAACCGTTCGGGTAAAATGCTTACTCGGACGGTTTTTTTAGCGTTAAATTTAAATTGCCCCCGACATATGCCGCAACGAACGCACAAAATCGCTACTGCTCCGACGTATAAATACAGCCCTCCACCGCGCCGTAATACCGTTTACGGAATAAAAATTCTTAAATTTTTTCAGCTCTTTTTCAGCGTTCATCCGCATATCGGAAATATCAAGCACCCGCCACAGTGCCATTTCTAATATGTATTTTATAATGGAAGACAATAATTTAATTGTTTTGCTAAAAATATGGAAATAACGAATATTACGATAAATAATATTATAGACAAGACTGTCATTGCTAAATTTATCCATAAATAACGCTTTGTGCTCTTTTTAAATTGAAACAAGCTAATGTTTAAAACTGAAAAAATAAAGGTTGCGCCCCAAATCAAAAAAGCTATTACTTTACTCGCTACATTTGAAACATTCGCTATGGTAATGGGTGGCATATAAACCATAGGATAAACGAGATTAGGGTCATAATAGTAGTGATATAACGGAGTATATAAAATTAACACGAAAATAATTGGAAAGATAATTCCAAAGATTGAAACTACTATGGTCTTTTTTTGCAACTTGGTCATTTTTATTTCTTCTTTTAAATCATTTCTATCTAACAGCCAATTTTCTTCAACGCCAAAAAAATCACATAATGCTATAAGATTAGTATCGCTTGGCAAGCCAAGCCCGTTTTCCCATTTTGCAATTGTGCTTCTGCTTACAAAAATTTTATTAGCCAATTCTTGTTGAGTTAAATCTTTTTGTTGTCTTAAATTCTTTAACCTGTCTTTAAAACCCATAATTCGTACCTCTGCCTAAATTATACTATCACCACATTAAAAAATCAATATTGTACTTTGTTACTTTCAATTTTTGCGTGTTACTTTTAAAATATATAAAAACGCAACCCTATTCAGTATTCGAATAAGGTTCGTAGTAGAAACGGCAACCGCCGATAGAGCCATACAAACTCTATCGGCGGTTTTTGTTTTACTCACTTGTTTTATAATTTGTTCCCCAAACGTACATAGCATCCAAAATAGGCTTTAACGATTGTCCAAGCGGCGATAAAGAATACTCCACTCGTGGCGGTACTTCCGCGAAAACTTCTCTTTCTACGAGTTTGTCTTCTTCCAAAGAACGAAGGTTATCTGTTAAAACCTTTTTGCTTATAGCAGGAATTGTTTTGATAAAATCTTTGAAACGTTGTTTACTATCGTACATTAAATTACGTAAAATAAGTAGCTTCCATTTGTTGCCGATAAGTTGAACAGTCGTTGCAACGGGACATTCGGGTAATTCGTCTTTAGTCAGCATAAGCGTTACTTCCTTTTATATTTTAATAGAGTATAGCAGAAATGAGAAATTATGTCAATAGTTCAAAAATGAAACTATGTTACTATTCTATTATCAGATAATAAAAAAGTAACATTATGGCAAAGGTTTTCGGTATTTGGTATAATAGATTTACAAATTCATTTCGGAGGCATCATTATGAAAAACTACAACAAAATCAGCATTACGGAAGATTCTCGCATTGAACTTCACGACAAACTCGGTCTAACCGGTGCAGAAGTAAGCATAAACACCTTACCCGCTGGTACAAATGTTCCTTTTATTCATTCGCATAAGAATAACGAAGAAATATATGCGATATTAGATGGAGAAGGCTTGGTTATTATTGACGGTGAAAAGATAACTATCAAAACGGGCGATTTTCTTCGTATTTCACCTTCGGCAAAACGACAATTTTTTGCCGCACCGGACAAAGGAATAAAGTATATATGCATTCAGGTCAAAGCCAACTCATTAACCGCTTACACGCAATCCGACGCAATAATCTGAAAACAAAAAATAATCCGATAGCACATAATGTTCTATCGGATTATTTTTTATTCTCGGAAGTTCTCAAATTCTTCCATTAAACAGAATAGCCCGAACGTTCTTTTTACGGTAAAGAAGTTCAAGCTATTAAGACTTGGTGCACCGACTTACTGCAAAAACGAACACGGTAATATACAAGGTAAATCGACGTGAATTGTATTGCGCGGTTGAATTGCCACTGTCGGACTACTCGCTGTATGGCAAACAGTTAGTCGCAAGGGGCTAACCCCTCGCGGCTTGCCCGTTCGCTTGCAATGGCTGTCATAGCTTTTTTATAAATGCGCTTTGACAGCCTTTTTGCTTGCTCATTATCGGGCGGCAATTTTGCATAAATGTTTTTGATTTTGTCGTTAAAGTAGATAACCGATATTCCGAGCGGCATTGTCTTATTCATATTTGATACTCCATAAATTTCTGATAACCCCACCCAAACCCACCCACAGCGGGCTTGCTTTTTCGTTCCGTGTTCCGTAGTGCCAATAAGGTAATAGTAAACTTATTGCCACTGCGGGCGGCTGTCGCCGCCCGCATATTGCCATTTTTACCCTAAGAGTGTTACAGTGTTACGGGGTGGACTAAGGTAATACTATGTCCACCCCGTCGGCATAACGCTTGAATTTGCGTTACACGTTACGGGGTGAACGGGTAATATTATATACTGCAATCGCGTAATTGCTTTTGTAAGCGTTTGCATATCGTTTTCATACGTTGCGATATAGCGGTATGTGATACGCCCTCTTGACTTGCGATTTGCCGCATAGTCATTTCCTCATAATAGAATTTCCGTACCAAATCGCGCCGCTTGTCCGATAGCGTTAATAATGCTTTATGTACGCGCTCTGTATTCTCGCGCCGTATAATGATTGCAAGCGTATCGGCGGACTTGTCCTCAAAGTCTATGCCGTTTTCGATTAAATAGTACAGCGAGGTATGCCGCC